>NZ_CP179931.1:0-787500 GCF_047495465.1 Alcanivorax sp. IL3
GGCCCTGCCGGGTCCGCCATCGGCGGTATCGCCGGTGCCGTGTTTGGCGGTTTGGCTGGCGGCGTGGCCGGTGGTGAAGCTGGTGCTGCGCTGGGCGCCAAGCTCGACGAGACCTATCTCGACAACCTGGAATGCCTGGATTGCGGACACAGCTTCCGCCTCGATGCCGAGTAAGTCCCACTCTCCCCTTACCACTCACACACCCCTGAAGCCCGCCCAGTGCGGGCTTCTTTATGCCGCTATGGAGGCCTGGATGGATATTCCCACTTTCGTAAAGAACGAGCAGGGCCTGTACCACGTACAGGGCTGCGTTAAGCCTGAGGAAATTGTCAGTACGGCGGCCACCATTCTTCTGGATGAGCTGACCGGTCGGGAGGCGCTAACCACTCCCACCGATGTCGCCCAGTTCCTGCAGATGGCCCTGGCCCAGAAGAAGAACGAGGTCTTCGCGGCCATCTTCCTCAACAACAAGCATAAGGTGCTCAGTTTCGAGCCCTTGTTCAACGGCACCATTGATGGCGCGGCGGTGTACCCCCGTGTGGTGGTACAGCAGGCCCTGGCCTGCAATGCCGCTGCCGTAATCTTCGCCCATAACCATCCCTCCGGGTGCTGTGAGCCCTCCCAGGCTGATCGCACCATCACTACCCGGCTCAAGGACGCTCTGGCCCTGATCGATGTGCGGGTCTTGGATCACTTCGTCGTGTCCCGCTCCGAGTGGGTCAGCTTAGCCCAGCGTGGCTGGCTCTGAGCCTTCACTCTTCGGCTTTTGCTCTACCACTGACTCAACCACCTCTTCTCATTCGTTAAGCCGCCCGTTTTGGGCTCATCGTTATTCTTGGAGATTTACCATGGCACATCTTGTCGAAAGCATGGCCTATGCAGGCCGTACCCCCTGGCATGGGTTGGGCAACCAGCTCGCCAGCCAACAACCCCTCAATGTCTGGATGCGGGAAGCCGGCATGGACTGGGAGATCCGTGAGACCCCTGTTCGCTTCATTAGCAGTGAGGCCGGCGCCCTCGGGCAAATCTCATCCTTCCCGGATCAGAAAGTCCTGTTTCGCTCCGACAATCAGGCGCCTCTGTCCGTAGTGAGTAACCGCTTCAAGGTGGTTCAGCCCCGGCAGATCCTGGAGTTTTATCGAGATCTCACCGAGCGCTCTGGTTTTGAGCTGGAAACTGCTGGCGTTCTTAAAGGTGGCCGCAAGTTGTGGGCGCTGGCCCGCACCGGGCAAACAGGTTCTTTGGCTGGCAATGACCAGACCAACGGCTATGTGCTGCTGGCCACCGCCTGTGACGGTACCTTGGCGACCACTGCCCAGTTCACCAGCATCCGAGTGGTGTGTAACAACACCCTGGCGGTGGCTCTGAACGGAGCCGCCCAAGCGGTGAAGGTACGCCACAACACCACCTTCGATGCCCAGGCCGTCAAGAAACAGCTGGGGATCTCCGTCTCCGCCTGGGATGACTTCATGTACCGGCTGAAGGCCCTCAGCGAGCGGCGCATCACCCGCAAGACCGCCGAGAAGGTCATGCGCTCGGTCTTCACCGATGTGAACTACGCCTCTGGTGACATGCTGGTGAAGCCCAACGAGCAGGCCATGAAGAAGGCCATGGCGCTGTATGACGGCGCCGGTCGCGGTGCGGAGTTGCCGTCTGCCAAGAGCACGGCCTATGGCTTGCTGAATGCAGTAACCGAGTTCGTAGACCACGAACGCCGCGCCCGCAGCACCGACAACCGGCTGGATTCCGCCTGGTTCGGCAAGGGTGCCCAGATCAAGCAGCGGGCCCTGAGCCAGACTCTGGAACTGGTGGCCTGACTGATTCCCTACTCACTCTTTTCCCTCGACTAAAGCCCGACCCGCTCTGTGCCGGTCGGGCTTTTTATTGTTTGGAGCCTGACCATGACAGAACGTAATCACGATAGCCGTGTAGCCCCGGAAGCCAGATGCTCTGCGCCTCCACTCTCCCCGCATCTGGCCGCCCTCTGGGGAGCCTTTCTCCATGAAGGGGTAATGCTGAACAAAGAGCGCGGCAACCGACTTCTGGAGATCTGGGGTAATGGCTGTATCGAACTGATCAGCACCCTGTGTGACTTCATCCCTGATATCTGGAAGCAGGTGCAGCCCTACTGGTACGGCCCGCAAGGGTTTCCTGGGGTGTTCGAGTACGAGGTGGTGTCCATTCTGGGCGAACAGGTGGGCACCTATCTGCTCGAGAATGACGGCAATCTGCCACCCCATGACGACATCCAACAGATGATCACCGATCTGGTGGTCACCTTCTTCAGTCAAGGCGGCAGTCATGAGATCCCTTCGGATCAGACGCCCCAGACCCATCGGCTGATCAATCTTCATGATCGCTTTACCGAGCGGCTGGCCCAACTGGAAGGAGGTCACTCATGAGCACTCCCCGCGCCATCAAATCCTCATCCCGCCCGGCGCTGCGCCTGGTGTCCACCAAGGGCATGAACCGGGAGCAGTGGCTCAAGGTCCGCAAGCAAGGTATTGGTGCCAGCGATGCCGCTGCGGCGGTGGGGCTTAACCCGTATCAGTCTCCGCTGGAGCTGTGGATGATCAAGACCGGTCGGGATGGGCTGTTACCGGCCCCCGATCCGGACGACATCCATACCCCGCTGTACTGGGGCAATCTTCTTGAACCCAAGGTGGCCGAGGCCTATGCCAAGGCGACAGGCAACAAGGTGCGGCGAGTGAATGCGGTCTTGCAGCACCCGGATGCCGACAAGCCCTGGATGCTGGCCAATCTGGACTATGCCGTGGCGGGCAACCCGGAAGTACAGATCCTGGAATGCAAAACCACTGGCCTTAATGGCGCCAGGCTCTGGGCCGATGGCGTACCGGAGTACATCCAGTGTCAGGTGCAGCATCAACTGGCCGTCACCGGCAAGCTGGCGGCGGACGTGGCGGTGCTGATCTGCGGGCAGGAATTGCAGGTACACCGCATCGAGCGGGATGAGACGGTCATCAATCAACTGATTGAGCTGGAACGGGCCTTCTGGCATCAGGTGGAGAGCGATACGCCACCCGAGGCCGATGGCTCCGACTCCGCCGACCAGGCGCTGCGAGCGCTCTACCCTCGTGACAATGGCGAAGCCTTGGATCTCATTGAAGACACCGCACTCAACGGCGATTTCAGTGAGATGCTGGATATCCGGGAACGCCTGACCCGTCTGGCCGAACGGGAGGCCCGGCTCAAGCAACGCATCCAGCAACGCATGGGTGACGCCGCTCGGGCTTACTTCATGGATGGCCAGGTGAGCTGGAAGCGCAGCAAGGACAGTACGGTGCTCGACACTGACGCCCTGCTCAAGGCGCAACCCGCGCTACTGCAGCAATTCCCCAAGCATCGCGCTGGCAGTCGCCGGTTCCTGGTCAAGGCCACCACCTGATCGTTCTCGCATCACCTCACTCAATATCCCACGCCTAACAGCATAAACGCCGGGCCCTGCCCGGCGGCTGTGCGGTTTCTTTATAACAGGAGATCCCCATGATCAAAGGACTCGCCATTACCCCACCCGTGATTGGCCGCATCAGTATTGGCCGCATGGTGGAAAAGAACGGCAAGCGTCTGCCGGAGAAAGACGACCAATTCACTATCACCACCCAGATCCAGACCCGGGAGGGCTGGCTACCGCATCCGCTGGATGAGGCCCTGCGTCAGGAAGTACAAGGCAAGAAGCTACGCAGCATTCCCGTCACCCTACCCTTCAATGATCCGGACCTGAACCTGCGAGCGGAGTACACCTTCTTCGAGCGCAAGAGTGGCCGCCCCCTGTGCAGTGGCGACGGGGAGACCTGCCGACGCCGCACCGACCAGGGCCTGGAGCAACGGCCTTGCCCGTCACCCGACCTATGCGAATTCGGCGCCCACGATCTGTGCAAACCCTACGGGCGGCTGTATGTACGGATCAGGGAAGAGGATGAACTGGGCTGCTTCGTGTTCCGGACCACTGGCTACAACAGCATCCGCACCCTGGCGGCTCGGCTTCGCTACTTCCATGCCATCAGTGGTGGCAACCTGGCCACCCTGCCGCTGGAGCTGAAGCTGCGCGGGAAGAGCACCACCCAGAGCCACCGGGCACCAATCTACTACGTGGATCTGACACTGCGCGCTGAGCAATCCATGGAGGACGCCGTCAGCCACGCCAGGGAAACGGCCAAGGCCAGGGAAAACCAAGGTATCAACCAGGCAGAGCTGGACAAGGTGGCTCATGCCGGCCTACTCAACGCTCAGTTCGAATACTCGGAGGAGGAAGGGTTACAGGTCGTGGAGGAGTTCGTGCCGGAAGGCACTGCCCCACCGGGCAATGCTCAACCGCAGCCCGTACAGGGACTCAGCCAGAAGCTGGCCGGGAAACAGGCAGGCTAATCAATCATGGCCAGCAGACCTTGGCGACGTTTAACGGACAGGCGCCGGTAGCCCTTGAGCAGCTGGGCTTCGGCGTCATTGCGTACCTGGGCGTCATACTTGGACTTCAGCTCTGAGGCACCCTCAACCTGATCACCGCAGATCAGATGATCCAGCGATACACCGAGGACCGCCTTCAACTTCGGCAGCAACCGGAATCCGGGCGAATCACGGCCATTTTCCCAGGCAGATATCGTGGATTTGGTCACCTCTAGTTCGAAGCCCAGCTGTTCTTGCGTCATACCCAACGCCAACCGTGCCGCCTTCAGGCGCTCGGGAAAGCTCATCACGCCCACTCCATCAATCAGATAGAGCAACGCTACGGCAGAGCCATACCTCTGTCGTACCGGAATACTTGACCCCACAGGTATAGCATTGCAATACTTTGCGAGTCTTGAATTACATAACACTCAAACTGAGACACACCTTCCAAACCAGCGGACACAGCGCCAGGGGGAGACCGCTCTTCCCAGGCACAGCACTCGACCTGTGCTTGGCTAAAAACCATGGAAGGACAGCCACTACAAGGAATGAACAATGGAAAACAGCACCACGGGGAACGAGATCTGGTCCTACGAACTCAACGGAGAAAGGAAGGGGGGCGTTTCTGAAACCGATCTCATCACCCTGATCAGCAACGGCACACTGCGCCACGGATCATCCGTCTGGAAGAAGGGGTTCGCGGACTGGACCAACATCGAAGATACCCAGCTTCGAGAGCACCTTGATGATACGACCCCACCGCCGCTAACCGGCGCCAAAGTCAACAACACCGTTGTATGGATTCTGGCGTTTGCCCCACTAATCGGTCTCACCCTGGAATACTTTGTGGGCTACATGGTTCACAGCAGCGAGTACCGTGCCGAGCAAGCCGTTGCCAGCGGCCATTTCATTTACATCACTCTCATACTCAATATCGCCCTGTCTTTCCTGGATGAAAAGAGACTCAAGAAAGCCGGCACTGACACCAGCACATTTGGTGGATGGGTGTGGCTGGTGCCCGTTTATCTCTACCAACGATCCCAAGCCCTGAAGCAGAACCTGGCGTACTTCATCGTCTGGATCGTCTGTTTCCTATTAATTGTGGTTGGTGCTTAAGCCAATCACCTCATGGAACGATTTTAAAAGAGAACCATCATGAAAAACCTCAAAGTAGCCCTAGCATGCATTTCTCTGGCAGCCCTATCCGGATGTTCTTCTGAAATAGACGCCATTCGGGAAGGGCGCCTTGAATTACTCCCTGAATATACGGTTGGCCAGGCGCTGGATAACCGTAAGCTTTGTGAGAGCACAGACTGGTCTGTCATTGAGGACGAACGGGGCCGAGATGTCGTTCGTTACACCTGTGATTTCAAGGACATAGAAAAGAATTACAGAGATACAGCAAATGAAATGATAGAACGCGCCCAAAATGATCAAAGACCATCTGCAATCCGACAAGAAATAGAAGATATAGATTTCAAAATAGAAAAAGACATCGCTTTAATCAAGAAAGTACAGAAGCGCAGAGACAGCGGAAAAGCATGTTGGGAAAAAAAACCTGACGGCAGTTACACCACGTGGTGCAGAGCAAAAAAAAGCGCGGAAAAAGATGTGCACATAAATAAAAGGAAAATTAGCGACTTAAAAAACAAATTATCCATTATCAACAGAGAAAATAAAGAATCCCTCGATCTTGCCCATAAAACTCTTGATAAATACAAAGGAGCAAGGGCCTTCGAAACCATTGATTGGGTGGTAATGGAGGACGGCAGCTTCATGGTGCTATCCGGCAGCATGCATCACACCAACATATTCAAGGGCGTCATCGAGGAAACACCCCACGAAAATATACAGTCCGCCCTCTACCTTATCTACAACGAAAACTTCGACACGCTATTTGCTTATGAAGATGCGCTACAGCAGATAGCGGAGCTTTGATCATACTTCAACAAGAACCAGTCGCTGACTTGAACGGGCAGCAAATCTGCCCGTTTTATCAACTCCTCAAACAAGGAAAACTCAATGAGCAAAGATATTGACATCGAAAAATATACCTCCGAAGACATCACTACTGAAAAGCTCTCTGAACTCATTGCCAAGAAAGCTTCCTTTGGATCCTCTGAAAAACTTCCTGACTTTGCCATAATCAGGACTGTCTATCAGCCACTAGCCGGAACTGCCATGAGCCAGCTGACTTTTGCCGAAGCCGAATACGAACACAAGAAGCGCAAGACCCGGCGGGAAGTGTTTCTTGAGAAGCTGGATCAGTTGCTGCCCTGGAAGGCGCTGGAGTCCACGATAGCCGTTTATTACGCCTCTGGCGGCAGTGGCCGGCCGCCGTACCCACTATCGAGCATGCTGCGCATCCATGTCATGCAGATCATCTACAACCTGAGCGATCCGGCGATGGAAGATGCCTTGTATGAGATCGAGTCCATGCGCCGTTTCGCTGGGATTCGTCTCTCTCGGGTTCCTGATGAGACAACGATCCTGAACTTCCGGCACCTGCTGGAACAGCACAATCTTGGCAAGAAGCTGTTTAAGAAGATCAACCGCCAGTTGTCACGACACGGGCTGATGGTTCGTGAAGGTAGCATCGTTGATGCGACGATTATCGAAGCCCCCAGCTCGACGAAGAACAAGGAAAAGGCCCGTGATCCGGAGATGCATCAGACCAAGAAAGGCAATCAATGGCACTTTGGCATGAAGTGTCATATTGGTGTCGATGACACGGTGGGTCTGATTCATAGTCTTGCCACTACCGCTGCCAATGAACATGACCTGACGGCATCAGGCCAGCTTTTGCATGGCAAAGAGAAGCGGGTCTGGGGAGATGCGGGTTATTGCGGTATCGAGAAACGCGAAGAGCACAAGAGACGTAAAGTGGATTGGTTTATCGCTGAGCGGCCGGGTAAGCGCGCCACGATGTCGAAGGTGGCAAAGGAATGCGAAACCATCAAAGCCAGCGTGCGGGCCAAGGTGGAGCATCCCTTCCGAGTGATCAAAGGCATGTTCGGCTACAGCAAGGTTCGCTACCGGGGGCTGGCGAAGAATACCAACCGACTCTATTTTCTAGCGGGGCTGCACAACCTGTTGTGAGTGAAACGGGTGTTGCTGCCCTAGGGGCAGTGCGCCTGATTGCCGCCAAAACGCGGCAATCAGGCGAAAAAATGAACACTCAAGAGTGGGTTGTGGCCACCATTTGATGGTAGAAGCTGATTGAAAACCGCAAACGTCAAAAGAGCGAGTTATTCAGACCTTCCCTTTCAAATTGTCGCGGTCAAGAACATCAGCTCCGTGGTAAACAAAGTCGAGGGCGCTATTGAAAAGAAAGGACTACGTTGCCGCGTGTACACGGAATACAGAGCGGCCTCCTTAGCCAGCTTCGCTATCCCGACTGGCTTTACCCAGGTTACTGGCTTTGCCTCAGTGATTGGCATCGCCGCTCATAACCTCGCCACTTTCAACCCTGATTATGAGATAGGCAAGAACAAACCTGCCGGCAAAGTGACCGTCATTTACAAAAAGGACTGATTCTCCACAGAATCAGTTAATCGATCAGCCCACTTCAGGTTGGTGTACAAACTCTTCTTATACATATTCGGGATGGCAAAACCCTACACATCAAGAGGATTTGCGAACTCGAAACAACGGCAAAGAAGATCAGTAACCCATGTCCTGATTTTGGGCTTGCTCGGCTAGGGAACGCATGGCTTCCTGACTCTGCTCATCCCGTCTTACTTCGATCAAAAGCTGATCCCAATCATCGGGAGGGTGGCCACTTTTCAACATCTTGCGGAAAACCCGGTAGGCATCATCGGAGCTCTCATACGCCCGCTTGGTGCCCTCATCATTTACCCAAGCATAGACAATCACCTTGCTTGAGGCGTGATAACGAAAGAATAACCGGTATTGCTGAAAAAACTTCGCGCGGAACCAGTGCTTGTGATCAGCGCCAAGCGTACCACCCTGCCGGTACTCCGGCCTTGCAGGGTCCTGCGGGATAACCTCGAATGCTAACTTGGCAATCGCAGCCAATCGCTTGGTAGCATTTTTCTTGGTGAACCCCTCGGGATTTTTTTCTTTGAGGCTTTCGACTTGTCTTGCCAGGGTTTCAAGCTGTTCCATAAATAATGGGTGAGCATAAACCGCCCACCCACTGATAGTTAGAGTGGTCGATTGCCTCCCACTCATTCATCGTCTTCCTGTAAAGGCGCATCCAGATCAACCTCGACACCCTTCGTCAGCGACTGAATACGCTGCATTAACGCATCCTCAACCGCAAGGATGTGCTCCGGATGCTCGGCGATATCAATCGCCAGGAAATCCAGGAACGACCCCAGAGCCGGGTCATCGCCTTCGCTGGTAGCCCGGGTCAAGACCACTTCGCCATTCTGACGGATGACATACTGAATCTTGTCTCGCTTGTTGAGCTTGAGAGCACGGCGAACCGTTTCCGGCACGGTGGTCTGATACCGATCTGTCAGCGTAGATTCAACTTCAAGGGTGGCCATGGCCGCCTCCTGCACGATAGGGGGATGACAAACAGATGGTAATGCAACGGCATTACATGCGTCAATGCAATCGCATTACCAAAGGCATCACCCTGCCTGATCCCTATCTCCGATTCTCTCCAGAATCCAGGACTCCACCTCGTCCGAGACCCATCCCGTTGCACGGGCACCCAACGGAACCGGCTTCGGAAAGACCCCGTCCGCAATCAGCTTGTAAATGTAGGACCGTCCCAAGCCGGTGGTATCCATCACTTCTTTCAAACGCATGATTCTCATGAGCAATCTCCTTCATCTCATGAGATGCGGCATGTTGGTAAAATAAGACTGGGCGGACGACCACCCAGCCTCTCATCTCCTACCGGCTACAACGCAGATTCCGGCTTCCGTCTCCGAATTGCTTTGTCTCCTGCTTGGCAAAGTAGCTAAGACGATTGAATAGCCCCGCTATCTGGCTATCGCACTCCATAGACCCACGCCTGACCCAGTACACTCCGCCTTCACAGAAGTGCACCAGCCCCACAGCCTGCTCCATGCTCAAGCCCAGCGCCCTGGACCAGGCAAGTACGATTTTCTTGGCCAAACTGTCGGCTTCCCCGGCAGCAGGATCTACCGGCAAGTCAGGGTCGAAATCCTGAGCTCCGGCCCTGCACCCCTCTGGCATCCGCCCCAATCCCCGGTAGCACTCTCCATTCAGAAAGAGACACAGGTGGTAATGGTGATGGAAGGCATCTGCCGTCTCCTTCACACAGACATAGCCAACCTTGCAAGCAGGCCCTCGGCGCCCCTCTCGTCTACGCCGATCCATATCAGCATCAATCTGTGCTTGCAGGGACTGGATAAAGAAACCAAACAGATCGCCATCACGCATGTAGCCGTGCCTTGGCAATTTCAGATCCACCCTTACGGCCATTGTCCTGGCTTGGCGGTCTGCCTCTCGCTCCATGGCCTGATGAATTCTTTCCAGATACGGAATGAACAGCGGTCCCCGCTGTAGCTGGACGTCATATCCATTCCAGGGGCCAGAGTGGTGAAGGGTAAGGTTGGTGTTCTCGGGATGACGCTTTCTCATGATTACCTCTTAAGAAATGAGGAGGGAATTCTCCATAAGAGGTAGCTATCGAGTAATTATTAATGAAGTCATGTGCTTTGGTCATACTTATCAATGAGTTACGATATACAGTAAATATCCAAGAGGCCAACCTGCCTTATCATTACTATTACCGTTTCCACAAAGCTGAACGAGCCGCAGCATCTCTGAGCTGTAGACTGCAGCCCACTCAAAGGTTAAACCAAATCAATCGCCTTCAGTGGGAGGGGCTCCGGTGACCAAATTGCTGAAACTCGCATCTTCAGCCAGGCCGGATCCATGTGATTTATTCAGAGGATATCTCTTCCCGACACCTCGCAACCCCCATAATTCGGCCTGAGCACCTAACTCTTGCTCTTTCCCCGCATGCCTCCTGTGCGATTGCCTATATAGCCGCCTTCCCAGATCAGGCAGCATGCTCACTTTCCAGCACTCCCCCCTCATCTCGTCAGGAATCCCTTCACCAGATAAGACAATAGGAGTAACCACGTGAGCGTCCCGCACTTCAAATAGTGGCAGTATAAGGCAACGTGCCCCTGACATGACCACCCTCCAAATCTCCGCATCCGAAACCAAAACTTCCCATACCCTGACTGCCTCGTGGATTGAAGCACAGACAATCGCATCCACCACAGCCAAAGGTGCCTGAGCCGCCTTGGTACCCAAATGCTGCCTTATTTCGGTCCGAAGCTCTCCATTTTCATCATTACCATCCCAGCCTCCATGATGTAGGCAACTATTAACAATCAGGCTGGCATATCGGTTGATGAGCATCTGCAGGTATCGGGAAAATCTCTCACTGGGAGTATCTCGAAAGTTCTCATGCAAGTTGCAAGGAGCCCTCAACTCCCCCCTTGCAGTAAAAGCCCTCTCAAACTCCATGGCCGTCTGGGTGCTAGGTAGTATTCCCGTATCACCTGCTCTCCACCTAGCCGATTTATTAGCCTCCCTCGCCTCTTTCTGCTGCAAACTACCAATCACTTTGGCTGCGTTGTACATACCAAAAGCCGTACGGTACCGATTCTCTTCACTACTTAGTTTGGCCTCCCTGATTAGAAAGCAGGCAGCGCCACCTATACCCATAAAGTCAGGGTGAGCGAGGTTAATGAAATATGCGCCTTTCGACATTCCCAACAAATACCTCCCGGTTACTCCTGCAACCCGGCTTCGAAGGTATCCACGCTGCATCAGCGTACTCAACTGGGATCTCAATCCGTCATCGGTCAGGCCCGCCAAGCGCTTCAGATCACTGCCCCCAACCCCATATACTGCGCCCGCTGAATTGGACCTAACCAGCAGCGCCGCCAGCACCAAACGATTGTAGGGAGTCAACCATTTCTGGCCTGGTTTGCCTGTATCATCTCCTGTCGCAGTTAACACATGTTCAGCAAGACTGCGGAGCTCAACGACCGGCTGCTCACTTTCCAGACCAGCAAGCGCTTCCTCAAGCTGAGGCTCCAGCTCCAAGCACCTCCTTCTTTTTCCCAGCCCCCCATCGACAAATCGTTTCTGTAACACCCCGCTCTCAGACAACTCCCGGATTGCTTTACTCACCACCCTGTCGTTTAGCTTAAAGCGCTCGACATAGTCCTGGACTGTAAACGCAACGCCACGCCCCTCATCGTCGCAAAGCAGCCGATACAAGAAGTAACGGGTTGGCCCTGCAATAGACGCGAGACCATTCCGCCGATCAAATTCCGCTGATGTTCCTAGCAATCCAAGCATGCCCCCCCCCCGAAATATGTCATCTCTTTCTATTTGTCGTAATTATACCAGATGGCATGTTTTTAGCAGTACGAATATACGTCTATAATACGTCTTACTCGTACTATTTAATTTTTCGGGGTTTTCAGCATGGCAAGGTCAGAAATACCTCTAGAGGATTGGCTCACGAATGATCAAGAAATGCTGACTTGGCTGGAGCAGCACTTGAGACGAAAAGGCGCGTCCATCCAGGTTTCAAACCCATATAACCCTCACCCAGAGCTCCTCGAAGCCGCTCATTATTTGATCACCAATAGCAGCAGCCAGAAGGAGCTCATGAATCTCAAGGCCGCATGGAGAAGGTACAAATCAGACAAAAAGCACGGAAACCAGGTGGTCCAAGTCAGGCTCAGTCCACGCGCGAAAAGTCAGCTTGCCTCTCTCTCCAAGAGAACAAGTGTTTCCGAAACTGTGGAGAGGCTAGTCAAAGAGGAAAGCGGCTATTTCAAAGACAGGAATGCAGCAATCCAGAACGCTATTCAGGAGAATATTCAGCGTCACGAAGAGTCCGCCGCAGGCAAACTCGACCACCTGCAGAAGGAACGCTCGAAGCTGATATTTCATAATGAAGAGCTCCGGGCGGAGCTCTCGGAAACCCAGAAAGAGATGAGCAATATATTGTTTAGGCTGGTCGAGCTTGAGGTCGGCCTCAACATACAAGCAGAGGAAAGCCTTGAGCTAACACCAGATGAGAAACTAGAAGCCCTGCACAGGCACCAGTCTCTGCTCGACTACTTCCGCAACCGGATAAAAGCGGCGGCCTCACTTGCTCAAGCCGAGAACCACAGCAGCACCAATCAAGGGCGCAGACCAAAGAAAGCCTGAGAAGGGACAGCCACAGCGCCTCGCCTCAGCCCCTCTTGAGTAGAGGACAGGCTAGCCTCCATACCCATCCTTCAAACCAGCAAGCTGCCGGCTGATCAGCTTCGCAACGCCACCATCGACACCTAACTCTCTGGCAACAACAGAAAAATCAGCAAGAACACCCACGATTTCATCAATATCGTGCTGGGCCTGCTCCCATTTGGCGTAACCCGCCCTCGCCGCCAGCACCTGGATGGCTTTCAGCGGTGGATTCTTGCCGAAACCGGCATAGGCGGTGGCATGCTCCTGGTACGGATGGGGACTGAAGGTCACATCGTAGAAAGGGGCAGGCACCCATTCGCCGGCATCATCCTGCAGGAAAGCCCAGTTCTTGCTGTGATCATCCTGGTTGCAGGCAAACAGGTTGAACATGGCCCTGCGGAACTGCAGCTTGCCGACCACTGGTGAGCGGCACAGGTGGCGGCTGGCCTTGATCAGATCTTCGTAGTCCAGGCTGGGCGTCCGGAAATCCGCATCCAGCAAGCCACAGGCACTGTGCATATGGAGTCGACCTGCCTTTTGGGGATGGCTTACCCAATCGAACCGCTTTACCCCAAGCCAGGCACGGGCACCACTTTGCTCTGGCGCCTCAAACAATCGCCACTCAGGCGGCTCCAGCCCCAGCTTTCCGGCCAGGTGCAGATAAACCGCCTCACAGAGCCCTTCTTCATGGCCGAGGGGCAGATTCCGGGAGGTAAACTTGACCAGCCAGGCCTCATCGCCTGGCCTCGCCACCGTGCGGCAGCGACCTGGCTCATCCGGGGAGATGTAGAGCTGCGCCTTGGGTCTGGCGCCACCGGAGCTGCCTGCTGCCACCAGATCCGCCAGCACCTCTTCCGTCTGACCGTCAAAAAACGCCTGTGCCTCCATACCCAGCGTCGCCAGGTCGATGTCGCCGGTTGAGGCAAGCCGGTATTCCGAGGTCGGCGAGAATGACAGGGCCCCCATCCCGGAAGCCCCGACAAACGCCAGGCGATCCATGGCGGTGATCTGGGCAGGGAGAATACCATGCTGACGGAACACACGGTCTTGCAGCAAGGAACCCCAGCCATCAGGCAGACTATCGCCGAACAGGCCATGCAGGCCGGAATGCGGCCTTTTGGGAGCAAGCTGCAGCTCAGTGGTTGCCTTCAGGCCAAAGGGCGACAGGTTCCCGAAGCGCCCGAGATAATCGGCATCGTACTGAAAGAAGACGCCCTGCCGGTTCTGCGCCAGCACGCCAACCGTCACTGCCTGCCCCGTTGCCAGCGTGCGGGTCACCGTGAGCTTACGGACCGGCTTAAAGGTCATCGCTCAACACCTCATCGATACTGGATGGTATCTCCACTTGATCAAGGGAGCGACGAGTTAGCGCGTACAGGCGACGCAAATCGTCCAGACTCTGCCAGAGGAATAGCAACTGCCGGAACGAGATCTGGCCGGTGAGCTCGAATTTCTTGATGGTGGAGGCAGGCACCCCACTACGCTCAGCCAGCGCATCGCGAGACAGCTTGGCCTGCTTGCGCAAATGTCGCAGATGGGCGGCAAATGCCTGCTGGACATCGGCATCGTCAATCAGGGACGGTGTCATATCATTCCAAATCAGACACAATGATGTCCAATTATTGCACAAAAACAAAAAATAGACACTATTATGTCTTTTCATACCCCCCCTATCCCGACTGCCAAGTATTGCTGCGACCCAGAATCTTGGAGCCATAAGCTAGCTGTAGAGGCATTACGCCCGATGAAGGCAGTGGCAAAGGGGCTGATGGGTTTTACGCAGACAACACGGACGCTGGAGGACGCTCGGCATCAAGTAACCAGAGCGCCCCACACAAGCCACTCAGGCCAGCACTTCCAGCCCCTTTTCCGCCACCAGATTCAGCAGCTTTAGCGAAGGGCCATTCGGCTTTTTCTGGCCTTGCTCCCACTTCTGCACCGTGGACACACTGGTATTCAGATAGGCAGCAAACACGCCTTGGCTGGCGCGATTTCGAGTGCGGATACGCCTGATCTGCACCGCCGTATACTCTTTCACAGGCGGCAGACAGAGCGCATCGAACTCACGGAGAGTCGCCTCTTTCATTACCCCCGCTTCGTGCAGATCTTTCGCCGATTCATGCACTGCGTCCAGTATTGACTTACTCATCGCTCTTCACCTCAATTAACGCACCACTCTTTATCGCTTTGGCCAATGCCCTATCGCTATAGCTCAGCAGCTCTTTTGCCAAATATTTCAAGGCCCTCAGCTCATCAGCAGAGATATTCGCGCGTGCGCTTTTAGCGAAGCCATAAACAAAGAAGGCCTTATCACCAACCCTGTACGCCAGCAGGGTCCTCATCCCTCCGCTTTTGCCTTGGCCACCGACAGCCACACGTTTTTTCACCACATGGCCACCCAAATTCGCATCAATCAGGCCACGCTCCATTTCATCAACCGCCGCAAGCAGCAAGGCGTCATTCAAGCCCTCTTTTGATGCCCACTTACTGAATGGCCTGTTCTTGAATATCCGCATCTCATGCCCTTGCCAGCCTCGTCAAAGTATAGCACCTAGTGCCATAGACAACCACGCCACAATCATCACTCTAGTAGCAACAGCAGGGGCAGAGAACCCTCCTCATAAACCTAAAAAATCGGTTAAATTTTGACCAGTTGCGCGCAGACAAAAAGGCGCCGCGCATTTGCTCATTAAGCTAAATCAAGGGCTTAAAAGTGGTGGGCAGCATGGTGGGCAAAGCAAAAATCACCATGCAAATAGCACAATAAGATACTGATTTTAAAATATTTTTAATTTTTAACCAACAAGAAGATCCAGAATATCGAATAAGCCCCGCGCCCCTCTTCTTTTTCAGAAACCGATATCCCGGTAATGCCGGGATACCTTCTCAATCGCGATCACATAAGCCGCCATGCGGTAATCGTCGATCTTCGGGTTGCTGTTACGGGTACGGATGATTTCCTGCAGGGCCAGTCGCATGGAGTCATCCAGGCCCGAACGCACCAGGTCGAACTCGTCGGCGCCACGGGCCAGCTCCTTGACGATATGTTCAGGCACCTTGGTATCGGTGGCCTGCTCAATGGCATCAATCACATGCTGACCGCGGGCTTCGTGGAAGCGCTTGTCCAGACGACCGAAGCGCACATGGTTCAGGTTACGGATCCATTCGAAATAGGAAACAATCACGCCGCCAGCGTTGCAATAGGCATCGGGTATGATTTCCACACCGCGCTCGCGGAGAATCCGGTCTGCTTCAAAGGTGACCGGCCCGTTGGCCGCTTCGGCGATCAGGCTGGCCTGAATGCGTGGCGCGTTTTCAGTGGTGATTACCCCTTCCAGGGCCGCCGGTATGAGAATGTCGCACTCTCTTTCCAGGGCCTTGATGCCATCTTCCAGATACTCGGCCCCGGGGAAGCCCTTCACCCCGCCGCTTTCGACGATGTGCTGACGCACCGCGCCCACATTCAACCCGTCCTCATTAATGATGGCGCCGTCACGTTCGATGATCGTTGTGATCAGACAGTCATCCTCGGTTTCCAGAAAGTGGGCAGCGTGATAACCCACATTCCCCAACCCCTGAACAATGACTCTTTTTCCGGACAGTGAACCGGAGAGCCCGGCACGCTTGATTTCTTCCGGGTGACGAAACAGCTCGCGCAGCGCGTATTGCACTCCCCGGCCAGTGGCTTCATTACGGCCACGCACGCCACCATGCTCCACCGGCTTGCCGGTCAACGCACCCATGTAATTGATGTCGTTGGGGAACATCTGCTTGTAGGTGTCCACCATCCAACCCATTTCCTGGGGGCCGGTGCCCATGTCCGGGGCCGGCACATTCTGGGATGGGCTCAGGTAGCCCTTGTTGATGAGTTCGCGGGCAAAGCGGCGGGTGATGGCTTCCAGCTGGTGGCGCTCGTATTTTTTCGGGTCGATCACCAGGCCGCCTTTCGAACCGCCGAAGGGCACATCGACGATGGCGCACTTGTAGGTCATCAGCGCTGCCAGCGCTTCCACTTCATCCTGATCCACAATCGGGGCGTAACGGATACCGCCCTTGGAAGGCAGCCGGTGATCACTATGGGTGGCGCGCCAGCCGGTGAAGATCTCGGCCTTGCCGTTGATCTCCACCGGAAAGGATACCTGCACCACGCTCTGGCACACCTTCATGGCATTACCCATCCCCGCATCAAGACCCATGATGCCGATGGCATGGTCCACCATATGCTCAACGCTTTCACGAAATGACATGCCCTGCTGGGCAAACTTGCTGTCGCTCATGGCTGCTCCGTCAGTCCTGTTGTTCTTGATAGAACCTGAACATTAGCAGCGCCTTCCCGGCAAGGGTGTTTGTGCTTTGTTATACCCTGTTAACGTGCACCAAAGTGCCAGTCAGCGCGGCACCGCCAGTACTGCAAAGGTGTCCCCCACATTCACTAAAGCCGGATGCCGGCGACCGATCAGCAGACCATCACAGGGGGCGTAATACTCCACCGGGGCTTCACCGGTACGTTCCAGGGAATGCACCCGGGCCAACACATCACCGGCACGAACGGCGTCCCCCAAAGCGACAGCAAATTCCAGCAGGCCACGATGTTCGCTGACCCGGTAATACTCACTGCCGGGAATCTCCAGCGCCTGCGAGGCCACCACCTCCGGATCACCGGGCAGGATGCCGGCGAAGCGCAGCAGGTTGTCCACCCCCGTTCCGCCAGCGCCACAGTCTCCGGCGTGGTAGTGCCGCCGCCGCGCAGTTCCGTGCTGACAAACACCTTACCGCCAGCCTCCACCACGCTGTCGTAGAGCACGTCGCCTTCCAGCTCGGCCATGAACAGCGTGTAGGGCGCACCAAAGGCGGTGGCGGCGGCCAGACAACGGGCTTCGAATTCCCGGTCGGCCATGCGGTGGGTGGCGGCAAAGGGCAACAGATCCAGGGTGCGGCCGCCGGAGTGAATATCCAGTGCCAGATCACATAGTGGCACCAGGTAGCGGGTGAGGTAATCGGCGATCTTTTCCGTCAGGGTGCCCGCCGGATTACCGGGAAAGGCCCGGTTCAGATTGCCGCCATCCAGCGGCGAAGTGCGGGAGCCATTAAGCACCGCGGGATGGTTGAGCATGGGCACGATAATCACGCGACAGGTGATCTGCTCAGGCTGCAACCGGTTGGCCAGTTTCAGCAGCGCGGTAATGCCTTCGTACTCGTCACCGTGATTGCCACCGGAGAGCAACGCCGTAGGCCCCTCACCGTTGCGCACCACGGTGATCGGGATCATTACATTGCCCCAAGCGGAGCCATCGTGGGAATGGGGCAGCTTGAGAAAACCGTGCTGAACGCCGTCACGGTCGAAGTCCACGGTGGCAGTGATGGGGCTGTCTTGCATAACGGCATCGGGTCCAGGGCTGGGAAGATTGGCGGGGGCATCTATCACGCCCCCGCCTTCTATAATGCGCGCTTTGCCGGGATGACGAACAGCGCAATGTTGCTCTGCCAGCAATACCGAAACGCGGCACCCTTCACCTCAGAAGTCGTCGGTTACCGCTCCTTCACTGGCGGAACCGACCAGGCGTGCATATTTTGCCAGCACACCGCGGGTATAACGCGGCGCCGGTTGCTGCCAGTTCGCTCGACGTTGCGCCAGCTCGGCATCGGACAGATCCACGACAAGGCTGTTGGCCTCGGCATCAATGGTGATGCGGTCACCGTCCTCGAGTAGCGCCAGCGGCCCGCCATCGAAGGCTTCCGGGGTCACATGACCGACCACGAAACCATGACTGCCGCCAGAAAAACGCCCGTCGGTGATCAGGGCGACGTCATTGCCCAAACCGCGCCCCATGATCGCCGAGGTGGGCGTCAGCATTTCCCGCATGCCCGGACCGCCGCGAGGCCCTTCGTAGCGAATCACCACCACATCGCCGGCTACCACAGTGCCGTCATTGATGCGCGCCTGGGCTTCCTCTTCCGAGCCGAACACCCGTGCCGAACCGGAAAAGTGGGTCCCTTCCTTGCCGGTGATCTTGGCCACCGCGCCTTCTGGGGCCAGGTTGCCGTAGAGAATGCGCAGGTGGCTTTCCGCTTTCAGCGGGGCGGACAACGGCGCGATGATGTCCTGCTCCGACGGATACGGCGCTACCTCGGCCAGATTCTCTGCCAGGGTGCGACCGGTGACGGTCAGGCAGTCGCCGTGCAGCAGACCGGCCTCCAGCAAGATTTTCATCAGCGGCTGAATGCCACCGATGGCGACCAGCTCGCTCATCATGTATTGGCCGCTGGGGCGCAGGTCCGCCAGCACCGGCACCCGCTTGCCGATGTCGGTAAAGTCGTCCAGCGACAGCGGCACCCCCACCGTGCGCGCCATACCCAGCAGATGCAGCACCGCATTGGTGGAGCCACCCAGGGCAATCACCACGGTGATGGCATTTTCAAAGGCCTCTCGAGTCATGATGTCGGAGGGTTTGATGTCATGTTCCAGCAGGTTCAATACCGCCGCACCGGCCCGCACGCAGTCTTCCCCCTTTTCTGCGGACACCGCGTTCTGTGCCGAGCTGCCGGGCAGGCTCATACCCAGCGCCTCAATGGCCGAGGCCATGGTATTGGCGGTGTACATGCCACCACAGGAACCCGGGCCGGGGATGGCGGTTTCTTCAATCTGCTTGAGCTCGATCAGATCCATGTCCCCGCGGGAATGGGCCCCCATGGCTTCGAACACGGAAACGATATCGGTATGGCCCTTACCCGGCAGGATAGTGCCGCCGTAGACAAACACACTGGGGCGGTCGAGCCGGGCCAGGCCGATCAGACAACCGGGCATGTTCTTGTCGCAGCCACCAATGGCTACCAACCCATCAAAGCCCTCACAGCCGGCTACCGTCTCAATGGAATCGGCAATCACCTCGCGGGACACCAGCGAATACTTCATGCCCTCGGTGCCGTTGGCGATGCCATCGGAAATGGTGATGGTATTGAATATCACCCCTTTACCACCGGCGCCGTCTGCCCCTTCACAGGCCCGCTCTGCCAGCTCGCCGATATGGCTATTACAGGGTGTCACCTGGCTCCAGGTGGAAGCGATGCCCACCTGTGGCTTGCGAAAGTCCTCGTCAGTAAAGCCCACTGCCCGCAACATGGCACGGCCGGCCGACTTGCCCGGGCCATCTACCACCTTCGATGAATGACGACGGCGTGGGTCGTCCTGGGTATCGCTCATAATCTCTCCTTATCCGGTGCCGGGAAGTGTCCGACTCATTCGTGGCGGGCTCGGCACAGCATTGCATACGGTAACCTGCCATGGCGCTGGCATCGAGTCGCATATGACGTGCCGCCTCCTTTACGCCTATAATGCGTCCTTTACCGGGATCGCGAACAGGACCGTCTTCACTATGGCCGACAAAGGCACGCTGTATATCATTTCCGCCCCGTCCGGCGCCGGCAAGACCAGCTTGGTGGCAGCACTTGTCGACAAGCTCGAGCAAGTGCGCATTTCTGTCTCCCACACCACACGCGCCATGCGTGCCGGGGAAGAAGACGGGGTGAACTACCACTTCACCGACCGCAACACCTTTGTCCAGCAAGTGGAAAAGGGGCGATTCCTGGAACACGCCGAAGTCTTTGGCAACCTCTACGGTACCAGCGCCGACTGGGTAGCCCAGACGCTACGGGGCGGCGAGGACGTAATTCTGGAGATCGATTGGCAGGGCGCCACCCAGATCCGCAAGCAGCTACCCGACTCGGTGAGCATCTTTATTCTGCCACCTTCCCTGGAAACCCTCGCCGAACGCCTGCGCGGCCGTGACACCGACGACGAGACGGTGATCCAGCAACGCCTGGACGGCGCCCAGGACGAGATGAGTCACTACGGCGAATTCGACTATCTGGTGGTGAACGACGATTTCCAGCGCGCCCTCTACGAACTGGAAGCCGTCCTGGAGGCCCGCCGGTTGATCACCGCCCGTCAGTCGGCGCGGCTGGCCGACACCCTGAGCAACCTGCTCGCGAAGCGGTAACCCGGCGAAACCATAGGGTAATGCCCGCCTTTCCGCCCTGCGGCAAGCCCTTCTGCTGGACTGGTCACCGATTCACCAGTAAAATCGCCCATTGCGAATTTCAGGCGCTGCCGACTTCGGCACCGCCACCCTGTAGGAGAACAGCATGGCCCGTGTAACCGTTGAAGACTGCCTGGAAAAACTGGACAACCGCTTTGAGCTGGTCCTGGTTGCTGGCAAGCGCTCCCGTCAACTGCAGACTGGCGGCAAAGAACCCCGCGTGGCCTGGGAAAACGACAAGCCCACCGTGGTCGCCCTGCGCGAAATCGCCGAAGGTCACGTGACCGCGGAATCCGTGGACAACCCGATCGCTGACCGCAGCGCCGACGTGGACGAGCTGGCCCTGCTGACTCAGTCCTTCGGCGAGTAACACTGTTTTCGGCAAGTGCCCGCCCGGGCGCTTGCCTGTATTTCCCCCTCTTTCTCTTCTGCTTTTCCTTTCCGACACCTGTCGGAAAATTGATTGCCCGTGACTATCGCGCTTGTCATAGACAAACCTCGCCCTCAAATCTAAGCTAAGGTTAATCCCTAATCATTACTCCGCCCCGGGCGTGACGAGGACTTTTGCCCACCATCCATAACCTGGAAAAACGGTTACGCAGTTATCTGGACGATGATCAGATCGCCCAGGTCGTACGCGCTTACCATTTTGCCGAGCAAGCGCACGAGGGGCAGTACCGCCGCACCGGGGACCCGTACATCACCCACCCGCTGGCCGTGGCCAACATCCTCACCGACATGCACATGGACCATTCTTCACTGATGGCTGCCATGCTGCACGACGTGATCGAGGACACCGGCATTACCAAGGAACAGCTGGCCGGGGAATTCAGCGAAGAAGTGGCCGAGCTGGTGGATGGCGTGTCCAAGATCGCCCAGATCAAGTTCGAGTCCAAGGCCGAGCAGCAGGCCGAAAACCTGCGCAAGATGATGCTGGCCATGACCCGGGACATCCGCGTCATTCTTATCAAGCTGGCAGACCGACTGCACAACATGCGCACCCTGCATGTCATGCGTGCTGAAAAACGCCGTCGCATCGCCACCGAGACGCTGGAGCTATACGCCCCCATCGCCTTCCGGCTGGGCATGTACAACATGCGGGTGGAGTACGAGGACCTGGCCTTCCACGCCATCTACCCCATGCGCGCACGCCTGATCGGCCAGGCGGTAAAGAAGGCCCGCGGCAACCGCAAGGAAATCCTCACCACCATAAAAGCCAGTCTCGAACACTGTCTGGAAGAGGAAGGCATCGAGGCAAGAGTACTGGGCCGCGAAAAACACCTGTTCAGCATCTACTCCAAGATGAAGGAACAGCACAAACCCTTTGCCGACATCATGGATGTGTTTGGTTTTCGCATCATCGTCGACCGGGTGGATACCTGTTACCGGGTGCTGGGTGCGGTGCACAACTACTTCACTCCGATCCCCGGCCGCTTCAAGGATTACATCGCCATTCCCAAGGCCAACGGCTACCAGTCCCTGCATACCACCCTCAAGGCGCGCTCCGGCATTCCCCTGGAAATGCAGATCCGCACCGAGGAAATGGAGGCCATGGCCAACAACGGCATCGCCGCCCACTGGCTGTACAAGGCCGACGACGAGCCCGGCTCGCCCACCCACAGTCGCACCCAGAGCTGGATGCAGCGGCTGCTTGAGCTGCAGCAGAAAGCCGGCAACTCCATGGAGTTCATCGAGAATGTGAAGGTGGACCTGTTCCCGGACGAAGCCTATGTGTTCACCCCCAAGGGCGACATCAAGGAACTGCCCGGCGGTGCCACCGCCGTGGACTTCGCTTATGCGGTGCATACCAAGGTGGGCAATCAGTGCGTGGCCGCCCGTATCGACGGCAAGCTGGCGGCGCTCTCCACCCCCTGGAATCCGGCCAGACGGTGAAAATCATCACCGCCCCCAACGCCACTCCCAACCCGGCCTGGCTCAACTTCGTGGTCACCGGCAAGGCGCGCACCAACATACGTCACTTCCTCAAACACCAGCGCCGCGAGGACGCCGTGGAGCTGGGTGAGCGACTGCTGGAAAAAGCGCTGCATTCCTATGACATCGGCATGGACGAGCTGCCCATCGAGCGAGTAGTCAGTGAGCTGGCCGGTAACGGCTATGTGGAACTGGACGAACTGCTGGAAGACATCGGCATGGGCAACCGCCTGGCGCCGCTGGTGGCCCGTAAACTGGCTGGCGCCCGCGATGATGACGAACGCCAGCACGAAGATGACCGTCGACCGCTGGCCATCCGTGGCAGCGAAGGGCTGATGGTCAGCTATGCCAAGTGTTGCCTGCCCCTGCCCGGCGACACCATCATCGGCCACCTGAGCGCCGGTCGCGGCATCGTGGTACACCGGGACACCTGCAAGAACCTGCTGGCGGAAATGCGCAACGCCCCGGAAAAATGCATCGCCCTGAGCTGGGATAAACAGGTGGAGCAAGAGTTCACCGCCGCCCTTCGCATCGAGCTGATCAACAAGCGCGGCGTGCTGGCTACCCTGGCCAACAGCGTTTCCGAGCTGGGCTCCAACATAGACACCATCGACATGGCGGAGAAGGACCCCACGCTCACCTCCCTCAACGTGACCATGACGGTAAAAGACCGCATCCACCTGGCCCGCATCATCAAGAAGCTACGCACGCTGGACAGTATTGTGCGGATCCACCGGCTTTGATAGCCACACCCGCCCTGTAGGAGGAGTTCCTCTTGAGGGGCGAACCGAATGGCCGGCTCGCATAGAGCCTGTGCCACGCTCTGATATTCCTGATCGCCCCCGGATCAAGTCCGGGGCAGGCTCTGCGGTCGATTTCCACGCTGACGCGTGGTTCGCCCCTCAAGAGGAGCTCCTACAGCGGCTTCGAAACAGCTCGGGGCAGCAAAAGCCTTGCTATCGCGCCGCCAGTGACGCTCCTGCAAACAGGCAGGCGCTTCCCATGTTGCGTGCGGGCCGGCTGCGTGCAAGCATAGCTCCTTTCCTGATTTCCGCCTGCCAGCGCTGCGGCGCTGACAGCTCAACCAAGTGAAGAACCGACCATGTCCAACCATTCCGTTATCAGCACCGACAAGGCGCCCCAGGCCATTGGCACCTATTCCCAGGCCATCAAGGCCGGCGCCACCGTTTACCTGTCCGGCCAGATCCCGTTGGTGCCTGACACCATGGAGCTGGTGGACGGCGATATGGAAGCGCAGATCGAACAGGTATTCAGCAACCTGACCGCCGTCTGCGAAGCCGCCGGCGGCACCCTGCAGGACATCGTCAAACTGAATATTTTCCTCACCGATCTGGGCCACTTTGCCCTGGTCAACGAGGTCATGGCGCGTCACTTCAAACAGCCATACCCAGCCCGGGCCGCAATCGGCGTGGCCGCTCTGCCCAAGGGCGCCGGGGTGGAAATGGACGGCATCATGGATATTGCATAACCGCCGCAACAGGCCGCATGCACCATGCAACACGCCCGCTACTCGCGGGCGTTTTTGTTACCAAACTCTCCTTCTCAGGGGGAAGACAGCAGCGCCTCAAAAGTGCACCATCTGGATATAACGTCATCCGACCCGGAGGGACTGCGATATGGACACCGCAACCCACGACCTACCCACCCTGTTTGCCCAGCTTGGTCTGGATAACAGCGATGCGGCCATCGAAGACTTCATCCATCAGTACGCCGGTACCCTGAAAGACAGCATGCATCTACATCAGGCGCCATTCTGGAACGATTCACAGGCGCGCTTTCTGGCAGATGCCATTCGCGAAGATGCAGACTGGGCTGAAGCGGTAGACAGCCTTAGTGCCCTGTTAAGACATTAGCGCTCACAGGCAATGGAGTGATGGCCAGGCACTGCCTGGTTACGCCAGTTGCAACACTCGGGCGATGCGGTCGAAGAAAAAACAGTAAACCAGCAGTGGTAAGGGCAGGCCCAGCAGCGAGCCAAGCAGGTAATCGCGGCGCCTTACCCCGCTCAATGCCAGGGTGTAGTTCAGGGCGGGCATGGTCTGGAACAAGAGCCGCAGCAACACCACACTGCGTACAGGATGCCGGTCCAAGCGGGCGAGAATCTTCCTTGCCAGAGGCCTGTCGATATCCCGCAGGGCACTACCGCCAACGCCCTGCACCACCTGAAATGTCACCAGGCAGGACACGCAGGCCGCCACAAAGGTGACCAGCCCGCCGGTCGCCGTGCCCAGCGCCAATATCGACGCCGCCAGAAACGGCCAGCCCGGCAACTGGATCAGGTTACCGATGGAAAACGCCAGCACAAACAGCAAGACGCCCACCACCAGATTGGCTTCCAGCAGCGCCCGCAAGGCAGGCAGGGAAAACTGCTCACGAAGGCCGTTGAGTTCCACAAGTAACAGTACTGTCACCAGCACAACGGCCAGCAGGATCAGTCGTCGATAACGCGTCATAGCAAGCGGCAAGGCCACATCCGAATTCCTGTCTCAAAGTCAGGATTCAGTGTAACCGATTGCCGGAAGGCAGGAACGTGAAGGGCCGCCAAGGGTTACAAGTTGCAACGTTCAACTTGAATCCTGAAACTCACCCCAGCGCCAATTCGGAATCGAGTACGGCCTGATAGCCTTCCGGTAACACATCCGCCCAGGCATCCAGGCCTTCACGCAGGCCTTCCAGGCTGTCCGCCACCAGATTGGCGTGGCCCAGCTTGCGACCCGGGCGCACCCCCTTGCCATACCAGTGCACCACACCCGGGTGCTGTAACCAGGCGCTTTCGAAGGGGGTACCGATCAGGTTCACCATGGCGGTGGGGCCATGCACGTTCAGCGCGTGCAGGGGCACCCCGGCCAGCGCGTGGACATGCAGGTCGAACTGGGACCAGTCGGCGCCTTCATGGGTCCAGTGACCGGAGTTGTGCACTCGCGGGGCAATTTCGTTGACCATCAGCTGGCCATCGGTTTCGAAGAATTCCACTGCCATCACACCGGCGTAATCCAGTTCTTCCATGATGCCCTTGAGCATCTTCTCCGCGGGCTTCTGCAAGTCTGCGCAGGCGGTGGCCGGCGCCAGGCTCAAGCGCAGGATGCCGTCCACATGCCAGTTGCGGGTGAGCGGGTAGAACAGGGTCTCGCCGCTGGTGCTGCGGGCACCGACAATGGACAGCTCGCGGCGGAAAGGGATCTTCTGTTCGATAATGGCCTTACCGGCCAGTTCGCCGGCAGGCACCGCGCTCAGATCACCACCTTCGCCGACGATCCAGGTTCCGCGTCCGTCATAACCGCCGGTGCGCGCCTTGACCACCACGCCGCCAAACTTCGCCACCGCCGCATCCAGATCGTCCGGCTGGTCCAGGGTCACCCAGGGGGCTGTGGGAATACCCAGCTTGTCGAGCATGGATTTCTGGGTAAAGCGATCGGGAATCACTTCCAAGGCACCGCGGGCCACGCAACGGTCGCTTTTTGCCAGCTCGGCGGACAGACCGGCTTCCGGGAAGGCTTCACGCTCCACGGTGATCACCGGGTAGCGCTCCTGGCACTCTTCCCAGCTGATCGGCACGGCCAGGTCCGAGGTACCGGGCAGCAGCAGCGCCCGCTCCGGATCGTAGCGATCTACTACCAGACCCAGACGCGCCGCCGCCTCTGCCATCATCAGGCCAAGCTGGCCACCACCGAGAACGAGCACACGATTCATCAGCCTTCACCCAGCTCGGCGTTAGCCAGCACATCGTCGGCGCGGGACGCTTTCCAGTCGGCGATCTTCTGCAACTGCTCCGGGTTGCCGGCGGCCAGCATCTGCGCCGCCAGCAGGCCTGCATTCCAGGCGCCGGCGGCGCCGATGGCCAGGGTGCCCACGGCCACGCCCTTGGGCATCTGCACGATGGACAACAGGCTGTCCCAGCCGGACAGGGTGCGGCTTTTCACCGGCACGCCCAGTACCGGCAGCGGGGTCAGGGACGCAATCATCCCGGGCAGGTGAGCGGCGCCACCGGCACCGGCAATGATCACCTGATAGCCATTGTCGTGGGCGCTTTTGGCGAAGTCATACATGCGCTGGGGGGTCCGGTGGGCAGACACCACTTCCGCCTTCCAGCCCACACCGAACTGGGTCAAGGCGTCACAGGCTTCTTTCATGGTTTCCCAATCGGACTGGGAGCCCATTACCACGGCAACCGGTGTGCTCATTCGCTTCACTCCATCGCGCCCACCACGGGCTTTTGCGGGCTCTGGGCCCGCCACAGAAAAAATTGAGGCGCACACTTTACTAGCGCGTACGCGGGAGGCAAGTCCGCTTTAGGGGCAGAGAATCGTTAACAGTGAACAGCGAATCGATAAAAGAGAAAAATAAGTTTTAAATTCAACTGGTTACCGATATTTTGAGCACTTTCCCCCGGTTTTGATGGATCGCGCCGTTTATCGGCTGATCAGGGTGGCGCAGGTTGGGTTGAGTGCAGCGAAACCCAACATCACAACCAGAGATCGGTCAAACGCCCGGTATTGCTGGGTTTCGCTGCACTCAACCCAACCTGCGCGGTTTTCCATTTTCAACGTTTAACTTGCCGCTCTTTTTCCGCCAGCACCTGGCTGTACCCATCCTGATAACCCGGATAGCGCAGGGTGTAATGCCCCTGGCGAATGTACTGGCTGCGGATCCGCTTGCCAGCGGGCGCGTCATCGGGCACCGCCAGGGTCAGTCCCTGTTGCTGAGCCAGCCATTGCAGCACGTCCAGATTGCGGCCGCCCACGTTGTCGGTGCCGATCACCAATGGCGGCA
This sequence comes from Alcanivorax sp. IL3, assembly GCF_047495465.1. Lineage (NCBI taxonomy): Bacteria > Pseudomonadati > Pseudomonadota > Gammaproteobacteria > Oceanospirillales > Alcanivoracaceae > Alcanivorax > Alcanivorax sp. IL3. The sequence goes on from NZ_CP179931.1 coordinate 27,378, forward strand.
TTTCCTGCCCCGCCAACCAGCCATCGGCCACCTGCTTCAGCAGGCCAACGCAATCGTCCCGATGAATGCGATTGGTCCACTGGGCGGAAGGCAGTGCTTCCTCGCCGCGAGCGAGACGGGCCGCCTTGTCGATCTGGCGATAGCGACCTGGCCCGTAGATGCCAGAGAAGCGCACCACCGTGCAATGGGAGCGGATGCTGAGTTCCTCTTCCGCCGCCAGCAACACCTTGCCGTTGTAGCGAGACGGCGTTGGCGGCGTAAGCTCGTCGACGTCTCCCTCAACGTCACCGAAGACCGCCGTGCTGGAAACAAAAACCACTGGTGGCAACGGCTGCTGCGCGGCCAGGGCATCCAGCAGCGTCTGTGGCGCCCGCACATAGGCCTTCAGATAACCTTCCTCGCTGAACTCAGACGGCGTCATGATGATAATAACCAGATCCACTGGATCCGGAGGCAACATGGCAGCGCCTGCGAGCAAATCCTGGCTGTATAGCTCCACACCGGAGGGACAGTGGCTGCCCCGTCGAATGGCGCTGACCCGATGACCCTCGGCCAGAAACTGCTCCGCCAGGCCGGTCCCCAGGTCACCCAGGCCGGCAATCAGAATGTGGGACATAAATGCAAAACCAATTAATAGTTAATAGTGAATAGTTAACAACCACAAACGCCCTTAAGGGGCGTCTGCCATGCCGCAGCCCACTCCCTTTTTCGCGAGCTATTAACTATTCACTGTTAACTATTCACTGCCTTATTTTCTAGGCACAATGATCAGTAATTGAATTAGCGAATCAGTGCCATGACATTAACAGAACTACGCTATCTCGTCGCCCTGGCGCGGGAACGCCATTTTGGTCACGCCGCCCAGGCCTGCAACGTGAGCCAACCCACCCTCAGTGCAGCCATCAAAAAGCTGGAAGACCAGCTCGGCATGCCGCTGTTCGAACGTCGCCCCCGGGAAGTCGTGGTGACACCCCAGGCGGGGCCCATTGTGGCGCAGGCCCAACGGGTTCTGGAACAGGCAGACCTGCTGACGCAGATGGCCATGAGCCAGCAGGATCAACTGGGGTCGCCACTACGGGTCGGCGCCATTTTTACTGTGGCACCCTATCTGTTCCCCACCATGGTGCCAAAGGTACGCGCGGCGGCACCGGAAATGCCTTTGTTCATCGAAGAAAACTATACCCACGTGCTGCGTCGCAAGCTGGAACAGGGCGACCTGGACGCCATTATCGTCGCACTGCCCTTCTCCGGTGGCGGGTTGGTACGGGCACGCATGTACGAGGAATCGTTCTCGGTGCTGTTGCCCGGCGACCACCCCTGGACCAGCCAGACAGAAATCGCGCCGGAGCAACTGCTGGATGAAACCTTGCTGCTGCTGGGCGAAGGCCACTGCTTCCGCGATCAGGTGCTGGAGCTGTGCCCGGCCATCGACTCCCAGCGCCAGCGCAATCTGGTACAAATTGAAGGCGGCTCCCTGGAAACCCTTCGCCATATGGTGGCCAGCGGCCTGGGTATCACCGTGTTGCCCAACTCGGCGCTCCACCAGCATGGCTATGACAAGGCGACTTTCGCGGTTCGCCCCTTCAAGGCCCCGGTCCCGGCGCGAACCATTGCCCTGATCTGGCGCGACAGCTTCCCGCGGCCGAAAGCCATCGAGGTACTGCGCCAGGCGGTGCCAAAGGAAGGGCTGGCGGGCTAACGATGGGCTGGACGATCTCTCCCTGTAGGAGCACCTCTCGAGGTGCGAACCTGTTTGAAGACGATCCCAAAAGTACCGTTCGCACCTCGAGAGGTGCTTCTACAGCGGCGCAGTATCATGGCCAGTGACAGTCTTTCCGCCCTGCCCATCACCCGCCTGAAAGGCGTCGGGCCCGCTGCTGCCGAAAAACTCACGAAACTGGGCCTGCACAATCTGGAAGATGTGCTGTTCCATCTGCCATTCCGCTACGAAGACCGCACCCGCATCACCCCCATCGGCAGCCTGCGCCCGGAAACCGGGGTCGTCATCGAAGGAGAAGTGATGGCGGCGGATGTGGTGTTCGGACGCCGACGCTCGTTGCTGTGCAAGGTGGCCGATGGCACCGGCATGGTGACCCTGCGTTTTTATCATTTCAGCGCCGCGCAGAAGAACAACATGGAACGGGGGAAGCCCATTCGCGTGTATGGCGAACCGCGCCCCGGGGCCGCCGGGCTGGAGTTTTATCACCCCGAATATCAAATCGGCACCAGCCTGCCACCACTGGAAAAAGCACTGACCCCTGTCTACCCCACCACCGAAGGCGTCAGCCAGAAACTGTTGCGCAACCTGGCCGCTCAGGCCCTGCAGTACCTGCAGGGTCACCCGCCGGCGGAACTGATTCCCGGCAATCTGCTTGATCAACGCGGCCTGCCGTCACTCACCGAGGCGCTGACCAAGCTGCACAACCCGCGCCCGGATGACCCGGTCAACCTGCTACTGGACGGCAAGCACCCGGCGGTAAAGCGACTGGTCATGGAAGAGATGGTGGCCCACCAGCTGGGCATGCTGCAGAAACGGGCCGGCCAGAAAGCCTTCCACGCCCCGCGCCTGCACGCGGATGATTTATTCGAACAACTGCAGGCCAGCCTGCCCTTCACCCTCACCGGAGCCCAGCAGCGAGTGATTGGAGAATTGCTTGGCGATATGGGCAAGCCCCACCCCATGCTGCGGCTGGTCCAGGGGGATGTGGGTTCGGGTAAGACCCTGGTCGCCGCCGCGGCGGCGCTGGCCGCGATCGAATCCGGCTACCAGGTGGCGCTGATGGCACCCACGGAACTGCTTGCCGAACAGCACCGGGACAACTTCCACCACTGGCTCGCGCCGCTGGGCATCGAGGTGCACTGGCTGGCAGGCAGCCTGGGGGCCAAGGCCCGCCGGGACACCCAAGCGGCGCTGGCAGATGGCCACGCCCCTATCGTGGTCGGTACCCACGCCCTGTTCCAGGAAGCCGTACAGTTCCATCGCCTGGGCCTGACCATCATCGATGAACAACACCGCTTTGGCGTACAGCAACGCCTGGCCCTGCGCGAAAAAGGCCGCTTCGATACCCGCCACGGCATCCAGGTGCCCCACCAGCTGGTGCTCACCGCCACGCCAATTCCCCGCACCCTGGCCATGAGCGTCTATGGCGATCTGGATACGTCGGTGATCGATGAAATGCCCCCCGGCCGTAAACCCATCGACACCCTGGTGCTGCCGGAAGGACGCCGCCCCCAGGTGATTGAGCGCATCAACGACGCCTGCCAGCAGGGTACCCAGGCCTACTGGGTCTGCCCGCTGATTGAGGAATCCGAGGAAATCCAGGCCAGGGCGGCGGAGGCCTCTTTTGAGGAATTGCAGACCGCCCTGCCCGATCTCACCGTGGAACTGGTACACGGCCGCATGAAGGCAAAAGAGAAGGCCGAACGCATGGCCCGGTTTGCCAGCGGTGAGGCCCAGTTACTGGTGGCCACCACCGTGATCGAAGTGGGCGTGGATGTGCCCAACGCCACCCTGATGGTAATGGAAAATGCGGAACGGCTGGGCTTGGCCCAGCTCCATCAGCTGCGCGGTCGAGTGGGCCGGGGCGGCGAGCAAAGCTACTGCCTGTTGCTCTACCAGACGCCCCTGTCGCTCACCGCCAAACGGCGCCTGGCGGTGATGCGCGACACCACCGACGGCTTCGTGATTGCCGAAGAAGACCTGAAACTGCGTGGCCCCGGCGAATGGCTGGGCACCCGCCAGACCGGCGACATGGCATTCCGCATTGCTGACCTGATGCGCGATGAAGCGCTGATGGAGCCTGCCCGGGACGTGGCAGACAATCTGTTGCAACATTGCCCGGGAAGCGTGGAGCCGCTACTGCGACGCTGGCTCAAGGGCGGGCAGGATTACGCGGATATCTGAGCCCCCATTCATTGTCAGGTATAGCGGATCGGCCGGGAACGTCCAGGATCACCCCCACCCAAGCGCCACCACCACTACCCCCACAGGCAGAAAGTCCTCTATCCGGATTGCACGGCACGACGGCCTCTGCCGGCAAGACCCTGACAACGCTGTCAGCCATTATTTAAAACGCTTTTTTATCTGCCGACGCTAGTGAATCAGAGAGTCGAGGCGTACTATCGCCGCCGCCTTCCACATGCAGCCAGACGGGTGCGGAAGGATTCACACTTCCAGGCAGCAACTGTCTGATTTAACAGGGAGAAAGACAATGGCAAAAGGCCCCAAACCGCTGCGCAACTGGGCGGCAATGGATCCGCTGATGCGTAAGGGCGGCGCTCATCAATCCGCCAGGGAACAGACCCGGCCCCGTATGGACTGGCGCCAGGCGCTGGACGAATTCGAGGACCTGCAGGTCCGTCAGGAACCGGAAGATAACGAGGGGCTGCAAGGCCCCTCTTTTTTTGCATCGCAAAACGGCGACTTTCACCAGCGCCCTGATGGTTTATGTCATTGTCGCTAGCGAGCATCGGATTACCCTTGTAGAACTTGCCAGTTCTACTACGAGATCGCCAATGACCGAAAAACGTATTCTTGTCACCGGCGCCACCGGTGCCCAGGGCGGCGCCCTGATCCCTCTCCTGATGGAGCAAGGCTTTCAGGTTCGCGCCCTCACTCGTAACCCGGACAAGCCCTCCGCCCAGGCACTGGCCCGCAAAGGCGCGGAAGTCGTGGCCGGCGACCTGGATGACGGCGTATCGCTGCAGCTGGCCTGCCAGGACTGCTACGGTGTTTTTGCGCTACAGAATTTTTGGGAAAAAGGCGTGGGCTACCAGCGCGAGATCGACCAGGGCATCCGCCTGGCCGATGCCGCGGCGGCCGCCGGCGTTCAGCATTTCCTGCAAACCTCTGTGGCCGGGTGCGAGGAAGCCGGCAATGTGCTGCATTTCGCCAGCAAGTGGGAAATCGAGCAGCACATCGAAAAACTCGCCCTGCCATTCACCATGCTGCGCGAAGTGTTCTTCATGGAGAACTTCTTCGAGCCAGTGATGGGCAACAAGGGCAAGAAGGCCATCAACCCGGCTCTGGTACTGGCTACTCTGGACGGCTGCCTGAAAAAGGATGTGCCTTTCCACATGGTCACCGTTAACGATATTGCCCGCGCCAGTGCCGAGATCTTTGCCAACCCGGAAAAATTCATCGGCAGCAAACCCGATCTGGCCAGCGATGTGCTGACCGTAGCCGAGATGAAAACCATCTACCGGGACGTTACCGGCAAGCGACCGCTGCCGTTCAGTATTCCGCTTTGGGCACTGCGCATGACCAATGCAGAAGCCGCCCGCCAATATGTCTGGAACAACACCGTGCGCTGGCGCTTCGATATGGAAGCGGTACGCAAGGACTTTCCGTTCCTGACATCCTTCGAGACTTTCCTGCGGCAGCGATCCGCCGCCGTCTGACACAATGAGGAGCCCTATGCCCAGCATTCACGCAGACCATCACTATACTCATGACGCCGATACGGTATGGCACCGGATTCGAGGTTTTGGCGATCTGAAAAGCTGGTTACCTGGTGTCACCGACTGTTCGGTAACCGGCACCGGCGTGGGAGCTACTCGTACCGTCAGCATGGCCACAGGGGGGCAGGTCATTGAAGAACTGGTTGCCTACGACGAGGCCTCCAGGCGGTTTTCCTACCGCATTGTGGCAGCGCCGGGAGTACGGGAAGAAAACCGTTTTGTAGCCACGGTCAGCGTGAGGCCTGTCGACAAGGGCTGCCGGGTAACCTGGCAGGCTGACTTTGATGCGGCAGACACACCACCGGAAAAGCTGGAAGCAGCCAGGCAAGGGGGCGAACAGATGTACCGGTTCTGCCTTTCCCATCTGGCCACTTTACTGGACAGCTAATCAGGGCTCACAAATCCATGCCTTGGCACTGTCCACGTCATCACCGGCAAAGACCTTTACCTCTATGGAAGGCAACAGCTTGTCCGCCAGCAGCGCCAGACGGCGCATCCAGTCCCGGTCGGTGACCACGGCCTCGCGTTCGAATTGTTGCCAGTGGCGCAAACCGAACTTCAGGTCCTGGAAAAGGGCATCCATGGCGACACCACCAAAGGTCTCCATTTCCGCGTAGAAGCGCACCTTGTCGTGCTTGGCCAGCGCCGCTTCCAGGGCTTCTGCCACTGCATCGAACTCCGGGCGGGTGATCTTGCCGGAAATTCTTGCACCAACCACGCGATCATCGTCAAACGGAATGAGTGTCAGCATGCCTGCCCCTCCTTGTGTGCCGCTCGGCCCTCATTGTTCCTCGGGGTTATCCGTGCCTTCAGCCACGGGCGCATTCAACGCCTGCCAGCTCTGTTTGGCGGCTTCCCAGCCCTGGGAAAATTTTACCTTGGCGGCTTCCCAGTTGTCCGCACCGGCCTGCTGCAGTGCCTGGTAACGGGTTTCCAGCTCTGCGCGTTGCTCTTTCAGCGCTGCCATGGCGGATTGTTTGTCCAGCCGAGCCTGCTGGGAAAGCTCTTTCCAGCCGCTATCAATTTCGCTCTGCAGCAGCGTGATCTGCCGATCCAGATCATCCAGCGCATGGCGGGCAGTGCGCATGGCATCGTTTTTCTGTTCCACCGTGAATTCCTGAATATCTTCCAGGGTGTCTTCCATCTGCACGGCGACTTTATCCGGGTCCGGGGTTTTCACATTGGGCACCCCTTGGGTGTCCGCCCAGGAGGTAGCGGTGGTTACCAGCATGAATGCGGCGGCAGCGAGTAAACGGTGTGTCATCGGAGCACTCCTTGTATTGCCTGTTAATGCCTGTCACCCGGTAGGACAAGCAGAACGCAGGAAATGCTCCTTAGGAGATGAAAAATGAGGTAAAACGGGGCCTGAACTGACCACTTCCAGCAAGCTCTGACCCCGCGTCCTGTCAGGCGTTGAGGATATAGACCAGCATTTCCACCACCTGCTCGGGAGTGCGTGCCACGGCATCGGCAGCGGCATCCACTTCCTTGAGGGGATGGTCGTGTTCTTCGTCGTGAAGAATGATCATGGGCGTGCCCAGGGCGGCGGTGTAACCCGCATCGAAGGCCGCATTCCACTGCTTGTACTTGGGCCCGAAACGGACAATGACCAGATCGGCCTCGTCGATCAGCTTGCGAGTACGGATGCCGTTAATCCCGGCACCCAGGCGATCTTCCCAGAAGCGCTTTTCTTCCGCGCCAAGAATGTTTACCCCCACCTTGTCGCTGGCTTCGTGATCGGTCACCGGGCCGCTAAATTCGATATCCAGTTCTTTCTCGGCACACCCCTGAATGATGCGCTCGCGCCAATCGGTGTGAATCTCCCCGGAGAGGTAAACCGTCCAGAAGCTCATTGCGTTTCTCCCATCTATCAATGTCAGTAAGCCCGGCCAGCATAGCAGGCTACTGAAAAACCCGTTGCGTGCTCAGTCTTTCAGGCTGGCTCGTAATCTATACCCGCAGGGCACAGAGGGCGCAATTTTGATGGCATGCTGGTTGCCTGTCGATCCTTCTACCTTCAAAGAACGGCAACGACGAGTACGGGCCAGCCTGGAAGACCCGAAGGGCGCGGCCTGAAGCGTACATCTGCTGCGCCTTGTCTCTAGGAAAGGGAGCCACCCTGCCCGTCAAGACAAGACACAACAGCTGCACACTTCAGGCCACGCTGAGCATGCAACGGGTTTTTCAGTAGCCTGCCAGGTCCATGGTTGCAAAAGGCAAGGCGACTGCCGTTAAATGCCCGCATCCCGAATTTCCCGAAAAGGCTATCCCATGCGCATGACATTTGTGTTCCTGCTCGCAGCAGCACTGCTGGCAGGTTGTGATAACAAAAATCAGGACACCGACCCGTCTGCCGCAAAACAGGGCACCGCCGACGCCCAGGGGCATACCGGTGAGCTGGTGCGCATTCTCCACACCCTGGAAAAAACCGATGAACAATGCCAGGGCGACGGCTGCCCGAAAGTGAACCTGGCCTGGATCACCTTTGAAAACCAGCCGACCCTGAATGAGGCGATCACCACCCAACTGGCCGGCATGCTGGTTCAGAATCAGGGCAGCACCCCCCATGACGGCACCATCGAAAGCCTGGTGGATGCCTTCCTTGCCGATGCCTCAGACATGGCCATGGCGTCCAAACAAGGCTGGGAGCTGAATGCCACCATCAAGCGTCAAACCCGTCGGGGCGACCTGCTTACCCTGCGCATGGACAGCTACGAATACACCGGTGGCGCCCATGGCCAGCCCGGCGTGCAGTACTTCCACTGGGACCTGGCTCGCCAGCAAAAACTGACCCTTGCTGACCTGCTGGAGCCTGGTAAAAAACAGGCTTTCTGGGAGCTGGCCCGTCACCAGCACCAGCAATGGCTGGACAAGGAAGAGCTGGATCAGGCCTTTCGCGACAGCTGGCCCTTCGATCCCACCGACAATGTCTACTTCGGCAAGAGCGGCCTGGTGCTGCACTACAACGTCTACCACATCGCCCCCTATGCCATGGGGCAACCGGAACTGACCATTCCGTATGAAAAACTGGACGGGATTGTGCGGGGGAAATACCTCAACCCCTGATGGAAACGTAGGGTTGATTAGCCGCAGGCGTAATCCACCTTTTTCATCGTAGGCGTGATGGTTGGAATAGGAGCATGCATGGTGGATTACGCCTGCGGCTAATTCACCCTACAGAGCCAAACCCAACAAAAACACCAACTCGGTAAACACCACGCTGGCCCCCAATGCATCCCCGGTATAGCCACCCAGCTGCCGCTTCAGGCTGGCGCCCCACAGCAGAGCGACCACCCCCACTGCCAGCAAGGCAGGCAGCCACACCGAAAACAGCAGCGCCACCACCACGGTAAAGAGTGTGGCCAGTAGCAATCGCTGTCCGCTGAAGGCCTCCGCCACCGGTTTGCTTTTACTGGTATCCGGGTCGGTCACGTAGGGCAGAAAACGCATCAGCAGCAAGGGCGTCAGCCGCCCGATGGCAGGCGTCACCAGCAGGGCCAGCCAGACCGGTTCGGCATCCATCAGCAACACAACCTTCAGGCCCAGCGCCACGAACAACGCCACCGCACCGTAGGTGCCGATGCGGCTGTCCTTCATGATCTCCAGCCGCCGCGCCACCGTGTAGCCGCCGCCCAGGGCATCCATGCTGTCCGCCAGACCATCCTCATGGAAAGTACCGGTAATCCAGAGATGGAAGGCCAGCACCAGACCGATACACACCGGCAGGCTCCAGAACGCGGCCAGGCCGGTAAAGAGCGCCGCATAAAGCCCGCCCAGCAACAGCCCCACCAAAGGGAAGTAAAGGCTGGAGCGGTTCATCAGCGTCTGTGAATAGTCGATCGCCACCGGCATGGGAATCCGGGTCAGGAAGCCCACTGCCAGCCAGAACGCCTGCCACTCCTGTTTCACGATGACGGGATCTCCTTCAGCAGCAACAGGTTAGCGCACATCAAAATGCGTCAGCGGGTTAAGGTAAAACATCTTCTTCCAGCCCTGCGGGGCACCGTCTGCCTGCCACACCAACGGCAACAGGCTGACCAGCGAATAATGCAGATGGGGCGGCTTGCCGACCGCATTGCCGCTATTGCCCACGGTGCCCACCGGTTCCCCGGCCCATAGCCAGGTGCCGGTATCGGCAATGTCCGCCAGATGCGCATAATAGTGGAGCCGCCAACGAGGGCCCAGCACCAGAGCGACCTTGCCGCCCCGCGCCAGTTCGCCGCGAAATAACACCAGACCGCCACTACTGGCCAATACCGGTGTGCCGCTGGCGGCAAAAATATCCACGCCCTTGTGCACCCCGGACTTGCCCCAGGGGTGATACCAGAACGTCTGCGGATGCCAGTCGTTGCTATCGGCGCCCTGCACGGGGACCTGGCGCCCCTCCGGCAGCAGCAACCCGAGAGCCAGCAGCAGTGTCAGCCCTATCAGGCTGTAACCGGTTATCCGGCGCACGCGCGACATAATTCCAGCCACCTCTCAATGCCCGGGCTGCGGTATTTCTGGCGATGCAGCACAAAGTAGAAATCACGGCTGAAATCCCGGTGGGGCACCGGTAATTCCACCAGCGACCCGCGAGTGAAGGCCTCGCGCAGACATACCCGCGACAGGCAACTGATGCCCAGCCCGGTTTCCACCGCCCGCTTGATGGCCTCGGTATGCTCCAGCTCCAGGGCCAGATCCAGCTCCGGCACCAGTCCATGCAGGGCACGTTCAAAGGTCTGCCGGGTGCCGGAACCGGATTCGCGGACAATCCAGTGGGCCGCCCGCAGCTCTTCATCGGTAAGTGCTTCCTTACCGGCAAGCGGATGGCTCGGGCTGCAAAACACCACCAGCTCATCCTCCAACCAGGGCAGCAGCTCCAGATCCGGGTGGTTCAGCTCGCCCTCAATCAGGCCCAGATCCAGCTCGAACGCCAACACCCGCTCCACGATGTTCCGGGTGTTGGCCACCTCCAGATGTACTCGGGCGCCGGGCTGTTCTGCCATGTAATCGGCCATGATGCCCACCGCCAGATAATTGCCGATAGTCAGCGTGGCCCCCACATTCAGGCGCCCCAGATCCCGGTGCGACAACAGGTCTGCCTCCAGCTCCCGGGCCTGGGCCAGCAACGCCTCCGCCCGCGGCCAGAACTGACGCCCCACCTCATTGAGCTTGAGTCGCTTCCCTGCGCGTTCGAAAAACTTCAGATCGTACAGGGCCTCCAGTTCCTTGAGCGCCCCGGAGGCAGCGGACTGACTCATGCTGAGGCTGTCCGCTGCCTTACTGATGTTTTCATGGTGCGCCGTAGCCAGGAAGACCTGGAGCTGTCGCAGAGTGAATTTCATGGCTCCCTCCGGGCTGTCTGAACAGGTGGACACACCCCTATATCGTATTTACCGATATATTCTATCGGAATTACCCATTTTACCGATAAACCTTCTTCGATTAAATTTCCACCAACTGGAGTTTTGGAATAAGCGCTGAATTAATTATGTCTAATTTGAATACTGAAACCGTTACCAGCGTGCGCCACTGGAACGACACCCTGTTCAGCTTCACCACCAGCCGGGACCCGGGTTTCCGTTTCAAGAATGGCCACTTCACCATGATCGGCCTGGAACAGGACAATGGCCGCCCGCTGTTGCGTGCCTACTCCATCGCCAGCGCCAACTATGAGGAAGAACTGGAGTTCTTCAGCATCAAGGTGCCGGACGGCCCGCTCACCTCCCAGCTGCAGAACATCCAGCCGGGTGACAAGATCTATGTGAGCCGCAAGCCCACCGGTACTCTGGTAGCCGACCATCTGCTACCTGGCAAGAATCTGTGGCTGCTGTCCACCGGCACCGGCCTGGCACCTTTCATGAGCATCATCAAGGACCCCGAAGTCTACGACCAGTACGACCGGGTGATCCTTACCCACGGGGTGCGCCATGTGTCCGAGCTGGCCTATCAGGACACTATTCAGAGCGAGCTGCCCAACAACGAATTCTTCGGTGAATTCGTCAAAGGCAAACTGCTCTACTACCCGACGGTGACCCGTGAACCCTTCCGCAACCAGGGCCGCCTCACCGACCTGATGACCAGCGGCAAGATCTTCGAAGACCTGGGCCTGCCAACCCCGAGCCTGGAAAACGATCGCTTCATGCTGTGCGGCAGTCCGGCCATGCTCAAGGATACCCAGGCAATTCTCGATGGCTGGGGCTTCAAGGAAACCCGCGGCGGCGAGATGGGTGAGTATGTGATCGAGCGGGCGTTTGTTGAGAAATGAGTTAAACGCCTACATGCTTGCACGCAACACGCTACGGGCCGCTTCGCGGCCCGTTTTTTTTGATCCTTGCCCAAACCATAGCACCTTGCTCTGCTAGCATGAGCAAGCCTTTTCGGGGAAGGACGCTCATCAGTGCAACCACAATCCATCGCCATTATCGGCGCCGGCACCGCCGGCCTGGCCACTGCCGCCCTGCTCGCCGAACAAGGGCACCACATCACCCTGATTGAACGGGCCGAGGCACTGGCGCCAGTGGGGGCCGGTCTTTTACTACAACCCACTGGCCTGTCGGTACTCAAGGAGATGGGGCTGTATCAGGCGATGCTCGGCTACGGCGCCCGCGTCGATGCTCTGGTCGGCCACACCCGCGAAGGCCGGCGCATCATGAACACCACCTACCGCAGCCTGGACGTTCACAGCCACGGCCTGGGCGTGCACCGTGCCAGCCTCTGCCATGTATTGGACCAGCACCTGCACACACTCCCACACCAACGGCTGATGGGCTGCACGGTCAGTGCCGTGGAAACCCTGGCGGATCACGCCACCGTGATCGCCGAGCAGGCAGGCGAGCCCTGCCGGCTGTCCTTTGATGCCGTGTTGATTGCTAACGGCAGCCACAGCCGTCTACGCCCGGCCGCCTGGACCCGCTATGACCGGCTTTATCCCTGGGGAGCCATGTGGGCCATGCAGCCCATGGTCGAATCGTTTGCGGCACCGTTGCTGCAACAGCGCTACCACCAGGCCGGACAGATGGCTGGCATCCTGCCCACCGGCTGCCGCCCGGATCAGCCGGAGCAAGCCCTGGCCAGTTTTTTCTGGAGCCTGCCGGTAGCGCAGATGAACGATTGGCAGCACCCGGATTTTGATTTTGCCGGCTGGCGCCAGCAGGCACTCACGCTCTGGCCGCAACTGGAAACAGTGTTGGCTCCCCTGACACACCAGAAACAGCTGCTCCCTGCCACCTACCGGGATGTGATCATGCATCACTGGGGGGAAAATCGGCTGGGTATCATTGGCGATGCCGCCCATGCCATGAGCCCGCAACTGGGCCAGGGCGCCAACATGGCCCTGCTGGATGCCCGGGCTCTCGGCCAGGCCGTGGCCAACACGGACAATTGGCCCCAGACCTGGGCGCACTATCATCGCCAGCGGGAGCCACAAATCCGCTTCTACCAGCGCATGAGCCGCTGGCTGACCCCGGCGTTTCAATCCCATAGCCGCACCGTATCCACCGGGCGGGACCTGTTCTTTCCGATCATGGAGAGAGTGCCATGGCTGCGCATGCAGATGGCAAAGACGGTGGCGGGACGGAAACGTTCGTTGCTCGACTGATCCTTCTGCCGCAACCGGTCATCCTCCATTTTCCACCTTTCAGTGCTGAAAATGTAAAAGAGCACGCCAATCACTACATAAAACCAATGAAAAAGTACTAGAAGTAAACCTTCGCACTTAGACAAAATAACTAAACAGTGATCGAAGGGGGCACCATGAATACTGCAAGCCGAACAGGGATCGCCGCGCTACTCGCACTGTCTACCTCAGCAGCCATGGCCAGCAATACGATCTCATTCCAGGGAGCGGTTGTTTATGCGTCTTGCCAACCGGGGACGCAGAGCCAGGCCGGTTATACCGACGTGATCGTGGACTCCTGCGGCAATCAGGGGCTGTCTGCCGGGCAGCACATTGCCAAGACCTACCTTGAGCCTGTCGCCGGATCCAGTCACACCCAATCTGTGGCGGTAGAGACCCGGTCAGGACACCTTCAGGAGCGTATTGCGTCTTCTGGCACGGAGCCGACCAGTATGCGCTATGTCATTGAGTACCATTAATGGTACTCAATGGTGAACGTGGCTCTGCCATTACCTGTCCCTGCGCCAACTGTGCCTGGCTGGGTCTGGATATAGTAAGCACGCATGGGCAACACAAACTCCGCCGAATCGTTAACAGGAGTGCGGCCCAGGGTAACGCCTTCACCTAAAGAAACCGTCTGCTCGGTGCCTCCCAGCGTCTGATTAAGCTGAATGCCAATACCACTAGCCGATGCCGGACCACTATCAATGGCCAGCACACCCGGCATGTTTGATGTGTCCTGGGTTCCATCAAACCTTACCTTGATGAGCCCCTGATCCAGACCGGCAACATTGCCGCCCTGGCAACGCATACGGATCTCGAAATCTCTCGGATTCACCCTCGACCCTACCCCGCTAAAATCACGGTTGGAAACCGAGCCGAAGTTAACGGCAATATTTTTTGAGCCTGCATCGACCTGGCAGGATGAATTCACAATAGTGATCCCTTGCCCCGTCAACGTGGAGGTAAGAACCGGTCGGTTAATGCCAGAACCATCGAGATAATACGTTGAAAACAATCCCGGGGGGCCAACAGGCCCGGACCCGGTGGCCGCTGCCGTCTTTACCAGCTCCACTTTGAAGTACCCGCCAATCAGGTTTAACTGCCGGTTGCCGCTGAAATTGATCTGGTGAGGATAGTAGGTCGATATATCACCCGCTTCCCGGTAAAGCCGAATCCCCACCCCCGGCACATCCGTTTGATACACATTCGAAAACCCGGGGACAGCAGAAGGATTGCGCACCAGCTCCCCTCTGGAAAAGCCTCCGAAGTTACAGGACCCGGCATTGTTTTTTGCGGTAATCGGCACTTGCAGGGTCTGAATGATCGCCCCGACCGGCAAATCCGGCTGGATCAGGACACGGCCCAATTCCATGCGCACGTCCTGAGCGCTAAATCCGGATGACACATAACAAGCTGCATGACCTGTAATACTTAGCAAACACAGCATGCTGACGGATAAACAGTACGCCGCCATGCCATCAAATCGCTCAGTGACAAATCGCATTGGTTTTTTCAAAACCGAACTCCTGTTCTGGAGACACATCACCAAGTTGATAGGTCAGCCTGCACTGCTCACCACCCCACTTCACCGTCAACACCCCTTGACGCTGCTCCCTGCGAACAAAAATGACACTGCTCTGACCAACCACACCCACTTCATTTCCAGACAGATCAAAGACTCTGGCAGCGAAAGGGAGACTGATGCCATCACGACGGTGTGCTTTTATTAGTATGGGAAGGCCTTTTTCTGTCTCGAATGTCACCTTGGTGATGGAACCGGCATAAGGTGCCAACTTGCGACTGGTTCCTTTCAGCTCAACATTTCTGTCAATGCCGTTGGGGTCCAGAGTGATGCGATTCATCCGGTAAGGGGTTACATAGGGTAAAACCGCATAACCAAAGTCATCGACTTCTACACCAGAGGCACTTACCACTCCGGCACCCTTGGCATCCTTGGCTTCAATAAGCACCATGGTGTCACCGTGTTGCGGTGTCATGGTTATGCCATCCTTGTGCGCCACAAAAGCGCCACGCGCACCGGCAGAGGCCTGCTGGTAATCATCACTGTAACTGTAGGAACCATTAACTGACGCAAAGCGGCTCCGGTATTCACCGTTTACTCCAACCGTGGAACCATTCTGTTCGTTATCAGTTACCCGCATACCATAGTTGTACTGGTTGCGGTCACCACCATAGCCATTGATACCGGCACGGCTCGATGTATAACCGTCATCATCCAGTGAAACACCACCATCAATATATTGACCGCTATAACCACCACCGATTGGCATGGTGAAGGAAAGATCAAACTGATTATCTGCATCGCCTTCCTGGGTTGTGGTACGGATTGCAGAAATACCATAGCTAACAGACCTGAAGCGGTTGTTATAGCCCATCTGGTATTGCTTGGTTTCACCTTCAGTATCCCAGAAATCACGCACAGAGCCGGTGAAGTATAAAGATCCGTAGCGGCGACCAAGAGACTGATTCAATGTCAGCTGAAACTGGCTTTTTTGGTTTCTCAGCGCTGCCAGACTCAACTGCTGCTCATCAAACTCTCTGGCAAACATGGCATCCGACAGACCATAAAAACCTTTTGTAGAGTAGCGATACGCGGCAAGCGTAAAGTTGGTGTTGGTCTGATTCAGCATCTTTGAATAATTGATACGAACGCTATTACCAAACTTGTCGTCATTATTCCTGAATTCTGTTTGCGATCGGGTCACATCAAAGGAGAAGGCACCCAGCTCTGTGGCCAGGCCAGCACCTACCAAAACAGAGCGATAACCCTGACTGACTGTACTGCCCAGGTAACCGGTAATGTCATGATACAGGCCACGCTGGTACGTGGCCTGCATAAACAGAGGCTCATCTTCCAGCTCGTCATTGCGTAGTTGCGCCACGGTAACGCTATGCCGACCGATGCCCTCGCGCAGCAATTGTGCAATGGAAGAATAGGGCACACTAAAGGTGCGCTGCTGGCCGTCAGCTTCGGTGACAAGCACATCCAGATCTCCCCCGAAACCTGTGGGATAAAGATCATCAATGACAAAGTTTCCGGGTGATACTGTGGTGCTATAGAGAAGATTTCCGTTCTGGCGAACTTCGACACGGGCATTAGTCGAAGCCACGCCCCGAATCACCGGGGCATAACCACGCATGGAATCAGGCAGCATGCGATCCTCACTGGAAAGGTTCATGCCTCGATACGCTACGGAATCGAACAACTCGCCACTGGTAAAGCTATCACCAATGGTCAGATTACTACGAATTTTTGAGAACGCGCGACGCGCAAATGTGGAAGTCTTCTGAAAATCGTAACCATCACCGGACCGCCTTGATACGCTGGAGTTATGCCGGAGCTGCCACCCCGCAACATTCACACCGGAATTCATACCAAGATAAAGGTTGTCACTGTTTGAGATTCCAGACCCTGATTCGTCCGCACGGATAGTTGTAGCATTCAGGTCGTAGCCGATAAAACCGGCATCAATACCACGATCCCATAGCTCAGGATTCACGTAACCTCTCGCCTCGCGGCGCATATTTTCCTGAGGAATGGTCAGATCCATGCGTAGTGAGGAAATCTCGAGGCGAGATTGCGCCTGCCCAATCCATTCAGAAAGGGGTTTGCACTTTTTTACCTCAATATCTGGCGCCCCGACAGACTCAACGTCGACGCCATAGAACTGAAGCTCCTCAGCGGTAAAGCAGGTTTCTGCGCTTTTTTCTCCTGGCACCGGCTTGAAAACAATATCCTGTTTACCAAACCACTGGCCATTAACATACATATCCAGCCGGTACTCGCCTGCCGACACAGGATTGCCGTGACTATACAAGGAGGTATCCATGTCTCTGGCGGAACCCATCAGGAAAGATGAGTTGAACGATGCAGGTTCATCCTGTGCATAGGAAGTACCACACCAAAACCCGACAGCCAGGATGGCCATACCGATAGCGAAGCTTTTATTGATTGATAACGCCGACAGCATTGGCATCCTTACCAGACCTCTAGGCCGTTTATTCCGTTATCGTTGGGATATATCGATGCTAGCTTCTACCGCCCCACCAAAATCATTTATCGATGTAAAAACGGCTTTTGTTCCCTGCCTGACATCTTTTTTGAAGCCGATTTCGAAATCATGTGTCGCAAAAGGCAAAAACATCAGCCCCTTTTCAACCGGATCCGTTTCTCCGCTTTCATGGACCAGCTCCAACTTGACAACGCTTATGTGGTAAGGCGTTGGGTTGGTGCAACTCATGACTCTGTTTTCTGATTCAAAACCACACTCAAGAGAGTGGCTTGATAAATTCGCCCTACCTGCAAGACCAACAGGGCGATAAAAAATTTTCAGCCTTGAACGAAACGCCAACTGCATAAGATTCTTGTCCTCGGCACTTTCCGGTGCCGGAGGCACTTCCAGAACGTTCAACCAGAACAAGGATTCCCGGTCAGAGGGCAAATCCCTGCCGGTAAAGGTCAAGCGCAATGCCTGCCCAGAGCCCGCTTCTATACGGGAAATGGGTGGTGTAATGATGAACGGTGCCGAACTCGAATCCGGTGTTGCATCCTTATCACCTTCGTCTACCCACGATTGCACCAGCGACGGTGTTTCACCTGTGTTGTGAAGCTGCACAGTCACCTCGCGGGCTTTTTGTGGATAAACCACACGGGTGCCATCAATAATCACACTGGCACTCGCCCACTCTGCCGACAGCAGAAAGCCGCTCAGCAAGAACAGTTTCATTCTTAATAACATTGCATTACCCGGCTCAGATTGTTGGCAGCCCCCGGGAGGCGGGAGCTGCCATCACGTCATCATTGATAGATGATGGTGTACTGAATGGAGGTATTAACCGTACCGGCAGTCGCTGCAGCGGTAGCGTAGTATTCAGCGTAGTAGTTCAGATCAGCAGCACCGCCTGCGGTTACGTCAACCCACTGGGAGTTGTCTTGCGCACCACCAGCACCGGCAGCTTGAACCGGAATGAACAGGCTGTTCTCGCCCAGCAACTGAATTTGTACGTTGGTGGCAGCATCGGCAGCGTTGGCCTGGTTAACCAAACGGCCAGTGTCGAAATCAACGGTCGGGCCCGGCTCGAAGTAGGTCGCTACTTTGCCATCGCTGCTGCAGTTGGACAGATTGATGGAAAAAGGCGTACGACCGGCAGTTTGAGCGGCCGCATTCAGCGTGCTGGCAGACACTGTGGGCAGAGTGACAGTGAAGTCTTTGCCCGCAGGAGTGGTGATTTCACAGGTCTGATCAGTCACCAGGCCATTGAATGTAATAGTACCGTCTACCGCCAGGGCCGGTGCAGACAATACCGCGACGGCAGAAGCCAGAATAAGCTTTTTCACGCGCATGGAAGTTCCCTCTTTGGGTGGTCGCAACTGAGTTCGCTATTTGTTTTAGTGAAACAGTTCACATAACAGACAGCGGAATGGAACTTAGCACGGCTTGAGGAAAGTTATTTGTAAAATTGGATACCTTTGCTTACTTTTTTACACACTCTAATAACGATTGATCATCCTGATGTCACCTTTATAGTTATTAGCGCTTACTTTATTTTATGTGTCCTACGCTTTTATTATTAAAATCCATCAAAGCATGAATGTGATTCAATATTTCATGTTTCTAATAAACAATGAGTAATAAGCCTCCCCCTCGCACTTGCCGGGAAAACGGACAACCGTTGATATGAACAGGGGCATTGAAACTGCCTGTCACGGACCGGGACTGCGGCCGGGATAAGCGGTAGCGGCGGAGGAGAAAGGGTGTGGTGCAACGCCTCCAGCAGAGACGTCAGTGAATAACGCCACTGGCGCTGCTTTCAGGGGGAGGGGAAGGAAATGCAAGCGGCTGGCTGCCGACTGCCTTCGGCGTTCTCTGAAGGAAACGACGATTCCCCCTGCGCTCCGCGCCTAAAGGAAAACCTTATTTCTTTGCTGGCTGCAGGGTGACCGGTTTAGCCAAAGCATCGCTAGCTTCTGGGGGTTTGGCATCCAGATCCTTTGTCGCCCCGCAGGCCACACATTCCATCCACTGTTTGTCGGCGTCGATGACGCGTTGGATCTTGTCCATCTGCCCACACTCCGGACAGGTGGCACCGGCAATAAATTGGCGTTTCATGGTTGCTCCCTATCCCTCCGTAGGAGCGGCGCTTGAGCCGCGAACCTGCTTGCGAAGGCTTCCCCAAGTACAGTTCACGGCTCAAGCGCCGCTCTTACGGTGAGGTGTTCTGAGATTATCAGCCGTTGATACCGCAATGGCGCAGCAAGGGTTCCACGCTGGGCTCACGGCCGCGGAAGGCCTTGAACAGCTCCATGGGTTCGCGGCTGCCACCCTTGGCGAGAATTTCGCTACGGAAGGCACGGCCGGTGTCTTCGTTGAACTCGCCTTCTTCCTCGAAACGGGAATAAGCATCCGCGGAGAGCACTTCCGCCCATTTGTAGCTGTAATAACCCGCCGCATAGCCGCCGGCAAAAATGTGCCCGAAGCTGTTGGGAAAACGGTTGAACGCGGGTGGCTGTATCACTGATACCTGCTCACGCACTTCGTTCAGGACCTGATAAATATCCAGCCCTTCCTGGTATTCGGCATGAATGCGCATGTCGAACAGGGAGAATTCCAGTTGCCGCACCATCTGCATGGCACCCTGGAAATTCTTCGCGGCCAGCATTTTTTCCAGCTTCTCCTTGGGCAGGGGCTCACCGGTTTCATAATGGCCGGAGATCAGCGCGATGCCCTCTTCCGTCCAGCACCAGTTTTCCAGGAACTGACTGGGCAGCTCCACCGCATCCCAGGCCACACCGTTGATGCCGGAAATACCGGACACATCCTGTTCGGTAAGCATGTGGTGCAGGCCGTGGCCGAACTCGTGGAACAGGGTGACCACTTCATCGTGGGTCAGCAGGCCCGGCTTGCCACCGGCGGGCGGCGCGAAGTTGCAGGTCAGATAAGCCACCGGCGTTTGCAGACTGCCGTCCGGGCGCCGACGGCGAATGCGGGCGTCATCCATCCAGGCGCCACCGCGCTTACCGGTGCGGGCATACATATCCAGATAGAAAGCCGCACGCACGCTGCCATCGTCGTCCACCAGCTCGTAGAAACGCGCATCCTCGTGCCACAGGTCCACATCATCACGCTGCCGGAATTGAATCCCGAACAGCTTGCCGACCACAGCGAACATGCCGTTAATCACGGTATCCGCCGGGAACCAGGGACGCAGCTCTTCCTCGGAAATGCTGTAGCGCTCTTCGCGCAGCCGCTCGCTCCAGAAACCGATATCCCAGGGGTTCAGATCGTCGGCACCCTTCTCGGCCGCAAAGGCCCTCAATGCCGCCAGTTCCTGTTCCGCCTGGGGCTTGGCCCGTTTGGCCAGGTCCTCGAGAAATTGAATCACCTCGTTCACATCCCGGGCCATCTTGGTGGCCAGGGACTCTTCAGCAAAGTTGGCAAACCCCAGCAGTTGCGCCTGGTCGTGCCGCAATTTGAGGATTTCATCCATGATGGCTGTGTTGTCGAACTGGCCAGCCTGAGGCCCCTGATCAGAGGCCTTGGTGGTCCAGGCCACGTACATTTCCTTGCGCAGCTCGGCGTTCTTGCAGTGGCTCATGACGGCAATAAAGACCGGCGCATCCAGCGTCAGCAACCAGCCGTCCTTTCCGTCCGCCTTTGCCCGGTCGGCGGCACCGGCTTTGGCACTGTCGGGCAGGCCATCCAGCTCCGCCTCATCGCTAATGTGTTTGGTCCAGGCCTGGGTGGCATCCAGGGTATTGTCGGAAAATTGGCTGGTCAGCTCAGACAGTCGCTTGGAGTTGGCCATGTATTGCGCTTTCTTGTCATCTGGCAGATCTACCCCGGAGAGGCGGAAATCACGCAGGGTATTTTCAATGTCTTTCTGCTGGGCTTCGCTGAGCGAGCTCCATTCATCACTGTCACGCAGCGCCTGGTAGGCGGCACACAGCTGTGCGTTCTGGCCCACTTCGGTGCCGTACTCACTGAGCAGCGGCAGGCAGCTGTTGTAGGCATTACGCAGGGCTTCATTCTGGGCCACCGCATTGAGATGCCCGGCAGGGCCGAAGGCCTTGCCCAGGCGGTCGTCTTCCTCATCCAGTGCCTGCACCAGATGGGCGTAATCGAACTTGCCCTCCGCCAGCACCTGCTGGATGCGCGCGCGGCCATCCGCCACCAATTGCTCCACGGCGGGCAATACGTGTTCTGGCTGGATTTTGGAAAACGGCGGCAGTTCCGGATAATCAATCAGCGGGTTGTTACTCATGGGTGTCCTGTCCTGGTTCTGTCTGCGCTGCTGGCAAGCGCTGACGAGTAGTCTCGTCCGGTTGCAGCAGCGTCTGGAAAATCAGCCACTTGCTCAGCAGGAAAACGCCAAGCAAGATCAGTATGGCAATCAATATACGGGTGGGCGGCTTGTTCATGGGCCTCCCTGACGACCACATTCAGCTATCGAGTTTATCAGTGATGGGGATTCGCCGCTTTGAAGACAAGGCCCCGCAGTTGGGGGAACGGGTATTTGTGGACCCGGATGCTACCGTGATCGGCGATGTGGTGCTGGGCGATGATTGCTCCGTATGGCCGCGGGCCGTCATTCGCGGAGATATGCATGCCATCCGCATTGGCGCCCGAGTCAGCATCCAGGACAACGCTGTGCTGCATATCACCCACGATTCCCGGTTCAACCCTGGCGGTTTTGCCCTGCAGATCGGTGACGATGTGACCCTGGCCCACCAGGCCATGCTGCACGGCTGCACCCTGGGCAACCGGGTGATGGTGGGCATGCAGGCCATCGTCATGGATGGCGCCGTAGTGGAAGACGAGGTGATCATCGCCGCCGGGTCACTGGTGGGGCCTGGAAAGCGGCTGGAAAGTGGTTACCTCTACCGCGGCCAACCAGCCCGGCAGGTGCGTGCCCTCACCGCGGAAGAGAGGGAATTTCTGCCCTATGTGGCCGGGAATTATGTGCGTTTGAAGGATCGGTATCTGGGTGAGGAGGGGTAAAGAGGCTATCTGTAGGAGCGGCACTAGAGCCGCGAACCGAGCGTAGCGAGGGGAATGAAGATCAATTTAGCCGTCGTTCTGTTATTTCTGAAACCTGTCGAGCTCTGAGATTCCTGATCGCCCTGCGGGCGATTTCCGCGCAAGCGCGGTTCGCCATGCAAGCATAGCTCCTACCGCGGCTTCGTAGAGAACACGGATTACGTGGGAACTTCTTGGCCTTTCCCTATCCAACCAGCGTAGCTCGTAGCTAGATCCTCCACATAAACGACATATTCCCGAAACTCAGAATATCATCGCTTTTACGAGTCGGCGATGAGGATCCCTGCAAGGTCAGCGTGAAGGAAAAATCATCCATCCTGATACCGCCGCCGAGCACCAGCCCGAGAATGCCGTCACGAGACTCAACATCATAGGGCCCACTGTTTTCTTCAAGGTAGGAATAGCCGATGTACTCGCCAAAGCTGGCAAAAAAGACTTCCCAGCCGAACCCCTCGCCATCGAACAAACCCACCAATGAACCGGCAGTACCAATGCCCGCATAATCGGGAATAAAGTTGCGCGGTAAATTCTGACCAATCCGCCAGAACCCACCGGCCCTGGCAGTACCATTAAAATTATTGGCATCCACCCCCCAGGCATAACCCACTTCACTTTCCAGCGGACCCTGAACATACCGGAACAGACGATGGGCATGAATAAAATAGGCGCCGCCGATGGCATCGTGGCCAAGCTGATTGTCCCAGCCTTTGGGCTCCTCAGAGCCGGTGATCTTGTGCACCACTTTTTGTGATTGTTCAGCGCCGGAATCCGGACCCACGATGCCAATCCGCACGCCGTAGCCGAACAGGCTGTTGCCGTTCCAGCTGAACAATCCCAACTCCAGATTACTGTAGCCCACGTAGGGAAGATCATTGAAGTCCGGCGTCTCCCTGGCGAGATCGGACGGAGTAATCATGATCTGTTCCAGGCTAAGGGTCAGTGCATGCTTATCGTCTACCAGGCTGATGCCTGGTAGCGGATCCAGCGCGGCGGCCAGACCACAGGTGAAAGTCCCATTTCTTTCACAACGATGATGGGCATCCCCCACCCAGCTGATGCGCACGCCATTGGTGTACTGGCCATCGGAACCGACGAACAAATCGTTATCCCAGGAAAACCCGAAGGTAGACGCCTGGC
This sequence comes from Alcanivorax sp. IL3, assembly GCF_047495465.1. NCBI lineage: Bacteria > Pseudomonadati > Pseudomonadota > Gammaproteobacteria > Oceanospirillales > Alcanivoracaceae > Alcanivorax > Alcanivorax sp. IL3. Next base: position 50,637 of record NZ_CP179931.1, read on the forward strand.
CACACAGGGGAAGCAGGCAGGAAAGGATCAACAGAACACGCGCGGACATGGCCATACCTCTTTCGGTAAAAAGACGTTCCCCGCTATCAACATCAAAAACGCCACCGCCGCTGCATAACCAGAAAGGCGAACGACGCGGACCATGTTATTAGTATCAATCCGTTCAGAGCTTCCACCCCGGCAATAAGACGCAAGGTGCCCACGGGATAGAGATCACCAAGACCCAGCGACGTATAACAGGCAGCGGAAAAATACAAGTGGTCCAGAAAACTGCCATCCACTGCACCGGCCAGATTCATGGCAGTATCGCCCCGATCCAGGACCAGGTAGACCAGGGCATACAGGGTCACTTCCACCATATGGGCAAAAAACATGGTGATCACAACCAGCAGAATTTCTCCACGAAAACGCTTCCAGCGTTTCAACAACGCCGACAGCCCCGCCAGAGTCCAGTAATGCAAGGTCACTGTGGTCAGCACCATGAACAGGCTGACCGCAGAGGCATACATTACTTCGTAAACGATGGCTTCGTGCTCCATGACTTATCTCAGCATGGCCATAACCGATGCGCTATCCGGGCGCCAGCCACGCCAGATTTCAAAGGCTTCTGCGGCCTGCTCCACCAACATACCCAGACCATCGGCAGTGGCTACCGCACCCTGCTGTTGTGCCCAAATCATAAAAGGCGTCAACTCTTTGCCGTAAACCATGTCGTATGCCACAGCGCCTTCCGCCAGTAACCCCCGGGCAGGTCCGGCATCTCGCCATGCAGACCGGCAGAAATGGCATTGATGACCAGGTCGAACTGGCCTGTCAGACCGTCCAGCCCGCTACCCAGTACCGGCGAGCTGTCACCGCTCATGAAACGGCGAGCCAGAATTTCCGCTTTCTCGGCCGTACGATTGGCCACCCTTACCAGGGTCGGTTTTTCCGCCAGCAACGGTCCCATGACACCGCGCACAGCGCCACCGGCACCCAACACCAACACCCGCTTGCCGGCAATCACCCAGCCCTGGTTGTCGCGGATATCTTTTACTATGCCGGCACCATCGGTGTTGTCACCATGGAGCTGGTCACCATCCCACCACAGGGTGTTCACCGCAGCCGCCTGGCCAGCTCGCTCGGTGACCGCATCACACAGGTCGAAGGCCTGTTCCTTGAAGGGCACGGTCACGTTGGCACCCTGCCCCCCTTCTTCACGAAAGGCTTTTAACGTGCCGATGAAATCATCCAGTGGCGCTTCGCGCTTTTCATAGCGCAAATCATCATCGCGCTGGGCAGCAAAGGCATGATGAATATCCGGGGAGCGGGAATGGGCTACCGGGTTGCCGAACACACAATACAGGGCCGTCATAACCACTCCCGGTGAATCAGGAATTTTTGGTAAAGCTCGATTTCCGCACTGTCCGGCTGCGGATGCCAGTCGTAATCCCAACGCACCAGTGGTGGCAGGGACATGAGGATGGATTCGGTGCGCCCGCCAGACTGCAACCCGAAGATGGTGCCGCGATCGTAGACCAGGTTGAATTCCACATAGCGACCACGACGATAGAGCTGAAACTGACGCTCCCGGTCGCCATAATCATGCCCTTTGCGGCTTGCCACAATGGGACGGTAGGCCTGAATATAGGCGTCGCCAACGCTGCGCATCAGCGCAAAACAGGTCTCGAAATCAAAGCGGTTTAGATCGTCGAAAAACAGTCCGCCCACGCCACGTGGCTCGTCACGATGCTTGATATAAAAGTAGTCATCGCACCAGCTTTTGAACTCCGGGTAGATGTCTTCACCGAAAGGATTACAGGCATCCCTGGCGGTCTGGTGCCAGTGCACCACATCCTCTTCGAAACCGTAGAAAGGGGTGAGATCAAAACCACCACCGAACCACCACACCGGATCTTCGCCCTCTTTTTCCGCAACAAAGAAACGGACATTGGCATGACTGGTGGGCACGTAAGGATTCTTCGGGTGAATAACCAACGATACGCCCATGGCCTGGAAACTGCGGCCGGCCAGTTCCGGGCGGGCCGCGGTGGCAGACGGCGGTAACTGATTGCCGAACACGTGGGAAAAATTCACCCCGCCCTTCTCAATCACTGCACCGTTTTCCAGCACACGGCTGCGGCCACCCCCTCCCTGCTCGCGGTCCCAACTGTCTTCACGGAAAGTGGCGCTGCCATCTTCCTCGGCCAGTTCCTCGCAAATGCGGTCCTGAAGTTCCAGCAGGTAGTCCTTCACCGCCTGCAGTGATACCTCTGACATGCCGTCTCCCGGTTTGTATTACTTGGCTTAAGCCCGCAAGGTGCGGCCACTTTCCAGATCAATAATGGTAGAGGGTTTGGCGGCCCGGTCACAGGCGCCGCTGACAATAAAGTCCAGCCTTTCACCAAGCTGACGGGCCACCTGGAACTGATTGCGGGCCGCCGGGCGGCCACTGATATTGGCACTGGTGGAAATGATCGGCTGGCCCACGGCCCGGCACAGATCTCTGGCCAAGGGGTGATCCGGCACCCGCACCGCCACCTTGGTAAAAGCGCCACGCACCCAGGCGGGTACGCTTTCGCGGGCGTCAACCAGATAGGTCAGCGGTGCTGGCCATTGCCTTGCCACTTGCTCACGCTGACTGTCGGTAAGGCGGATATAGGGTTCGAGTTGCGCCAGGTCTGCGCCGATCAGGATAAGCCCCTTGCTCACCGGCCGCTCCTTGATCGCCAGCAAATCCAATACCGCCTCTTCATTGAAAGGATCACAGCCCAGTCCATAGACCGATTCGGTGGGATAAGCCACCACGCCACCGGCCTGGATAATCTGTGCCGCGCTATGCAGATGCTGGTACATGAGAAACTCGCCCTGAAAGAAAGACGGGAAAATACCCTGCATAGGAAGCCGGCTCAAGAGAGAGCCCAGGATTGCACTGGTTAAAGAGGCACAGGGGCCAGATGTTTTGCCGTCAGAACCTTTTTGCCTTTCTTCACCTCAGTGGTGTCACACTCGACCTCCTCACCTGGGGTGAACGCCCACTCCTCCCCTTCCGGCATGGTGCCGATAATCCGGTAGCGCATACCTCCCACATGGACCGCCTCTACTGCACGCCATTCTCCTTGTCCTCGCAGCAGGGGCACATAGATCTCGAACATGGCACACCTCGAATTCAGACTCCCTGGCACCTTCAACATTCCGCCCCTGGCGAGAAAAGGTCAAATATCAGACGGGAGCCAGGGCAGGTATGCAGGGAAGGGCCATCAAGTCCGATCTAGGTCGCACCGCTGCGTTTCAGGTAGCCGCCGGCCACTCGCTCTACCCAGCCCTCCAGTTCCAGTTCGGAAAGCTGCCCTGCCAGATCGGTGATCGGCAGGCCGGTGCGCTCCTGCAAAACATCAAGGGAATTGAGCCCCCCGGTCAGGTGCTGGAGCAAGTCAGGTAAGTCCGGCTCATTGATACCCACCGCTTCGACACTCCGCCGGAAGTCACCGAAGGCATGAAATATATCCTCCCGGGATTCAAGCCAGCTGGCACCATCACGCAATAGCTGATGGCAGCCCTTGCTCAAGGGATTGTGAATACTGCCGGGAATAGCGAATACCTCGCGCCCCTGGGCCAGAGCGGTGCGAGCGGTGATCAGGGAACCACTCTTGATGGCAGCTTCCACCACAATAGTGCCCAGACTCAGCCCGCTGATCACCCGATTGCGCTGGGGGAACTGGGCCGGCAGCGGCGGCGCACCGGGGGCAAACTCCGTGACTAGGGCACCGCCGGATTCCACGATCTGGCCGGCCAGCACCGCATTGCGGGGCGGATAGATGCGATCCGGCCCGCTACCCAGCACGGCCACCGTGCGCCCGCTACTGATCGCGCCCCGATGCGCAGCAGCATCCACACCCAGGGCCAGGCCACTGACGATAACAAAACCACTGCCCGCCAGATCCCGGGCAAAACGGCGACTGTTGTCCAGTCCGTCCGCTGACGCATTGCGCGCACCGACGATGGCAAGACCGGGCGCATTGAGCGCCGCCACACTGCCACGCACCGCCAACACACCGGGAGCGTCCCCGAGCTGGGCCAACAAGGAGGGATAGTCCGCATCTCCCAGCGCCAGCCAGCGCCAACCTTGCTCTCGCAGATACTCGTAATGCACAGTCAGGGAACCGGTGTGATCCAGCAGCTTGCGCCGCTCTTTCAGGCCAGCCGGCAACAGGGGGAGATAATCGGCCAGCGCAGTGCGGTCGATGGATTGCTGTTTCAGAGCGCGGCCCAGAGCCGCGGAAGACGGGGAAAACAACGCCTGCAATAGCAGGCGTTTGTATTGTCCGTCCATCGCCCACCTCCTTGTGTGCGTTTGACGGGTTGTCAGGAGCCGAAACTCCGGCGGTGAGCGCTACCGCAACTTAATGAATCAGTAGCTGCCCGCCGGGCTTTCGGCGATATCATGCATGTAAATAGGACGCTTGGACTCCATGATCAAGCCGTAGCTGACCTTGTCGAAGGCACGGAAGATCACCATGGAACCAGTCCTTTCCCTGGGCAGGCGCACCATATCCCCACGCTGGCGATCACGGACCGCCTCACCCTGACCAAAGACATCCAGCACATTGCCTTCTTTCAGTCCGTCACGCAGACCTTTGTTGACCACCACCACATCGTTACGTGCCACGCTATTGATGCGATCAAAGAAACGGATCACCTTGGCTTCGATCTTGGTATCCGGCGCCGACGGGTACAGCACGGAGCGAACCCTGCGATCTTCGGTGGAAAACAGCCGGTCATCAATCCGCAGGTCCTCGCTGGTCTTGGTCACCTGCAGAGTCAGCATATCCTCTTCATGGCCGGCCACACGCCCCAGACCGATCTGACGGGCTTCGTAGCCGAGCACTTCGTTGGTATCCGGGTCCACGTATTGCTCGCCGGTCCGGTAGAAACCGTAGCCCTGTTCCAGATTTTCCCACTGGGTCATGGCATCACGCGCATAAACGGTGTCACCTTCGCCAAAGATCACCCGACGATCACGGCCCCCAACGATGTAGGGAGCCTCGGCAATCTCCTGACGACTGACCACCAAACCTTCCTTCAGATACGCGGCAATGGCGCCGGCAGGAATGGCGGGAATAGCCTCATCGTTGGCGATCTCGCGCACTTTAGGAGTGAGTTTGACCGTGCCGTTGGGTAAAGTTTTCTCTTCCACACCGCGCTTCACCGACAGCCGGGGCTCTCCATCTACATAGGTCAGGCGGATCTCATCACCGGGATAGATCAGATGGGGATTGCTGATTTCTTCGTTGATCTGCCAGATTTCCGGCCATTGCCAGGGCTCTTGCAGAAAACGGGCGCTGATATCCCAGAGGGTATCGCCGTTCTTGACGAAATACTTGCCGGGATGCCCCTCTTTGAGCATGACCTGGGCAGCAGCCAGGCCGGATAAAGACACTAACAGCCCGAAGGCCAGGGCGCGCTGGACCGATTTCATCATCATCGGATTCCTTTTATCATTATTAGACTCATCCCCGAGAGCGGCCGTGGACCGAGTTTCACGGACACGGTTTCTTTTGGATATTAGCAATGCGATCATATATTTAGCAACCGAAATTCGAGTGCTATCGCAACTTCCGAGAAGGTACATGGCCAAACTGGAAATACTGGAATTCCCTGACCCCCGGCTACGCACGGTAGCAAAGCCTGTGGAAAAGGTAGATGACGAGCTTCGCAAACTGATCGACGACATGTTCGAAACCATGTACGCCTGCCCGGGCATTGGCCTGGCGGCTACCCAGGTGGATGTGCATCAGCGGCTGATCGTGATGGACCTGTCCGAGGACCAGACCCAGCCTCGCGTGTTCATCAACCCGGAGATCACCCCGCTCACCGATGAGGTGGCCCCATATGAAGAAGGCTGCCTGTCCGTGCCCGGCTTCTACGAGAAGGTGCAACGCCCGGCGCGGGTACATATCAAGGCCCTGGACCGGGACGGCAATACCTTCGAGGAAGAGGCCGACGAGCTGCTGGCCACCTGTATCCAGCATGAGATCGACCACCTGGATGGCAAGCTGTTCGTGGACTATGTCTCCCGGCTGAAGCGTGATCGCATCAAGAAAAAGCTGGAAAAGATCCACCGCCAGCAGGCATGAAAGCAGTGACTAGCTACGAGCTTCTAGCGGCTAGGCGCGATCATGTTTTGTCATTGTCTTGGGGAGCTGATGCCCGCGCCCGACCATGAAGCGCGGCTGACAGCTAAGTATAGGCTCACACCTGCAACCGCGTAGTTGCTCGCAGCTAGAAGCTAGAAGCTCATAGCTCTCAAACAAGAGGCTTTTCATTGAAACCCTTACGCCTTGCCTTCGCCGGCACCCCGGATTTCGCCGCCGCCAGCCTGCAAGCGGTGCTGGACAGCGACCATGAGGTGGTTGCCGTGCTCACCCAGCCGGATCGGGCCGCCGGGCGCGGCAAGAAAGTGCAACAAAGCCCGGTCAAGGTACTGGCCGAACGCCACGGCATTGCGGTACTGCAACCGGAAAACCTGAAGGGCGACGAGATCCGCCAGCAACTGCGTGACTTGAATCTGGATGCCCTGGTCGTGGTGGCCTACGGCCTGATCATTCCCCAGGCGGTGCTGGATATGCCGCGCCTGGGCTGCCTCAACGTGCACGGCTCCCTGCTACCCCGCTGGCGCGGTGCTGCCCCTATCCAGCGCGCCATCACCATGGGTGACACAGAAACCGGCAACACCATCATGCAGATGGAAGCGGGCCTGGACACCGGCCCCATGCTGCTCAGCGAAAGCCTGCCGATTGGCGATAGCGAAACTGGTGGCGAACTGCATGACCGACTCGCCGCCCAGGGCGCCCGCCTGCTGGTCACCGTACTGAACGATCTGGAGCAGTATCTGGCCAACGCCACCGCGCAGCCGGACGACGGTGTCACCTACGCCCACAAGTTGAGCAAAGCGGAAGCGCGCCTGGATTTTCGCCTGCCCACCCGCGCCCTCTACAACCGCATTCGCGCCTTCAATCCCTTTCCAGTGAGCTGGGTCCCACTGAACGGTCAGCCCATGCGTATCTGGCAAGCCAGCGAAAGCCCGCAACCTGGCCGGGATAACGATGAGCCCGGCCATATTCTCAACGTGGACGACAGCGGCATCCATGTGGCCACCGGCGATGGCGCACTGATTCTTGAAGAACTGCAACTGCCCGGCAAGCGGCGCATGGCCGTGGCCGATCTGCTGCGCGGTAACCCGGATCTGTTCCAGGTAGGCGAACCGCTGGGTGACTCCATTGACAACGTCTGACCCGCGCCTGACCGCGGTACGTGTCCTCAACAGGGTACTGCCCGGTAAAGGCGACGGGGAAAGCCTGCGCGAAGTGCTGCGTGACTTTCCCCTGCAGGGCGCCGACGGCGGCCTGATGCGCGATATCTGCTTCGGCGTCTGCCGCCACCTACGTCCGCTCAACCACTGGCTCAACCAGCAACTGGGCAAACCCCTTAAAGCCAGCGCCCAACCGGTGCGGCTAGCGTTACTCGCCGGGCTCTACGAACTGTGGTTCAGCGAGCGCCCCGCCCACGCCATCGTCAACGCCTACCCACAGCTGTGTCGCAAACTGAAAGCCCCCTGGGCCGCCGGGCTCAGCAATGCCATTCTCCGCAAGGCCAGCAAACTGACGATGGATGAGGCCGTCGCCGACGCCAACCCCAACATCCAGCTCAGCCTGCCGGACTGGCTATTCAAGCGCTGGCAGCAAGACTGGCCCGCCGACGCGGAAGCCATGGCCCGGGCCAACCTGCAAACACCGCCCTTCACCCTGCGAGTGAACCGGCGCCAGCAGCAGCGCGCCGGAGCCATTGCCGCCCTCGGCGACGGCGCCCGCCCCGGCGAGCTGTCCCCCTGGAGCGTCTACCTGAGCCCGGCCCGCCCGGTATTCCAGCTGCCAGGTTTTGAACAGGGCGCCCTGTCGGTGCAGGACGAAGCCGCCCAGCTGCCCGGCGAAGTCCTGCAGTGTCCACCCACCGGCCGCATCCTGGATGCCTGTGCTGCACCTGGCGGCAAGACCGGCCAGCTCTGCGAGAAATTCCCCGACGCGGAGCTGGTCGCCCTGGAGCTGGAAGGCAAGCGACTGACTCGCATCAAGGAGAACCTGGCCCGCCTCGGTGCCGAGGTCACCCTGCTGCAAGGCGATGCCAGCAACCCGTCAAGCTGGTGGGACGGCACCCCCTTCGACGCCATCCTGCTCGATGCCCCCTGCTCCGCCACCGGCATCCTGCGCCGCCAGCCGGATGTGAAATGGCATCGTAAAGCGTCCGACATCCACGCACTGGTTGATTTACAAGCGCGCATGCTGGATGCACTATGGCCGCTGCTCAAACCCGGCGGCATGCTGGTGTATGCCACCTGTTCGGTACTGCGGGATGAAAACGATCATCAGGTCAGCGCCTTCCTGCAACGCCAGCCACAGGCCCGGGATGTGACGCCACGGCCGGAAGAGGCCACAATGGTCAGCGCGGGATGGCAGCTGTTCCCGCAACACCATGGCCCAGACGGTTTCTATCTGGCGTGCCTGCGAAAGGACACTTGAGCGGGCAGCGTTTTCTCCTTTGTGAGAAAAGTCGTGTAAGAGCGCCGCTCGAGGCACCAATCCTCCCCTGGTCTTACAGGGAAGGGAATCGCGCTGTTCGGGGACTGGAGAGACAGTAAAGCGCATGAAGATCATTATTCTCGGTGCCGGCCAGGTGGGCGGCACCCTGGCCGAGAACCTGGCCAACGAGCGCAACGACATCACCGTCATCGATACCGATGCGGAACGGCTGCGCGAACTGGGCGATCGCCTGGATATCGGTACCGTGCGCGGCATGGGCTGCTATCCGGCGGTGCTCAAGAATGCCGGCGCCGAAGACGCAGACATGCTGATCGCGGTCACCAACTCCGACGAGGTGAACATGATCGCCTGTCAGGTGGCCTACTCCCTGTTCCGCACGCCCTCCAAAATCGCCCGTATCCGCACCGCCCACTACACCAGCCGGTCCGACAAGCTGTTCAACGAAAACGCCCTGCCCATTGATGTGATCATCAGCCCCGAGCAGGTGGTCACCGACTATATCAAGCGGCTTATCGAGCACCCCGGCGCCCTGCAGGTGGTGAACTTTGCCGGTGGCCGGGTACAGCTGGTGGCCGTGCGCGCTTACTACGGCGGGCCACTGGTGGGCAACGAGCTGCGCGAACTGCGCAAGCACATGCCCAATGTGGACACCCGGGTGGCCGCCATCTTCCGCCGCGGCCGGCCCATCATTCCCGAAGGCAACACGGTGATCGAAGCGGATGATGAAGTCTTCTTCATCGCCGCCAAGAACGATATCCGTGCGGTGATGAGTGAATTGCGCCGTCTGGAGCACAACTACAAACGCATTCTGATTGCCGGCGGCGGCAACATCGGTTACCGGCTCGCCAAGAGCATCCAGCACCGTTACAACGTGAAAATTCTGGAGCGCAGCCCCGGCCGCGCGGAATGGCTCGGCGAAAAACTGCATCAGACTGTGGTGTTGCAAGGGCTCGCCACAGACCGGGACGAACTGCTCAAGGCGAACATTGAGAATACCGACGTGTTCTGCGCCCTCACCAACGATGACGAAGCCAACATCATGGCTTCATTACTGGCCAAGCGGCTGGGCGCGCGAAAGGTGATGACGCTGATCTCCAACCCGGCCTACGTGGATCTGGTCCAGGGCCACGATATCGATATCGCCATCTCGCCCCAGCAATCCACCATCGGCAGCCTGCTCAGCCATGTACGGCGGGGTGATGTGGTCAACGTCTATTCCCTGCGCCGGGGTGCAGCGGAAGCCATCGAGGCGATTGCTCACGGGGACAGCAAATCCTCGAAAGTGGTGGGCCGCGCCGTTGAAGACATCGACCTGCCGGAAGGCACCACCATCGGTGCCATCGTGCGCGGCGAAAAGGTGCTGATTGCCCACGATGACGTGGTGATCGAACCGGATGATCACGTGATCCTGTTCCTGATCGACAAACGCCGCACCCGGGACGTGGAAAAACTGTTCCAGGTCGGGTTTACCTTCTTCTAACGGCCGAGGCCACGCCAGCGCATGCATTTTGCACTGATCTCGAAAATTCTCGGCCTGCTACTGGTGGTGTTCAGCTTCACCATGATGCCGCCGGTGGCCGTGTCCTACTGGTATCAGGAAGGCAGCGAAGGCCCCTTCCTGGTGTCATTCGTGATCACCCTGCTGTTGGGGCTGGCCCTGTGGCTCCCCTTCTTCAAGCACAAGGAAGAACTGCAGACCCGCGACGGCTTTCTGGTGGTGACCCTGTTCTGGTCGGTACTGGGTTTGATCGGGGCCCTGCCACTGTATATCAGTAATGACGTCCCCGTCGGCTTCACCGATGCCGTGTTCGAATCCATGTCAGGGCTGACCACCACCGGTGCCACCATCCTTTCCGGCATCGATTTCCTGCCTAAATCGATTCTTTTCTACCGCCAGCAACTGCAGTGGCTGGGTGGTATGGGCGTGGTAGTGCTGGCCGTTGCCATTCTTCCCATGCTCGGCGTGGGTGGCATGCAGCTTTACAAGGCAGAAATCCCCGGCCCCATGAAGGATGCCAAGCTCACCCCGCGCATCGCCGAAACGGCCAAGGCCCTGTGGTTGCTCTACCTGTTTATCACCGTCGCCTGTGCCGTGCTTTATTGGGCAGCGGGGATGACCATCTTTGATGCCATCTGCCACAGCTTCAGCACCGTGGCCACCGGCGGCTTTTCCACCCACGACGCCTCCATGGCCTACTGGGACAACCCCTGGATCGACTGGACCGCCACCCTGTTCATTCTGATCGGCGGCGTCAATTTTGCCCTGCACTTTGCCGTCTGGCGGGGGCGCTCATTGATCGCCTATATTCTTGATCCTGAATTCCGCTTTTTCATGACCCTGTTCCTGCTTTACACCGGGCTGATTACCGTCGGCTTGCTGGCCTTCGAGGTGGATGTGACTGCCGATGATGCACTGCGCCACTCCGCTTTCCAGGTAGCTTCCTTCAGCACCGGCACCGGGCTCACCAGCACCAACGCCGCCGCCTGGCCGGGCTTTATTCCTTACCTGCTGATCTTCACCAGCTTCATCGGCGGCTGCGCCGGTTCCACCGGCGGCGGCATGAAAGCAGTGCGAGCCGCCCTGGTATTCCATCACAGCGTGCGCGAGTTGCGTCGGCTGATTTATCCCAACGGCATCTTTGCCCTTCGCTTTGGCCGCCACTCGGTCCCGGATCGGGTATTACAGGCCGTGTGGGGCTTTGTCGGGGTCTACATCACCCTCTCGGTCATCTTCACCCTGCTGTTCACCATGACCGGCATGGACCTGACCACCGCCGTCAGTGCCGTGGCCGCCAGCCTCAATAACCTGGGTGTAGGTATCGGCCAGGTCGGCGGCGGTTTTGCCAACATTACCGACAGCGCCAAGTGGATGATGACGGTACTGATGGTGGCCGGGCGACTGGAAGTATTTACCCTGCTGGTGCTGTTTACGCCCATGTTCTGGCGACAATAAAAGGGCAGTTACTAGTTAACAGTTAATAGTTGCGCGTGGGGAGCCCTGCCAACGGAAAGGCCGTGCCCACGCCAACAAAACCGCACCGTTATGCAGTCCACATAGGTTATCCCTTATGGCTTTCATTCCGCTGGCATTCGTGGGGCTTTTTATCATTCTGGCAGTGTGGGCCGTTCGCTCACCTAAGTCTCGTACCGATAAAGAAGTTGGTTTAACCCCGCAGTTTGAAGAAATCTGTGGCGGAAGGATTGGAATGATGAACTACACTTGGCCATTAGTTCGTCATTCCATCTATGATGACTTCATTGTTATCAAGTGCCTAGGTGGCTGTTACACCATCCCAAGAAATAGCGTAAAGGTTGAGAGAGGCGACGGAGTTTTATCCAATGGCGTGCTTTATAAATCGCCAAAGTATCTCGGCCAAGAACTACGCATCTGGACTAGCTCTAAAAATGTGGTTTTAGAGGTTCTAGAGAGAAATGCATAACAAGCGGCGCCAGGCAACATCACGACTCCTGCCGTAACCACCCGCTGGCCCGCCCGAAGTGATGGGCGTAACGAATACGCAGCTTTAAGCGCGAAGAGCTGCCAAAGCCAGACGCTAGTCTCGCTTCTGACAGCAGCTCCGCAGACACAAAAAAGCCCCGGCGGTTGCCGGGGCTTTTTTGTTCTAGCTGTTAACTATTCATGATTCACTGTTAACTGCTTTTACGCGATATTGTTCACCCGCTTGGACTCGCGGAACAGCTGGTCCAGTTCGCCTTCGTAGTAGGCTTCCACCCGCGGGTTCATCACTTTCTTCCACAGCGGCGGGATCAGGGCCAGCACGTACATGGTGGCGTAACCGGCAGGAAGCTGCGGGCTTTCCTCGTAGTGACGCAGCACCTGATAACGACGCTTGGCATAGGCGTGGTGATCACTGTGACGCTGCAGCTGGAACAGGGCCAGGTTGGTCAGCAGGAAGTTGGAGTTCCAGCTGTGGGCCGGCGTTACCCGCTCGAAGCGACCTTTTTCGTTCACACGACGGTGCAGGCCGTAGTGCTCGATATAGTTGATGATTTCCAGTGCCAGGGCAGCGAAGAAGCTTTGGCCCAGGAAGAACACCACACCCTGCCAGCCCCACAGCAGACCGAAGGTCACCGCAAACAAGGCAGAAATGCTGTACCACCAGATCAGCTCGTTATAGATACTGATGTTTTTCTTGCCCTTACGCTCCAGGTATTTCTTTTCCAGGCTCCAGGCATTCTTGAAGTTGCGCACAAACGCTTTGGGCAGGAAGTCATACAGGCTCTGGTTGTAGCGGCTGGAAGAGGCATCGTCCGGGGTAGACACATGCACATGGTGGCCACGTACGTGCTCAACCTTGAAGCCGGCATAGGTCACGGTAGACAGCAACAGGCCGCCCATCCAGTTTTCCACCTTGGGATCCTTGTGAATCAGCTCGTGGCCCAGGTTGATGGCGATGATGCCACCCACAGTACCGATGGACACGATCCAACCGATCTTGCCGAGCAGACCATAATCATTGGTCATGAAAACATGGCCGGCGTAAAACAGCACCGCGATCCACACAAAGCCCATGGCGATGGCAGACACCCGGTAAAAAATCTCTTCACTCATGCTGGGGACTTGCACATCTTCACTGGGGTTGGTCGGATCTTTCCCCACCAGATAATCCAGTACCGGGATAATCCCGAAAATAAAGGCATACATGAACCAAGCCCAATAATCCTGAGTGCCGCTATCCACACCCACATAGGCCGAGAAAGGCACAAGCGGCACCATGAATGCCCAGAAAGTCAGGTACCCGTATTTTTTCATTTTTAGCATTACGTCAGCGTTCATGCTCTCGAACATGGCTTATACCTCGCTAGTTCAAGCCAAAAGTAACAGTCTTCAATGTGACGATCAGGTTATCCCTGATTTCTTGAATTGTCAAACAACTCATTTAGTGCCATAGTATCGACCTTGGAGGATAATTCCCGCCGAAGCCGAAAAGGACCTTTTAATGTCGTTGAAAGCCGTCAGCCTGAGTGAGCAGATTGCCCAGCACCTGGCCGAGCAAATCATCACAGGCACCCTGGCACCCGGAGCTCGTTTGCCGGAAAATGATCTGGCCAAGCAACTTGATGTGAGCACCAACTCACTTCGCGAGGCCTTTCGTGTCCTGGAAAAGCAGCACCTGATTGAGTTGCAGCCGCGCAAGGGCGCACGAGTGTGCGACGTCACAGATGAGCAGGTTCACGACCTTTACGACTTCCTTTTCATGCTCCTGTCGCGGCTGGCCGGCCAGGCTGCCAGCAACTGGATGCCCGGCCAGATAGAAGACCTGGTGGAGCTACTGCCCCAGCTGGACCAGCATTATCAGAACAACGACCTGCCCGCCGCCCACCAGCTGGCGTTCCGCTTTGTGGAAATCGCCACCGAACGATTCGCCAACAACCGCTACCTGGCCACCGACATCGTCGATCTGATCCCCCTGCTCAAGCGCTACACCTTTATCGCCCTGCAGGAAGACACCTCCGAGTTCGACGTTTCTCTGCAGCTGTTCAAGCGCTTGCTGATCAACGTGGTCGGCCGCAACACCGCCGATGCCGAAGCAGACATCCGCGAATACGGCGAAAACCAGTGCCAGATCGTCCTGCGCGCCATCGCCAAACGCCGCAACGCGGCTTAAAAGGCAATTAATAGTTCGCGAGCTGAGGCGAGCACCAAGAGCAAACGCATGAGGCCGCGCCTACCTCGTAGACGCGGCCTCATGCATTAGAAAAACAGAGGCGCCTGCTTCGCGCGTTATTAATTATTCATCATTAACTATTAATTGCTTCCCCACACAATCCCCACAAAGCCTCCTTGCTCCATTGCCATGCTGACCTCCATCACAAGGAGGCCACCATGAAACTGACGCTTTTCTTCTCGCTATTGCTACTGACCCTCACCGCCCAGGCGGACTGGCAGGACGAGGCCGCCACCGGCGCGCTGCTGCTGGCCGATGACCAGGGAGACATTACCGCCGCCACCCTGCTCGATACCGATGCTCACATCACCGTCAGCGGCCCGCTGGCGCGGGTCACCCTGACGCAACGATTTCACAATCCCAGCCAGCAGTTTCGTGAGGGCCGTTATCTGTTTCCTCTGCCGGAAAACGCCGCCGTGGACGGCATGGTGCTGACCGTCGGAGAAAGACGCATCGTCGGCCGCATCGACAGGAAAGCCGAGGCGGAAGAGGCTTATCGTCAGGCCCGCGCCAGCGGCAAGAAAGCCAGCCTGGTCAGCCAGCAGCGCCCCAACCTGTTCACCACCGCCGTGGCCAATATCGCTCCCGGCGAAACCGTGCAGGTGGAACTGCATTACCAGCAGACCCTGAACGTGGACGGACGCCGCTTTCAATTGCGCCTGCCGCTCACCCTGACCCCGCGCTTCACCCCAGCCACGGAAACGCCCCATCCCCTGGATTCGCTGCTGCGCAATACCGTGGCCAACCCCGGCGGCCCGGCCGAGGCCGGCACCGCTTCGATCCGCATTGATCTGGACGCTGGCAACCGCCTGGCAACCCTGGGTAGCCCCAGCCACGCCATCCACTCACAACGCCACGGAAGACACTACACCATCACCCCGAAAGGCGGCTCCGTGCCCATGGACCGGGATCTGCTGCTCAGCTGGGAACTGGAAGACAAGGGCGAACCACTGGTCACCAGCTTTCACGAAGAGATCGATGGCGAGCACTACGCCCTGCTGATGGTGGTCCCGCCGGAAACCGGGCAGGTGACAACGCTGCCACGGGAAACCTTATTTATTATCGACAGCTCCGGCTCCATGGGCGGCGCCCCCATGCGCCAGGCCAAGGCCAGCCTGCAGCTGGCCCTGCAACGCCTGAAACCCGGCGACCGCTTCAACATCACCGACTTCGACAGCCAGCACACCCTGCTGTTTGATCAAACTGCCACAGTCACCGACGCCAGCCGCCAACAGGCTCAACGCTTCGTGGACAGCCTGCATGCCGGTGGCGGCACCCACATGCTGCCCGCCCTCAGCGCCACCCTGGCCCAGCCAACCAGCGACGGCTACCTGCGCCAGGTGATCTTTATCACCGACGGCGCCGTGGGCAACGAGAACGGTATTTTCCGCGCCCTGCACGAACAGCTCGGTGAAGCGCGCCTGTTCACCGTGGGCATCGGCTCCGCCCCCAACAGCCACTTCATGACCCGTGCCGCCCAGTTCGGGCGCGGCAGCTTTACCTACATCAACGACCAGAACCAGGTCCAACAGGGCATGGATACGCTCTTCCGCCGCCTGGAATCACCGCTGATGCGCAACCTGCAGGTGCAGCTCCCGGACAACGTGGTCGCCGAACGCTGGCCGCAAAAGCTGCCAGATCTGTACGCCGGTGAGCCCCTGCTGGTGACCATGAAACTGTCCGCCCCCACCGACCGGGTTACCGTCAGCGGCTACAGCCACCAGCACTGGCAGCAGGCGGTCACCCTGCCCGTCAGCAGTAACCACCCGGGCACCGCCAGCCTGTGGGCCCGGCGCAAGATCGCCGACCTGATGGACCGCATCACTCTGGGTGCCCCGGAAACCGATATCGCCCCGCAGATCACCCAGGTGGCCCTGCGCCATCAACTGGTCAGCCGCTACACCAGCTTTATCGCCGTGGAAGAGACCGTCTCCCGCCCGGCCTATGAACCCCTGCTGCAAGACACCGTCCGCAACCAGGCACCTCATGGCACCGCCTGGCCCAGCACCGCAACACCGGCACCCCTGTTATGGCGGCTGGCCGGCGTGCTGCTGATCGTCACCCTGCTGCTCTGGCTGCGTCAGCGGAGGCTAAACCATGGGACGGCTTGAACGAGGCTCGCTGGTATTGAGTCTCGCCGCCCTGCTGGGGCTGGTAGGCTGGGCCAGCTGGCTGGACGGCAAGGCCTGGCTGGCCCAGCACCTGATCGCCCACGCCTGGCACACCACCCTGGACCAGGGCGCCCCCCAGCGCCCCTGGCCCTGGGCAGACACCTGGCCAGTGGCGCGGCTCATCACCCCCGCTGGCAAAACCCTCTTTGTACTGGAAAGCACCAGCGGCGAAGCCCTGGCCTTCGGCCCCGGCCGACTGACAGGGGGAATCGACAGCGACCAGGCCCTCACACTGGCCGGCCACCGGGATACTCACTTTGCCTTTCTGGAAACCCTGCACACGGACGACATCCTCACCGTGCAATTTACCGACGGCTCACAGCAGCACTTTCAGGTCAGCTCGCAGCAGGTCATCAACAGCCAGCAGCACCCCCTGCATATCCCCCGTGACAACCAGCAGCTAGTGCTGATCACCTGCTATCCCTTCGACGCCATCACTGCCGGCGGCCCCTTGCGCTACGTCATCACCGCCAGGGCGTAACCGTGGGAGCCATCGTTCGATGGCGAATGAAGCTCGCGACGGTGAAAGCGAAGCGATTGTAGCGCTTGAGGGGATGGGGATGATTGAATCCAGGAAACAACACTAGATAGGACAGCACCACCCCCGTTGGAGCTTTGCTGGCAAAGCGAAGGCGCTTATCCATTCCGCAGAGATTCGCTTTACCAGCAAAGCCCCAACGGCACACTACCGTTCATCAAGTCAGTATCTTCCAGACACTTGCGGATCGGACCAGCAGGCTCTCAGCCCTGATAGTCACTGCAAAACCCAAGCTTCTCGCTGGCTAGATACGCACAGAACGTCTCAACGTCATCGTTGGCATAAGTATTGGAAATTAGCTCACTGGGAATCAACCCCTCATCCCAGCGGTTCGCGATGATCCTGTGGGCCTTGCCACCCTCGTCACCGGGGTAAATGTTCACCTCGGCGGCTGTCTGATGAATATAAAGATCCCGAATCGCTCTGGAACAACGAAACTGGCCAGCTTCTGAATCAGTGCTGCAGGCATAGCCCGCGTCAGAGAAAAATGTGTTCGCAACAGAGAACAGGCGCTCTGTGCTCAAAGATTCTCCGGTCTGTGGGAAAATGGTTCTTGGAGTATCGCCTGTCACATTTGTGCAGCCGACGAGCACAGCCAGAAGAAGGGGAAGTAACGCAGGCTTCATCATGTCGCGCAATTCTCTCTTTTTCACGTCGTAGCCTTAGTTAAGATATTTTCTGTCGCGGCTCAAAATTGGTACCAGTTTTTTTTGAATGTATCATTGAATGGAATGGCCGCTATTTGATGCTCATCTTGGTATACGATATTCCCTAGTCTATCAGTAGCGACCTGTTTTACTCTAACACCATGCGATTCAAGTATTTGGGAATACTGGCGCATATTCCCTGTATGCTGCGTGGCAGATGATTTAAACCAACTGATAGATCTTGGCTTAACGTGACAACCAGATTTACTGGATTGTACGTCAGGCACTTTTAGATTCTTCTTAAACCAGCTATAGAGCTCTTTCTCAAGATCACGTTCATAGCCATAAAGCGCATTGCTTTCGAGAAGAGCATCCATAGCGATAAATATCCCTCTCTCTCCCGGAGACATCATCCTTCTCATCTACTTCAAAGCGCAAATACATGACTATCTCTTACATTTAATGCCTTTCTCACCAGAGTGATCTGTCATCTGCAAGACAATCTGATAATTTCAGAGACTTGCTAGTTTGCATCTGGCTTCCAGCCTAAGTGCGCTTCAGGGTCGCACCCAAAACCAGCTGCCATAAAAAGATCTCTCCAGTCCTTTTGGGCCAGTGCCACAGCTTCTTTAAGGTGGGTGTAATCACCATCGCTTAATTTCAGCGCAGACAACCTTATCCGGTCCATTTGGTCTGGCGAGCAGCCTTCGCAGAAAGGAATATTTTCCGCACACTCGTAAATCAATTGCTCCCTAACCAGAAGAGCAATCTCTTCTGGAAACATGAGCTGGATGGCTTCTTGCACTCTCTCTGTTAGCTCTATCACTGTCGTCGCCACTCTTCCTGTACACTAACGCCGCCAACAGCGGCAGACTTGTTGTTGTGTGCAACAATGGCAAAGCCATGCACAAAAGGCGCAACGGCAAGGCTGTCCCAATGAGCGAAGCGACTAATGCTGCTTGGCCTTGTTACGCATTGAACTCAATTTTACCTTTAGTGTTAGTGGCGTATGACTCGTGTTTTAGTATTGAGGCCACATATGTTGCTATCATTCTCTTAGTAACATTCTTCTTTAACCACTCATCAAGAGTGCCCTCTTCATAGCTAGACGATTGTACTGAGCCTACTTTTAGAGTTTGACCAGAAAAATGGCTAATCAATTCTTGGTATTTCTCAGCTGTGACTTCTGATGTTTGCTTGGAATTACCGATTATAATTCTTGTGCCTTCCTTTACTGAGCCTGAATAGGAAAACTGTGATTGACCAGCCCAAGTTTTAAGCTCTTTTGGTGAGCCTTTATGTATTTGAGGTGAGGCTACCGCTTTTTTAGGGGCAATTTTAACGTGATTTCTTTGCTTTAAATAATGCGGCAAGGTAGCCGCAATAATCACTGCAACAGCTCCTATAATTGATGCGATAATCGTTGAATCCATAATTCTCTCTATTTATGCATAACGCTGCCGACACGTGCTTGTGATCTTCACCCGATAAAACGGACATATGATTATTTACTCTGCCATTCCTTCATACTCCATTGGCGAACAATGGCCAATTCCCGAGTGCAGGCGCTTCCTGTTGTAATATTGGTTTATGTATCCACTCAGAGCATAGCGTAGCTCTGAAGCACTTTGGAATGATCGACCTCTCAATAGCTCACCTTTCAATGTATGAAAGAACGACTCCATATGAGCATTATCCGTGCATTGACCAGGCCGGTTAAGGCTGTGAGAAATACCATGCCGTTTTAGGGCCGACTGATAATCAGCGCCACGGTATTCAATCCCCCGATCTGTGTGGATCATCAGTCCTGCTTCCGGTTCACGCTTGCGCAACGCACTTACCAGTGTCTTCCTTGTCGTTGCCGCTGTCCGGGATACATTAAGGCTCCACCCCACAATCCGGCGAGAATAAAGATCCATCACTGCTGACAGGTAATGCCACCGGTCCTTAACCTTAAGGTATGTGACATCTGCCACCCAGACCTTATTCATGGCCTTCGGCACACCACCATCCGGTCTCAAATTTTCCCCAGCAGCGATAAAGCGCTTCAAGCCGGGCTGACGACGGGTGACCTTTACCACTCTAGCGACCAGGCCGTTCTCACGCATCAATCTCGCCACTCGCTTTTGACCAATGGCAAAACCCTGCTTTTGAAGCGCCTTGAAAATACGAGGGCTGCCGTAACGGCCATCGTTGGCGTCATAAATTGCTTTAATTCGTTTCGCCAACTCCGCATCTTCTATATCACGCTCACATGGCTGACGCTTACACCAGTCGTAATAGCCACTACGTGACACGCCCAGCCACTCACAAAGTGCCTGCACTCCTAGCTCTTTTCCGAATCTCTGGACGAATCGATATCTAGCTGATGTTCCTCCGCAAGAAACCGTTGCCACTTTTTTAGTAGAGAGTTCTCCTGCTTCAGCCTGGCATTATCAGCCTTGAGCCGCTTTAACTCAGCCAGCTCTTTCTTCTCTTTGCTGACATCAACAACTTTCTTGCGCTTATCAGTCACGATCTTCCCTTCTCGGTATTCTTTTCGCCAACGTGACAGCATGAAAGGATGAATGTCGAGTGTTTCAGCAACAGTCTGAACCTGGATGCCATCCAGAAGGCTTAACTGAACTGCCTTGGCCTTGAATTCATCTGAATACTGCCAGGTCTTTCTTGGGTTGTTGTATCGGGGCATGGGACACCTCATCTTCTGTTAGAGATTGGTGTCCGTTAAAGCGGGTGAGGATCATTGTCGCGTGCTCGGCCTTGTTATAAGTGAATGACCCGGCTGAGCGCATCTTTAAGATTCTCCTCATAGCCATCTCTCGGTTTCACCCCCAGTTCTATTAAGTCCAGCTCATCACTTATCCAAACAAAATGGTCAAATGCTGCACCTCCCCAATCTAAAGCCAGGTACATGCTTTGGCAGGCTGTAGCGATTTGAAAGATATCCCTCTCTCCTGCCCCAAAGAGATCCAGCATTTTCTGTGCAATCAACGAACAATCCGAATCATTTATGGGAGTTAAAACTAAATCCAGCCCTTCGATTCTGTTCAAAGAGCCGTTGGTAGAGATATCAATCATCCAGTCAGGAAACTCATCATTATCTCTGATGTAGTTATCAGCCAACTGAACGAGGTCACGATTGGATATTAATCCAATCTTTTCCTGAATGATCCAATTCCTAGCTATTGCTTTCATATTTTGGACTTATAACAGCGCATTAATACGAACGATTCGACTTAATTCAATTCGACATAATTATTTATGACTTAACATATTGGCCACAAATAATTTGATATTGATTAGTGACTTACCAACAGGTTGAGAATCTATCCCAAATGACAAATCGCGAACGTTCGACATAATTCCAGTACGAGAGTGCTTTTTGGTAAAGTACTCCTCCTCTGAAAATCCACTTTATATCAGCCAGTTAGCATTTTCTGTAAGCCATATCTTACAAGCCAGGAAGGCCCATCTGTTGAGCACAGGTGTAGTCAGGGTTTGGCTACATTAGGTTCGCACCTCAAGAGGTACTCCTATAGAAACGAGAAGGCATAAAAAAACGCGGCCTGGGCCGCGTTTTTTGGTGCTGAAATCCTGAGGATTTATCGCCCGATGATATCCCGGGAGATGATTTCCTTCATGATTTCGCTGGTGCCGCCGTAGATGCGCTGGATGCGGGCATCCACGTAGTCGCGGGAGATGGGGTATTCCTGCATGTAACCGTAGCCACCGAACAGCTGCAGGCATTTGTCGGCCACCACGCCTTGCAGCTCGGTGGTGGTGAGCTTGGCGATGGAGGCGTTGGTGGCGGTGAGTTCGTTGCGATCGTATTGCTCGATGCACTGTTCGCCGTAGGCGCGGTTAACCACAACCTGGGCGTGCAGGTCTGCCAGCACGAAGCGGGTGTTCTGCAGGCTGGAGATCGGCTTGCCGAAGGCCTGGCGCTCTTTGGTGTATTCGATGGTGCGCTCGATCATGCCTTCACAAGCAGCGATGGCGCCCAGGGCCAGGATCAGGCGTTCGCGAGGCAGTTCGTTCATCAGGTTGGCAAAGCCTTTGCCTTCACCGCCAAGAATCTGGTCGGCGCCCACTTTCACATCCTCGAAGAACAGCTCGGAAGTGTCAGCGGCGTGGTGGCCCATTTTTTCCAGGTTGCGACCACGGGCGAAGCCCGGCAGCGCACAGTCCACGGTGAACAGGGTCATGCCCTTGGAGCCGGCGTTGGGGTCGGTCTTGGTGGCGAGCACGATGACGTCGCAGTGCTGGCCATTGGTGATGAAGGTTTTCTGGCCGCTGATCTTGTAGCCGTCGCCATCCTTGTCGGCACGGGTCTTCATGCCCTGCAGATCGGAACCGGCGCCAGGCTCGGTCATGCCGATGGCGCCAACGGCTTCACCGCTGACCATTTTCGGCAGCCAGGTCTGCTTCTGCTCTTCACTGCCCAGGTGCAGGATGTAGGGGGCAACGATGTCGGAGTGCACAGAGATGTTGGAGGCCAGGGCACCGTAGCCAGCGCGGGAGGCTTCTTCCACGATGACCGCTGACAAGCGGAAGTTGGCGCCGAAGCCGCCGTACTCTTCCGGTACGTCCACGCACAGCAGGCCATTCTCGCCCATCTTGTTCCACAGCCCACGGGGGAACATTTCGGCTTTTTCCCACTGGTCGTAGTGTGGAGCCACTTCGTTTTCGAGGAATTTTTTAACGTTGTCGCGGAACAGTTCGATTTCGTTTTGATCAAGCATTTCAGACAGTCCTGTTGGTCAACGGCACCGCCCCGAGGTCGGGGCCGGCAAATCTATGGCCAACATTCTAGCGGCACGGTGTGAAGGCAACATCATCCGCGAGTGACTGTCCGGTCCGCTGTATACCGTTTTCCCAGGTGCTAACGTCGCTTCCCGCCCCTGCAACGGACTTTGCCGCCGCAGGAGCGATGGGCTACGTCAGATAGGCTCGATGCTGATATCGGCCTTGAGGGAATTGGCCACGAAACAGTTGCGGTGGGCACTGGCGTGGAGCTTGTCCATCGCCGCGGCATCCGGTTCCTGGCCATCATCAAACACCACCCGCGGGCGCAGGACGATGCGGGTGATGGCCAGGCGCCCGTCGCTGCCCTTCTCCACCGTGCCGGTTGGCTGGTCGATATAGCTGAGCACCTTGTGGCCCTGTTTGGCGGCAATCGACAGGAAGGTAAGCATGTGACAACTTGCCGTGGCGGCGATTACTGCCTCATCCGGGTTAACCCGGTTGCCGCTGCCGAAGTATTCCGGTGAGGCCGAGGCCTGCACCACTTCGCCACCGGCGAAAGTCCACTCGTGTCCCCGGTTGAAGTGTTCGTAATCGAACGACGCGCCCGGCTTCAGATGCCAGGCGACCGTTGCACCGTATTCACTCATGATTCGCTCCCTCTGTTGCATCACGGTTTTCTGTTCTCCTGTTTCAACCATGATACTGCCGGGTCGCCAATGCAAGATTGTCGTGGATCAAACCTCCGGCTTCGGCGATAACAGGCAGCGCTCCACCTGATCCAGCACGCGATTGCTGTACAGCAAGGCGCAGTGACCCAGGTAAGGAACGTTGATGTTGGCTTCAGCACCATCCAGAACCGCGGTGGATACCGGCAGCACGAAGTTGTCCAGGTTGGAGTAGATGGAGAAGAAACGGGCGCCGCCCGGGCAGCTACCGCCTTCTGTCAGCTCCTGCACAAAGGGACTCTGGTAGCGCATCTGCGCCGCAGAGCCCTGGGCCGGGAACAGGCCGGCAATACGCGAGCCATAGTGGGGGCTGCCGAGGGTGATGACCCGGTCGACCTTGCCGGCCAGGCCCAGGTTTTTCAGGGCGTAGCGGGTAAGCGGCCCACCCATGGAGTGGCAGACGATATGGGCTTTTTGCGCACCGGTGGAGGCAAGGATGCGCTCCACATGGTCGTTGACCTGCTGGGCCAGTTTGCGGGCGTTAATATGCGGTGGGGTGTAGCTCACCGAATACACATTGCCCCAGCCACGCCATTTCAGTCGCCACTGCATGAACAGGAAGTTGGCGCTGTTACCGCCGTAGCCGTGCACCAGAATCACCGGGGTTTCCCCGTGGTGGCGGCTGCGCACCGGTGAGGCATCGTGAATCAGCCGCAGCGGGTAGCTGAACACCAGCACGGTAAGGCTGGCGGCTTCCTTGATGATGCCCACCACGATAGGCACCAGACGCAGCGGTTGCTCACCGGGCAGCTGCGCCTGCTCGGGAAAGCTGCGACGGTCGTAGAACCAGCACATGTAGAACAACAGGGTGATAGACACTGTCGTGAGTATCGCCAGTGCCAGAAGAAAAATGATCAGACCCATCCCGTAATTACTCCGTTGTTGTTTTTACCGACGCTAGGCCAGTGCCGGGGACCATGAAGCGCCGCTGGTATGACTGTCGGACAAGGTGTGAAGAGAATTCACAATTGGTCGCCCCCTTACCTGTTGGAGCTTTGCTCGCAAAGCGAAGTCCAAGGGTAATCTCAAACCTTCGCTTTGCGAGCAAAGCTCCAACGGCGGCTTTCTTCGGCTAGGCAAGCAGCCCCTGCTCTTGCAGCCAGGTTGTACAGTGCGCCACCGCTTCAGCCAGTTTGTCGTTCTGACCAAAGTAATAGTGGTTAGCCCCGGCCACCTCACGCAGGGTGGCTTGTCCTGATTGGAACCCGTCGAAGAGCCGGCGGGTATGGCTGGGGGTGCAGGCATTGTCTGCGGTGTTGCCAATCACCAAAGCAGGTATCCGGATTCGTCCGGCGCAGGCCGGGCCGTTGGCGCGGGAATCATCATAGCTCCACTGGCTCAGCCAGCCGCGCAGGGTGTTGAAACGGGCCAAGGCTACCGGGCCGTTGTTAACGGTTTGCGGGTCACCCAGATAACAGGTGCCGGGAGGACGCTGATTGGGGTCCTGCTGCGGGTCCAGCCAGCGCACATCGCACATGGTGCGGTGGACAATAAAACCATATTCCTCGTTGGGCAGACCCTTGGCGCGAAAGTCCGCCAACTTGCCTTTCACCCAGTCGGTGATGCGCCGGTTGCGGTCGATCTGCGCCTGGCGAAAACGGGCCACGAAGTCATCGCTATAAGGCGGCTGGTTGGGGCAGTTGGGATGGTAGATATCCAGTTGCCGGTCCCGCTGGTCCGGGTTGTTCTCATCCAGCACGGACGGGTCCAGCCATTCGGTCATGGTGATGGCCCGGGACACATGGGCAGCCAGCAGCATGATGCCATCGGCGGGGATCAGTTTCTGTGCGGTCAGATCATAGGGGTCGCCGGCCGGGGTCTGGGTGATCTGCGGGTCTTCCGCTTCCGCCTGGTAGAGCAGACTCAGGGAGCCGCCGCCGGACCAGCCCGCCAGCACCACTTTCTCAAAGCCGAGGCGCTCTTTGGCATCGCGCACGCAGGCGCCCAAATCCGCCACCACCTTTTCCATCAGCAGGGCACTGTCCGCTCCCCGGTAGCGGCTGTTGCAATAGATCACCGACAGCCCGGCCTTTGCCAGTGCCGATACCATGGGCAGGTAGGCGCCGCCGCCCACCGGGTGCATGAAGATCACCACGGTCTTGCCCGGGCCTGCGCTGGGTGAGAGCAGATGGGCCTCCAGGGCCACCAGACCCATTGGGCCAGCATAGGTATCCTTGAAACTGGATGGCTCGGTGAAGGTCACCAGATAGGGGGTACGGTCATAATGCTTGCTCATTGCGGCGCGTCCTTCTTGCTGGAGCCCTTCAGTTTTGAAAAGTCTGTCTTGCTCATGTCGATGCCGCGCAGGTCCAGGGCGGCGGCGCCAAAGGTCTGTTCTTTCAGGGCGCGGGTCTTTTCGGTCCATCCCTGGAGCACGCTGTGAGCGTTGGCGGCGTCTTCGGCCACCACGGCCTCGTAGCTGGCGTCCTTGATGGTGATTTCCAGCGGGATGCCGTTGGGGTCGAAGAAATAGATGGAATGGATGAACTCGTGGTCGATGGGCCCAAAGCAGGGGCGACCGGCCTGGTTGATGCGGCGACGCCAGTCCTTCAGTTCTTCCCGGGTATCCACTTCGAAGGCCAGGTGCAGGTCGAAGGCGCTGCGCGGGCGGAACAATTTTTCATCGGCGCCATCCGGGGCGTCGAAGAAGGCGATGAAGTTGTCGTCACCCATCTTGAAGAACAGGTGCATGTAGTCGATCTTGCGACCGGTGCCCGGCTCTTCATCGAAGACCATGGCCAGGGTCAGCGGCAGGCGCAGCACATCCTCGTAAAACCAGCGGGTCTGCTCCGCATCGCGGCAACGGTAGGCGCTGTGGTGCACATGCTTGAGCATGGCGCAATCCGGCAGGCTGCTCATGATTGGCTCCCGATTGTTGTTGTATTCGGGTGCCATTGTTGCCACAGGCTTGCCGGGAACTGAAAACCGAAACCACCAAGAACCTGTCAGTTCTGGCCACTCGCGCCGGGCCGACGACGGTGGCAAACTGTCCGCCCCTTTATTGGCAGCACGGCAACGCAAATGGCAGACCAGGCAATCATCAACGAAGTAGGCCTCCGCGACGGCCTGCAGAATCAACCGGTCACCGTGGACACGGACACCAAGGCCCGGCTGGCCCGGCTGCTGGTGGATGCCGGTATGCGCTATCTGGAACCGGTGAGCTTTGTCAGCCCCAAGGCGATTCCGCAGATGGCTGACGCCGCCGCGCTGACCCCTCTGCTGCCACAGGGTGACCATCTGCATTACACCGCCCTGATCCCCAACCTGAAGGGCTATCAGCTTGCCAAAGAAGCAGGCTACCCGACGGTGGCGCTGGTGCTGTCCACCACGGATTCCTTCAACGAACGCAACCTGCGCATGAGCCTGGAGCAGGCGGCACAGAGCTGCGAGACCATTATTGCGGCGGCTAGGGAAGACGGTATTGCCACCCGCACCTATATCTCCGGCGCCTTCGCCTGCCCCTACGACGGCCCGGTGCCGGTGAGCCTGCCTCAGCAGCTGGCCGAGCGCATGTTCGCCGCCGGCAGTAACGAGGTGGCCATTGCCGACACCATCGGCGCCGGCAACCCGCAGCAGATGAAAGCCATCATGACGCCGCTGATTCGCGACTTCGGCGCAGAACGGTTCTATGTGCACCTGCACGACACCCGTGGGCTGGCCGCCGCCATGGCCTGGGAAGCCGCGGATCTGGGGGTAAGAAAATTCGATGCCTCGGTGGGCGGCCTGGGTGGCTGCCCCTTCGCGCCGGGTGCCACCGGCAATATGGCCACGGAAGACCTGGTCTACCTGCTGGAAAGCTGTGGTCTGGATACCGGCATCAATATTGAAGGCCTGCGTGAGGCGGTGGCACTGGCCGCCGAAGCCACCCAGCGCCCGCTGGGCGGACGCATTCTCGACTGGATGGCCTCCCAGGAAAAACAGGGCAAGACGCCCTGCCTGTGGTGACAGACCCAGGCGTGCCGGGACCTGCCAGCCACCCTGGACCTTATTTCCAACCCTGCCTGCAGGCTCCTGCAACCAGAAAAATCAGGCGCCGGAGCCGGCTTGCTGCTCCGCAATAAGGTCTTCCAGCAGGGCACGATCCTGCGTTGATATGCGCCAATGGATGTCAGCCTGCTCCATCAAGCTAACCAGATCACGCAGACGGAAGGCGCCGATCTTGCCTGCCATCAGCGCGTCCACCCGGGCGGCAGACAAATCCAGCCAGCGGCAAGCATGATCCTGGTTCCAGCCCTTGTCAGTGATGCCCTGTTGCAGGTTCATCAGCAGGCGGCTGCGCAGCTCCATTTCCCTGGCCAGCCGACCATCGTCCTCCAGACGGCCCCAGCCCTGATCAAACCACTGTGTCTCCATAGCACCTCCTTCCGGTACAAGCCCGGCAGGGTCGCCGGACCCTGCCTTCAGGCTACACCGCCGAGGCGCAGAGACAACCCGGGGGCGGGCACTCAGCGCTGGCGGATCACCATGCAGGTGGCGGTAGCGTGGGCATAGAGTCTGCCGTCTTCGTCTTCGATGCGCCCTTCGCTGATCACCAGGCTGCGGCCCACGTTGATCACCCGCCCTTCCGCGCGCAGGGTCTTGTTGAACGGCAGCGGCCGACACATCTTGATGTTCAGATCGGTGGTGCCGTAACTCTCGCCAGCGGCCAGCACGGTGTGGGTGGCACAGCCAGTGACCGAGTCCAGCACCGTGGCAGCAAAGCCGCCGTGCACGCCCCCCAGGGGATTGGTGTGGCGTTCATCCGCGGTAGCGAGGAAAACCACCCGGCCCTCTTCCACCCGATCCGGTTCCATGGGCATGGTCTCGGAGATGGGTGGGCGCGGCAGTTTGCCGGCGGCGAAGGCCTGCATGATTTCCAGGCCGGTCAGAGTCGCAATGTTCATGGGAATGTCCTGTTTGCCTTAGGTAGGGGATGCCCGTCATTGTAGGTTCCTTTTTGGAACTTACAATATGATACAGGGCGTATCCCGGCGAACGGCAGGAACAGATCAGGCAAAAAAACAGAAAGGGGGATCGGAAAGGGATGGCCCCGCCATCAAGGGCTGAGACTTCACGCAGGTGGTTTCGCGAGTTACGAGAAGCGAAAGGCAAAACCGGTTTGCTCTTCGCAACTCGCAGCTAGTAGCTGATCTTCGCCCTACAACGTCACCGTCCGGAAACAGTTCCTGCCCGCCTCACGGGCGGCGGCAAGGGCGGTCTCCACCGCCTGCAGGGCAGTGTCCGTAGAGCCGTAGTCTTCCTGATCCGCGTCACAGGGCATCAGGGTAGCCACACCAAGACTCACCGTCAGGGGTACCGGCACCTCGGGCAAAGACAACACCGTCTGGCGACAATCCTCTGCCACACTCTCCGCCTGATTGAGGCCTGCTTCCGGCAGTAGCATCAGGAACTGTTTACCGGTGAAGCGACCCAGGCAGGCATGATTTCCACCCAGCTTGCCCAGCGCCTCAGACACTGCCATCAGGGCATCATCACCGGCAGCATGGCCATGCTCCTGGTTCAACTGGTCGAGATTGCCCACTTCCACCAGCACCAGCGAGAGGGGCTCACGGGTTCGCAGGCCCAGCTTCAGGTTCTGACGCAGCTGCTCCAGGATCACCGGGCGGTTACTCAGGCCGGTGAGCGCATCCTGGCGGGCCAGACCGGCCAGCTCGCGGTTGAGCTGTTCCAGTTCATCGCGCTGCTCGCGCAAGGCAAGTTCGCCGTTCACCTGGGCGGTGATGTCTTCGAGCTGGGAGAGGAAATAGCGCGGACTGCCATCACTGTTGCGCACCAGCGACACCGCCAGCAATACCCACACTTCGCGGCCATCCTTGTGGGTATAACGTTTTTTCATCCGGTAGGTGGTGGCTTCGCCACGTAACAGGCTGTCCACGTGCTCCAGATCCGTTTCCAGGTCATCCGGATGGGTGATGGCCTGGAAATCAATCTCGCGCAGCTCGCTGTCGCTGTAGCCGACAATTTGGCTTACCGCTTCGTTGACCCGCAACCAGCGCCCGTTGGGGGCAACGATGGCCATGCCGATGGCGGCGTGGCGGAACGCCCCTTCGAACAGCGCCACACTGGTTTCCATGTCTTCCACCGCCCGCACACGCTGGGTTTCCAGCCAGGAGCGCTCCAGGCCATTGCCCAGAGACAGGGCCATCAGCTCCAGGAATTCCATTTCCTCCATGCTGAAGGGCTCCGGACGGGGCCGGGTATCGCTGAAGTTCAACGTGCCTACCACGTCGCCTTGCACCCGGATGGGTGTGGCGATATAAGCCTGCAGCTTCAAGCCGGTATAGCTGGGGTGTGAGCGCATGGATTCCAGAGCGCCCACATCGAAAAGCGCCACCGAGCCCTGCTTGTCCAACACCTCGGAACAATAGGTATCGCCCAGGGCGAAATGGTCACCGGTACGGATGACGTCATTGTCCGACTGCACCGCCAGCACCTCGTAGTCCTGGCCCTGCACGCGACTGATGATGCCGACAGACAGCCCCAGCAAGCGGCAACCCACTTCCAGATATTGTCGATACAGCTCGCGGCTGTCCGCACCATCCAGTAATGACAACCGATGCAGTTCCTTCAGGCCCACCAGACGCGGGTCCGCCCCCTCTTCCATGATCCTCGATCCTTTTCCAGGCAACATTTTCGCAAACGTTAGAACCTGTTTAGAGCCTATACGCAGTCGCGCTGGAGGCAATTTTTCCGTCAGGTCGTGATTACGATTGTGCGGTGTAGTCATTCTACATAAACAATCGTTATCGCGGGCGGGCGGGCGGGCTCTTTACCTTAAAGAATGGTGTCCCGGCCCTTCAGGGTTGTGCTGAGAATGGCGTCTGACAGTACTGAAAACCGTCAAAATGACCACCGCACAAGGCGTGTACCCATGGATTCTTGCCATTTTCTGCGACAACGCGGCTGAGTACAGGCTCTAAACAAGTTCTTTTTATACGCTTGTGAGCCGCAAGTAAAAACCTTGCACAACATTTGTTATGCAGACATAAAAAGGCGCCATGCGGCGCCTTCCAGGGCCCTTGTGCTCAATGCAGTTGAAACAGGATCTGTAACAACTGGATGCCCAGCAGTACAAACAGCGGGCTCAAGTCGAAGCCACCCATAGGCGGAAGCAACTTGCGTACCGGCGCCATGATCGGCTCGGTGATCTGCACGATCACCCGCACCACCGGACTGTAGGGGTCCGGGGCCACCCAACTGAGAAGCACGCGGATCAGCACTGTCCAGAACACATAATTGAGAATCAGGCTGGCCAGTTCGCGCAGGGCATGAAGCACCAGGGCGGCACCGATACCGCTGGGGAAGCCTCCCACCTGGATGCTCAGCAGGATCACCGTCTTGAGGATGATCAACGCCACCACCAGTACCAGCGCGGCAATATCCAGCCCACCGTAGCCGGGAATAATCCGACGCAGGGGCTTGAGCAGCGGGTTGGTGGCCTTGAGCACGAACTGGGAGATGGGATTATAGAAATCCGCCCGGGCCAGCTGCAGCACAAAGCGGGTCAGTACGATGAAGATGTAGGCGCTGAAAACAAAGTCCAGCAGGAAAAACAGGGCGCCCTGGGGGTTCATGGATTACTCCGTGGTTCGCAACAGGCTAAGAGTTTGGGGCAAGGGGCGGAAATTTCAAAGGGGCAGTTGCTTGTAGGAGCGTCGCTGGCGGCGCGATAACCTGGATCATGCTGCCTCGGGCTGTTTCGAAGCACTGTAGGAGCTCCTCTTGAGGGGCGAACCGAACGTAGCTAGGCCGCATAGCTTAGCGGGCTCGCAATGGAACCCGCCAAGCGCTGATATTCCTGATCGCCCTGCGGGCGATTTCCACGATGACGCGTGGTTCGCCCCTCAAGAGGAGCTCCTACAAAAACGCTTTACCCCGCCAGCTCTTCCGACCGCTCCCGGGCCGCAGCAACGGCGGCCTGGACCTGTTCGCGGAAGCCCGCTTCCTCGAACACGTTCAGCGCGGCAGCGGTGGTGCCGCCGGGGCTGGTGACCTGCTGGCGCAGCACATCCGGGCCCGCTTCGCTGGCGATGGCCAGTTGCGCCGCGCCCCAGGCCGTCTGCAGCACCATCTGGCGGGCAGTGGCCGGGTCCAGCCCTTGCGACTTGGCGGCTTCGATCAGGGATTCCATCAACAGGAAGAAGTAGGCCGGGCCGGAGCCGGAGACGGCGGTGACCGCATCCAGTTCCTTTTCCTCGGCAAACCAGAAGGTCAGCCCCACGGAGCCGAGGATCTCCTTGGCCATGGCTTTCTGCTCATCGCTCACGCCCTCGGCGGCATACAGACCGGTGGCACCGGCCTGAACCAGCGACGGCGTGTTGGGCATGCAACGCACAATCGGGGTCTCGCCCAGCCAGCTTCGCAGGTTGGCCATGGTGACACCGGCGGCGATGGAGATCACCAGCGGCTGGCGATCGGCAATCAGGTCACGCAGATCTTCACACACGGCCTGCATCATTTGTGGTTTCACCGCTAACACCAGCACATCCACCCGGCCGGCCACGTCACGGTTCTCGGTGCTCACGTGCACACGGTGCAGCTGGGACACCTCTTCCAGACGATCCCGGGAGGGGTCGCTCATCCAGATGCGGGCGGGGCGAATTCCTTTCGCCACCATGCCGCCGGCCAGGCTGGTGGCCATGTTGCCGGCGCCGATAAATCCGATGCTTTGCTGTGCCATAACTGCGCAATCCTTGTCTTGTGTTGTAACGCGTACGATGCCCCGAGGCGCTGACGACGCGGCTCTGTTGTCGTCAGGCGGTGCGCGGACCAAACAGGGCGGTGCCCACACGAACCATGGTGGCGCCTTCTTCGATGGCCACGCCGTAATCCGCGCTCATGCCCATGGAGAGCGTATCGAGGGACGGCATTGTATTGCGCAATTGTGACAGTGTCATGGCGAGCTGTCGGAAAGCACCCCGGCTGTTGTCCCCGCTGTCCGCCCGGGGAATGGCCATCAGGCCACGCAGACGCAGGTTGGGCAGAGTGGCGATCTCGGCGGCCAGGGCAGGCACCGCCTCCAGCGCAATACCGCTCTTGCTGTCTTCGTCGTCCACATTCACCTGAATACAGACATTCAGCGGAGGCAGCTCTGCCGGGCGCTGCTCACTGAGGCGGCGAGCCACTTTCAGCCGGTCCACCGAGTGCACCCAGTCAAAGTGAGCAGCGATATCGCGGGTCTTGTTGGACTGGATGGGCCCGATGAAGTGCCACACCAGGTCGCGGCCTTGCAGTGCCGCTATCTTGTCCAGGGCTTCCTGCAGGTAGTTCTCGCCGAAATGCCGCTGCCCCTGGTCAGCCAGGCGGGCCAACTCGTCCGCTGTGCGGGTCTTACTGACCGCCAGAAGCTGCAAACTGTCGGAATCACGGCCGGATTGCTCACAAATTGCACTAATTTGCGCATTGATTTCTATCAGTGGGCTTTTGGAGTCTGTCATTATTGAACGGCTCAAGAGGTCGGGTTACTTTAGGCATGCGACGAATTTCTGAGAAAGCCAATTTCCGGCGCTCGCCATAATAACAAAAGGGGGCTTCGGGCTCCCTTTCAATACCAGACAACGCAAGTAGAAACCCATGGATATTACCGAGCTGCTCGCTTTCAGCGCCAAAAACGGCGCTTCCGACCTTCACCTGTCCGCCGGTCTGCCACCGATGATTCGTGTGGACGGCGACGTGCGCCGCATCAATCTGCCGGCCATGGAGCACAAGGAAGTCCACGCGCTGATCTACGACATCATGAACGACAAGCAGCGCAAGGATTTCGAGGAATTCTTCGAAACCGACTTTTCCTTCGAGGTGCCCGGCGTGGCCCGCTTCCGGGTCAACGCTTTCAACCACAACCGGGGTGCCGGCGCCGTATTCCGGACCATTCCCTCGAAAGTGCTTACCATGGAAGACCTGGGCATGGGCAAGGTATTCCAGAAAATCTCCGACATGCCCCGGGGCATTGTGCTGGTTACCGGGCCCACCGGTTCCGGTAAGTCCACCACCCTTGCGGCCATGGTCGACTACATCAACGATTCACGCTACGAGCACATCCTCACCATTGAGGATCCCATCGAATTCGTGCACGAATCGAAAAAATGCCTGGTCAACCAGCGGGAAGTCCACCGCGATACCCTCGGCTTTTCCGAAGCCCTGCGATCCGCACTGCGGGAAGACCCGGATATCATTCTGGTGGGCGAGCTGCGGGATCTGGAAACCATCCGCCTGGCGCTGACCGCCGCGGAAACCGGTCACCTGGTATTCGGCACCCTGCACACCACCTCCGCTGCCAAGACCATTGACCGGGTGGTGGATGTATTCCCCGCCGAAGAAAAATCCATGATCCGCTCCATGCTGTCGGAATCCCTGCAGGCGGTGGTATCCCAGACCCTGCTGAAGAAAAACGGCGGCGGCCGGGTGGCCGCCCACGAAATCATGATGGGCACACCGGCGATCCGTAACCTGATCCGCGAAGACAAGGTGGCGCAGATGTACTCGGCCATCCAGACCGGCGGTGCGCTGGGCATGCAGACCCTGGATCAGTGCCTGCAGGGTCTGGTCAATAAAGGCCTCGTGGCCCGCGATGTGGCCCGCGAAAAAGCCAAGAGCCCGGACTCAATCTAACGAGGAGAAGAACAGATGGAATTCGAAGAGCTCCTCAAACTGATGGTACAGAAAGGCGGCTCCGACCTGTTCATTACTGCCGGTGTGCCGCCCAGCATGAAGGTGAACGGCAAGATCCTGCCTGTGACCAAGAGCGCGCTGACCCCGGACATGACCCGGGACATCGTGTTCGGCGTAATGACCGAACAGCAGCGCAAGGAATTCGTGGCACACCACGAGTGCAACTTCGCCATCTCCGCCCGGGGCATCGGCCGGTTCCGGGTATCCGCTTTCTACCAGCGCAACCTGGTGGCCATGGTGCTGCGTCGTATCGAAACCAAGATCCCCAATGTGGACGACCTGCGTCTGCCGCCAGTGATCAAGGAACTGGCCATGACCAAGCGCGGCCTGGTGATCTTCGTGGGCGCCACCGGTACCGGTAAATCCACCTCGCTGGCCTCCATGATCGGCTATCGCAACAAGAACTCGAAGGGCCACATCATCACCATTGAGGACCCCATCGAATTCATCCATCAGCATCAGGGTTGTATCGTTACCCAGCGTGAAGTGGGCATTGATACCGAGTCCTTTGATGTAGCGCTGAAGAACACCCTGCGTCAAGCGCCGGACGTGATCCTGATCGGCGAGATCCGTACCCCGGAAACCATGGACAAGGCCATTGCCTTCGCCGAAACCGGTCACCTCTGCCTGGCTACCCTGCACGCCAACAACGCCAACCAGGCGCTGGACCGGATCATCCATTTCTTTCCGGCGGACCGCCACGGCCAGCTGTGGATGGACCTGTCCCTGAACCTGAAGGGCGTCGTCGCCCAGCAGCTGATCCCCACCCCGGACGGCAAGGGCCGCCGCGCCGCCATCGAGGTACTGCTGGGCACGCCGCTGGTTCAGGACCACATCCGCAAGGGCGAAGTGCACATGCTCAAGCAGCTGATGAGCAAGTCCCGGGAACAGGGCATGCAGACTTTCGACCAGGCCCTCTACGACCTCTACTCCGTTGGTGAAATCACCTACGAAGACGCCATGCTGCACGCGGACTCACCCAATGACCTGCGTCTGATGATCAAGCTGGGTAACGAGACTGATTCCTCCAGCCTGGACATCGCCACGCGGGGATTGAGTATCGAGGACACTGAGTAAAGGCAGTTAATAATTAACAGTGAATAGTTAATAGTTGCGCGGGTGAGCTCGTCAGGGACTGACGGGCCTTGCCCGCGATAACAGGGACGATTTTTACTTTACCAATGGAGGGGGGAACCCATGCAACAACAAAAAGAAACACACCTGACACCCATCGGCTATCTGCTGTGGTTTTTTGGCGGTATCTTCGGTTACCACCGTTTCTACTATGGTCGCCAGCTCACCGGCCTGCTGTGGATGCTTACCGCCGGGATCTTCTTCATCGGCTGGATCGTGGATGCCTTCCTGATTCCTGGCATGAACCGGGACGCCAATAACCAGTTCAAGTCCGGCGAGACCGATTACAGCGTGGCCTGGGTGCTGATGCTGTTTCTGGGTATCTTCGGCGCCCACCGCTTCTACATGGGCAAGATCGGCACCGGGGTACTTTACCTGCTGACGCTGGGCCTGCTGGGTTTTGGGGTAATCTATGATCTGTTCACCCTGAACGGCCAGGTCTCCGAGCGCAACGGCGAAACCGCCCAGGGCGAGCCGGTTCCTGCCTGAAGAGCGGCAAGTTTCAAGTATCAAGTTGCAACGCGGACAATATTATTGCGAACTTGAACTGACGAGGCCGCGCCCAAAGGTTGGGCGCGGCCTCTTTGCTTTTACCTTAGAAAAACCCTTTATCGCGTTGCAACTTGTCACTTGAAACTTGCAACTCAATAATGCGGCGGCGGTGCATCTTCAATGCGTGACGCAGCCATTTCCTCGGACAAATCCAATACCCGGTCCACCAGTTTGCGGCACACCTTTTCCAGCTCGTCGATCTTGCCCTGCTGGTCACTGACCACCTTGTTCAGATGCTGGACCAGGTCTTCCTGGTAGGCCAGCTTGGTTTCAATATCGACCAGCCGTTCTGCGTCGCTCATGAAGTACCCTCTTACTGTAGGAGCCATGCTTGCATGGCGAACCGCCGAAGGCGATCACCGCAAGCAGGTTCGCCATGCAAGCATAGCTCCTACAATGTGTGTCATTAACATTGGCCCCATTGTACTTGCCCGCACGCAATAATGCCGCTAAGGTTTGCCCGTCTTGGGGGAGTAGTCGCTCGGTTTTCACCCCTTGGCGGTCATCAACATAGTTGCGCCGCATGCGCATGGTGGCCGCGTCCGCGTCCTTCCGGATTGACGAGACCTGAGACATCGCTGGTATTCCGCTGGGGCGGGATTGACCGGTGGTGTCTCTGTGTCGCAATCCCGCCCCTCTGGAAACGTTCATGGAAGCCCTGTTCAGCTCTTTTCTGCTGGTTGCCCTTGGCGAAATCGGCGACAAGACCCAACTACTGTCCCTGGCCCTGATCCTCAAATTCCGTAAACCCTGGCCGATTCTGGCTGGCGTGGTGGTGGCTACCCTGCTCAACCATGGCGCCTCGGTGTGGTTTGGTGACTGGTTGGCCGGCGCCATTCCCGGAGACTGGCTGCGCTGGATTCTCGGTATCAGCTTTATCGGCCTGGGCCTGTGGATGCTGATCCCCGACGGCGATGAGAAAGTGGATGAGAACCCCCGCTTCGGCCCCTTCCTGACCGCCCTGGTGCTGTTCTTCATTGCCGAAATCGGCGACAAGACCCAGTTCGCCACCATTGCCCTGGCGGTTCAATTCAAGGATCAGTTCTGGCCGGTGCTGGGTGGCTCCACCCTGGGCATGATCGCCGCCAACCTGCCGGTCATCTGGTTGGCACATCAGTTTGGCGGCCAACGCTTTGAAATCTGGGCCCATCGCATCAGTGCCGTGCTATTTGTAGGCTTCGGGGTGTGGGCCTTGGTGTAAAACAGGCCCCACGCGACACGCATAAAGCCTGATACAATCTGGCCTCTTTTTGCGTGCATGCGTGTTGCGTGCCGCCTGTTTGCGAGTCCTGCCCATGGCCCTCACCGCCACCATCTACAAAGCCGAACTGACTGTGTCCGACATGGACCGGGACTACTACGCCACCCACAACCTGACCGTGGCGTTGCACCCGTCGGAAACCCCATCACGGATGATGCTGCGACTGCTGGCCTTTGCGTTGAATGCGCACGAAGCTCTCACCTTTACCCGTGGCCTTTCCAGCACCGACGAGCCGGATCTGTGGCAACGCAATCCGGACGACACTCTGGAACACTGGATTGAACTGGGCATGCCAGACGAAAAACGCCTGCGCAAGGCGTGCGGCCTGGCCCGACACGTGACGCTTTATACCTATGGCGCCCGGGCTCCACAGGTATGGTGGGAGAGCATGAAGAACAAGGTGACCCGCTTCAGCAACCTGCACATCGTTCATGTGGATCCGGACAGCGAAGCAACCCTGGAGCCACTCATGCAGCGCACCATGCAACTACAATGCATGATTCAGGATGGACAAATCTGGTTCGGCAGCACCGAGCAATCCATGGAGATGGGCCTGGCAACCTGGTTTGGTGCCAGCCCCCATCACTAAATCTTCACGCTGCGCCCAATGCCTTCATGTTACTAGTGCCCTCGCCATTTCTTTGACCACGGAGCCCCCATGTCAGACCTGATTCTGCACCACTACGCCCTGTCCCCCTTTTCCGAAAAGGTGCGGGCCATGCTCGGCTATGCCGGTCTGGACTGGCAGTCCGTCACCGTGCGGGAAATGCCGCCACGGCCGATGCTGGCGCCACTGGCAGGCGGCTACCGGAAAATTCCGGTGGCACAGAGCGGCGCCGATGTGTTCTGCGACACTCGCATTATCGGCGCGGAGATTGCCGCACTGGCCGGCAAGCCGGAGCTGGTAGCCAGCAACGCCAGTGTCGACGTACAGGATTTTGTCGCCAGGGTGGACCTGGACATCTTCCTCGCCTGCATCATCTCTGCAGGCAACATGACTCTGCTGCGCAAGGTGCTCAAGGAGTCGTCGCTGCTGGATCTGGG
This sequence comes from Alcanivorax sp. IL3, assembly GCF_047495465.1. Classification (NCBI taxonomy): domain Bacteria; kingdom Pseudomonadati; phylum Pseudomonadota; class Gammaproteobacteria; order Oceanospirillales; family Alcanivoracaceae; genus Alcanivorax; species Alcanivorax sp. IL3. Next base: position 88,389 of record NZ_CP179931.1, read on the forward strand.
TCGCCTGTTGTGGGACCGCATCGCCATGGGCAGCAAGGCCAAGGTAAAAACCAACAGCCCAAAACAGATGAAACGCATGGTGGAAGCCCATCTGACCGATCTGGAGGGGAAACTGGAATCACACCCTTTCCTGTTTGGCGACACGCCAAACGCCGGCGATTTTTCCGCCTACCACAGCCTGTGGTTCCAGCGTGACCTGGCGGAACAACCGCGCTTCAAACGCTACCCGAAAGTGAATGCCTGGCTGGATCGTCTGCAGGCCTATGGCCAAGGCAACAGCACCCAGATCAGCGCCGACCAGGCCCTGGAGCAGGCCCGGGCTGCCACCCCTCGCCCACTGCCCGATTCCACCCAGGACCAGGCGCTGATCGGCAAGACCGTGAGCGTGGTCCCCAACGACTACGGTCGCATTCCGGTGGAAGGCACCCTGGTGGCCAGCACCGATGAACGCTGGATCGTGGCGCGGGACGAGGACGCCGTGGGTCGGGTGCATGTGCATTTGCCGCGCCAGGGGTTTGTGATCCGCGCGATCTGACCGAGCACTGATTCAAGCGTTGGAGCCTTGCTTGCAAGGCGAAGGGCTTGCCCCTGTGCCGTGATAACGGCTGATCTTTCGCTTTGCGAGCAAAGCTCCAACGGGAGCTTTGCTCACAAGGCGAACGTCCCGGGCCCGGCATCCCCTTACAGGCTGCGCTGATTAACCCGTTTCATCAGTTCTTCGGCGCTTTCCTTACGCTCGGAATAGCGGTCGGTGAGATAGTCACTGCGGTCGCGGGTCAGGTAGGTGAACTTCACCAGCTCTTCCAGGACATCGACAATACGGTCGTAGAAGCCGGAGGCTTTCATACGATCGTTTTCATCGAATTCCAGAAACGCTTTCGGCACCGATGACTGGTTGGGGATGGTGAGCATGCGCATCCAGCGGCCCAGCACCCGTAGCTGATTCACCGCATTAAAGGACTGCGATCCACCACACACCTGCATCACTGCCAGGGTCTTGCCCTGGGTGGGGCGCACTGCGCCCAGCGACAATGGAATCCAGTCGATCTGAGCTTTCATGATGCCGGTCATGGCGCCATGCCGTTCCGGCGAACACCACACCATCCCCTCACTCCAGGTGACCAGATCTCGCAGTTCCTGCACCTTGGGGTGGCTGGCATCCTCACTGTCCGGCAGCGGCAGGCCATCGGCATGAAACACTTTCGGCTCCGCGCCCATGGCTTCCAGCAAACGAGCCGCTTCCTCCACCACCAGACGGCTGAAGGACCGCTGGCGCAAGGAACCGTACAACAACAGGATGCGCGGTTTATGGGTAGACGGCTGATCCCGGAATACGCTGTCGGTAGCGGGGACCTGGAAGCAATCGTTATCGAGGTTGGGTAGATCTTTCATCGAAGCTCTCATTTTTTGTAGGAGCCCATGCTTGCATGGCGAAGGGTTCTGTTTCCTGAAAGCAGGTGTGAATCTGACAGACTTTCGCCATGCAAGCATGGGCTCCTACAGGATTACGCAGGATTTTCTTCAAACCAGTGCGAGGTACGATTCACAATCGCTACCAGCGTCAGCATCACCGGCACTTCCACCAGCACCCCCACTACGGTGGCCAGCGCCGCACCGGAGTGCAGGCCGAACAGGCTGATGGCCACGGCCACCGCCAGCTCGAAGAAGTTGCTGGTGCCGATCAGGCAGGCGGGGCCGGCCACGTTGTGTTTCAGCCGCAGGCGACGGGCCGCCCAGTAAGCAATCACGAAGATGCCGTAGGTCTGGATCAGCAGCGGGATAGCGATCAGCACGATGGCCATGGGTTTGGCGAGGATGGTTTCCGCCTGGAAGCCGAACAGCAGCACCACCGTGGCCAGCAGCCCCATCACACTGATCGGCTTGAGGGCAGCAACGAAGCGTTCCACTTTCGCCTCGCCCCCTTTAGCCACCAGCATCTGGCGGGTGAGGAAACCGGCAATCAGCGGCAGCACCACATAGAGCACCACGGACAACAACAGCGTATCCCAGGGAACGGTGATGTCACTGACACCCAGCAACAGGGCCGCGATGGGGGCAAAGGCGAATACCATGATGATGTCGTTCACCGACACCTGTACCAGGGTGTAGTTGGCATCGCCCTTGGTCAGGTGACTCCACACGAACACCATGGCGGTACAGGGCGCCACGCCCAGCAGGATCATGCCGGCGATGTACTCGGTGGCGGTCTGTGGGTCCACCCAGCCGGCGAACAATACCTTGAAAAACAGCCAGCCAAGCGCCGCCATGGTGAACGGCTTGATCAACCAGTTGATTGCCAGAGTGAGCAGCAACCCCCGTGGGTTCTGTCCTACTTTCTTGATCGCGGTGAAATCAATCTGGATCATCATCGGGTAGACCATCACCCAGATAAACACCGCCACCGCCAGATTCACGTGGGCGTACTCAAACGCTGCCACCGCCTGAAACAGAGGCGGTACTGCCAAACCCAGGGCGACCCCGGCAATAATCGCCAGGCCCACCCAGACGCTCAGGTAACGTTCGAAAAACGGCATCAGTGATCCTCCATGTCCCGATGGATCTGCTCACCGCAGGCCACCAGGCCTTTGCCGTTGAGGTCATCCAGCGAAACGTCGAACAGTGCCTGCAGACGACTTTCCAGTTGCTGGTAGGTAGCCTCAAAGGCCGCAGCAATCTCCTCTTCCGTGCCTTCCACATGAGCCGGGTCCGGCAGGCCCCAATGCAGTTTGGGCACATCCCCCAGCCACACTGGGCAGGCTTCCCCGGCGGCGCTGTCGCAGACGGTAATAATCAGATCGATATCTTCACCGGCCAGATCATCCATGGATTTGGAACCGGGGTTGTCCGGGGTAATGCCATGGCGGGCCAGCACTGCCAGCGCTCCCGGGTTCACCTGGCCGGTAGGATGGCTACCGGCACTGAGGCCCCGGAAACGGCCTTTGCCCAGGGCATTGATCAATGCTTCGCCAATAATGGAACGACAGGAGTTGCCGGTGCACAGCACCAGAATCGTCATGGGTTGCAGTTGCATGTCAGTTCTCGCAGCAGGCAGGGACAGGAAGGTTCAGAGACAGGGCCTCGCAAGCCGGTGATACCAGACTCGCCAACGTCTGTTGGGCCCAGGCAGGCAGTTCCGGGTTAATGCGGTAATGCATCCAGGTACCCTGCCGTCGTGCCACCACCAGCTCACACTGGCGCAGCTGAGCCAGGTGGCGAGATACCGTGGACTGCGGCGCACTGACCGCATCCACCAGGTCGCACACACAGACCTCGCCCTGACCGTGCAACAGGCAGACCAGACTCAGGCGAAGGTCATCGCCGAGGCATTTGCAGAGCTGGGTGGGAGTGAGCATGGGTCGCCCTGTATTCGTATATTCGGAAATACGGATATTAAAGAGGCACGTTGCAAGATACAAGTTTCAACGCGGGAAGGTTTTGTGACGATGCTGGAAAGGCAAAGGCCGTGCCTGAAGGTAAGGCGCAGCCTTTGAAAGGGCCGTAGGAGCGTCGCTTGAGACGCGAACCTCGAGCAGCGAGGAAATCGCCCGCAGGACGATCAGGACTGTAGAGCTCCACAGGCCTATCCATATCCATATAAAGGTTATGGCTAGATTGAAGCTCATTCCTCGCGAAGGCTCGGTTCGCGTCTCAAGCGACGCTCCTACAGCGGCTTCGTAGCAGGTTTTGCTCGTAGCTTGTAGCTGCCTTTATTTCTTCAGCTTGGCTTCGATCTCGTCCACGGTGATGTGGCGTACGTCCTTGCCTTCCACCAGGTAGATGACCTGCTCGCCGATGTTGCGGGCGTGGTCACCGATACGCTCCAAAGCACGCAGGGACCAGATGATGTTGAGGATCCGGGTAATAGAGCGCGGATCTTCCATCATGAAGGTCACCAGCGAACGCATGGCGCTGCGGTATTCCATGTCCACTTCGTTGTCTTCAGCGGCGACGGCCAGGGCTTTCTTGGCATCGAAACGGGCGAACGCGTCCAGGGTATCGCGCAGCATGTTGCGCACGTGGTTGCCAATGTGCCGCACTTCCACGTAGCCACGGGGGGACTCGCCCTCTTCCGCAAGCTGCTGGCCCATGCGGGCAATCTTGGCCGATTCGTCGCCGATCCGTTCCAGGTCGGAGACGGCCTTGGTGACGGCAATGATCAGACGCAGGTCGGAGGCCGCAGGCTGGCGCAGGGCCAATACCCGGGTGCATTCCTCGTCGATCAGCATTTCCAGCTTGTCGACCTTGTCTTCCGTTTCCAGCACCTTCTGGGCCAGGTCGGAATCCGCATGCAGCAACGCCTGCAAGGCATCCACTACCTGCTTTTCCACCAGGCCACCCATCTCCATCAGATTGTTGCGGATGGATTCCAGCGCCTCATTGAACTGGGTTGAGCTGTGCTCACCAAAATGCATGCGATCCATGATCTGTTTTCCTCCGAGCGGCGCTTAGCCGAAGCGCCCGGTGATATAGGCTTCCGTCAGATCGTGTTCCGGTTTGGTGAACACGGTCTCGGTGTCATTCATTTCCACCAGACGACCCAGGTGGAAGTAGGCGGTGCGGTGTGACACCCGCGCGGCCTGCTGCATGGAGTGGGTAACGATGGCGATGGTATAGGACTCGCTCAGTTCGCTGATCAGCTCTTCGATCTTGGCAGTGGCGATGGGGTCCAGCGCGGAGCAGGGCTCATCCATCAGCACCACTTCCGGGCTCACCGCGATGGTGCGGGCAATACACAGACGCTGCTGCTGACCACCAGACAAGCCAGTGCCCGAGGAATGCAAACGATCCTTCACTTCGTCCCACAGACCCGCCTTGCGCAGGCTGTTTTCCACGATCTCGTCCAGGTCGTACTTCTTGTTGGCCAGGCCGTGGATACGCGGGCCATAGGCCACGTTATCGTAGATGGACTTGGGGAAGGGGTTGGGCTTCTGGAACACCATGCCGACCCGGGCGCGCAGCTCCACCACATCCAGTTTCGGATCGTAGAGATCCTGATTTTCCAGATGCAGGCTGCCCTTCACCTTACAGATGTCGATAGTGTCGTTCATGCGGTTCAGGCAGCGCAGGAAGGTGGACTTGCCGCAACCGGACGGACCAATCAGCGAGACCACTTCGTTCTTGCCGATATCCAGGCTGACGCCATGGATAGCCTGATTATCGGCGTAGAACACCTCCACATCACGCAGGCGCATTTTCGGGTTGTCCACAAAGGGCTGACCCACGGTCTGATCGGGATAGGGAGTGTCTTGTGTCATTGCGTCACGCTCGTTAATGGCCTTGTCTTTGGCCGCATCATTGTTGCCCAGAGACGGTTTGTCCAGTTGCTGTGCGGTTTCCATCACTCAAATCCTCGTTACCGGTCCGTTACCAGCGCCGCTCAAGACGCTTGCGCAGTACCACCGCCAGGGTGTTCATGGTGATCAGGAAGGCCAGCAGCACCATGATCGCGGCGGACGCCAACGCTTCGAAAGATTGCTCCGGGCTGTCTGCCCACAGGTAGATCTGTACCGGCAGTACCGTGGCAGCATCCAGCGGGCCGGCGGGCAGATCGACGATAAAGGCCACCATGCCGATCATCAGCAGCGGTGCGGTTTCACCCAGGGCCTGGGCCATACCGATGATGGCACCGGTGAGCATGCCCGGCAGCGCCAGCGGCAGCACATGGTGCAATACCACCTGCATCTTCGACGCCCCCAGCCCCATGGCCGCCTGGCGAATGCTGGGCGGTACCGCCTTGATGGCGGCGCGGCTGGAAATGATGATGGTCGGCAGCGTCATCAACGTCAGTACGATACCGCCCACCAGTGGCACCGAGCGGGGCAGGCCGAACAGGCCGATGATCACCGCCAGACCCAGCAGGCCGAAGATGATCGACGGTACCGCCGCCAGGTTGTTGATGTTCACTTCAATGAAATCGGTGAACTTGTTCTTCGGGGCAAATTCTTCCAGGTAGATCGCCGCGGCCACACCCACCGGGAAACTCAACACCAGGGTCACAATCATGGTGAACAGCGACCCGAGAATGGCGCCGAGAATACCGGCCTGTTCCGGCTCACGGGAATCGCCGTAGCTGAACAGGGACTGGTTGAATACCATCCGGGTTTCCCCGGAGGCTTCCAGCTCGGCGACCCACTGCTGCTGCTTGGTATTCAGGCGGCTGTCTTCGCGTTGCTTTTCACTGGCCTTGAGGAACAGGTCCACGTCGTCATCGGCCAGCAACCACAGGGTGCGGGTCTCGCCCAGCAGGGAAGGATCTTCGCGCAACATATCGCGCAGGGCATAACCGGCGCCGGTGCTCACCAGCTGGTTCAACGCCCGGGTATCCTGGCGTCCTTCCACGGTGGGGAAGCGCTCTGCCAGGGCGTCGCGGATCACCCCCTGATAATTACCGTAGTTCAGTTCATCCTCGTCGCGGGGGTCGCTGACATCCAGCACCTCGGCGTCAAAGGTGATCGGCAGCTGGACTTCATACTCGAAGAACGCGCTGTGACCCTTGCCAATAATGTCGGTGAACAGCAGCACCAGGGCCATCAAGCCAATGCCGATGGACCCGATGCCAAATGCCTTGAAGCGCTTCTCGGCCCGGTAGCGCCGGGCCAGCGTCTTGCGAACTTTTTCCGTGGTTTCGCTCATGGTCTCTCTCCGGCTCCTAGTCGTACTGCTCGCGGTATTTCTTCACGATATGCAGCGCGAAGATATTCATGACCAGGGTGGTGATGAACAACATCAGGCCCAGGGCGAAGGCCGCCAGGGTCTTGGCGCTGTCGAATTCCTGGTCGCCGGTCAGCAAAGTCACAATCTGTACGGTGATGGTGGTCACCGCTTCCAGCGGATTGGCGGTCAGATTGGCCGCCAGGCCAGCGGCCATCACCACGATCATGGTTTCGCCAATGGCCCGGGAGGCGGCCAGCAGGATGCCGCCCATGATGCCCGGCAGGGCCGCCGGGAAAATCACCTTCTTGATGGTCTCGCTCTTGGTGGCGCCCAGCCCGAGAGAACCATCACGCATGGCCTGGGGCACGGCAGTAATCACATCGTCCGCCAGGGAAGACACGAAGGGGATAATCATGATGCCCATCACCAGACCAGCAGCCAGAGCCGATTCCGACGCCACATCCAGGCCGATGGATTCGCCCATGCCACGAATGAAAGGCGCCACCGTCAGGGCGGCAAAGAAGCCGTACACCACAGTGGGCACCCCGGCCAGCACTTCCAGTGCCGGCTTGGCCACGGTACGAACCCGGTTGCTGGCGTATTCCGCCAGGTAGATGGCGGACATCAGTCCCACCGGCACCGCCACCAGCAAGGCAATGGCGGAAATCAGCATGGTGCCCATGAACAATGGCACGGCACCGAAGGCACCGCCGGACGCTACCTGATCGGCGCGCAGGGCAGTCTGTGGGCTCCACTGCAACCCGAACAGGAAATCGGTGACCGGCACCTTGCCGAAGAAGCGGATGGATTCGAACAGGACCGACAGCACAATGCCCACGGTGGTCAGGATCGCCACCGTGGCACACAGCATGAAGAGGGTCTGCAGTACCCGCTCCACCTGCTGGCGAGCGCGCAACTGCGGTGACACTTTCAGCCAGGCCCAGGCGCCGCCGAACATGCACAGCACGATAATCACCACGGTCAGGGCCATGGCGCTGGTCTGGCGCAGGGCCTGCAGGTTCTCTGCCGCGGCAGCAATGGGCGCTTCGACGAAATTAGCAGGCAGCGCACCGCTGGCCACGTTCTGGATCTTGCTGAGCGTCAGGTTATAGCTGGACGCATCCGTCGGCTGCAGCTCCGCCGGCAAGCCGGCAAGCACCTGCTGGCGGATAATGCTGTCGTCAAACGCCAGCCACAGGCCCAGCACCACCAGAGCAGGAATGGCACACCACATGGCCGAACGCATGGCAAAGTAAAACGGCAGCGAGTGCAGGTGGCGAATCCCCCCCAGGGGACGGGCCAGCGCGTAGGAGCGGCGAAGCCCCACAAAGTAGGCGCCAGCCACCATCACCACCAGCAGTAACAGCAGGTTTCCGGTTTGCATGTAGTACTCCGATCGGATTTGCTCAAACAAAATCACCGCAATGATCTTGGTGGAACAAATACAGGTTTTTCAGGGGCGAAAAAGCCCGGTGGCAAACACCACCGGGCCGAAAGCATCCATGCTTTTTGTTATTCCCTTACAACTCTTCGCCAGTCATGGACTTCAGGCTGCGGGCCTGCTTGGCCATGCTCTTGCGCAGGTCATCACCCAGCGGGATCAGGCCTTTCTCGCCCAGGTAACCCTGGTCGCCCCAGGCTTTCTCGCTGGTGAACTCTTTCACGTAGCCTTCGATACCGGGTACCACACCCACGTGGGCTTTCTTCACGTAGAAGAACAGGGAGCGGGATACCGGGTAGTCGCCGGAGCCGATGGCTTCGAAGGTCGGCTCAACACCATCCACGTTGGCAGCCTGTACCACACCGCGGTTCTGATCCAGGAAGGAGTAACCGAACACACCGTAGGCGGCCGGGTTCTTTTCCAGTTTCTGCACGATCAGGTTGTCGTTTTCACCGGCTTCCACATAAACACCGTCTTCACGAACGCTGCGGCAGATGGCCTTGTACTTGGACTTGTCTTCGCTCTTGATGGCCTTCAGCCAGGGGAAGGTCTTGCAACCACCCTCGATGGCCAGCTCGTTGAAGGCATCACGGGTACCGGAAGTCGGCGGCGGACCGAGTACTTCGATTTCGGTGTTGGGCAGCGCCGGGTTCACGTCTTTCCAGGTCTTGTAAGGGTTGGCAACCAGCTCTTCGCTGCCATCCGGGTTCGGTACATCCTTGGCCAGGGCCAGGAAGATGTCACGCAGGGACAGATCGATGTGCTCGCCCTTCACGGAGTTGGCGATAACGATGCCATCGTAGCCGACCTTCACTTCGGTGATGTCTTTCACGCCATTGCTCTGGCACAGCTCGAACTCGGACTTCTTCATGCGACGTGACGCATTGGTGATGTCCGGGTGCTGGGTACCAACGCCCTGGCAGAACAGCTTCATGCCGCCGCCGGAACCGGTGGATTCGATTTTCGGGGTGGCGTTGCCGGTACGACCGAAACGCTCGGCCACCACGGTGGCGAACGGATATACCGTGGAGGAACCCACGATGGAGATAGTGTCACGCGCCATGGCAGTACCCGGTACGCTGGCCATGGCCAGTGCAGCGGCGGCACCTGCCAGAGTTGCTTTCATCTTGAAGTTCACGGTTAAGCCTCCTAGTTACATGGCACCGGCGCTTGTCAGGTTTGACCCCACCCCGGTTTTGTTCTTGCAATCTTTGCAAACCAGTTCATGTTTCAGCACAGCGCATGCTAGAGAGGATTTATGACAGCAACATTACAGGATCATTGCGCCCCTGTGATCTGTCAGTTTTACCGGCAATCCCGCCCGATACTCTGGTTCTAGCCGGCAGCCCCCGTATAATGCGGGTTTTCGCGGGATGCATCCGTATCACAGATGGCACCGGAGCCAGTCTCCCGGGGCACAGGTTTTTATGACACAACAACTATTACGCTGGCAGCAACGTCTGACCGGTTTTACCACCCTGGTGGGCCGCAGCAGCGCCTGGCTGGCCCTGCTGCTGGTACTGGGCACGGTGCTGGTGGTGGTGCTGCGTTATGGCTTCGGCATCGGCAATATCGCCCTGCAGGAATCGCTCACCTATCTGCACGGCAGCCTCTTTATGCTGGGAATTGCCTATACCCTGGCCGAGGACGAGCATGTGCGCGTGGATGTGCTCTACCAGCGCTTAAGCCCCCGGGGCCGGGCCTGGGTCAATCTGCTGGGCACCCTGTTCCTGCTGTTACCGGTCTGCGCGGCCATTTTCTGGCTGTCGCTGGACTATGTGATCAGTAGCTGGCGCGAGCAGGAAACCTCCGCCAATGGCGGCCTGCCTTTTGTCTATTTGCTGAAAACCCTGCTGCTGATCCTGCCCGCCCTGCTCACCGTGCAGGCCCTGGCGGAGCTGTTGCGCCATAGCCTGACCCTGCTGGGGGCGACACCGCCAGCGCCCCAGGACCATCCCGGGGAGGGCCTGTGATGGAATGGGTTCCCCTGCTGATGTTTGTGGTGGTCTGCCTGGTGCTGCTCAGCGGCTACCCTGTGGCCTTTGTACTGGGCGGCACCGCCCTGTTGTTCGCCGCCGCCGGCATGGTGACCGGCACGTTCAGCCCGGCGGATCTCACCTTTGTGCCCAACCGGCTGTTCGGCATCATCGACAACACCACCCTGATGGCGGTGCCACTGTTCGTGTTCATGGGGGTGATGCTGGAGAAATCGCGGGTGGCGGAAAAGCTGCTGGCCAGTATGGGCCAGCTGTTCGGCGGCCTGCCCGGCGGCATGGGCGTGGCCATCATTCTGGTAGGGGCGCTACTGGCCGCCAGCACCGGCATCGTCGGCGCCACCGTGGTGACCATGGGGCTACTGTCGCTGCCCACCATGCTGCGTCAGGGCTACCAGCCGCAGCTGTCCACCGGGCTGATCTGTGCCACCGGCACCCTGGGGCAGATCATCCCCCCTTCCATTGCGCTGGTGCTGCTTGGCGATGTGTTGGCCAACGCCTATCAGGAAGCCCAGCTCAAGCAGGGGCTGTGGTCCCTGGACACGGTGTCCGTGGGCGATCTGTTTGTCGGGGCGCTGATTCCCGGCCTGATTCTGGTGGGCCTGTATCTCTTGTATGTGGTAGCCATCAGCCTGCTGAAACCGGAGTGGGCACCCGCGTTTCAGTCCAATGATGGCGAGCCGCGCGGCTGGCGCCCCCTGCTGGGCGGCCTGATTCCGCCGCTGCTGCTGATTGCGGCGGTGCTGGGCTCCATTCTCACCGGCAAGGCCACCCCCACCGAAGCCGCCGGCGTGGGCGCCTTCGGTTCGCTGCTGCTGGCTGCCGGCAACCGGCACCTCAACGGACAGATTCTCGGCCAGGTGGTGCGCGCCACCAGCCGGGTCACCGCCATGGTGTTCATGATCCTGATCGGCGCCAGCCTGTTTTCCCTGGTGTTTCGCGGTTTCGGTGGCGAGGAGGCGGTCCATGCCCTGTTCGAAAGCCTGCCCGGTGGGGTGATCGGCGCCACCCTGCTGGTGATGCTGCTGATCTTCCTGCTCGGCTTTATCCTCGACTTTATCGAGATTACCTTTGTCGTCGTGCCCATCGTCGGCCCGGTACTGCTAGCCATGGGTCTGGACCCGATCTGGCTGGGGGTAATGATCGCCCTGAACTTGCAAACCAGTTTTCTGACCCCACCCTTCGGGTTTGCCCTGTTTTACTTGCGCGGGGTGGCGCCGCCAGAGGTAAAAACCACGCAGATTTACCAGGGCGTGATACCTTTTATCATTATCCAGCTACTGATGCTGGGTATACTGGCGCTGTTCCCGGAACTGGCCACCTGGCTCCCCGATCAACTTTACGGGTAAATGAACTGCGGCGCGGCAGTGTATAGACTGCAATCTAAACCGGCTCAAAATATTACGGATAACAAACATGACCGATAACACCGACGACATGCCCCAGCCCATCGGCACCCTGGCTATTCAGACCATCGCCATGCCGCAGAGCGCCAACTGGAATGGCGATATCTTTGGTGGCTGGCTGGTATCGCAGATGGATCTCGCCGGTGCTGTCACCGCCCGCAAGAAAGCCCGTGGCAGGGTGGCCACCGTAGCGATTGATTCCATGGCCTTCCTGCGCCCGGTGCCGGTGGGCGCCGTGGTCAGCTGCTACACCCAGTTGCAGGATGTGGGCCGCAGCTCCATGCAGATTCTGGTGGAAGTGTGGATCCGCGAAGACACCGGCACCCTGTCCAAGGTGACCGAAGGGCACTTCACCTTCGTGGCCATTGATGACACCGGGCGGACCCGGGCGGTGCCGAGGGACTGACCGAAGCCTGCCGTTTGGTTATCGCGCCGCCAGCGACGCTCCTACGGTTGGGGTTCGGTTTTCTGTAGGAGCACCGCTTGAGGTGCGAACCGAGCGTAGCGAGGCCTGAGGATTGAGGTTGGCGCTATTCTTTCCGGAAAGGTCTGTCGGCCACTGAGATCCCTGATCGCCCTACGGGCGATTTCCGCGCAAGCGCGGTTCGCACCTCAAGAGGTGCTCCTACAGCGGCTTCGTAGATACGCCTCTTGAGGCGCCTCCGCTCAACCTTTGGCTAACTCACTCCGCACGTTCATATACGACTGCTCAGCCACCGCCATGTACTCCACGGATTCGTCGCGGAATGTGCGGTAGGACTCGTACACCTTGCGTGCTTCGCTGTTGTCGGCCACCAGCGCTTCGATCACCTCGTCGCTGGCCTCCTTGAGAGCCTTGAGAACATCATCCGGCAGCCGGCGCAGTTTCACCCCGTGCTTGTTGACCAGCTCCTGCAGCGCCGCGTTGTTCTGGGCGGTGTACTCGTCGAGCATGTCCTGGTTTTCCGACTGGGCGGCGTAACGGATAATCGCCTGCAGGTCCGCCGGCAGGCTGTCCCATACCGTCTTGTTGATGGTCAGCTCCAGGGTCGGGCCCGGCTCCTGCCAGCCCGGGTAATAGTAGTACTCGGCCACCCGGTGCAGGCCAAAGGTCAGGTCGTTGTAGGGGCCGACCCAGTCCGCCGCATCAATGGCGCCGGTCTGCATGGAGGTGAACACCTCGGCACCGGGCAGCTGCACCGGCGTGGCACCCACCTTGCCCAGCACCTCTCCGGCGAGGCCCGGCATACGCATCTTCAGACCTTTCAGGTCCTCCACGCTGTTGATTTCCTTGTTGAACCAGCCCGCCATCTGGGTGCCAGTGTTGCCACAGGCAAACGGCTTGAGATTGAACTGGGCGTACAGATCGTCCCACAATTTCTGGCCACCACCATGGTGTAACCAGCCATTCATTTCCTGGGCGGTGAGCCCGAAGGGGACGGCGGTAAAGAACGGCGTGGCCGGATGCTTGCCTTTCCAGTAGTAGGCGGCCCCGTGGCCCATCTCGGCGCTGCCCTGGCGCACCGCATCGAACACTTCAAAGGCCGGCACCAGTTCCTTGGCGCCATAGACCTTGATCTTGATACGCCCGGCAGACATTTCTTCCACGCGCTTGGCAAACCGGTTGGCGCCAGCACCCAGGCCGGGATAGTTCTTCGGCCAGGTGGTCACCATTTTCCATTCGTAGGTCTGCTGTTCAGGCTTTTTCTTTTCCGGCTCCGCGCCGGCAGCAGCCTGACCCTCCACGGGCGGGCAGTCTTTCTGTTCGCAGCCAGCCAGAGCCAGGCCACCCAGCCCAAGACCCAGGGCGGAAACAAATTTACGACGATCCAAGGTAGCTCCTCCGATAAAGGGCGGCAGCGCTCTGCCGCTTTCGGGTTATTTTTTTCCACCTGAGGCCTGATGCACGACGCTTCTCACGTCCTGCGTCAAGTATCCGGCGTTATATCACTTCCAGCCGTGCGTACTGGCTGACCAGCCACTTGGTGCCGGCGCCGTCAAAATTGATCTGCAGCCGGGCGTTGGGGCCCTGGCCTTCGAAGTGCAATACGGTGCCTTCGCCGAATTTCGGGTGCAATACCCGCGCGCCCAGGTTGATGCCATTGGACTCGGTTTCGCGAATCGGCCGAGACGCGCCGCCCACCGGCCGGCTGAAGCCGGCCCGGGCGCGGATTTCTTCCAGAAACTCGGCGGGTATTTCGCGCAGGAAGCGACTGGGCGGGTTATGGTTTTCATTACCGTAGAGGCGACGGCTTTCCGCATGGGTCAGGTACAACTCGCGCATGGCGCGGGTCAGGCCCACGTAGCAGAGGCGCCGCTCTTCGGCCATGCGGCCTGGCTCCTGGCTGGACATCTGGTGGGGGAACAGACCTTCCTCCATGCCACAGATGAATACCGCCGGAAATTCCAGCCCCTTGGCGGAATGCAGGGTCATCATCTGCACCGCGTCCTCGTGGGCGTCGGCCTGGCCCTCGCCGGATTCCAGGGCGGCGTGGTCGAGAAAGGCTGTCAGGCTGTCCAGTTCGGAGTCTTCATCCTCGTCACCGAATTCCCGGGTGGCGGAGACCAGTTCGCGCAGGTTTTCCAGACGTTGCTGGCCCTTTTCGCCCTTTTCCTTGCCGTGGAAATCCACCAGGCCACTGGCTTCGATTACATGTTCGGTGGTTTCCGCCAGCGACAGGCCATCGCATTGCTGCTCCAGCTGCGCCACCAGGTTCAGGAACACCGCCAGGGCATTGGTGGCCCGGGCGGTAAGTAACTGCTCACTGATCAGCGCCTGAGCCGCAGCCCACAGGGACACGCCACGCTGACGTGCCAGCTCGCGCAGGCTTTCCAGGGTCTTGTTGCCGATGCCCCGGGTGGGGGTGTTCACCACCCGTTCGAAGGCGGCATCCGCATCGCGATGGCTGAGCAGGCGCAGGTAGGCCAGGGCGTTCTTGATTTCCGCCCGCTCGAAGAAGCGCTGACCGCCATAAATGCGGTAGGGAATACCGGCCTGCAAAAAGGCTTCTTCCAGCACCCGGGACTGGGCGTTGGAGCGATACAGCACCGCCATTTCCCGCCGCGCGGTGCCTTCCTGAAACAGCTTTTCCACCCGCCCGGCAATAAAACGGGCTTCGTCCACTTCATTGAACCCGGCATAGAGGCGAATCGGATCACCGTCGCTGCCCTCGGTCCACAGTTCCTTGCCAAGCCGGTCGGCATTGTTGCCAATCACGGCATTGGCCGCTTTCAGGATGGTGCCGGTGGAGCGGTAGTTCTGCTCCAGGCGAATGGTGCGGGTATCCGGGAAATCGCGGCTGAACTTGTGGATATTCTCGATCTTGGCGCCGCGCCAGCCGTAGATGGACTGGTCATCATCGCCGACGATGGTGACGGCATTATCGTCGTTGGCCAGCAACCGCAGCCAGGCATACTGGATGCTGTTGGTATCCTGAAACTCGTCCACCAGAATGTGCCGGAAGCGACGCTGATAATGGCCACGCAGGCCATCGTTGTCGCGGAACAGCTCCAGCACTCGCAGCAGCATTTCGTTGAAGTCCACCAGGCCGCTGCGCTCGCAGGCTTCTTCGTAGCCGAAGTAGATCTTCTGCATGGTCTGCACGAACAGATCGCCATTGGCGTCCATGTGCTTGGCACGCAGGCCCTCATCCTTCTGGCCATTGATAAACCAGGTGGCCTGACGGGCCGGCCAGCGCTGCTCGTCCAGCCCCAGCTCCTTGATCACCCGTTTGATCAGCCGGATCTGATCATCCGCATCGATGATCTGGAAGCCCTGGGGCAGGCCCGCTTCCTGCCAGTGGGCGCGCAGCAGGCGATGGGCAATGCCGTGGAAGGTGCCCACCCACATGCCGTCGGCGGACATGTCCAGCAACTGCTCGATGCGCCCGCGCATTTCGGCAGCGGCCTTGTTGGTAAAGGTCACCGCCAGAATACCGAACGGCGAAGCCTGCTCGGTGGCGATCTGCCAGGCAATACGGTGCACCAGCACCCGGGTCTTGCCCGAGCCGGCACCAGCCAGCACCAGTAAATGTCGGTCATCGGCAGCCACCGCGTCGCGCTGGGCCGGGTTCAAGCCATCAATAAGGGAAGTTACGTCATCCATGGCGCGGGAGTTTAGCAGAATGTCCGCTGGCGCGATGCCTGCATACTGAACCCGGTTAGATGAACCCGTGCAGCATGGCAATACGCCACTATCAAGAGTGAGATGGCGGTTTCCCTTGGCATCGCCGATAGGTAAACTGACAAAGAAAAACACTCGGCTAAACGCCAGAGGATAATAATCAAGGTGTCTTCGCAGTCTCCGCAAACCCGAACCGCTCCGCCGTTCAATGGCGTGCTCACTGAACAGTGCCAACTGTTACTCAGTGGCATTGCGGTGCTGATGTTGCTGGAAATAGCCAGTGCCATCACGCTGGTATGGGCCTACTGGAGCACCCCCATTCCCCGGCAGCACCTGCTGATCTGGCTGGGACTGGTGGCTGCCGTTCAGGTCGGCAAGTTGATCGCCCTGCCCTTCTGCCATCGGCGCCTGCGCAACGATCTGGCCACCCCACACTGCCGTCGCATTCTTTCTGCCGTCGCCCTGAGCACCCCACTGATCCTGGGCACCGCCGGTTACCTGTTCAATCCGCTGGATACCCTGTTCGCCAGCGACATGCTGGCCGCCCAGCTCACCATTGCCTGCCTGGGGCTGGGCCTGAGCACCATGGCTCTGGCCGCCTACAGCAGCCACTTTCCCACCGTTTTCCTGTATCTGCTGATGCTGCTCGGCCCCGGCATGCTGCGACTGTCGGAGACCCAGGCCCATGGCCAGCTCTCGCTGATGCTGCTGATGTCGCTGCTGGGACTGTTCTTCCTGTTCGCCGCCCGCCGCATCAACCAGACCGGCCACCAGGCGATGATGCTGCAGGCCAGCAACCGGTCGCTGATCGACTACCTGAACCGGGCCCGCAGCGATGCGGAAGCCCTCAACGAGAAGCTGGCCCAGGAAATCTACGAGCGTAAGGAAGCCCGCCAGCGCCTGCAGGAGACCAACGAGCGACTGGAATCCATGGTGCAGGAGCGCACCCGGGCCCTGGGCGAAACCAACCAGGCCCTGGCAGCCACTGGTGAACGACTGGAACTGGCGCTGGAAGCCAGCAATATCGGCCTGTGGGACTGGATGCTGGATACCGGGCGCAACTACCACACCAACTTCGACCGCCTGCTGGGTTACGACGGCGCCTACTTCAAGAATTTCTTCGGCGACCTGGAAACCCTGGTTCACCCGGAAGATCTGACCCGCATCCGCCGCGCCATGGTGTCCCACTTCAAGGGCCAGGATGACCGTTACCATGCCGTGTATCGGCTCCGCCATGCGGATGGCAGCTGGCGCTGGATCGAGGATGAGGGTCGGGTGGTGACATGGTCTGATCAGGGCCGCGCTCTGCGCATGATCGGCACCCGCCGGGATATCACCGAAGACCGCCAGAGCCAGGAGCAGCTGCGGCTGGCTGCCACCGTCTTCGACAACGCCCCGGAAGGCATCTTCATCCTCGACCACAAGTTCCGCTTCCTGGCAGTAAATGCCCGCTTCGAACAGATTACCGGCTACAGCGAATCCATGGTGCTGGGCAAGCAGGTGCTGGATCATCAGGAAACCGCCGCCAACCGCGACACCTACAAGATGATTACCGCAGCGTTGCGAGAGAACGGTTTTTGGGAAGGGGAAATCAACGAGACCCGCCGGAATGGCGAACCCTTTCCGGAATGGCTGCAGGTCAGTGCGGTTCGCGACGAACACAAAAAGGTGATTCGTTTTGTCGGCATGATGTCCGACCTGACAACCCGCAAGGAAACCGAACAGCAGCTGCAGTTCCTGTCCAATTACGACCGCCTCACCGGCCTGGCCAACCGCACCCAGTTCCGCGAACACCTGCACAAGTCACTGACCCTGGCACGACTGAACCGGGAAAAGGTGGCGCTGCTGATGATCGACCTGGACCGCTTCAAACCGATCAACGAATCACTGGGCCATGAAATCGGTGACCGTCTGCTCAAGGCCGCCGCCGAGCGCATGGCCCAGCACGCCGGGGGCGAAGAAAATCTCGCCCGGGTGGGCGGCGATGAATTCACCCTGCTGCTGGAAAACCACGGCGGCGAAGGGGCCATCAGCCAGCATTGCCAGAAGCTGATCAATGCCATGAAGAAGCCCTTCATGATTGACGGCCACGAACTACTGCTGGGCGCCAGCGTTGGCATCAGCGTGTTCCCGGACACCGCCAAGGAAGCCCAGAGCATGATCAATCAGGCCGACATGGCGGTGTATCAGGCCAAGCGCAGCGGCGGCAACAACTTCCAGTTCTACCGCAGCAACATGCGCGTGGCCTCGGTGGAACAGCTGGCCCTGGAAACCAGCCTGCGCAAGGCCATCTTCAAGAACGAGTTCGTAGTCTACTACCAGCCGAAGATGGACCTGGCCAGCAACCGCATTACCTCCGTGGAAGCCCTGGTACGCTGGCAACACCCGACCATGGGCCTGCTGCCGCCAGCGGATTTCATTCCCCTGGCCGAGGAAACCGGGCTGATCTCCGCCATCGGCGAACTGGTGCTGGAGCGTGCCTGCCGCCAAGCCCACCAGTGGAACAAACAGGGGCTGGGCAATATCTGTGTATCGGTGAACCTGTCCGCCCACCAGTTCCGCAAGGGCAATGTGGCCGAGATCGTCGACCGGGTGCTGGAAAGCACCGAGCTACCGGCTCACCTGCTGGAACTGGAGCTCACCGAAAGCCTGATCATGGAAGACATGGAGCAGAACATCGAACTGCTCCAGCAGCTGCGTACCCGCGGCATCGAACTGGCCCTGGACGACTTCGGTACCGGCTACTCCTCACTGAGCTACCTGAAACGCTTCCCGGTGGACACTCTGAAGATCGACCGTTCCTTCATCATGGATCTGGACAAGAGCCCGGACGACGCCGCCATCACCCGCGCCATCATCGACATGGCCCACAGCCTGCAAATGAACGTGGTCGCTGAAGGGGTGGAAACCGAAGCCCACCTGAGCATCCTGCGCGACATGCACTGCGACATCATCCAGGGCTTCCTGATCAGCCGCCCGGTGCCGGAGAAGGAGCTGGTGGAGTTGTTGCATACTCAGGCGTATCGGAAGGCAATTGATAATTGAGAATGGATAATTGATAACTCGCGGGACAGCGCTAGTTGGGTTCTGCAAACGAATGAGGCCGCGCCCAGACTATGGGCGCGGCCTCATTTGTTTCAGATCGTTGAGATGCTTATTCGCGCGCTATCAATTATCCATTCTCAATTATCAATTAAGCAGAGCCAGCGTCTCCTCCCGCTCAAAATACCCCTCCAAATGCCTACGCAACCACGCCTCCAGCAGGCCTTCGGCGCGCAATTTTTCCATTACCGGGGGCAGGAAGCGGCGGGCGTCATCGAGCATCAGTTCGCGGGTCACGCCCAGTTCGTCGAGCAGCTCCATCAGGGTGGTGTCGCCGTACTTGTCGAAGAAGGCGTTGACCCCGGAATCCAGCATGGCAATGAAGTAGTCGGTATGGCGCAGATCGCGCCAGTACTCGAAACCGATCACGAACAGCTCCTGAATATCCTCGCTGCTGATCAGTTCGCGCAACTCCGCAACCGGACGCTGGGAGAATTCCTGCCAGGCCACCAGCACCAGCTCGCGCAGTTCGTCCAGGTTTTCATCCCGGTACAGCCAGGGGTCACTGAGCAGTTGTTCCGTGCGCTTGAGCAACCATTCCTGCAAACGCACTTCCAGGCTGCCCAGCCAACGGGCCGGCAGGCGCTTGCGCAACTGCTCGTGCAGCGCCGGCGGCAAGCCCTGGTGCAACAGGGTTTTCAGCCCCAGCTGGGCGCCACCGGCCAGCAACGCCAGTAGCACCGGGTTGCGGCCCAGCCAGGCCATGCTCTGGCGAGACAGGGGAATCTCCAGCACCTTGTCGAGCAGGGCCATGACCACATCCTCGTCCACCACATCGCCGATGAGGCGATCGCTCTGGATACCGTGGTCGTAGAACTGCTCCACCATGTCACCGACCAGCTCGGGAATGGCGCCGCTGATGTCCATTTCTGCCGCATATTTCTGGGCAGTAATGCGGATCTGCTCGACGCTGACCCAATCGTTCAGAGTATAGCGGGTGGCCACATCCAGAGCGTAATCCAGCTCCTGCTCGATCAGCCCGTCCAGCTGCCCCGGCGACAGTTTGGCCAGCAGGTGGTCAATGAGGCCATCCAGTAAACGATTAGCAACTTCCTGTTTATCA
Organism: Alcanivorax sp. IL3; assembly: GCF_047495465.1. Classification (NCBI taxonomy): domain Bacteria; kingdom Pseudomonadati; phylum Pseudomonadota; class Gammaproteobacteria; order Oceanospirillales; family Alcanivoracaceae; genus Alcanivorax; species Alcanivorax sp. IL3. The sequence goes on from NZ_CP179931.1 coordinate 108,151, forward strand.
TGAGCCATTTTTTTCATTTCCCGGTGGAAAAAACTTGCTGTGTGACACAGCAATTGTATCATCGAATGATGTAACAGTTACGGAGGTACGCACCATGGCGATCTCGATTCTTCCCATCCGCCGCAATCTGAAATTCAACCTGAACCCGGCCAAAGCCCTGACTTGGCACCGGGACGGCCTGAATGTCAGCCAGTTCATGAACACCATGAGCCTGTTTTTTCCGGTGGGGGAACGCTTTTTCATCGACAGCGTACGCAATTACCGTGACCAGATCACGGATCCCGAGCTGAAAAAGGCGGTCACTGCCTTTATCGGTCAGGAAGCCATGCATGGCCGGGAGCACGAAGAATACAACGATTTCGTGGCCCAGGCAGGTATTCCCCTGCACGCCCAGGAAGCCTTTGTGGCCCGTCTGTTGAAAGCCGTGCAGGACTATTCCCCACAATCCTTCCAGTTAGCTGCCACCGTGGCCCTGGAACACCTGACCGCCATTCTCGGGGGTGGCCTGCTGGATCTGCCGGAAATCCTGGAAGGGGCCGACGAGGGCTACAAGGCCATCTGGAACTGGCACGCCCTGGAAGAAACCGAGCACAAAGCGGTGGCCTTCGATGTCTACCAAGTGGCCGTCGGTGACGACAGCAACCTGGGCGCCTATGCCCTGCGCAGCGGCACTCTGGTCGCCGCCACCGGCATCTTCTTTGCCCTGATGATTCCCTTCTACGTGCACAACGTGCGCATCAAGGGCGGCCTGACCGATCTGAAAGGCTGGCGCGCCGTGGCCAGGAATACCTGGGGCAAGAAAGGGATTTTCCGCAATATTACCAAGCCCTGGTTCGACTGGTTTAAACCCGGTTTCCACCCCTGGGATCACGACAACAGCGAGCAGCTGAAGAACTTTGAAGCCTTGCTGGGCGACCTCCTCAAGGAGGAGGCCGCCTGACGCTTTCCATCACCGAGCTCTCCCTTTTCCGGTGACTCCAGGGTCGGCATTTATGCCGGCCCTTTTTTTTGGTCACAAACGCCCCGCAACATTGCAAACGCCAGATTGGTGCAGTTCGCCTTAGGCTCAGTGCACCCTACGCAATCAATGGCAACGTTCCGGGATTCAAAGGCAGCATCATCAAAAAGGGCACAGAGCACAGAGAAAAAGTTTTCCTCCGTGAACTCTGCGCCCTCTGTGGTGAAAAATTGATGTTCAACAACGCCTGCCGTGGCAGGCGCCAGTCTTACCCGTCGTTGCCATCCTGCGTGGACACCACCCGCTGGTCGGCCAGGCGGATGTTGCCCGCCGGGGCCTTGCCGTCCCGGTCTTCGCCGAAGTACAGGGTGGTATGGGGGAACGGAATTTCGATGCCGGCCTTGTCGAAGTAGATCTTCACCAGACGATTGAAGGCACGACCCACGGCCCACTGGTTACCCGGCGTGGTCTTGATCACCACCCGGATATTCACCGAGCTGTCCGCCAGCGCGGTAACCCCGGCAACCGTCATCGGCGCCAGAATATTGTCCTTGTGGGCCCCTTCCTTGAGCTCTTCGAAAGCGGCTTCCAGCTGAACGATGGCATCATCGATGCTCTCCCGATAGGCAATGCCGTATTCGCCCACATGGTTACCGAATTCGCGAGTGAAGTTGGACACCGCATCCACCGAGGAGAACGGCACGATGTGGTAGGTGCCATACAGATCCCGCAGGGCCACCGAGCGGATCCCCACCCGGTCCACGGTACCGGAATTGCCACCCACGCTGACGAAATCGCCGGTGTTCATGGCATTCTCCAGCTGAATGAAGATCCCGGTGATCACGTCCTGCACCAGCTTCTGGGCACCAAAACCAATGGCCAGACCCAGCACACCGGCGCCGGCAATCAGCGGGCCGATCTCGATACCGATCTCGGACAACACGATCATCGTCGTCATGATGATGATGGTAATGGCCATGGTGGTATGGAACAGTCCCAGCAGGGTCTCTCCGCGGGCCGCCTCAGCTGGCGTGCTGTCTTCGCGCGGGCTGAACTTATGCTCCACCAGGCTTGCCAGCACCACCCACACCAGGGCCGCCAGCGCCAGAATAATCAGGATATCGATCAGAGCGGAAACCGTCTGCGCCCCCGCCGTGGTGGCATACCAACCGGCCAGGTCATAGAGCTCCCAGGCATCCAGCGACAGCACCACCACCAGGATCAGGATCAGCGCGCGGATCACTTTCAGCCCGCTGGGCACATAGGTGTTCACCCGGGCCTGCAGGCGCGGCATGCTGGCATTGAGACGGTCGGAGAGCTGGATTTCCTTGCCGATCAGCTGTCCCAGCGCCACCGACACCAGCAGCCCGACACCCACATAAATCAGGGTCTCCAGCGTCGCCATAGCCACATAGGGCAACGCGGTTTCCGGATGCAGCACGGTGACCGCAAACACCAGCAGGGCATAGGCCAGAGCCAACCAGTGCCAGATGCGCGCCAGCAATAGCAGTGCCAGACGCATGGGGCCGTAACTGGCATTGGCACGCTCGGTCAGTGCGTCGCGCAGCACCTGCCGCTTGCGGACAATCACTACGGCGGCATAGGCCAGCGCCACCAGCATGATCAGGGTGCCGGCGCCACTGCCCACAGCTTGGGACACATTGAAGTTCAGCACTGGTACCAAAACCAACATGCCGTAGCCGATCAATCCCGCTTCCCGGGCCAGAAACCGGTTGCAGTAGCGCGCCTGCTCCGCCGCCACCGGCAGCATCCGCAGGCCCTCATATTGGGAGGAAAAGAACATGCGCAGACCGGCCTTGGCCAGTTCCACGATCAGGAAGGCATTCAGGAACAGGGCCAGCCGGGTGGCATCCGCCCCCAGCTGCTCGGTCAGCACCGGCGCCACGAAGGTACCGCCCAGGTAGGCCAGCGCCACCACGATGATATCCAGCAGCGCGGCGACCGCCACCGCCACTGTGGTGCGCAGAATGGCCAGCTTTTCCGAACCGCCCCGGGCCCAGTTGCTGAGCCGGCCAAAGGCGGAACCCGCCAGCATTCGTAGCACCCAGAAAACGGCAAAGGTGATCACCACCAGAATGGCCAGATTCAACAACGCAGCGGTGACCGCTTTCATGTCCACCGAAGTGGTGGCAGCCGCTTCTACGGCACTGTCATCACTGACGAACCAGCCGCCAACCAAACCACTCAATGCCGTGAACTGGCGCCCCATGTCACCGGCCAGATTGCCGGTGGCCGCCGCCATGCGGCGGGCCAGGGATACCTGTTCGGCGGTTTGCCCGCTGGGAGACTGGGCAGCAATGTCGCTGACCGGAACCTCACTCTCCAGCCCCAGTGGGGCAGGGTTGGCTGCAGCCTGCAGACCGCGCAGCTGATCGATCAGCTGCTGGCGAGTGGCATCATTCTCCAGCAGCGTCGCCAGCTCTGCATAATCCTGGCCCGAAGAAGGCGCCTCCTGGGCGGGCAATGCTGTCGTCAGCATCACTAACAACAGGGAAAGCAGGGCTGTCAGGCCCCGCAACGACTGGGCTTGATGGCGCACACTCATCTCCTTAGTGCCGGCTTTTGCCGGGTCAACCGCTATGTGTGAAGCATATTCAGACGCACACCTTAACAAGGGAGGCCCGGGAAATTGTGAAGATCACGCGAACGCTCTGTACCGCAATTGTCACGCCGCATTGACCCTGGGGAGGTATTACCGGCAAGGGAATGCCAATCGCACCGGTTGACCGTGACATTGTCCACTGTAATTATCGGACTCCATTCCATAACAACATGGCGGAGGCGTTAATGAGCGCATTCTGGACCCCGGCTTCCCAGGCTCTGGCCCCTTATCTCCACAACCGGGAACAGGCCGACAAATGCCTGCAGATTATCGCCGCATCCCTGCAACCGGGCATGAGCGAACAGGATTGTGAGCTGCTTATCCGCGACTGGCTGCGCGCCCATCAACTGTTTGATCCGGCCCGCCCGCCCAGGGTGCGTTTTGCCGGCCAGCTACCACGCCGTCGCTTTGGCCTGAACAGACCGGGAAAGCGCCGCTACCGGATCGGTATGAGCTATATACTGCGTTGCGATGCGGTGCAGAACGGCTATGTCGCCAAAGCCAGCCTCAGCGGCCCGGCCTCCGTGCTGGCACCGTTGCACGCGCAGCTGTGTGACATTCGCGAACAACTGCCGCGGACTCTCCAGCAGGGCGAAACGCCGCAACAGTTGGCCAGCCAGTTCCCCGGCCTACGCCAGCATTACCGGCTGGTGCCGCTAACCGGCACTCTGCCGGAGGGCAATCGCATCGACGAAGCGCCGCTGATCCCGGGACTGTGGCAGTGGCAACTGACCCTGAGCGATGGCCAACACAGTGTCGCCAGCAGTGAATTTCTGCTGATGGACGACCAGGGCCCGCGCTGGCTGACCGCCACCCCGGCTCACCTGCTCGACAACAGCCATAACGACAATCAAGAGGAAGCAGCCTGATGGTGCAGTGGTGCGATACAACCGTAAGCCGTGATGGCGTAGATCTGGCCGTACGCACCTGGAGTGCGGACAAGAGCCCTACAGTGATACTGGTGCACGGCTACCCGGACGCCAATCACGTCTGGGAAAAAGTCGCCGAGCGACTGAGCCGGGATTTCAAAGTGGTCGCCTATGACGTACGCGGCGCCGGCAATTCTTCCGTGCCACAAGGTCGTGCCGCCTACAAGTTACGGGAACTGCGCGACGATCTGCATGCCGTCATGGACGCGGTCAGCCCCGATGAGAAGGTCCACCTGGTGGGCCACGACTGGGGCTCCATCCAGACCTGGGAATCGGTCACCGACCCGGGTGCCGAAAACCGTATCGCCTCCTACACCACCCTGTCCGGCCCCTGCCTGGACCACGTGGGCCAGTGGATGAAAGCCCGGCTGCGCGAACAGAAAATTGGCGCCGTGCTCAACCAGCTGTCCCACTCCTGGTACATCGGCGCGTTTCAATTACCGGTACTGGCCCCGGCCCTGTGGAAAGCCGGCCTGGCCAAGGCCTGGCCGAAAGTCCTGCGCCGTACCGAAAACCTGGACAGTGAGCCCAGCGCCACCCAGTTACAGGACGGCACCCACGGCATCGAATTGTACCGGGCCAACATGTTGCCCTGTCTGCTTAAGCCACGCGAGCGGCACACCAAAGTGCCGGTGCAGCTGATTGTCGCCCGCCAGGACAACTATGTGCGCCCGGCCATGCTGGAAGACCTGTCCCAGTGGACCGATCGGTTGTGGCGCCGGGAACTGGATTGCGGTCACTGGGGCCCACTACTGCAACACCCGGACGTAACCGCCGACTGGATTCGCGAATTTATTCAGCACATCGACGGGGCCCCCGCTTCCGGTCCTCTGCAACGCAGTGAAGTCACCACCAGCCAGATAAAAGGCCCGGACAGCGGCAAGCGCGTCGTGATTACCGGCGCCGGCTCCGGCATCGGTCGGGAAACCGCCCTGGCCTTCGCCCGCCGTGGCGCCCTGGTGGTCTGCACCGATATAAACACCGAGGCCGCTGCCGCCACCGCCCGCATCATTACCGCTGAAGGCGGTGAGGCCATCAGCCGCAAGTGCGACGTGAGCAGCACCCGCTCCATGGAAGCCCTGGCCGCCTGGGTGGAAAAGGAACTGGGCGCCCCTGACATCGTGGTCAACAATGCCGGCATCGGCCTGTCCGGTTCGCTGCTGGACACCAGCGTGAAGGATTGGCAACAGGTGCTGGGCGTGAACCTGTGGGGCGTCATTCATGGCTGCCGCCTGTTCGCTCGCCAGATGATCGATCAGGGTCGCGCCGGGCACATCGTCAACGTGGCCTCCGCCGCCGCCTTCATGCCCTCGCGCATGTTGCCCGCCTATGCCACCAGCAAGAGTGCGGTGCTGATGTTCAGCGAATGCCTGCGCGCCGAACTGGGCGACCATGGCATCGGCGTCAGTGCCATCTGCCCGGGCATCATCGATACCCCCATTACTCGCAACACCCGTTTTGTGGGCGTCGACAACGAGGAACAGGAACGGCGCCGCCAGCACGCCCACACGTTCTATCAACGCCGTGCCTTTACCCCGGACCGGGTGGCCCAGGCCATCGTCGAGGCCGTGGAGAAAAACCGCGCGGTGGTACCGGTAAGCCCGGAAGCGCGGGGCATGCAATGGCTGGGACGCTTTACCCCCTCCCTGGCCCGCAATCTGGCCCAGGTGGAAATTACCCCCTGAGCCAGATGGTTCTTGTGGGAAGCGATGCCAGGCATCGCTTCCCACACACGCCAAGCTCTGTTGCTGGCGATCATCCTTCGGCCAACGACGTTTCGCTTGCAGGCAAGCTCCTGCCTCTGCATTACTACCTCTTCGCAAGTGACGACCGTCACGTTTATGTCCTAAATCACCAACTCACAACCACTGCGAGCTGTGGCGCCTGTGCAAAAAGCGGGCTATCATCGCGGGCATGAAAACCAGTGACCGCAATCCCGCCGCTATCCTGCGCAGCCTGAAGAAATATACTCAGCCTGTGACAGGCGCGCTTCAGGCCGAAGCCGGCAACCACAAGGAATTTACCATCGACGAACTGGCCCGCGAGGCCGGCTCCACGGTGCGTAACGTGCGTGCCTACCAGGACCGGGGCATTCTGCCGCCGCCGGAGAAACGCGGTCGTACCGGTATCTATACCGATGTGCATCTGGCACGCCTGAAAATCATCGGCGCCCTGCTGGAACGTGGCTACACCCTCAATAATATCCGTGACCTGCTCAGCGCCTGGGAACAGGGCCGCGAACTGAACGATGTACTCGGCCTGGAAGTGGCAGTGACCTCCTGGCAGAACCCCAGTGTGCCGTCTTACCTGGACTACCAGGAACTGCTGGATGACTTCGGCGAAGACATCACCCCGGAAGTGATGACCAAGGCGGTGAAGCTGGGCTACATCATTCCCGAAGGCATGCGCCTGCGCATTCCCTACCCGCGCATCTACAACGCGGGCAAGGAACTCAGCGAGGCCGGCGTGCCACTGGATGCGGTACTCACCCATGTCGGCCTGGTTCGCGAAGAAGTGGACAAGCTGGCAGAGCGCTTTATCGGCATGATCATCCATCACCTGGTGGACGAGAAGTACGGTGACGAAGCCCTGCCGGAAGGCGAAGACGTGCCCAAGCTGGCCGACTTCATCACCCGCATCCGCCCACTGGCCGACGCGGTAGTCAGCGACGAACTGGGCCGGGTACTGGAAAAAAGCATCAACAAGATTCTCGTCGACCGCCTCGCCAACGTGCTGGCGCATATCGAAAAGAACATCTGAAACGCAATGACAAGTTGAAAGTGTAAAGTTGCAAAGCGCGGGCACGGCATCGCAAGGCGTCACCGCCTTGCCCGCGTTTCAACTTTAAACTTTGAGCTTTCAACTCTCCTCCGCGGGCACGGCGTTACAAACCCCACCCACCTCTCCCGCGCCTTGATACTTGCAACTTGAAACTTGCTCCTCCCCCCGTGTTGCGTGAAGCGTGCCGCATGCTGCGTTTGGTAGGCTTTTCTTGCTGTTTTGTTGCCAGGGCTCCTTTCATACCCGCAGGAATGCCAATCTTGGGACGTTAGTGCGAATCAGGTTCGCCGACCAAAACAATAATGTCCCCGAGGAGAGCATCATGAAACCCGGCCTGTTACTCAGTGCCTTGCTGAGCGCCAGCCTGCTTGCCGCATGTGGCGGCGGAGGCTCCAGCAACCCGGCACCAGTCAGCAACACCCCCACACCCAGCAACCCGCCGACGCCGGAAACGCCCACTGGCCCGGAACCGCGCCCATCCAATGTCACCGCTCCCTTTGCGGATTACGGCACGGTACTGAACATCCTGCCCCCGGGTCAGGATGACATCGGCGGCGTTGCCAATCTGAGCGCAGACATTCCCGGTCTCGGGGATCTGCTCAGCACCCTGTTCGACGACCTGGTGGCAGAAACCGGTCTGGTGCCGGCCCTCAGCAAGGAGCCCCACTTCGACGATCAGCTGGGTCTCTACGATGCCCTGGTACGCAGCGAACCCGGGTTGACTGATGACCAGCTCGGCGACTACTTCAAAGCGGCCCCACTACTGGCTCCGGAAGCAGGTAACTGGGAAAGCGAGCAGACCCTGGATGCCGCCGGCTATCAGGTGGATATCAAACGCGACAACTTCGGGGTGCCACACATTTTCGGCGAGTCCCGCCGCGATGCCCTGTTCGGGGTCGGTTATGTGACCGCCGCCGACCGCCTGTTCCTGCTGGATGTGCTGCGTCGTGCCGGCCGTGGCGAGCTGTCCCGTTTTCTGGGACCGGCGGACTTCTCCTTCGATGAGGATATCGCCGTCAATGCGCCCTACCGGGAAGAGGACCGCACCACCATGATTGCCAATACCATCGCCCGTTTCGGCGATGACGGCGCCCAGGTCTTCGACGACGCCACCAACTATGTGGCCGGCCTCAACCAGTACGTGGCCGACGCCCGCAGCGGGCTGCTGCAAGTGCCGGTGGAATACGTGGCCCTGGGGGTACAACTGGAACCTTTCGTGATTGAAGACGTGGTCGCCATTGCCACCCTGATCCAGGGCATCTTCGCCGGTGGCGGCGGCAACGAGCACAACAATGTGTTGCTGTTGCAGGCCCTGGAAGCCCAGACCGGCAGCAAGGAGATCGCCTGCGATCTGTGGAAAGACCTGCGCCACGGCACCGATCCGGAATCCTCCGTGACCACCACCACATCCTTCGCCACCCAGTCACCACCGACCCTGCCGGACATCTGCCCACTCAGCGGCGAGCTGGCCGGCCAGTTCCCCGGTGCGGTGATGTTCGATGCCGGCTCCTTCCAGACCTTTGACCCGCTCAGCCATGAGCCCTGTGGCCGCCCGGGCCAGCCCGAGTGTCCCGAAGCCCTGGGCAATGTCCCCGCCCTGCCCGGCACCGGTGTGGTCGGCGGTCTGGTGGATACCGTGGGCGACCTGCTCGGCGGCATCCTGTCTCTGTCCTTCCTGGACGATGGCGGCCAGGCCCTGTCACAGCAATGGGCCAGCCTGACCCGTCAGCTGCCCGCACTGTGGACCCGCAAAGACACTCTCACCGAGCAACAGCAACAACAGGCCATGCAACGTATCGCCGCCATCGAAACCGGCATTCAGGGGCTGCGCGACGGCTTCCCCAGCGTCATGTCCAATGCCCTGCTGCTCAATGCGGAGCATTCCGCCAGCGGCCAGCCACTGGCCGTGTTCGGCCCGCAGACCAGCTACTTTGTGCCCCAGCTGCTGCTGGAAATGGCCGTCCATGGTGGCGACATCAACACCCGCGGCATGACCTTCACCGGCCTGCCCTATGTGGTCATCGGGCGTGGACCGGACTTCGCCTGGAGCGCCACCTCCGGCAGCTCCGACCTCACCGACGTACGGGTGGTGCAACGCTGTGAACCGGCCGAGCCGCCGGCCCATGGTGAAGGCGGCTACCAGGTCAACGGCCAGTGTCAGCCCTTCGATGTGATCGACGAGCAATGGGTGGCCCGCTGGAACCTGGCCTCTTCCACCGATCCGGAGGCCGTGGGTCAGAACGAAGCGGTCACTCGCCGGGTGATCCGCACCGAGGAATACGGCCCGGTGATCGGCTTTGCCACCGTGTCCGGCATGCCCGTGGCGGTGACCCGCCAGCGCAGCACCTACTTCGCCGAACTGGATACCGCCCTGCCGTTCCTGCAGGCCAGCCGCAATGACGTGCACGATGTAGAGAGCTTCTACGATGTGTTCCACAACACCACCGGCAGCTTCAACTGGTTCTATATCGACGACCGGGACATCGCCTTTTTCCACTCCGGTGATTACCCGCAACGGGCCAACGGCATCCACCCGGAACTGCCCAGCTGGGGTAACGGCCAGTACGACTGGAACGGCTTTATCCCGCAGCAGGCACACCCTCAAGCGAGCAACCCGGACCGCGGCTACCTGGCCAGCTGGAATAACCGTCCGGCCCGCGATTGGTGGGCTGCCGATGCCCATGCGCCCTATGGCTCCGCCCACCGTAACGACATCCTCGATGTGCGCCTGCAGCAACTGGTGCAGGAAGGCAGCGTGACCCGGGCGCGCATGGTGGAAGCCATGGGCAATGCCGCCACCGTGGATCTGCGCGGCCAGGAAATCGTCCCCGCCGCTCTGGCGTTGCTGGCAAGCGCGCCGGTCACCGGCGATCAGGACAGCGCCATCCGCCTGATGCAGGACTGGGTCGACAACGGTGCCCTGCGCCGGGACCGGGACGGTGACGGCAACTACGACGAGGAAGCCGCCGTGGCCCTGATGGATGCCTGGTACCCGCTGATGATCGACATCCTGCTGCCGCAGATCACCGCCGTGGAAGACGTGGACGGCCGCAACCTGTCACTGATGGGCCGGGACAACAAACCCGGTGCCGGCGGCTCCGCCTACAACAATGGCTACTACGGCTATCTGGAACGGGTGCTGGAACAGGCCGCAGGCAACAGCGCCAGCCCCTACCGGGCCCTGCGCTGCGCGGACAGCGATGACCTGGCAACCTGCCGCAGCGCGCTGGCCAGCAGCCTCAACCAGGCCATCGAGCAACTCGGCGGCATTGCCAGCATGGACAGCTGGAACGTGGACGAAAGCCAGGACCAGATCCAGCACCGCGCCATCGGCCTGGCCACGGTCCCCGCCATCCACTGGCAAAACCGCCCCACCTTCCAGCAGGCGGTGGAGTTCACCGGGCACCGGTAAGCCCCCTCTGTAGGAGCCATGCTTGCATGGCGAACCTGCTCGCGATAGCCCATCCCCAGGGCTATTCGCCATGCGAGCATGGCTCCTACAATTCTTTATAAGCCGCCCTTATTCCCCCCCATCCACCCCATGCATTTGTCTAATCCCCCCAACGGCGTTAGCGTCTCCTACACATAAAAAACAGATTTCCGGGAGAGCACCACATGCGCGCGATTTTGTGCAAGGAACTGGGGCCGGCGAACACGCTGGTCATCGACGACATCCCTTCCCCTGAGCCGGGCAAGGGCCAGGTGAAGGTACGGGTAAAGGCCGCCGGGCTGAATTTCCCCGACACCCTGATCATCGAAGGCAAATACCAGATCAAGCCGGAGCTGCCGTTTTCACCGGGTGGCGAAATGGCCGGTGAAGTGCTGGCCGTGGGCGACGGCGTTCAGCGTTTCAAACCCGGCCAGCGGGTCATGGGCCTGACCGGCTACGGCGCCTTCGCGGAAGAAATTCTGGTGCCGGAAAACCAGCTGATTCCGGTGCCGGATGGTATGAATGACCACACTGCCGCCGCCTTCTCCATGGTCTACGGCACCAGCTACCACGCCCTCAAGCAGCGCGCCAACATCCAGCCTGGGGAAACCCTGCTGGTACTGGGTGCCAGCGGCGGCGTGGGCCTGGCGGCCGTGGAACTGGGCAAGGCCATGGGCGCCACCGTGATCGCCGCCGCCAGCAGCGCCGAGAAACTGGAAGTGGCCAAGGAAGCCGGCGCCGATGACCTGATCAACTACGCCGACGAGGATCTCAAGGACGCGCTCAAGCAGCGTTACCCGAAGGGCGTGGACGTGATCTACGACCCGGTGGGCGACAGGTTTACCGAAGCGGCCATCCGCAATATGGCCTGGAACGGGCGCCTGCTGATTGTCGGCTTCGCCGCCGGCGACATTCCTAAAATCCCCGCCAACCTGGCGCTGCTGAAAGGCTGCTCCATCATCGGCGTGTTCTGGGGTGCCTTCACCCAGAAGGAACCACAAACCAACATCCAGAACATCATGGAACTGATGCAGCTGTTCAATCAGGGCAAGATCAACCCGCGCATTAGCCAGGTGTTCCCGTTCGAGGAGTACGAGCAGGCCCTGGCCGCGCTCACCTCACGTACCGCCAAAGGCAAAGTGGTACTGGATATTGCCGGCGCCTGATACGCCCCGCCTGCACTTGTAGGAGCGATGGTTCCACCGCGATTGTCATCCCCGATAATCGCGGCGGCGCCAGCGCATTTTCTGCGCTCTACCCCTTCGCCGCACCCTGCATACATTAACGCCACCAACCCGGTGATACAGCCCCGCCTTACCTTGTATATAGTGGAACCTCGCAATGGCAAGGAGGCAGGAATGACCACACCGCTGGTACTGGTAATCAACTGTGGCAGCTCGTCCATCAAGTTCGCCCTGGTGGATGAAGACAGCAGCGAGTTTCCCCTGGAAGGGCTGGCAGAAAGACTGAACAGCCCCGAGGCGGTACTGCGCTGGGAGCAGGATGGCGAGCAACAGGAAGAGCCGCTGGCAGACGCGGATCACCGCCAGGCCCTGGAAGCCCTGCTGCCCCGGGTGCAGGCCTACGCCGGGGACCGGCTGGCCGCCATTGGCCACCGAGTGGTCCACGGCGGCGAGCAGTTCACCGCGGCCGGGTTACTGAATGAGGACGCCCTGGCAGCGATCCGTGCCGCCAGCCCGTTGGCGCCCCTGCATAACCCGGCCAACCTGCTGGGCATCGACGCCGCCCAGGCCCTGTTTGCCGACCTGCCCCAGGTGGCCGTGTTCGATACCGCCTTTCACCAGAGCTTGCCCGAACACGCCTACCGCTATGCGCTGCCCATCGAGTTGTATCAGCAACAGCGCATTCGTCGTTATGGCTTCCATGGCACCAGCCATTGCTATGTGACCCGACGGGCTGCGAGCCTCACCGGGTTACCGGTGGACACCAGTGGCTGGCTGTCCGCCCACCTGGGCAACGGCTGCTCCAGTTGCGCCGTGCAGGATGGCCACAGCCGCGACACCAGCATGGGCTTCACGCCGCTGGAAGGGCTGGTGATGGGTACCCGCAGTGGCGATGTGGACCCCAGCCTGCACGCTTTTCTGGAACGGGAACGGGGCTGGTCCGCCCAACACACCGATCAGGTGCTGAGCCGGGAGAGCGGCTTGCTGGGCCTGTCCGGGCTGTCCAACGACATGCGCACCCTTGAGCAGGCCAGCAGCGAAGGCCATGAGGGCGCCACCCTGGCCATTGAGGTGTTCTGCTATCGGCTGGCCAAATCCCTGGCCGGCCAGGCCTGTGCCCTGACCCGGCTGGACGGCCTGATCTTCACCGGCGGCATTGGCGAAAATTCAGCCCTGGTGCGCGCCAAGACCGTGGCCCATCTGGGGCTCATGGGGCTGGCCATCAACGACGATGCCAACCGTGCCTGCGTGGGCGGCAACAGCGGCGAAATCCAGGCCGACAACAGCCCCCGCATTCTGGTGGTGCCCACCAACGAGGAACGCCAGATCGCCCTGGAAACCCTGGCCGCCATCGGCGCCGAAAAGGAGAGGTAGGGGGCTGTTAACGCTTCATTCTCGCCTCTGTTGCGTCTAAAAAAGCGCCAATCTAGGCACGAGGAGAGATGTTTGTTACTCCAAATGAACGAATCGTAACAACGAGTGGCGCTTTTTTAGACGCAACCCGAAGGGCTGGGCTCCTTTTCCCGCCCAGCTGCGTTGGCGGTCGTTCACATAGAAAAACTATGCCACACTCCCTTCGCCTTGCCGGGCGAAAAAATGAACTCCAGCAGAGGCGAGAATGAAGCGTCAACAGCCCCCAATGCAGATCTACTTTATTGCCCCCACCGGCTTCGGCGTAGGGCTCACCTCCACCAGCCTGGGGCTGCTGCGGGCCCTGGAACAGGGCGGCCTGAAGATCGGCTTCTGCAAGCCCATCGCCCAGCACCACCCCGGCGACACCGGCCCGGAACAATCCAGTGAACTGATCACCCGCACCTTCTCCATCGAACCGCCCGCACCCATGCCCCTGGAGCAGACGGAAAAGTACCTCGGCGACGGCCAGCTCGACGACCTGCTGGAGCAGATCGTGCAGCGCTTTCATCAGGCCGCCGAAGGCAAGGACGTGATGGTAGTGGAAGGCATGGTGCCCACCCGCACGGTGAGTTATGCCGCTCGCCTGAACGCGGCACTGGCCAGCAGCCTGGGGGCGGACGTGATTCTGGTGGCGGCGCCGGAAGACGGCAACGTGTCTGCCCTGGCCGACAGCCTGGAAATTCACTGCCGCCAGTTCGGCGGCAGTCGCAACGACAAAGTGCTGGGGGTGGTGCTCAACAAGGTCCATGACGACAGCCTGCCAGAGCAACTCAAGCAGCAATTTCCGGCCCTGGAGAAAGGCGACCTACGCCTGCTCGGCTGCGTGCCCTGGCAGGAAGAACTGAATGCGCCGCGCACCCGCGACGTGGCCAAGCTGCTCGGCGCCAACGTGTTGCACGCCGGCGATGACGAGCACCGGCGCATGGAGAAAATCGTACTCTGCGCCCGCGCCCTGCCCAATACCGTAGAGCTGTTCCAGCCACGGGTGCTGGTGGTGACCCCCGGCGACCGGGACGACATCATCGTTGCCGCCAGCCTGGCCGCCAGCAACGGCGTGCCCCTGGCCGGGCTGTTGCTGTGCACCGGCTTCCAGCCGGACCCGCGGGTAATGCGTCTGTGCCAGAGTGCCCTGGATGCGGGCCTGCCGGTGATGACGGTCGACACCGGTTCCTATGAAACCGCTACCAACCTGAATCGCATGAACCGGGAAATCCCGGTGGACGACAGCGAGCGGGTGGAAAAGGTAACCAACTTTGTGGCCAGCCATCTGGATCATGAATGGTTGCGCGAGCGCTGCGGCAGCCCCCGCGAGCTGACCCTGTCACCGCCGGCCTTTCGCTACCGCATGGTGCAACGGGCCCGCGAAGCCAACAAGCGCATCGTACTGCCGGAAGGCAGCGAACCGCGCACTATCGAGGCAGCGGCCATCTGTCAGGAACGGGGCATTGCCCGCTGCGTACTGCTGGCCAAACGGGAAGCGGTGGAATCCGTGGCTCGCACCCAGGGCATCACCCTGCCGGAAGGCCTGGAAATTCTCGACCCGGACAGCATTCGCGAACAGTACGTGGAACCCATGGTGGAACTGCGCCGTAACAAGGGCCTCAACGCCCCCATGGCCCGCGCCCAGCTGGAAGATACCGTGGTGCTGGGCACCATGATGCTGGCCCTGGACGAAGTGGACGGTCTGGTATCCGGCGCCATCAACACCACCGCCAACACCATCCGCCCGGCCCTGCAGCTGATCAAGACCGCCCCGGAATACAACCTGGTATCGTCGATCTTCTTCATGCTGCTGCCGGAGCAGGTGCTGGTCTACGGGGACTGTGCGGTAAACCCGGACCCGGACGCTGAGCAGCTGGCGGAAATCGCCCGGCAGAGCGCCGCCTCGGCAAAAGCCTTCGGCATCACCCCGCGGGTGGCCATGCTCAGCTACTCCACCGGCGATTCCGGCACCGGCAACGATGTGGTGAAGGTGCGCGACGCCACCCGCCTGGCCCGCGAGGCCAACCCGGATCTGTTACTGGATGGCCCGCTGCAGTACGACGCCGCGGCCATCGACAGCGTGGGCAAGGCCAAGGCCCCGGACAGCCCGGTGGCCGGCCGCGCCACCGTGTTCATCTTCCCGGACCTGAACACCGGTAACACCACCTACAAGGCGGTACAGCGCAGCGCCAACTGCATCAGCGTGGGGCCCATGCTGCAGGGGCTGCGTAAACCGGTGAACGACCTGTCCCGCGGTGCCCTGGTGGACGACATCGTCTACACCATCGCCCTCACCGCCATCCAGGCGGCGGACCTGTGAGGAGCGCAGAGTTTCAAGTTGCAAGTAACAAGTTTCAACGCGGGCACGGCATCAACGACGGATGAGTTTGTGCCCGCGATTCAACCTGAGCGCGGGCACGGAACCTAAAACCCTTCGGCCCAGGCCCGCGCCTTGAAACTTTCAACTTGTAACTTGCAACTGCTCTTATCGGCCACTCTGATCAATCACCACACCCGGTGCCCCGACCTGAAACAATTCACGCAGGTCGTCGGGCACCGGTGTCTTTTCAAACGGTTCGTTGGTCATCATCACGTACACCGCTTGCGAATACGCAATGGCGCGGTCATCGTCAGCATGGCGGATTTCCGCTTCCAGGGTGAAGGAGGTGTTGCCCAGTTGCTTCACTGACACGAACACGTTCAGCACATCGTCGAAACGCGCCGAGGATTGCCACTCTATGGTCAGCTTCACCGCCTGATTATCCAACCCTCGTGCCTGCAACTGGCTGTACTCGCACCCCAGAGCACGCATGAATTCCTTAATGGCGAGGTCCACATAATCCGCGTAACGGGCATTGAAAACCACTTGCTGGCCATCGCATTCTTGATAGCGAACCCGAAAGCGGAAACAGAACGGCTGGGGCATAACACTCTCCAAAAATTTTAATGCAGGCCTGCACGAAGCTTACTGTAGGAGCTATGCTTGCATGGCGAACAGCCCGCCCTTCGCCATGCAAGCATAGCTCCTACAGCGGAAATAAAATGGTCTTTGGCCCTGTTCGAGCAGGCCACGTCTACAGCATCCGCTCAATGAGCAATAGCGACAGAAATCATGCCAGCAGGCGCCGCCATACCGTCACATCGGGTTCGTTGTGATGCACTACCGAACGACCATCATGGCCATCGCCGGCCCAGGTCAATTTCTCCGCCCTATGTCCACCCATAGCGATTTCCGGGACCAGCTTTTCTTCGATAAAGGCACCTACCTGCTGGCCCACTACGTCAGACGCCGCATAGTAGCTTATTTCGGTATTCAGGTGCTCCGAGCGAGAATCGATATTGAACGCGCCCACCAATATCTCGCGGTGATGCAGGGCGAGGGCTTTGGCTTTCAGTACGTGCCGCCCCCCCTCGCCCATAGTCCGATTGGTAACCAATGAGTCCTGCGAAACACCAAGAGCCTGGCGTAGTGAGGATTAGCCTAAGGCGTAATCCTGCTTAGTTACGGGCGCCCACTCTGATCAATCACCACCCCCGGCGCTCCGGTCTGCAGCAACTCGCGAAATTCGTCGGGCACCGGGGTTTTTGCGAACGGTTCCGTGGTCATCATCACGTACACCGTTTCCGCACGGGCGATAGCTCGTCCTTCGTCCGCATGGCGGATATCCGCTTCCAGAGTGAACGAGGTATTACCCAGATGCTGGAGTGACACGAACACGTCCAGCACATCGTCAAAGCGTGCCGAGGATTGCCATTCGGTGGTCAACTTCACCACCTGATTATCCAGCCCCTGCGCCAGCAACTGGTTGTAGTCACAACCCATGGCGCGCATGAACTCGGTCATGGCGAGATCCACGTAATCGCCGTAACGAGCATTGAAAACCACCTGCTGGGCATCGCATTCGTTGTAACGAACCCGAAAGCGAAAACAGAACGGCTGGGACATAACTCTCTCCAAAACGTTTTAATGCAGGGCGGGCCGAAGCTCACTGTAGGAGCTATGCTTGCATGGCGAACAACGTACCATTCGCCATACAAGCATAGCTCCTACAGTGAAAATAAAATGGCCATTGGCGCTGCTTGAGCATGCCGCGCCTACAACATCCGCTCAATGGGCAATAGCGACAGTAACCATGCCAGCATCCGCCGCCATACCGTCACGCCGGGTTCGTTGTGAAGCACTAGTGGACGACCGTCATGGCCATCACCGGCCCAGGTCAGTTTGCCCTGCTCTTTGTCGACTCGATAACTGTTTTCCGGCGCCAGCCCCTCTTCGATAAAGGCTGCTACCTGCTGGCCCAGTTCCGCAGACGCCACGTAGTAGCCCATCTCGGTATTCAGATGCACCGAACGTGGATCGATATTGAATGAGCCCACGAACACTTCTCGCCGATCCAGCACCATGGCTTTGGTGTGCAGACTGGCCCGGGAGCGCCCCTTGAATAACCGCACCTGCCGATGCAGGGCCCGAGCGTTGGGCGCCAATTCATGCAGCTCCACCCCGGCTTCCAGCAAACCATCGCGATAACGGGCATAGGCACCGTGGGCCGCAATCACATCATTGGTGGCCAGGCTGTTGGTGAGCACCGCCGCGCGACCTCCCCGCTGTTTCATTTCTGCCAGTTCCGCCACAAAGGCATCACCGGGAATAAAATAGCTGGCCTCCATCAGCAGCTCCTGATGATCATCCCGGGCCAGCAGGTGGGCGAGCTGGTCGCCCATCAGGGTCTGCTTGACCCCGGTCGCCTTGTCGGGACTATCGAACAGCAATACCGCATGGGCCTGTACACACTGGCGATCCTGCCCTGCCAGGTAGTCGGTGAAGAACGCTTCGTGCTGAGGAAACAGGTAGGGGTAATTTTTCAGGGACCGGCGCCATTGTCGCAGCCACTGCCAGACACGCTCCGCCGCCGCCTCCCGATAACGACGCAGGGTCTTCATGGGCATGGCCAGCGGGCTGTCCCAGTAGCAGTCAAACGCCGCCTGGGTATCGGCGACGATGGGGCCGCGGGCGTACAGGTCCAGATCGCGAAAGTTGGTGGACGCATTCACGCCGAAATAGTGATCGGCGATATTGCGGCCGCCTACCAGCGCCCGTTCACCATCCACGATCCAGGCCTTGTTGTGCATGCGGTGATTCAGCAGCGGCATGTGATGAAGCCATTGCAGGACATGCTTGTAACGCCCATGAAAAGCGTTGAACAGGCGCACCTCGATATTGGGGTGGGCATCCAGCGCCGCCCACTTTACGTCCCGGCCCAACTGGTTGGCGTGATCCAGCAGCATGCGCACTTTCACGCCCCGGCGTGCCGCCTCCAGCACCCGGTAAATCAGCAGCTTGCCGGTGGTGTCGTCATCCCAGATGTAGTACTGCACATCCAGCGTCCGCCGGGCCAGGCGGGCCAGCGTGATCCGCAGGGTAAAGGCCTGCTCGCTGTCAGCCACCAGCGACAGGGACGACAGCGCCATTGCCGTAGCCCCGGCGCTCATGCCGGCTCCTGGAAACGGTGTGATAGGGAAATGACTGACGCTCCTGCAACCTTGTGACAACCCGACCCATGAGCGGCGTTGCCGTTTTCGTTGTCCTGCAAGGTAGCAGAAGCCAACCCCTAACTGAATCAGTCGAACTGGGACACATTACGACTCCGCGCCGGCGGCTGGTCATTTCGTATCCGTAGAAAGCTGGCAAAGCGCGGCAGGCCGTTGGCGGTGAGCCCGAAGAATTTGTAGGTCACGGTGCTGCCCACGGGCGGCGGGTCCGCCCGCTCGTTATCGCTGAGGCCACTGCCCAGCTTGAAACGTCGACCGTCCCCGGTCTCCACCACCAGTGCGCCCACCTGACCCTGGTATTTGCCTTTCCCGTCGCTGTAATCCACCACCGTTGCTTCCGCATCCTGAAAGGTTTTCACCTTGAGCAGTGCCGCCGTGCGGCCGGCTTTGTAGAAGCTGTCACCGTGATGCAGCATCAACCCTTCACCCCCGACCGCCAGCACCCGGTCCAGGCGCGCCAGCAGGGCACCGTGGTCCGTGGCTGGTCGTTGTTCTACCAGGGCCAGGTGATAGGAAGAGGTCTTGCCCACCAGCTCACGCATCCTTTTCACCCGTTCACTGAATGGCACGCCGCTGGCCGGCAGGTCGAACACCATAAAGCGGATCTGCCGCCATTCTTGCGCCTTTGGTTGCAGCCGTCGCACCGCTGCCGACACCTGGGCAAACCGGCCACGGCCCATCCACAGCTCTCCGTCCAGGGGCTGCGCGGGAAAATCGCGCAGGAACCAGTCCGGCGCGGCGATAATATTGCCGCCCCGGGACAGCAACTGCTGCCCGTCCCAGTAGGCCCGCACCCCATCCAGCTTTTCGCTGACCCAGTAGCCCTGCAGATCCATACCCGCCTGATACACCCTGGCCAGCTGCAAAGGGGGCTCGCTGGCCCGGGCCACGGCCACCAGCAGGCACATGAGCACCATCAGGCCAACCCGCAGACATCCTTGTCTTACCGGTATTTTCACGGTCTTCTCCCTTTATTCTCGCTCGCGGTCCCAGACTGTGCCTGAAGGAGAGGCCCGGCTCTGTGCGCCATCGCAGCGCCAGTGCGTAAGAAATCACCGGTTTTGCAACAAATCCGTTTGCCGGGCATCCAATCTTCAGGAGGTAACAACTATGCGCACACTATTATTTCTGGCGGCTCTTACATTGAGCGCCCCTGTACTCGCCGCCGAGGCCTACTTTGCTGGCGGCTGTTTCTGGTGTACCGAATCGGATTTTGAAGAGCTGGATGGCGTCAGCGAAGCCATTAGCGGCTTTGCCGGGGGCGACGAGAAGAATCCCAGCTACGAGGATGTGGCCCATGGCCGCACCGGCCATACGGAAGTGGTAAAAGTCATTTATGACCCGGCGGTGGTGAGCTATGACAACCTGCTCACCTGGTTCTGGCAGCACGTGGACCCCACCGACCCCAACGGCCAGTTCGTGGATCGCGGCCAGCAATACCGCAGCGCCATTTTCTATCAGACCGAGGCAGAGAAAACCGCCGCCCTGGCCTCGCGTAAAGCCCTGGAGGAAAGCGGGCGCTTCGACAAACCGGTGATCACCGAGATTACCGAGCTGGACACCTTCTACCCGGCGGAGGATTACCATCAGGATTACTACAAGACCCACAGCCTGAAGTACAAGTACTACCGCTATCGCTCCGGTCGCGACCAGTTTCTGCAGGAACACTGGGACGACCCGAAGCATCGCCCCTGGCTCACCGACCAGGTGACTCTGCGCTGGCAGGGGGCGGATCAGTTCCAGCGCCCCAGCGATGAGGTACTGAAAAAATCCCTACCCAAGCTGGTCTACCAGGTGACCCGGGAAGACGCCACCGAACGGGCCTTCCAGAATGAATACTTCGACCATAAAGGCGAGGGTATCTATGTGGATGTGATCAGCGGCGAACCGTTGTTTTCTTCCACGGATAAATACAAATCCGGCACCGGCTGGCCCAGCTTTACCCAGCCTATCGACAAGGCATTCGTAACGCTGGAGGAAGACAACAAGCTGTGGGCCACCCGCACGGAAGTGCGCAGCCGCTACGCGGATTCCCACCTGGGCCATGTGTTCAGCGACGGCCCGGAGCCCACTGGCCAGCGCTGGTGCATGAACTCCGCCGCGCTACGTTTTGTGCCCAAGGCCGAGATGGAAAAACAGGGTTACGGGGAGTATTTATCCCTGTTTGAGTGAGGGCAGCCGTGGCCGGTTGATGACAATGGCGATCACCCCGGCCACCGCCAGCGCCCAGCAGTAATGAATGGCACCGATCAGCGCCAGCGGCGACAGCCCGGCAATGGAACAGGCCAGCAACACCTGGGCGCCGTAGGGAATCAGCCCCTGCACCACGCAGGAAAAGATATCCAGCACACTGGCGGAACGGCGCAGATCCACGCCATAGTCTTCGGCGATATCTCTGGCCATTTCCCCGGTGAGCACGATGGCCACGGTGTTGTTGGCCACGAACACATTGGCCACCACCACCAGCAAGGCAATACCCACTTCCCCGGCCCGTTGCAGCGGCAGTTTCAGCCAGCGGGTCAGGCCGTGTATCCGTTCGATCAACCAGCGGGTGCCGCCCTGGTCAGTCATCAGTTGCGATAGGCCACCGATCAGCATGGACAGCAGCATGATCTCGAACATGCTTTCGAAACCGCTGTAGACCGCCCCGTTCACCTGGGCCAGCCCATAGTCCGCCCCCTGCACCATGCCGGTGACCCCGGCCACGGCGATGCCGATGATCAGCACCGCCAATACATTCAGCCCACTCAGGGCCAGGGCAAAGACCAGCAGATACGGCAACACCAGCCAGGGCTGCA
Organism: Alcanivorax sp. IL3; assembly: GCF_047495465.1. Lineage (NCBI taxonomy): Bacteria > Pseudomonadati > Pseudomonadota > Gammaproteobacteria > Oceanospirillales > Alcanivoracaceae > Alcanivorax > Alcanivorax sp. IL3. The sequence continues at coordinate 129,799 of NZ_CP179931.1, forward strand.
ACGGCTCCGCCTGCACCTGATGATCACCGCCACCCAGCAACACCAGCACCGCCACGGTCACCAGCGCCGCCGGCAGGGCAATCCAGATATTCACACGGAACTTGTCCTTCAACGAGACACCCTGGCTGCGGGTGGCGGCAATGGTGGTATCGGAAATCATCGACAGGTTGTCGCCGAACATGGCGCCACCCACCACGGCCCCCACGGCCAGCGGCAAGGGCAGCCCGGTGGCCTGGGCAAACCCGGCGGCAATCGGCGCGGTGGCAGCGACAGTCCCCATGGAGGTGCCCATGGCCGTGGCAATAAAACCGGCAATCAGAAACAGGGCGGGCAGCACCCAATCAGAGGGAATAATGCGCAGACCCAACTGTACCGTCGCATCCACACTACCGATGCTGTCGCTGACACTGGCAAAGGCCCCCGCCAGCAGGAACACCAGGCACATGAGGATGATATTGGGGTGGCCGATCCCCGCCAGCAGGCGTTCCACACTGCGGCTCAATGCCTGCCGCGCCAGCACACAGGCCAGCACGATCGCCGCCATGGCCACCACCGGCGCCTTGATCTGGTAAAAGGCGAACTCGGTGCCCTGCAGGCTGTAGTAGATCCCGCTACCGAAAAACACCGCCATAAAGAACAGCAGCGGCAACAAAGGCCAGGCGCGGGCAGGAGCGTGGGTCATGGATCAGTCCGGATCAGCGGTAATTTCGAACAGTGTAGAGATTCCCGGCCAGGGGCGGTACCTGCGCCCCTGTAGGAGCTTGCCTGCAAGCGAAAGCCGGAGGGTGTCTCGGTGTTATCTACAAAGCCGCTGTAGGAGCTCCGCTTGAGGGGCGAACCGAGCGCCAGCGAGGCAACAGAAATCCAGGCGACGGCCATCCTTTCTGAAACCTGTCGAGGCATTAACCCCCTGATCGCCCTGCGGTCGATTCCGCGTTAACACGCGGTTCGCGGCTCAAGCGCCGCTCCTACAGCGGCTTCGCATCCAGGTTTTCGCAACTCGAAACTCGTACCTCGCTCCTGGCCTTTTCAAAACGTATCCACAAACGGCCGACCACCACTCCCACCCCGGTGCCCGGACGCATTCAACCCGCGCAACAACCACTGGCGACTTTCCACGGGATCGATCACCGCATCGATCTCCAGGAAGCTGGCCATGTTTAGCGCTTTGCCCTGCTGGTAGGCCTTGGCCACCAGTTTGTCGAACAGCCGTTGCTGTTTCTCCGGGCTGGGCTGGGCCGCCAGTTCCTTGGCGAAGCCTAGGCGCACCGCGCCTTCCAGCCCCATGGCGCCGAATTCGGCACTGGGCCAGGCGGCGGTGAACAGCGGCGAATGGAAACTCCCCGCTGCCATGGCCTGGGCACCCAGGCCGTAGCCCTTGCGCAGCACCAGCGTAAAGAACGGCACGGTGAGGCTGGCAGCGGTGACAAACATGCGCGACACATGGCGGACGGTGGCCTGTTTCTCGGCCTCCGGTCCCACCATGAAACCGGGAGTGTCACACAGTGACACCATGGGCAAACCGAAAGCCTCGCACAGCTGCATAAAGCGCGCCGCCTTGTCGCCGCCCACCGCATCGATGGCGCCACCCAGGTGGCCGGGATTGTTGGCGATCAACCCAAAGGGGCGACCTTCGATACGCACCAGGGCGGTGATCATGCCCGGGGCAAATTCCTTGCGCAGTTCCAACACCGAACCGCTGTCCGCCAGGGTGTCGATGACCTGGCGGATATCGTAAACCCGGGTGCGTTTTTCCGGGATACGATGTCGCAACTCACGCTGGTCGGCGGCCTGCCAGTCGCTCACCCGGCCCTGGAAGTAGGACAGGTACTGCTTGGCCACGGCCACCGCTTCCGCCTCGTCCTCGACGATCACATCCGCCACACCGTTGGGCCCCTGCACACTCACCGGCCCCACCTGCTCCGGGGTGAACCGGCCCAGGCCGCCCCCTTCGATCATGGCCGGCCCGGCCATGCCGATGCTGGCGTCTTTCGTGGCGATGATCACATCGCAACAACCTAGCAGGGCCGCGTTACCGGCGAAGCACCGCCCGGAGCCGATGCCCACCAATGGCACCTGGCCGGACAGCGCCGCCATGGCAGCAAAGGTATGACAATCCAGCCCGGCCACGCCGACAAAATCCGTATCGCCGGGGCGCCCGCCACCGCCCTCGGCGAACAGCGCCAGCGGCATCTTCCATTGCCCGGCCAGCTGCAGCAGGCGGTCGGTTTTCTTGTGGTTCATCATCCCCTGGGTGCCGGCGAACACGGTGTAGTCGTAGCTCATGGCCAGCACCCGGGCGGCCTCGTCGCCGAACTGCTCGGCATTGACGGTGCCGGTGCCACCGATCAGGCCATCCGCCGGGCTCATAGCCTGCAACTCTGCGGCACTGCGGCGACGGCGCTGGGCCGCCAAAGCCATGGCGCCGTATTCCTGGAAGCTGTCCGCATCGAGCAGATCGTCGAGATTTTCCCGGGCGGTGCGCTTGCCTTTGCTGTGGCGTTTTTCCACCGCCTGGGGTCGGCCGGCATCGCTGATGGCCTGGTGGCGATCCAGCACTTCCGCCAGATCCTGGCGGATATGATCCAGGTCCACGCTTTCCTCCGTGGCGATGGCGTCACCCTCCACGTCACCGGGTTCCACAAACAACAGCGGCGAGGCGTCGTTCAGGGCATCGCCTTCCTGGGCGGCCAGGCTATGCACCCGGCCGGCGATGGCGGCGCGCACTTCGAATTCCATCTTCATGGCTTCCAACACCGCCACCACCTGGCCCACCTGCACCGTGTCGCCCTGCTGCACCAGCAAGGACACCAACACGCCGGTGGTGGGGCTGGTCAAGGCCTCGCAACCCGCCGGGGTGGCAAGGGTGTCAGCCTGTGGAGATGAATCGGCAGACGGCAAGTCCGGGGCCACATCACTGGGCAGGGCCCGCAACAGTTCTGGCAGGTGGGTTTCCACATAGCGGGTGGTCACCGCATTGGCCTGCACCGCATCGCTGGCCAGCAAGGCCTGCAGCAGCGGCAGGTTGCTTTGCACACCCTCAATGCGGGTCTGTTTTAGGGCCCGGCGGGCCCGTTGCAGCACCGAGGGATAGTCCGCGCCGGTAACGATCAGCTTGGCCAGCAGGGAATCGTAGGCCGGGCTGACCGGGTAACCAGCATAGCCGTAACCATCCACCCGAATCCCCGGCCCGCTGGCGGGTTCATAGGCGGTGAGGGTGCCCGCCGAGGGCGCGGTGCTGCCATCGGCCTTGAGGGTTTCCAGGTTGAGGCGCAGCTGTACCGCCATGCCGTTACAGGCCGGTGGGGTGAGCAGATTCAGGTCAGCCAGACTGGCCCCCGCCGCCAGCCGAATCTGGCTCTGCACCAGATCCACCCCGGTGACCTGCTCGGTGACCGTGTGCTCCACCTGCACCCGGGGGTTGGCTTCCATAAAGTAGAAACGGCCCTGCCCCGGCTCCACCAGAAACTCGAAGGTGCCGATGCCCAGATAGTTCACCGCCTTGGCCAGCGTCAGGGCGCTGTCGATGATGCGATCACGCAAGCCAGCATCGAGACCCGGCGCCGGGGCGAACTCCACCAGTTTCTGGTGACGACGCTGCAAGGTGCAGTCCCGCTCCCACAGATGGCTCACCGCCCCGCTGCCATCACCCAGCACCTGAACCTCGATATGGCGGGCGGCGGGCACCAGCTGCTCTACATACACCGCCTCATTACCGAAGGCCGCTTTCGCCTCGGACTGACAACGCTGAAACGCCGCCTCAAGATCTGCCGGGTCAGTAACCGCTCGCATACCGCGCCCGCCCCCGCCGCTCAGGGCCTTGATCATCACCCCGCTTCCCTCAACCTCCAGCGAGGCCATAGAGGCCCGGGCTTCCTCCAGCGTCACCGCCTGCTCGGTGCCCTGCACCAGCGGCACCTGGCAACGAGCCGCCAACGCCCGAGCCGAGGCCTTGTCGCCAAACAACCGCAGAGTCTCCGCCCCCGGCCCGATCAACGTCAGCCCGGCCCGGTCACACTGTTCGGCAAACTCCGCATTCTCGGCCAGAAAGCCATACCCCGGATGGATCGCCTCACAACCCTGCTCCCTGGCAACCGCAATCAACTGCGACCCATCCAGATAAGCCGGCACCCCCCGCCCCGACAACGCCACCGCCGCATCCACCTGACGGGTGTGCAGGGAGTGCTGATCATCCTCCGCAAACACCCCCACGGACCGAATGCCCAGATCCGCACAGGCGTTGGCAATACGAATGGCAATCTCGCCACGGTTGGCAATCAGAATGGCAGAAAACGGGACGGGCACGGCGGACTCCAGTCTTTGGTTCGACGGCAAAGACCACAGTGTAGCCAGTTGGGGTTATCGATGGCATTGATCGGGGTGCATGAAGGATTATGCATTGGGTTAATGCTGACTTGTCGAGATAAAGGGCAAGGGGCAAGACCTGACCCCCATAGTCCTGAATATTCGGGTGGACGGCGGTGCGGTTAGGTATGTTTAAATCTTGTTCGGTGCACAGGACGAGACTTGTGCCCTGTTATCGCTCCGTCACAAACGATGTCATGCTTGATTTTTAAGCCTGGTAACTGAAGTTCAGTAAATTATGAATGTTGCTATTAGTTGGTATCAAAAAGAAGAGTGGGAAAAAATGAAAGCTCTCTCGGTAGATGCAGAGACGCTGGATGATGACTATGAAAGCTGGAAGAAAAATGCAAATTCGCTGATAGCATCGCTAAAGGAAAATGGCGTGGCCGCCCAAAAAGTCTCCGTCAACGCTGAGAAGCTCTTAGAGTGGTGCCAGGAGCAAGGAAGGCCGCTCAATGGCGAGGCAAGATCGGCCTATGCCGTTCACATTTTGCAGCAGCGCCACGAGAAAAGCGCACGGGGCAAGACCTGACCCCCATGGCCGAGTTATGGCCGAGTTATGCTTTTTTTGGGCTTTCCATTTCTTCAATATAATCAACCAACTCATGGAGTTGAGTGCTTGGGTTCATCTCTCCCTCTCTGCTGGCAGCTTCCAGAATCTTCAAAGATCTAGACCTTGCATCATTTAGCCGCTCTTTTAATTCCCTATACAGACTTGACCTACCTTTATCATAGTTTGGCATGACATCGTCTTTCTTGAGTTCGCGAATCAACTCATCTCCAGGAGATTTCTTTCCGGACCGGACAAATGGCTTCCGAGTTAACAAAAAATGTAAAAGCAGCCAAAATTCAAAACTCGGGTACGAAGCCACTATTTGAACATTGCTTAAACCGTTTGCCTCCGAACAAGCCTTACCAAAGCTCGGGTGTTCATCCCTATCAATCACACAGAATATTTTTTCATATTTGTTTTTATTTTTTCTAGCATAATTAATTATGCCTTCTGGGTCAGTATTACCACAGTGAGAAACTTTAACTTTAGCATTAGACCTAAAATCTACGCACAAATCCTCCAAGTAATTCTTACTCGATTTACTATCCTCACACACAATAAGCACATGCGGCTGCGGCTTGAACTTCGCTCCCCCTCGACTAAAAGAACTCCCTTTCCTACCCTTCAAAACTTCACACCCCCTTCACTATAGGAAGCCCTTTGTATCTTCCTTCATAGTACCTTTTCTCAATATCCTCGCTCTCTCTTCCTTCAAAATCATGGACAGAAAAAAGAACAGTTGCTCCATTAGAATCACGATCAGTAATCCAAAACTGATCTCTCCTCATGAGCTTTGAATCCATAAGATGTGTATCGTGTGTCGTGAAAATCAATTGCGCACTGTTGTTTTTAGCTGAAATATGAGACGCAACGAGCTTACACACAATGTGAGGATGCAAACTACTATCTAGCTCATCAACAACTAAGCAACTCGTAGAATCATTCTTGTTTTTCAACATCCACGGGAGCCAGAAGCCAAGAAGATTTCTAGTTCCTTCCGACTCTTCGGAAAAATAAAAATCTGCCTTTCCAAGGTTTGTCTCATGACTCAAAATCATTTTTCTTTTCGGCTCATTATAAAGATCTGACTCTTTCAGCTCGCTTGTCTCATCTCCATCAAAAGAAGTCTCATCAAACCGTATTCCACTAACCGGAATGTCATTTTCTTTCAAAAAATCAACCACTTCTTGCATTATTTCCGGCGAATAAGCCATAACTTTTTGCAAAGCTTTAGCAAAATTTTGCATCAAAGAAGGAGATTGTACTATAGCTAAGCCAGAGGATAGCCAAGAGAAGGGATGCTTTAGCTGTTGCAAGTCATCGCTACTATTTGCTACGGCCTGCGAAATAAACAAAGATCTAGGCCCAGTCAGCTTTTTCCAAACATTATTTACCTCTTCCCCGCCTTCAAGAGATTCACCAAAAATATAATTTTCATTACCTGCTTCATCCAGCGACCTCTCATAAAGAAGCCTTTCTTTTCCTTTAGGATAGGCTATTAATCTCTCCTCATGGATGCGATTAATATCTAAAGCAACATTGAATTGATACCTAACTCGGTTAGCAATGAAGTGAATCTCAAACTTGCTTGGCTTATCCGACAGGTGTCTATCAAACCTAAACGCTATAGGGTTCTTGAAAGGAAATTCCTCTCCAGGCTTCATAGAAGCCAGCACAGTCACCAAATTTAGCGCTTTAACAAAATTGCTTTTCCCTGAAGCATTTGGTCCGTAAATCGCCGCGACTTTTAGTAAGTTTGGCAATTTCTCCCCGTCAACATCAGGCGCAAATACATTATCCCTTTTACGTAGCCGGCCGGCAGCCACCATAGAGAACACTTGCCGGTCACGGAACGACCTATAATTTTCAACCGCAATCTCTATCAACATACAAAAAATCTGCACATGGGATCTATTTATGGCGAAACATACACTATTTCTTATATTTTCTACAGTTTTTCTGCAGAAATGTACTTTTAAATTCTACCGCAAGCTCAGCTGACCCAAATATACCCAGAACTGTCACAATAAAGCACCAGAGACTACACAAGACTGGGTCTTGCCCAGCCCCTTCTTGCCCTTTTCCCAGCCAACCACCATCGATATAGCGCCGCCAGCGACGCTCCTACGGCAAGATTATGGTTATCTGCCATAAAAAAGCCCGGCATCGCCGGGCTTTCGTTATCAATTATCCATTCTCAATTATCAATTTTTACTCCACCGTCACCGACTTCGCCAGATTCCTAGGCTGATCCACATCCGTCCCCCGCAGCACCGCCACATGGTAGCTGAGCAACTGCAACGGCACGGTATAGACGATCGGGGCAATGGTTTCCGGCACCGCCGGCATGTTCAGCACGTGGATGCCTTCGCCTTCTTTCACGTGGGCATTTTTGTCGGCGAATACGTACAGCTCACCGCCGCGGGCGCGGACTTCCTGCAGGTTGGATTTGAGCTTTTCCAGCAGTTCGTCGTTGGGGGCCACGGAGACCACCGGCATGTCGCTGTCTACCAGGGCCAGGGGGCCGTGCTTGAGCTCGCCGGCCGGGTAGGCTTCGGCGTGGATGTAGGAAATTTCCTTGAGCTTGAGGGCACCTTCCAGGGCCACCGGGAATTGCACGCCACGGCCCAGGAACAGGGTGTGGTGTTTTTCAACGAAGGCTTCGGAAAGCTTCTCGATGGGCTTGTCCAGCGCAACGGTCTGTTCGATCAGGTTGGGCAGCTGGCGCAATTCGTCGAGGATGCCTTCGATGCGGGCATCATCCAGGCCTTTCTGCCGCCCCAGGGCCAGCACCAGCATGAGCAGGCCGGTGAGCTGGGTGGTGAAGGCCTTGGTAGAGGCCACGCCGATTTCCGGGCCGGCCTTGGTGAGGAACACCAGTTCGGATTCACGCACCAGGGAGGAGCTGTCCACGTTGCAGATGGCCAGGCGACCCACGTAGTTGGGTGACTGGGTGTCACGCAGAGCCGCCAGGGTGTCGGCGGTTTCGCCGCTCTGGGAGATGGTGACGAATAGGGTGCCTTCCGGTACCACATGGTTGCGGTAGCGGAATTCGCTGGCCACTTCCACCTGGCAGGGAATGCCGGCGATGTCTTCCAGCCAGTAACGGGCCACCATGCCGGCGTGGTAGCTGGTGCCGCAGGCGACGATCTGCACGGTTTTCACCCGGTCGAAGATGGCTGGGGCTTTTTCGCCGAAGGCGTCGATCAGGCTCGCCGGGCTGTCGATGCGACCTTCCAGGGTTTTCTGGATGGCCGCCGGCTGCTCGAAGATTTCCTTCTGCATGTAGTGGCGGTATTCGCCTTTTTCCGCGTCTTCGTGGGTGCCGTCGAATTCGTGGGTGTCGCGGTTGGCCAGGTTACCCTGTGCATCGACGATGCGGATGTTGTCGGTGCTGATTTCCGCCTGATCGCCCTCTTCCAGGAAGATGAAACGGTTGGTCACCGGCAGCAGGGCCAGCTGGTCGGAGGCGATGTAGTTTTCGTCGATACCCAGGCCGATCACCAGCGGGCTGCCGGAGCGCACGGCGACCAGTTTATGGGGCTCGTCCTTGTGGATCACGCCCAGGGCGTAGGCGCCATCCAGTTTCTTCACCACTTGCTGGACGGCGGTAAACAGATCCACGCCGGTGGCCAGTATCTGGTGGAGCAGGTGCACGATGACTTCGGTGTCGGTCTGGGACTGGAAGTCATAACCGGCGGCTTCCAGTTCGTCTTTCAGTTCCTGGAAGTTTTCGATGATGCCGTTGTGCACCAGGGCCAGATCGCTGCCTGACATGTGCGGGTGGGCGTTGGCTTCCGAGGGTTTGCCGTGGGTCGCCCAGCGGGTGTGCGCAATACCGGTGAAACCGGTGGTTTGCTCGTCCACGGTGGCGCTTTCCAGGCCAGCTACCTTGCCCTGGCGGCGCACCCGGGTAATGCCGGAATCATTGAGCAGCGCCACACCGGCGCTGTCGTAGCCCCGGTATTCCAGGCGCTTGAGGCCAGTGATCAGGATATTGGTGACATTACGCTGGGCAATGGCCCCGACGATTCCACACATGTTGGTTTCCTTGAATATTGCTTGCCGGCAGTGCTTGCCGGTCCACTGCCCTGTCTATTCGCCATGCGCGCATGGCTCCAACGAATTCGATTACTTCCTTTGCGGCCGTTTCCAGTCGCTGACGTTGCGCTGCTGGCCGCGGGCTACGGCCAGGCCGTTGTCGTCCACGTCCTTGGTGATGGTGCTGCCGGCGCCGACGGTGGCATTTTCGCCGATGGTAACCGGTGCCACCAGTGACGAATTGGAGCCGATGAAGGCACCGTCTTTCATCACTGTCTGGAATTTGTTGGCGCCATCGTAATTGCAGGTGATGGTGCCGGCGCCCACATTGACGCCCTTACCGATCTGGCTGTCGCCGATGTAGGTAAGATGGTTCACCTTGGAACCCTCGCCCACATAGGACTTCTTGGTTTCCACAAAGTTGCCGATCCTGGCCTTGTCGGCCAATTCCGTGCCGGGGCGCAGACGGGCATAGGGGCCGATGGTGCAGTGCTCGCCGACGATGGCGCCATCCACCAGGCTGTTGGCCTCGATGACAGTGCCGGCACCGATGTTGGTATCGCGGATAATGCAGTTGGGGCCGATGACCACACCTTCCTCGATGGTGACATCGCCTTCCAGCACCACGTTCACATCGATGATCACATCCGTGGCGATCTGCACGCTGCCGCGCACGTCCAGGCGATTCGGATCGCGCAGGGTGACGCCGTCGCGCATCAGGGATTCGGCCTGGGCCAGCTGGTAGATGCGCTCCAGGCGGGATAGCTGCACCCGGTCGTTAATACCGTCCACTTCCCAGGCGAATTCCGGCTGCAGGGTTTCCACGGTCAGGCCGGACTGCACCGCCATGGCGATCACGTCGGTCAGGTAGTATTCGCCCTGGGCATTATTACTGGACAGTTTTGGCAGGCAGTCATCCAGGAAGCCACGGGTGCAGGCGAGGATGCCGGTGTTGATTTCCGGGATACCCAGTTCCGCTTCGCTGGCGTCTTTCTGCTCAACGATGCGCTGCACATTGTTCTGGCCATCGCGGACGATGCGGCCATAGCCGCTGGGGTCGTCCAGGGTCAGGGTCATCAGCGCCAGGGTCTTGTCATCCACGGAGGCGACAAAATCCCGCAGGGTTTCCGGGCGGATCAGGGGGACGTCGCCGTACAGCACCAGTACGATATCTTCCTTGACCAGGGGCATCGCCTGGGCCACCGCATGACCGGTGCCCAGCTGCTCGGCCTGCTCGGCCCACTTCAGGTGATCGCCATTGACGATCTCTTTCACCTGATCCCCACCGTGGCCGTAGACGATGATGGTGTTGTCGGCGGCCAGGCTGGTGGCGGCATCCACCACATGCTGGACCATGGCTTTGCCGGCCACTTCATGCAGCACCTTGGGCAACGCACTTTTCATGCGGGTGCCTTTGCCGGCGGCGAGAATGACGACTGCAATAGACCCTGAACTCATACCCTGTCCTTATGTTTTACCCTTGTCGCGATCTGCCCTGCGGCTTTATAGCATGACATCGTGACATTTCTGTCTCTTGACCTGAATCCATGGTTTCAGCGTGGATGCATGGCGTAAGAATTTGTTGTCACAGGGAATTTTCTGAAGAAGCGTCGCATCTGGGAATGCGATCGACTGAAGAAAATTTTCTGTGGCGGCAAAGGCTTACGTCAGGCGCCGCGATCAAGTCATGGACTCAGGTCTATGACAGAAACAAAAAAGGGTAGCACTTGGCTACCCCCCTCTGTGTTGAAGAATTGCAAAAGGTGCTTACCGCCCTTTCTTCTTCAACTGCTGAATTGCGCGCAACTGGGCCACAGACTCGGCCAGGGTAGCGGCGGCACGGGAATAATCCATTTCGGAGTTCTTCCCTTCCAGTGCTTCCTTGGCGCGCTGTTTTGCCTGTTCGGCAGCAGCTTCATCCATGTTGTCGGCACGTTCTGCGGTATCGGCCAGCACAGTTACCAGCTTCGGCTGCACTTCCAGGAAGCCGCCGGATACATAGAACACTTCTTCTTCACCATTCTGCTTCTTCACCCGTACCGGACCCGGCTTGAGCCGGGTCAGCAGCGGGGCGTGGCCCGGCATGATACCGAGATCGCCTTCCACACCGGAGGCCACCACGATTTCAACCAGACCGGAGAACAGCTGGCGTTCTGCACTAACAATGTCGCAATGCACGGTCATCGCCATTTGCTTGTCTCCCGGTGCAGGTTACTTGCTACGTTTGTTGTAGGCTTCTACCACTTCGTCGATAGAACCCTTCATGTAGAAATCCTGCTCCGGGATGTGATCGTAATCACCGTCAAGGATGCCCCGGAAACCGGTGAGGGTGTCCTTCAGGGAAACATACTTGCCCGGAGAGCCAGTAAATACTTCGGCCACGAAGAACGGCTGGGACAGGTAACGTTCGATCTTACGAGCACGGGCAACGATGGTCTTGTCTTCTTCAGACAGTTCGTCCATGCCCAGGATCGCAATGATGTCCTTCAGTTCCTTGAAGCGCTGCAGTACAGACTGCACGCCACGGGCCACGTCGTAGTGTTCCTGACCAATCACCAGCGGATCCAGCTGACGAGAGGTGGAATCCAGCGGATCGATCGCCGGGTAGATACCCTTGGAGGCGATGTCACGGCTCAGTACCACGGTCGCATCAAGGTGAGCAAAGGTGGTTGCCGGAGACGGGTCAGTCAAGTCATCCGCAGGTACGTATACGGCCTGAACGGAGGTAATGGAACCGGTCTTGGTGGAAGTAATACGTTCCTGCAGAACGCCCATCTCTTCCGCCAGGGTCGGCTGGTAACCTACCGCTGAAGGCATACGGCCCAGCAGTGCAGATACTTCGGTACCGGCCAGGGTGTAACGGTAGATGTTATCCACGAAGAACAGTACGTCACGGCCTTCGTCACGGAACTTCTCGGCCATGGTCAGACCGGTCAGCGCTACACGCAGACGGTTACCTGGCGGCTCGTTCATCTGACCGTAAACCAGCGATACTTTATCCAGTACGTTGGAGTCCTTCATTTCGTGGTAGAAGTCGTTACCCTCACGAGTACGCTCACCCACACCGGCAAACACGGAGAAACCGGAGTGCTCGATCGCGATGTTCCGGATCAGCTCCATCATGTTTACGGTTTTACCTACACCCGCACCACCGAACAGGCCAACCTTACCGCCTTTGGCGAAAGGACAAACCAGGTCGATTACCTTGATGCCGGTTTCCAGCAGTTCGTTGGTGGCTGCCTGGTCCGCATAGGTAGGAGCAGCACGGTGAATCGGCATGCGCTCTTCTTCACCGATCGGGCCGGCTTCGTCGATGGGTCGACCCAGCACGTCCATGATACGGCCCAAGGTCTTGGTGCCCACCGGAACCTGAATCGGCTCACCGGTGTCGACCACGTCAAGACCACGCTTCAGACCTTCGGTGGAGCCCATGGCAATGGTACGGACAACGCCGTCGCCCAGCTGTTGCTGAACTTCCAGCGTGGTTTCAGTACCGTCCACGGTGAGGGCGTCATATACCTTCGGTACGCCGTCGCGCGGGAATTCCACGTCGATCACAGCACCGATGATCTGAACAATACGACCGCTACTCATGCTTGCATCCTCTTAACTTGCGTTTTTGCCGCGTTCTTTCTACCAGTCTGCTGACAAATCAGACCGCAGCAGCACCACCAACGATTTCGGAGATTTCCTGCGTAATAGCAGCCTGGCGTGCTTTGTTGTACACCAGCTGCAGATCACGAATGATGTCGCCGGCGTTATCACTGGCCGCTTTCATCGCTACCATTCGCGCTGCCTGCTCACAGGCATTGTTTTCTACCACGCCCTGATACACCTGGGACTCGATGAACCGCACCAGCAACTCGTCGAGCAGTGCTTTCGGAGCCGGCTCGTAAATATAGTCCCAGTGGCGCTTGAACTCTTCATCATCTGCTGCTTCCAGCGGCAGCATCTGAATGTTCTTGGGCGCCTGGGTCATGGTGTTCACGAACTCGTTGTACACGATGTACAAGCGGTCGATCTCACCATTATCGTAGGCATCCAGCATCGCCTTGATGGAACCGATCAGGTCGTTCAGGTGCGGGGAATCCCCCAGACCGGACACTGTCGCTTCCACATTGCCGCCAACACTCTTGAAGAAAGAAACACCCTTGGAGCCCACTACGCAGTACTGGGCCTTGGCGCCTTTTTCTTCCCACTCTCGCGAGCTTTTGACGACATTCTTGAGCAGGTTTACGTTGAGGCCACCGCAGAGACCCCGATCGGAGGTCACTACGATGTAGCCAACGTTCTTCACTTCCCGCTCTTGCAGGTAGCTGTGCCGGTATTCCAGATCGGCATTGGCCAGATGTGCAACCACCTGACGCATACGAGTTGCGTAGGGCTTGCTTGCCGCCATACGCTCCTGCGCTTTACGCATCTTGGAGGCTGCCACCATTTCCATTGCACGGGTAATCTTCTTCGTGCTCTGGACGCTGGCAATTTTGCCTTTGATCTCTTTACCGCTGGCCATAGGAAGTACCCTTTTTCAGCGAATTACCAGGTCTGGGTGGCTTTGAACTGATCGAGAGATTCTTTAATCTCGGCTTCGATCTCGCCGTTGTAGTCACCCTTCTCGTTGATTTTGTCCATCAACGCTTTCTTTTCGCTGTTCATGTAATCCAGCAGAGCCGCTTCGAAGGCGCCGATTTTCTCGACTTCCATCCCTTTCAGGTAGCCTTCGTTCGCTGCGTACAGAACAACACCCATTTCGGCAACGCTCATGGGGCTGTACTGCTTCTGTTTCATCAGCTCGGTAACCGCCTGACCATGCTCCAGCTGTTCGCGGGTGGAGTCATCCAGGTCGGATGCGAACTGGGCGAATGCCGCCAGTTCACGGTACTGAGCCAGAGCCAGACGAATACCGCCGCCGAGCTTCTTAACGATCTTGGTCTGCGCGGAGCCACCTACACGGGATACGGATACACCCGCGTTCATCGCCGGACGAATACCGGAGTTGAACAGGTCGGTTTCCAGGAAGATCTGACCATCGGTAATGGAAATTACGTTGGTCGGTACGAAAGCGGAAACGTCACCACCCTGGGTTTCGATGATCGGCAGTGCGGTCAGAGAACCGGTTTTGCCTTTCACTTCACCGTTGGTGAACTGCTCAACGTAATCTTCGTTTACCTTGGCGGCGCGTTCCAGCAGACGGGAGTGCAGGTAGAACACGTCACCAGGATAAGCTTCACGACCCGGAGGACGACGCAGCAGCAGGGAAATCTGACGATATGCCCAGGCTTGCTTGGTCAGATCATCATAAACGATCAGTGCATCTTCGCCGCGATCACGGAAGTACTCGCCCATGGTGCAACCGGCAAACGGTGCCAGGAACTGCATGGAAGCGGGATCGGAAGCGGAGGCCGCAACGATGATGGTGTTTTCCATCGCGCCGTGCTCTTCCAGCTTGCGCACCACGTTGGCAATGGTGGACTGCTTCTGACCGATGGCGACGTAGACACACTTAATGCCGGAGTCTTTCTGGTTGATGATCGCATCAACCGCTACCGCGGTCTTACCAATCTGACGGTCACCAATGATCAGCTCACGCTGACCACGGCCGATCGGCACCATGGCATCAATGGACTTGTAACCGGTCTGGACAGGCTCGTTAACCTCACGACGCCAGATAACGCCAGGCGCTACCTTTTCAACTGCGTCGGTCTGCTTGGCATCGATCGGGCCTTTGCCGTCGATCGGGTTACCCAGGGAGTCCACAACACGACCCAGCAGTTCCGGGCCAGTAGGGACTTCCAGGATGCGGCCGGTACAACGTACCTTCTGACCTTCGGCCAGACCCAGGTAATCACCCAGGACCACGGCACCCACAGAGTCTTGCTCCAGGTTAAGGGCCATGCCGAAGATGCCGCCCTCAAACTCGATCATCTCGCCGAACATCACGTCGGCCAGACCATGAATACGCACGATACCATCGGATACGGATACGACCGTGCCCTCGTTGCGTGCTTCGGTGGAGGTATCAAGTTTCGCAATGCGCGATTTGATAATCTCGCTGATTTCGGACGGGTTGAGTTGCTGCATCTCTAATCCCTCAAACTCAAGAGTTCAGTTGCTCTGCCAGACGATTCAGTCGGCCGCGCACACTGCCATCAATTACGGTATCGCCGGCTCGCACCAGCACGCCCCCAATCAGGGATTGGTCCACGGACGTGGTGACATTCACATCCGTGCCAAGGCGTTTCTTCAGCGCTGTTACCAGCTTCTCGGTTGCAGCGTCGTCCAGATCGAATGCGGAGATAAGCTCCACATCGGTGAACCGCTGCTCCTGGGCCAGAAGCTCGTGGAACAGTTGCAGGATGATCGGCAAAAGCGGCAGGCGCTTGTTTTGCGCCAGCTGGGCAACAAAGTTGCAGCCACTTTCGTCGAGTTCATCGCCACAGACTTCTGCAAAAGCAGAAACCTTGGCAGCGTCATCCAGTTCCGGCTGGTCAAGGTAGGCACGCATGGTGGCATCACCTGCCACTGCCGCTGCCAAGCCCAGCATCTTTTCCCACTTACCCAGGTCGCCTTGTTCCTTTGCAAAAACAAAGGCGGCCTTGGCGTAGGGGCGTGCGATGGTGGTCAGTTCAGCCATGGGTTACCCGTAGTCTCAGAGTTCAGCCGCCAGCTGCTCAAGCATCTGCTTGTGCGCGTCCTGGTTTACTTCGCCAGCCAGTACCTTCTCGGCACCGCTCAGCGCCAGGGCCGCCACTTCTTTCCGCAGTTGCTCACGAGCCTGATTAACCTCTTGGTCAATCTCAGAATGGGCTTTGGCTACCAGACGCTCACCTTCGGTGCGCGCTGCATCTTTAGCCTCTTCCACAATCTGATTAGCCCGGCGATTGGCCTGATCAATAATTTCGGCCGCCTTCTCTTTCGCTTCTTTGAGATTGGCGGTCGCCTTTTCCTGCGCCAGTTCCAGATCACGCTCTGCCCGATCCGCGGCACTCAGGCCCTCGGCAATCTTCTGCTTACGTTCCTCGAGCGCCCGAGAAATCGGAGGCCAAACGAACTTCATGCAGAAGAACACAAACAGGGCAAACCAAATGGCCTGGCCAATTAGTGTCGCATTAATATTCATGCCAACACCTCAATCCGCGTTGCTTAGATTTCCCAAAATCGGGGCTTAAAAAGTAAAGCGCGATTTACTGGAAAATCAGCAGGAACGCGATGGCGATACAGATAATCGGCACAGCATCCAGCAGACCGGCGATGATGAACATGCGAGTTTGCAGCATCGGAGCCAGTTCAGGCTGACGAGCCACAGACTCCAGGAAACGACCACCCATCATGCCGAAGCCCAGACCTGCGCCGATGGCCGCCAGGCCAGCTACGATAGCAGCAGCAAGAAATTGAATGCCTTCCATCTTTACACTCCCGTTAAGTGCTTGGTTGGTTTAATTAAAAACCGGTTTAAAAAAACTTAGTGCTCTTCGACCGCCATGCTCAGATACACGATGGTCAGAACCATGAAGATAAATGCCTGCAGGGTGATTACCAGAATATGGAATACCGCCCAGGGCCAGGCACCTATGAACTGCCAGGTGCCCATCATGGCTGCCAGCAGAATAAACACAAACTCACCCGCGTACATGTTACCGAACAGTCGCAGGCCCAGAGATACCGGCTTGGCCAGCAGAGCAATGGTTTCCAGCAGCAGGTTCACCGGGATCAGAAGTGCTTTGACCACCGGGTTGCCGGATTCAAAAGGATGCAGTGCCAGAGTTCCGACAAATCCGCCCACACCTTTGGTTTTGATGGTGAGGAAGATGATCAGGAACATTACGCTAAATGACATGCCAAGAGTAATGTTCGGATCGGTGGTCGGAACAATCTTGAAGTAGGCTTCGTGAGCGCTCCAGCCGAAGAAGCTCACCATTACCCACTCGAATGTCTTCGGGATAAAGTCCACGGGGACCAGATCCATCAGGTTCATCAGGAAGACCCAGCAGAAGATCACCAGTGACAGCGGGGCGATCAGCTTGCTCTTGCCATGGAAAGAGTCGCGAACCTGGGTATCAATGAACTCGATAATGATTTCTACGAAATTAAGGAAACCGGAAGGAATGCCGGCAGTTGCCTTGCGAGCGCCCAGCCAGAAAAGCAGGCACATGATAATGCCCAGGCCACCAGACCAGACCAGGGAATCCACGTGAAAGGCGGCAAAGCCCATGTCTTTGGCTTCGTTACCGTTACAGGCGAAGGTCCAGGTAGTCTCGGTCAGCGTCTCCGCGTGACCATGGCATTCACGGACATACCCTTCGGGCAGTTTGCCATAGGTCAGATTACCCAGATGGTGCTTGATATACTCGCCGGCGGAGTTCGCTGCCATGTCAAACCTCTGTTAGAGAGCCGATGCCTACAGTCTCAGTCGTCTTGACTGTCTTGTTCTGCCGCTGCTTGCCCGTCCAGGCGTGCCACCTGAACCCAGCCCACAATCTGGGTCAGCATGAAGCCCAGCAGCAGAACCATTGCGATTTTCATTTCCCGCGCTTCAGGGACCTTGGAGAAAGTGAGCCAGAACAGCAACAACATAATTGCGATCTTGCCCATCTCTGCCCGAATCGCTGCCGTCGCCATGCGTTTCGGTGCGCGGTTACCGGGGTGCAGCCATAACTGAAAGCCGCCCCAGGCGTATGCGATCAGGCTGATAGTGCCTCCCCAGGCCGCTACCAGACCGGCCAGCGTACCGGCCAGGGAGGTTACCAGCAGCGCGAATAGCACCAGCGTTACGAGCTGGGCGCGCATTAAGCCCCAGAACAAGGTTCTGTTGGGCTGAAATTCGTTGCTGGTCACCGTAAAGCCTCTGGGCCGATGCAAGTTGATGCCGCACCAGGCGCAAGGTCATGGCACCCCTGATCTTTAGCGCGGCGAAGTATATGTAGTTGGCGCGCTACTGGCAACCGTGCATGGCGGATTGTTCGTCAATGTCAGTGTAAACACGGGATGGAAAAGTGATGAGAGCGGGGCCATGCGCTTTGTGAATTCAATTCACAAAAAGAAATAAACATTAAAATATTTTTGTTTACCCTGCGGCAGGAGCCATCGCCTATGCCCTTGCGGGCAAAACCGGCGCCAACGCTGCCAGCTGTTCCTTATCGCCATGGACAGATAACACCGGCCAGACGGCATCCACCATAGCCGCGGCTTCATCGGTGTGCCTCAGCCGCAACAGGGCACAGGCGGCATCACCCCCGACCATGGCCAGCGTGCACCACACCGCTGGATTGCTGGCTAGCGACTGCAGCCGGTCGAGGGCGTCGCGAAGACAGACTATCGCGGCTTCATTCCGGCCCTGGCGCAATGCCACGACACCTTCCACCCAGGGCACAAAACCATCGCCATATTCCGGCAGCAACGTCGGGTCCACCTCCAGCAGCAGACAATGGGCACGGGCAGCGGAGCCATAACGGGCTTCCATCAACGCATAGTCCAGGGTCTGGCTGGGGTCCTGATCTGAGGCCGCCACCGCATCGCGATGGCAGCGCAGCAGCCTGTCATGGTCCCGGGCTGCCAGGTAGACCCGCGCCTGCTGAGCAGAAAACATGCCCGGCATCAGCATATCCATTACCGGCTGCCACTGCGTCAGTTCCGCCAGGGCGCGATCCAGATCCCCGCTCCGGGCCTGCAGACAGGCCCTCTGGACGGACAGCTCCATGGCCACGGATTCATCACGGATACGGCGACTCAGGCGGTCAGCCAGGGAGCTGGCTTTTTGCCAGTGGCCCAGCGCAATGGCGGACAGCATGGCATCAAAATCCCGGGCGTCGCGGTATTTCCACAGGCCGATGGCCGCCGCTGTCAGGGGCAGAAGCAACAACAGACCGGCCCAGAGTCGATAGTCGGTCAGCCACAGGAACACCGCCCCGGGCACGGCCAACAGCCAGAGCAGCCAGGTTTGCTTGAGCAGCATCAACAGGAAGGGGCGCAGCCCGTGGCGGGCCTGGAAATAGTGGCGTAGTTCGGCGTAGTCCCGATCTGCCAGTCCGCCGGTATCCAGAGGCATGGCGGCGGTCATGGCATCGTTCTGCAGACGCACGGACTGCAGACCCTGCTCCTTGAGCAAGGTCAGTGCTTCAGCGGCGCTAGCCGCATCCTGAATACCGGAAACCGGTTTACCGTCGGCCTCGGCCCGGTAAAGAAACCGCCCCACTACACCCTCCATGGATCCTGCGTCGGACGTGTTACTTGATATGGGCCAGGATGCCGTCCAGTTCATCCAGGTTGTTATAGCTGATCACCAGCTTGCCCTTGTTGCCCTGGCCCTGCTGGATCTGCACCGGTGCCCCCAGACGATCAGACAAATCGCCAATCAGCGCCTTCACGTTGGGGTCTTCCTTCGGTGGTGCCGGTTTGGCGGGTTTGGCTTTTTCGAAATCACGGACCAGTTCTTCGGTCTGGCGCACGGACAGCCCTTTGGCCACCACGGTGCGCGCCGCTTCCACCTGTTTGTTGCCGGTCAGCGCCAGCAGCGCGCGGGCATGGCCCATTTCCAGGTCGCCGTGCTCGAGCAGCTTTTTAACGTCGGATTCCAAGCTCATCAGGCGCAGCAGGTTGGTGACCATGGCGCGGGATTTGCCCACTGCGTCGGCCACCTGCTGGTGGGTCAGCCCGAATTCTTCCTTCAGGCGCCCCAGCGCAATGGCCTCTTCCATGGGATTGAGGTTTTCCCGCTGGATGTTCTCGATCAGCGCCATGGCGATGGCGGCTTCGTCGGGCACCTCGCGGATTACCGCCGGAATGGTGTCCAGCTCGGCCATCTTGGCGGCACGCCAGCGGCGTTCACCGGCAATGATCTCGTAGCGCTTTTCGCCGAGCGGGCGCACCACGATGGGCTGCATGACCCCCTGGGCGCGGATGGACTCGGCCAGCTCTTCCAGGGCATCCGGGGACATGTCACGGCGCGGCTGGTAACGACCGCGTTCCATGCAGTCCACCGGCAGGTGGCGCAACTCGCCATCACGAGGTGGATACTCCACACCGCTGACCCTGTCTTCCTCCTGCTGCTGGATCCGCACTTCGTCCTGGTGCTGCTGGTAGGATTCGCTGCTGCTGAGCAGGGCATCCAGGCCCTTGCTGAGACCGCGTTTACGCTTTGCCGCCATGATGTTTCGTTCCTTATGAAGCTGCTGCAGGCTGGGCCTTGAGCGCCTGCTCACGACGCAGGATCTCACCGGCCAATGCCAGATAGCTGACCGCACCGCGGGATTTCGGATCGTAGGTGATCACCGGCGCGCCGTGGCTGGGGGCTTCCGCCAGCCGCACGTTACGCGGAATGATGGTGCGATACACCTTGTCCCCGAAGTGGCTGATCAACTGGTTGGACACATCGTTGGACAGGCTGTTGCGCGGGTCGTACATGGTGCGCAGCAGGCCGCCGATGTGCAGCTTGGGATTGAGGACCGAGCGGATCTTTTCGATGGTGTTCATCAGCGCGGTCAGACCTTCCAGGGCGTAGTACTCGCACTGGATCGGCACGATCACCGAATCCGCCGCCGTCAACGCATTCACGGTGAGCATGTTCAGGGACGGCGGGCAATCGATGAGGATGTAATCATAGTCGTCGCGGATCCGCGCCAGCGCATTACGCAGGCGAAATTCCTTGGACTTCAGGTCCAGCAACTGGACTTCGGCGGCGGTCAGGTCGCCGTTGGCGGCGATCAGGGCGAAGCCGGATTCTTCCGGCGTACCGGTCACCGCCTGCTCGATGGGCACATCATCGCAGAGCACATCGTAGATGGTGTAATCCGTCTCGAACTTGTCTACCCCGGAGCCGGTGGTGGCATTGCCCTGGGGGTCGATATCCACCAGCAACACTTTCTTGCGGGTGGCTGCCAGCGACGCCGCCAGGTTCACACTGCTGGTGGTCTTCCCCACGCCGCCTTTCTGGTTCGCTACGGCAAATACGGTGGTCACTGCTGTCTCCTTATGGAGGCCACTGAGATGGCCTTCAATCGCTGCGCTGTTGTACCACCACCAGTGTCCTGGGCTCATCGAGCCCGGGAATGTTCAGACTATGGTGGTTGCCTTGCCAGTGCGGCGGCATGGTCGCCAATTCCCGCTCTGTGCTGGCCGCTTTCATGGCCAGTACCCGGGTATTATCGGTAATTATCGGCGCCATGAGTGCCAGCATGTCCGACAAGGAGGCAAAGGCACGGCAAATTATCTGTGATGGGCTCTTACCGTACTGTTCCACGCGGGCGTGCACAACCTCCACGTTATCCAGCCCCAGCTCACGGCGGGCCTGGCGCACGAAGCGCGTTTTCTTGCCGTTGGAATCCAGCAGGGTAAAGGCCTGATCCGGCCGCGATACGGCGAGAATAATCCCTGGTATACCGGCACCGGTGCCCACGTCCAGGGTGTCGGTGTCTGCCACGTAGGGCAGCACCGCCAGGGAATCGAGCAGATGACGGGTGACCATCTCTGCCGGATCGCGAATGGCGGTGAGGTTGTAGGCCTGGTTCCACTTCACCAGCAGGTCCACGTACGCCAGCAGCAGGCGCTGCTGGTCATCACTGAGGGACAGGCCCAGGGCATCGACGCCCCGGGCCAGGGTGTCGGATAAGGTTGTGGAAAGGCTCATGCCTGCTGGGCCGCCTTCTGCTGGTGCTGGTGTTTCTTCAGATAGATCATCAGCAGGGAAATCGCCGCCGGGGTGACCCCGGGAATCCGGCCGGCCTGACCCAGGGTTTCGGGGCGGATATCCCCCAACTTCTGCTTCACCTCGTTGGACAGGCCTTTCACCTGGCCATAATCGAAGTCGTCCGGTAGCCGGGTGGTTTCCGCCGCCCGCAGCTTCTCGATTTCGTCGCTCTGACGGTCGATATAGCCGGCATACTTGGCGAGGATTTCCATCTGCTCGATCACCGCCGCGTCCGGACGGTCTTCCAGCGCCACCGCGTCCGCCAGGGTGGCATAGCTCAACTCCGGGCGCTTGAGCAGATCCAACAGGCTGTATTCGTGGGTCAGCGGCTTCTCGATCAGGGTGTTCACCGCCTCGGCCTGGGGCGTTTTCGGCTGCACCCAGGTGCTTTTCAGGCGCTGTTCCTCTTTCACCATGCCCTCGCGCTTGGCATTGAAGGCGGCCCAGCGTTCATCGTCCACCAGACCCAGCTCACGGCCTTTTTCGGTGAGGCGCAGGTCGGCGTTGTCTTCACGCAGCAGCAAGCGGTATTCCGCCCGGCTGGTGAACATGCGGTAGGGCTCCTGGGTGCCCATGGTGATCAGGTCATCCACCAGCACGCCGATGTAGGCTTCGTCCCTGCGGGGCGTCCAGGCCTCTTTCTCCTGGCTTAACCGCGCCGCATTCAGGCCCGCCAGCAACCCCTGGGCGCCAGCTTCTTCGTAACCGGTGGTGCCATTGATCTGGCCGGCGAAGAACAGGCCCGGCATGTGCTTGGTCTCCAGGCTGTGCTTGAGATCCTGGGGATTGAAATAGTCGTATTCGATGGCGTAGCCCGGACGGGTGATATGGGCATTCTCGAAACCACGAATGGAGCGCACCGCCTGCAGCTGCACATCGAACGGCAGGCTGGTGGAGATGCCGTTGGGGTACAGCTCGTGGGTATCCAGCCCTTCCGGCTCCACAAAGATCTGGTGGCTGTCCTTGTCCGGATAGCGGTTCACCTTGTCCTCGATGGACGGGCAATAGCGCGGCCCGACCCCGTCGATAACCCCGGTGAACATGGGGCTGCGATCAAAACCGCTGCGGATGATGTCGTGGGTCTGGGCATTGGTGTGGGTGATATAGCAGCACACCTGTTGCGGGTGCTCTTCCACCTTGCCCAGGTAGCTCATCACCGGCAACGGGCTGTCGCCCCACTGCTCCTGCATCACGGAAAAATCCACGGTCTTGCCGTCGATGCGCGGCGGCGTGCCAGTTTTCAGGCGGTCGACGCGGAACGGCAGTTCGCGCAGGCGGCGGGCCAGGGCATTGGAGGGCTGATCGCCGGCACGGCCACCCTGGTGGTTATCCAGGCCGATATGAATCACGCCGCCCAGGAAGGTACCGGCGGTGAGCACCACCGCATCGGCCACAAAGCGCAGGCCCATATTGGTGACCACCCCCACACAGCGACCGTTGTCCACGATCAGGTCGTCCACGGCCTGCTGGAACAGGGTCAGGTTGGGCTGATTTTCCAGGGTGGCGCGGATGGCAGCCTTGTAACGGACCCGATCCGCCTGGGCGCGGGTAGCGCGCACCGCCGGACCTTTGCGAGCGTTGAGTACGCGAAACTGGATGCCCCCTTTATCGGTGGCCCGGCCCATGGCGCCGCCCAGGGCGTCGATTTCGCGCACCAGATGACTCTTGCCAATGCCGCCGATGGCCGGGTTGCAGCTCATCTGACCCAGGGTTTCGATGTTGTGAGTCAGCAGCAGGGTGGAGACGCCCATGCGGGCGGACGCCAACGCCGCCTCGGTGCCGGCATGGCCGCCGCCGATCACAATCACGCCAAATCGCTGGGAAAAATCCATCTCAACACTCGCCTTGCAGGGGTCTGCTGTTCAAAATATAGCCAGAAGGGCGCGCTAGTATAATGCCAACCTCACACGCTGCAAGCTCCGCGCACGCGATTTACCGTAGGAGCGGCGCTTGAGCCGCGAACCTGCTCGCGAACACTTTCCCAATGCCCTTCGCGGCTCAAGCGCCGCTCCTACGCAAAGATCATCGTCCCGTCATGTAGCGCGCAGCGCGTTGCGTGTAAGCTATTCTACTATAGAACCCTGATTCTCTTGGCATGGATTCCGCTTGGACTCTCTGAACCTGTTTCTTCTTATCGGCACCGGCCTGATGTTTACCGGCTTGCTGCTGGGCTCCCTGAGTGCCCGGTTCGGGGTGCCGTCTTTGCTGATCTTCCTGGTGGTGGGCATGCTCGCCGGCGAGGACGGCATCGGCGGTATCCAGTTCGATGACTTCTCCACCGCCTATGTAATCGGCAATATTGCCCTGGCGGTCATCCTGCTCGACGGCGGCCTGCGTACCCGCCTCAGTACCTTCAGGCTGGGTCTGAAGCCGGCACTCAGCCTGGCCACCTTTGGCGTCGCCATTTCCGCCGCCCTGGTGGGCGCCTTTGCCACCTGGATGATGGGCGTGGACTGGCGGGTGGGGCTGCTGCTGGGCGGCATTATTGGCTCCACCGATGCGGCGGCAGTATTCAGCGTGATCAAGGGCGCCGGGGTGACGCTGAATGAACGAGTGGCCAGCACCCTGGAGATCGAATCCGGCCTTAACGACCCCATGGCCATCTTTATCACCCTGATGCTGGTGGGGCTGCTGGTGGACCCCGCTGCCGACTGGGGTGTCGGCATGCTCTGGACTCTGCTGCAACAGTTCGGCCTGGGCGCCCTGCTCGGCCTGCTGCTGGGTGCGGTGATCAGTGAGCTGTTGTTACGGGTGCGCAGCAACGAAGGCCTGCATGCCCTGCTGCTGTGTAGTGGTGGCGCCATGGTGTTTGCCCTCACCAACCTGGTGGGTGGCTCCGGCTTTCTGGCCATCTATCTCACCGGCCTGGTGGCGGGAAATCGCCGTGGCGGTACCGGTGATAACGTGCTCAAGGCCATGGATTCCATGGCCTGGCTGGCCCAGTCCGGCATGTTCCTGATCCTTGGCCTGCTGGTGACGCCGTCCCGGCTCACCGAAAACCTGCCCTGGGCCCTGGCGGTCGCCGCCTTCCTGATGCTGCTGGCTCGCCCCATCGCCGTGTGGGTAAGTCTGCTGCCGTTCCGTTTTACCTGGCGCGAGGAAACCTTTATCGCCTGGACCGGCCTGCGCGGCGCGGTGCCCATTGTCCTGGCGGTGTTCCCGTTGCTGGCCGGAGTGGAGCAGACCTACCTGCTGTTCGATATCACCCTGGTGGTGGTGCTGATTTCCCTGCTCGGCCAGGGCGCCAGCCTGCGCTATGTAGCGCGCAAACTGAAAGTGTCGGTGCCGCCCACCACCGAACCCAAACAGACCGTCCCGCTGGCCGCCCCCCGTGATCGTTATCTGATGCAGTTCGAGGTCGAGGCCGGCGCCCGGGCCGTGGGCAAGCCACTGGGCGAATTGAGCGAGGACAAACGCACCCCGCTGATCCTGTATCGCAACCAGCAAGTGCTCAGCCTCAGTGACAACCCGGATATCGAAGCCGGCGACCTGATCGCCTGGCTCGCGCCCCTGTCCCACAAGTCCGCCCTGTCCGACCTGTGCCACAAAATGAGCAACGACGAGAAACGCTATTACGGCGATTTCACCGTGCTCGGCAAGACGCCGGTGGCGCAGTTGATAGCCATCTATGGTGTGGAAGCACCGCCGCCCCTCTGGCAGGGGCTCACCGTGGCCGAGATGTTCACCAAACAGGTCGGGAAGCAGACCGTGGTCGGTGATACGGTTCGTGTCAGCGGCCTGCGCTTGCGGGCCCGCTCGGTGGAAGATGGCAAGGTGGTGCTGGTCGGCTTGAAGCTGCCGGGGTAAGACATGTAAGTGTCGAGTTGCGAGAAGCGAGTTTCGAAAAGCAAAACCGTTTTGGCTTTTCGCAACTCGAAACTCGTTACTCGCAACTCCTCACTGAATCTCTGACTCACACAAGGATGACTCATGGCCCGTTTTGATAATCATCGCATTCTGATCACTGGCGCCGGTGCCGGCATTGGCGCCCTGATGGCGGAGGAATTTGCCAAACAGGGCGCAGAAGTGATCGTTACCGCCCGGCGCATCAGTGCAGCTCGCGAAGTCACCGATCGCATCAAGGCAGCCGGTGGCAAGGCGCACCCCTATGTACTGGATGTGAGCAAGATCGCCTCCATCGCCAAATTCCGCGACAAGCTTCATGCGGAGGTCGGCCCCATCACCGGTCTGATCAATAATGCCGGCGTGGTGTTCGGTGGCGAGTTTGAGACCGTCGAACTGGAACAGCACCTGAACACCTTCCGGGTGAACAGCGAAGGCCTGATGGCCACTACCCATGCGTTCCTGGAAGACCTGATTCAGGCCAGCGAGGCTTTCCTGGTCAACATCGCCAGTGCCTCTGCCTTTATCGGCCTGCCCTACGGCAGCACCTATGCGGCCAGCAAATGGGCGGTGGTGGGCTTCTCGGAGTCCCTTCGGCTGGAACTGGCGGTACGCAAGATCAAGCATGTGCACGTCACCAGCGTTTGCCCCAGCTATATCTCCACCGGCATGTTCGACGGCGTGAAGACGCCGCTGTTCTCTCCCATGCTGACCCCGAAGAAGGTGGTGAAAAGCATCATGCGGGGCATGCAGAAGAAAGACGCCTTTGTCATCGAACCGCCCATGGCCAAGTCCGTGGAACTGATGAAAGCCCTGCTCCCCCAGGGCATCTGGGACGAAGTGGCGCGACGGACCGGGGTGTCCACGTCTATGTATAGCTGGAAAGGAAAGAAATAACGTCCAACTATAAAAACCCCCTGACTACGTAGCCGCTGTAGGAGCTATGCTTGCATGGCGAACCGCACGCAGTGCGGAATCGGCCGAAGGGCGATCTTGGTGTTGGCGTTGCGGGAACGGTTTTCTGAGAGCAAGGCGAGGAACGGCAACGATTTCCTCGCTGTGGCTCGGTTCGCACCTCAAGCGGTGCTCCTACAGCGGCTTCGTAGAAAGGGTTGTGGTTACTTGAAGCTCAACATCCCGTGAACGCCCATTCACCCTAACGCCCGCCCGCGCCCGCCTTGACAGTCAATGTGTTTGCGCTTGAATTGCCGAACAATGCCCGCCCTGTTGCGCTGTCCGTTACTGACAGTTGAATCGATTTCTGCCTGACGAGGGTAACTGTTATGCCGACTTACAAGGCTCCCGTGCGCGATATGCGCTTTTTGATGAACGAAGTGCTCGATTTCGAAAGCCACTACAAGACTTTCCCGGAAGGCGAAGAAGCCACCCCGGATATGGTCGAAGCGATTATTGGCGAAATGGCCAAGCTGTGTGAAAACACCCTCGCGCCCCTTTACCAGAGCGGTGACGAAGAAGGCTGCAAGTTTGAAGACGGTGTGGTGACCACGCCGAAAGGCTTCAAGGAAGCCTACGACGAGTTCGTGGCCGGCGGCTGGCAGGGTCTCAGCCACCCGGTGGAATTCGGCGGCCAGGGCCTGCCCGCGTCCCTGGGTCTGATCAAGTCCGAAATGATGGCCACCGCCAACTGGTCCTTCACCATGTACCCGGGCCTGTCCATGGGTGCCATGAACACCATCCAGATGCACGGTTCCGAGCAGCAGCTCCAGGACTACATGGTCCCCATGACCGAAGGTACCTGGGGCGGCACCATGTGTCTGACCGAGCCGCAGTGCGGTACCGACCTGGGCCAGGTGAAAACCAAGGCCGAGCCGCAGAAAGATGGCTCCTACAAGATTTCCGGTACCAAGATCTTCATCTCTTCCGGTGAGCACGACCTGACCGAGAACATCGTCCACATCGTTCTCGCCCGCCTGCCCGATGCGCCGAAAGGCACCCGCGGCATCTCCCTGTTCATCGTGCCCAAGTACCTGCCGGGCAAGATCGGTGAAGATAACGGTGTGCACTGTGGTTCCCTGGAAAAGAAAATGGGCATCAAGGCGTCCGCCACCTGCGTGATGAACTTCGACGAAGCCACCGGCTTCCTGATCGGTCCCGAGAACAAGGGCCTGGAGTGCATGTTCACCTTCATGAACACCGCGCGTATCGGTACCTCCATCCAGGGTCTGGCTCACGCCGAGCTGTCCTATCAGGGTGCCCTGACCTACGCCAAGGAGCGTAAGTCCATGCGCGCTCTGTCTGGCAAGAAAGAGCCGGATGCCATCGCCGACAGCCTGATTCACCACGGTGACGTACGCCGCATGCTGCTCAAGCAGAAGGCCATCGCCGAGGGCGGTCGCGCCATGATCTACTTCGCCGCCCAATACGCGGACAAGATGATCAGCGCAGCCCAGGCTGACAACGATGAAGAGTACCAGAAGTGGGATGACGAGCTGGGCTTCCTGACCCCGATCCTGAAAGGCTTCCTGACCGAGAAAGGTCTGGAAGTGGCCAACGACGGCATGCAGGTATTCGGTGGCCACGGCTACATCAAAGAGCACGGCATGGAACAGATCGTCCGTGACGCGCGCATCTCCACCCTGTACGAAGGCACCACCGGCATCCAGGCACTGGATCTGCTAGGCCGCAAGGTACTGCTGCTGACCAAGGGCAAGTGTGTTCGTGACTTCAGCAAGAAGCTGGTGGATTTCGGCACCAAGAACCTGCGTGATCCCAAGCTGCGTCCGTTCGCCTGGAAGCTGCTGAAGATCGCCGCCGAGTGGAACTACCTGACTACCCGCATCATGCTGGTGGCCTCCAAGGACCGCGATATCGTTTCCACCGCCAGCTACGACTTCCTGATGTACAGCGGCTACGCCATGATGGCCTACTTCTGGGCCCTGCAAGCCGGTGTTGCCCAGGACAAGCTGGAAAATGGCGGCGCAGAGCCGGCGGAGTTCTACCAGGCCAAGCTGGCCACCGCCGAGTTCTACTTCGATCGCATGCTGCCCTCTGCCAAGGCCCACGCGGATGCCGCGCTGAAGCCGACCAAGAGCACCATGCAGCTGAAGCCGGAACACTTCTCCTTCGATTACGAGTAAGGAGAAGGTCGGACGTCGCAACACGGACGTCAGACGCAAAAAAAGGGCGGCCTTCGGGTCGCCCTTTTTTTGTGGCCAACTCTGATACGCGATCACATAGCCCCTGTAGGAGCGCTGCTTGAGGCGCGAACCGAGCGCAGCGAGTAAGGCACGCCCGCTCTTCTCCAGAAATACTCGTCCGCGTCTGGATGGGTTTGTCGCCTCGCTGCGCTCAGTTCGCGCCTCAAGCGGCGCTCCTACGGCGGGTTTGAAAAGGAGATGGGTTTTTCCGGCACAAAAAAAACGGCCCCCTTTCGGGGGCCGCCTTTTAAGACTTACCAGAATCTATCGAGAATTAGGTGTTCTCGAACTGCCCCATGGTGTTGTCTTTACCGCCAGCTTTCAGTGCTGCTTCGCCGGAGAAGTACTCTTTGTGGTCATCACCGATGTTGGAACCGGCCATGTCCTGGTGCTTCACAGTAGCGATGCCCTGACGGATTTCCTTACGCTGAACGCCTGCAACGTAGGCCAGCATGCCTTCGTCACCGAAGTAGCCTTTAGCCAGGTTGTCGGTGGACAGAGCAACAGTGTGGTAGGTCGGCAGAGTGATCAGGTGGTGGAAGATACCTGCTTCACGGGACGCATCACGCTGGAAGTTCTTGGTCCACTCGTCAGCCAGCTCAGCCAGCTCGGTGCTGTCGTAGTCGGCGCTCATCAGACGATCGCGATCGTAGGCGGATACGTCTTTGCCTTCCTTCTCCCAGGCATCGAATACCTGCTGACGGAAGTTCAGGGTCCAGTTGAAGGACGGGCTGTTGTTGTAAACCAGCTTGGCGTCCGGCACCACTTCGCGGATACGGTTAACCATGTCTGCGATCTGGCCAACGTGGGGCTTCTCGGTTTCGATCCACAGCAGGTCAGCGCCGTTCTGCAGGCTGGTGATACAGTCCAGAACCACACGGTCAACACCAGTGCCGGCTTTGAACTGGAACAGGCCGGAAGCCAGACGCTTCGGCTTGAGCAGCTTGCCGTTGGACTTGATCACAACGTCACCGTTGTTGATGTCGCTAGCAGATTCAACCACGTCACCGTCGAGGAACGCGTTGTACTGGTCGCCCAGGTCGCCCGGCTCGTTGGTTACAGCGATCTGCTTGGTCAGGCCAGCACCCAGGGAGTCGGTACGGGCAACGATTACACCGTCGTCGATACCCAGTTCCAGGAACGCGTAACGTACGGCGTTGATCTTGGACAGGAAGTCAGCGTGAGGAACGGTTACTTTACCGTCCTGGTGACCACACTGCTTCTCGTCGGAAACCTGGTTTTCGATCTGGATACAGCACGCGCCAGCTTCGATCAGCTGCTTGGCCATCAGGTAGGTAGCTTCCGGGTTACCGAAGCCAGCGTCGATGTCAGCGATGATCGGAACAACGTGAGTTTCGAAGTTGTCGATCTTGCTGATGATGTCTTTCTGCTTGGCTTCGTCGCCAGCTTCTTTGGCATCGTCCAGAGCACGGAACAGGTGGTTCAGTTCCCAGGCGTCAGCCTGCTTCAGGAAGGTGTACAGCTCACGGATCAGGTCAGCAACAACAGTCTTCTCGTGCATGGACTGGTCAGGCAGCGGACCGAACTCGGAGCGCAGCGCAGCAACCATCCAGCCGGACAGGTACAGGTAACGGCCTTTGGTGGTACCGAAGTGCTTCTTGATGGAGATCAGCTTCTGCTGACCTACGAAGCCGTGCCAGCAACCCAGGGACTGGGTGTACTTGCTGGTGTCCTTGTCATAGGCCGCCATGTCTTCACGCATGATCTTGGCGTTGTACTTGGCGATGTCCAGATGCGTGTTGAAACGGTTTTGCAGACGCATGCGAACAGCAGATTCCGGGTTGATATCTTTCCAGGTGCTGTTGGCACCAACCACAGAACTCAGTGCTTCGATGTCTTTGGTGTATGACATGGTGAACCTCTGATTAACAAATTGGTTTATCGATACCGGGAGGGGCAACCCTGCTCATGCCAGACGGACACATGCCGGTCTACCGATGCGGCGCATTCTAGAGGCAGTAGACCCATAAACATAATCAATATGATCTATGTTCGGTATTTTCCTGGTGAATGTAAGGCGTATTTCGTAGTGCCCGAGCCTCTGATTGGCCGCCAGATTGGACCTGCGCCGGCATGAATCCGGGCGATCTCGAACCTGACTTGCCAACACGCAACCCGGCCTTCAAGGTGGATAGGAACCTCCATTTTCCTGAACACACTGCCACTCATCAATGAGACAGCCAGCGGCATTTACCGCATCGCCCGCCAATTTACACCTTGCACACAGTGACCCGAATGGGGCTTTGCTACTATGATCTTTCCTGCACAGCTGGCATGGAGAGTGCATTGCCATTTCAGGTAACAGTTGTGTTCAGGGAGATAAAAATGACGAAGGGGAACCTATGAAAGCGCTTAGTCCGGTGGACCAACTTTTCCTGTGGCTGGAAAAACGCCAGCAGCCCATGCATGTAGCCGGTCTGCAGCTGTTTTCCTTCCCGGAAGATGCAGGCCCGAAATATGTCAGCGAGCTCGCTCAGCACATGCGCGACTACTGCTCCCCGGTGGCGCCATTCAACCAGCGACTGACTCGTCGCCTGGGCCAATATTACTGGACCGAGGACAAGCACTTCGACATCGATCATCACTTCCGCCACGAGGCCCTGCCCAAGCCGGGCCGCATCCGTGAGCTGTTGTCGCTAGTGTCGGCCGAGCATTCCAACCTGCTGGACCGGGAGCGGCCGCTGTGGGAAGCCCATCTGATCGAGGGTATCCGCGGTCGCCAGTTCGCCCTCTACACCAAGATTCACCATTCCGTGGTGGATGGTATCTCTGCCATGCGCATGGGCATGCGCGCCCTGTCCACCGATCCGGAGGAGCGGGAACTGCCGCCGGTGTGGGCCTATGAGCCGAAAAAACGCAGCCGCTCCCTACCCAGCAGCCCGGTGGATGTGGCGTCCAGCCTGGCGCGCCTTGGCGCAGGCCTAAGCAAACAAGCCGCCACCGTGCCAGGCCTCGCCCGCGAGATCTACAAGGTGAGCCAGAAGGCCAAAAAAGATGAGAACTATGTGTCCATCTTCCAGGCCCCGGACACCGTACTCAACCAGACCGTTACCGGATCACGCCGTTTTGCCGCGCAGAGCTATTCGCTGTCGCGGCTGAAAGTCATCGCCAAGGCCTTCGGCTGTACAGTCAATACGGTTGTACTGTCGATGTGCGGCCATGCCCTGCGTGAGTACATGATCAGCCAGAACGCCCTGCCCGACGAGCCGCTGATTGCCATGGTGCCCATGAGCCTGCGCCAGGATGACAGCGCTGGCGGCAACCAGATCGGCATGATCCTGGCCAACCTGGGCACCCACATTTGTGATCCGGCCAACCGGTTGCGGGTGGTACACGACTCGGTACAGGAAGCGAAAGAGCGCTTCTCGCAGATGAGCCCGGAGGAAATCCTCAACTTCACCGCCCTGACCATGGCCCCCACCGGCCTCAACCTGCTCACCGGGCTGGCGCCAAAATGGCGAGCCTTTAACGTGGTGATCTCCAATGTGCCCGGGCCGAAGGAACCGCTGTACTGGAATGGCGCGCAGCTTCAAGGCATGTATCCGGTGTCCATCGTGCTGGATCGCATCGCCCTGAACATCACCCTGACCAGCTATCAGGATCAGCTGGAATTCGGCCTGATCGCCTGCCGTCGTACCCTGCCTTCCATGCAGCGCTTGCTGGACTATCTGGAGCAGTCCATCCGTGAGCTGGAGATTGCGGCGGGGATAAAATAACCGCGCCTCCACCGCAGGAGCGTCGCACTCTGTGCTCCGCGAGTAGGCGACGCGATAAAAGACCAGAATCAAAAGCACTTTCACCACAGAGTACACAGAGAAAACCCGTCTTTTCCTCAGTGATCTCTGTGTCCTCTGTGGTAAATCCATCTTTCAGGTTTTGGGTTTATGCACTTCGTGCACCCTTCGGGCCGACCTGCGTTCGTTGCTACGCTCCTACATTTCGCGGAGAAGGCATGACAGCAACCATCAAACAGATTACCCGCGGCGACCTGGCCTGCTGGGAAATTCGCCACCGTAACCAGACCCTGGTGATTGCCGAACAGGGCGCCCAGGTGCTGGAGTATCAGCGGGATGGCGAGCATCCACTGATCTGGCTCAGTGAGGAAGCGGCGTATCACCGCGGCCAGGGCGTGCGTGGCGGGGTACCGGTGTGCTGGCCCTGGTTCGGTGGCCTGGATTTCAACCCGGAAAAGATCCGCCAGCAATATGCGCTGACAGAGCCTCCCGCCCACGGCCTGGTCCGTCAGCAGCCCTGGGGTCTACACAGCCAGGAAGAGGCCGACGGCATCACTCTGCGCTTCGGCCTGTCGGACCAGGCCGACCGGCAATCCCTGCCCCCCGTGGAGCCCACCCTGACCGTGCGCCTGGACGATGGCCTGAGCCTGGCGCTGAACAACCATAACCATGGCAACACGCCGGTATGGATCAGCCAGGCTCTGCACAGTTACTTCGCGGTATCAGACTCCCGACAGGTAACGGTATATGGCCTGGACACCTGCCCCTATGTGGACGCGCTGGATGACTGGCAACCCCATCGCCAGCAAGGCCCGCTGACTGTTGTCGGTGAGACCGACCGGCTGTATCTACAGCTTCCCGACACCCTGCATATTGATGACCCCGGCTGGCAGCGTCGGCTGACCCTGTCGGCCTCCGGCA
The DNA here is from genome assembly GCF_047495465.1 of Alcanivorax sp. IL3. Taxonomy (NCBI): domain Bacteria; kingdom Pseudomonadati; phylum Pseudomonadota; class Gammaproteobacteria; order Oceanospirillales; family Alcanivoracaceae; genus Alcanivorax; species Alcanivorax sp. IL3. The sequence continues at coordinate 163,117 of NZ_CP179931.1, forward strand.
GTCGCTCCGCGGTGGTATGGAATCCCTGGGTCGACAAAAGTCGTCGTCTGACACAATTCGCCGGCGATGCCTGGCAAAGAATGCTCTGTATTGAAACCGCCCGTGTCCTCGACAACGCCCTGCTGCTGGGCCCTGGCGAGCAACACAGCATGGCGGTTCGCTTTGTGACAACGGCGTTATAACTGCCGGTTTAAGCGTCCATAAAAAAGGGGTGGTGCTCGCCAAAAAAGGAGGGTAAAGTCGGAAATGGCTGCGAATTATGGCAGTGGATTAGTTTGGTAATTGTCTTCCCTGCGTGAAGCTGAAGTTGTCTCCGAACACCGCCCAACATGGTTTGCAAGCAACACTCAAAGTAAATAGTTTCGAGGTATAGATTCACATGGCTACAGGTACTGTGAAGTGGTTTAACGAGTCCAAGGGTTTTGGTTTCATTTCTCAGGACGATGGTGGTGCGGACGTATTCGTTCATTTCAGCGCAATTACCGGCTCAGGCTTCAAAACCCTGGCCGAGGGTCAGAAGGTTTCCTTCGAGATCCAGCAGGGCCCAAAAGGTCCGCAGGCCGCTAACGTAGTTGCTGAATAAGCGATTACATTAGCAAGAAAAAAGCCCGCTTCGGCGGGCTTTTTTTATGTCTGCTCCCCTGCCCTCTTATTGCCGTAGGAGCGGCGCTCCTACGGCGACATCCATCATCAGGGTTGATAGAACGGTTGGTCGAGGAGTTGTTTGTGTTGGCGCCAGTCGGGCATGCGGGCGTCCATGAGGGCGTGGAAGCCGGGGCCGTGATCCATGTGTTGCAGGTGACACAGCTCGTGCATGACCACGTAATCCAGCGCTGCCGGCGGGTACTGCAGCAAGGCCATGTTCAGGTTGATGTACCCCTTGGCCGACAATGATCCCCAGCGGGTACGCATTTTCTTCACCCGCAATGCCGGCCGCGAATAACCCTGGCTGGCGAACCAGGAAAACTGGCGGGTGATGCTATCTTCGAACAGGGACCGTGCCTGCTTGCGCAACCAGCCTTCAAGCGTCTGTTGCACTGCCGCCTCGCTGTCCGGGTCCGCTACCCGAATCTGCAGGTAACCACCGGACACGGCCACCGCGCTGCGCCCGGCTGACACATCCATGGTCAGCGGCTGTCCCCGGAACGGAAATGACGCCCCATCCTGCCAACGCTGGCGAGGCCGGCTGGCCTGGCGCTGCTGCTGACTACGAATCCACTGGCTGCGACTGTCCACAAACGCCTGCACCATGCGCAACGACGCCCGCTGCGGCGCCCGCACCTGCACCCGGCCATCTTCCAGCACACGCAGCTCCAGGCTGCGACGTTTGCTGCGGATCAGTTCGTAGTCGGTCATGGTTCCTGTAGAGCGTTCTGTAGGAGCGGCGCTTGAGCCGCGAACCGTACTTGGGAAAGCCTTCCTCGTTACGCTCGGTTCGCGGCTCAAGCGCCGCTCCTACGGATTATCCATCCTGGCTTTCGTTCACTGCCATCTCTTTATCCAGCTGCTGCTTCACTGCATCCGCCGACGAGGCATAGGGTGCCAGCCACTGGTACAACACCGGAATAATAAAGAGTGTCAGCACGGTGGCAAAGAGCAAGCCGCCGAGAATCACCACGCCGATGGTGAAGCGGCTTTCCGCGCCGGCACCGGTCGCCAGCACCAGAGGGATGGCACCGAAGATGGTGGAGACGCCGGTCATCAATACCGGGCGGAAGCGCACGATGGCGCCCTGGTAAACCGCCTCTTTCACCGCCAGCCCCTGGTCGCGCAACTGGTTGGCGAATTCCACGATGAGAATGCCGTTCTTGGCCATCAACCCCAGCAGCATGATCATGCCGATCTGGCTGTAAATGTTCAGGCTGTCGCCGGTGACCCAGATCGCCAGCACCGCCCCGGCCAGGGCCAGGGGTACGGTGAGCATGATGATCAGCGGATGGATCCAGCTTTCAAACTGGGCGGCCAGCACCAGGAACACGATCACCAACGCCAGCGCAAAGGTGACCAGGATGGCGGCGGCGGATTCCTGCAGTTCTTCGGCCATGCCCTTGTAGCCAATGCGCGCTTCCAGGGGCAAGCGTTCACGGGCCTGGTCTTCCACATAGGTCATGGCGGACACCAGGTCATAGCCATCCGCCAGGTTGGCGGACAGGGTGATGGCGGGCAGCCGGTCCACCCGGCGCAGCTCCGGGGCATCGCCGGTGGTGGTTAGCTCCACCACGCTGGAGAACGGCACCAGCTCGCCGTTGGCTGCACGCAGATAAATCGGCAACACATCGTCCGGGCCCTGGCTGTTGCGTTTTTCCGCTTCCAGCAGCACATCGTATTCACGGCCTCGATCCACATAGGTGGAGGCAGTGAGGGTGGCGAACATGGCTTGCAGGGTCTGACCCACATCGGTAGCGGTGATGCCCAGATCCGCCGCACGCTCCCGGTCCAGCTTCACGTCCAACTGTGGCTGAGTCTGCTCGAAATCTGTATCAATACTGGTCAGCCCCGGATTCTCCTCCATGGCCTCCATCAGTGTTTCGCTCCAGGCCAACACCTGATCGTAGTCCGGCCCGGCCACTACCACTTCCAGGGCCTGGTTAAAGGCACTCTGGCCCAGCCCTGGCGGGTTCACCGCAAAGGCACGCAGGCCCGCCACCTGGGACAGCTTGCCCCGCACTTCATTGACGATCTCCTGCTGGGAGCGGTCACGCTCGCCCCAGTCCTTGAGCCGCACGATACTGAAGGCCCGTTCGGTGACGCCACGAAAACCGACGATGGACAGGGCCCGTTCCGCCTCGCCGCTTTCCACCAGCGGCGCCATGATGTTTTCCACTTCCTTCACATGATGCAGGCTGTATTCGGCGGTGGAACCCTGGGGCGCTGACGCGGGGATAATAAAGACACCCCGGTCTTCGGTGGGAGCGAGTTCCTGGGGCAAACCCCGGAATACCAGCAACGCCACCACGCACAGGGCCACGCAGCCCACCACCAGCGGCCAGGGTTTACCCAAGGCCGCCGCCAGACTGCGGGCATAGCCGTTGTTGAGTTTTTGCAGGCCACGTTCGAAGGCATTGCCCTCGCCTTGCAGTTCCTTGACGCTGTGCCGGTGCAGCCAGCGGGAACAGAGCATGGGCGCCAGACTCAGAGCGACGATGCTGGAGATGATCACCGCCGAGGCCAGGGTAAAGCCGAACTCGCCAAACAGCCGACCCACGTCACCGCCCATGAAGGAAATCGGCACGAACACCGCCACCAGGGTCAGAGTGGTGGCCACCACCGCAAAGGCCACCTGGCGGGCACCGCGATAGGCGGCCACCAACCGGGTTTCCCCTTCGTCAATGCGCCGCTGGATGTTTTCCAGCATGACGATGGCATCGTCCACCACCAGGCCAATGGCCAGGATCAGCGCCAGCAGGGTGAGCACGTTGATGGAGAAATCCATGATGCCCAGGCCGATAAAGGCACCAATGATCGATACCGGAATGGTCACCGCCGGAATCAGGGTAGCGCGCAGATTACCCAGGAAGGCGAAGATCACCGCGATCACCAGCGCCACGGAAATACCCAGGGTGACCAGCACTTCCTTGATGGAGGCGCGAATAAACAGGGATTCGTCGTAGTTCACATCCAGGCTGATATCCGCCGGTAAGCTGCTCTTCACCGCCTCGATTTCTGCCTGCACGTTATCGGATACCGCCACGGTATTGGCCTTGGACTGGCGAATGATACCCAGGCCGATGGCGGTCTCGCCGTTGGCACGCAGCACGGTGTCATCGCTTTCCACGCCCAGCTCCACCCGGGCTACATCGCCCACCCGCAGCAGGTAATTGCCCTGGCGACGCACCACCAGATCCTCAAACTCATTCACCGAGGACAGACGATTATCGGCACGCACAGTAAAGGCACGGGACTGGGATTCCAGGCGCCCGGCGGGCAACTCCACATTGTTGCTGCGCAGGGCCTGTTCGATATCAGTGACGGTGACCTGGTTGGCGGCCATGCTCTGGCGGTCCAGCCAGACGCGCATGGCGTAGCGGCGTACGCCGCCGATAAAGACTTCCGACACCCCGTCCAGCACCGCGAAACGATCCACCAGGGAACGCTCGGCAAAGTCGGTGAGTTCCTCGGGCGCCAGGGTGCTGCTGGTCAACGTTACCCAGATGATGGGCCGGGCATCGGCGTCGGATTTGGCGATTACCGGGGTGTCCGCTTCTTCCGGCAGACGGTTGAGCACCCGCGACACCGCGTCACGCAGGTCGTTGGCCGCCACGTCCACATCCCGGTCCAGATTGAATTCCACACTGGTACGGGCGGAGCCCAGCCGGCTGCGCGATTCGATCTTGCGCACCCCTTCCACCCCGGCCACGGCCCCTTCGATCACCTGGATAATCTGGGTATCAATGACTTCCGGCGCGGCGCCAGCATAGTCCACCGAAATAGACACTTCCGGCGGATCGATGTCCGGGTATTCGCGCACCGACAATTTCATCAAGGCGCTGATGCCGAATACCACAATCAACAGACTGATGACCGTGGCGAAGACCGGTCGCTTGATGGAGATATCGGAAAGAATCATGCAGCGGCCTCGCTGTCCGCCTTATCGGCGTCCGGCGAAGCAGGCTTCAGCAGGGCCCGCTGGCCCGGCAGCAAGGCCTCCGGGTTATCCAGCACCTGCACCGCCTGGCCGCTGCCCAGACGGGAATGGCCGTTGACCACCACGTCCGGCTTGCCGGTCAGGCCACTGGTGATTTCTACCCAGCCGTCACGACGGCCACCCAGGGTGACCGGGTGGCGCTCGGCAGTGTTGTCCGCGGTGACGGTGAACACATAGCTCTGCGCCCCCTGGGTAATGATCGATTGCTCGGGCACCAGCAGGGCATCGCGCTCGGCCAGCTGCACGGACACGCGCAGGAATTGCCCGGGACGAATCCGGTCCTGGGGGTTTTCCAGCCGCGCCCGCGCAGTGAGGCTGCGGCTGGCCGTGCTGACCCGGGAATCCAGATCGGTGATGTTGCCTTCGAACACCTGATCCGGAAAGGCTTCGTTGCGAGCCTGCACCGGCAGGCCGGAAACCAGCCGGGCCAGGTAGCGTTCCGGCACCTGAAAATCCACTTCGATATAACCCAGATTATCCAGGGTGGTGATGGCATCGCCGGTTTGCAGGTAGCCACCCGCATCCACCTGACGCAACCCCACCACGCCGGCAAAGGGAGCGCGAATGGTGTGATCGTTGAAATTGGCCCGGGCGGCATCGCGGCTGGCCTTGGCACCATCCAGGGTGGTGCGGAAGGTATCCACTTCGGACTGGGAAATAGCGCGGCTCTTGACCAGTTTCTGGCCGCGCTGGAAATCATTCAGCGCGCGCTGGTATTCCGCTTCGCTGCGCGCCAGCTCGGCGCTGGCATTGCGGTCATCCAGAGTGACCAGCACCTTACCCTGTTCCACCTTTTGCCCCTGGCGGAAATGGATCTTCGCCACCCGGCCGGGGACTTCGGTAAGGATGGTCACTGCCTGGGCGGCCCGCGCCGTACCCACCGCTTCCACCCGATCAAACAGGGAACGTTCGATACTCGGCGCTAGGTTGACCACCGTGGGCGGACGCTGCCCCATGGGTGCCGGCGCCGGCGCCAGGGCCCACCAGAGGCCAGCACCTACCAGCACCACCAGAATCAGGGCGGCGATAATCCGCTTCATGAACGTCTCCAAGATATATGATTCACAACAAGCCGTAGGGGAAGTCTAGCGCCCAATTATGCAAGCAATTTGTAGAGGGAGCGTAAAACCTGGATCCGTGACTTCATCGCGGCGCCTGACGGAAGCCTTTGCCGCCACAGAACATTTTCTTCAGTCGATCGTATTCCCTGATACGACGCTTCTTCAGAAAATCCCCTGTGACAACAAAATCTTACGCCATTCATCCACGCTGAAATCACGGGTCCAGGTTAAAGTGACAGGCAATTATGAAGGAAATTCAGTTTACGCGCAGATTCTTGCCGTAGGAGCGGAAAAGCAACGGCACTTTCACCACAGAGGGCACAGAGCACACCGAGAAAACCCAGTTCTTTTGTTTATCGCAAATTTGCTCGCCTGGCGGATGACAGCACCTGCGATCTGAATCCCTGCCCACCGCCACAGATTGCGTAGGGTGCACTGAGCTCAAGGCGAACTGCACCACAACCACCATCTCCAGCAAGTTGGTACAGCAGCCATTTTCACTCTACTCCACGATAAATCTTCTTTGCCTCTGTGTGCTCAGTGCCCTCTGTGGTGAAAAGGCTTTTGATCATGACCTGCTTTGTTCGCCAATAAAAAGCCCGCCGGGAGGCGGGCTTCTAAGTAGTGTGACGCCGTGGAGACACTACACCATTTCGGCGCGCATCTTCTTCTTGTCCAGCTTGCCCACAGACGTGCGCGGCAGCTCATCCACGAAAATGACGCGGTCGGGGATGCCATAACGGCTGATGATGCCCTTGTCGGCGTAATCGGCCATCAGGGCCTTGATACCCTCTTCGTCCGCGTCGCCATTCTTGACCACCAGTGCCACCGGGCGCTCGCCCCATTTCTCGTCAGGCACACCGACCACGGCACATTCGCCGACGCCGGCGTGCTGCAGGATCATGCCTTCCAAGTCGATGGAGGACACCCACTCGCCGCCGGTCTTGATCACGTCCTTGATGCGGTCGACGATCTTCAGCCAACCATCCTCGCTCATCACCGCCACATCACCGGTGTGCAGCCAGCCGCCGGCCCACAGCTCCTCGGATTTTTCCTTGTCGTGGAGATAGCCCTGAGTCAGCCACGGGGCACGCACTACCACTTCGCCCTGGCTCTTGCCGTCGTGGGGCACGTCGTTCATTTCCGCATCGACGATACGCAGCTGCACCATGGCCACCGGGCGACCAGTGCGGGTGCGGTAGTCCGCCTGGGTTTCCAGGTCAGCCTTTTCCAGTTCCGGGGTCAGTTGCGCCAGGGTCAGCAGCGGGCAGGTTTCGCTCATGCCGTAGCCGGTGTAGATATCGATGCCGCGCTCCAGCGCGCCCATGGCCAGAGCCTTGGGCAAGGCGGAGCCACCGATGATCACTTTCCAGCCGCTCAGGTCGATGCTCTTGGCCGCTTCCGCCTGCAACAACATCTGGATGATGGTGGGCACGCAGTGGGAGAAGGTGACCTTCTTGGTAACCAGCAATTTGAGCAGGGAGGCCGGCTCGTAACGACCCGGATACACCTGCTGCACGCCCATCAGGGTGGCCATGTAGGGAATACCCCAGGCATGCACGTGGAACATGGGGGTAATCGGCATGTAGACGTCGTCTTCGTTGAAACGTCCCTGACCCACACCGGCCATGGAGGAGCGGCCGGCGAAGGTGTGCAGCACCAGCTGACGATGGGAGAAGTACACGCCCTTGGGCAGGCCGGTGGTGCCAGTGGTGTAGAAGGTGGTGGCGCGGGTGTTTTCGTCCAGCTCCGGGAACTCGAAGCGGGCCGGTGCCTTGGCCAGCAGCTCTTCGTATTCGCCGGCCAGGGGCAGCGCATCGCTGCTTTTTACACCATCGTCGTCGAGCAGGATGTAGGTCTTCACCGGCTCGATGCGATCCTTGATGGCTTCCAGGATCGGCAGGAATTCGCTGTTCACCAGGATGGCATCATCCTCGGCGTGGTTGATGGTGTAGAGCACCTGCTCCGGGCTCAGGCGCACGTTCACGGTGTGCAGCACCGCGCCCATCATGGGGATGGCAAAGAACGCTTCTAGGTAACGGTTGGTGTCCCAGTCCATCACTGCCACGGTATCGCCGGGCTTGATGCCCTGGGCGGCCAGCGCGCCAGCCAGACGATGCACCCGCTCTTCAAATTCCCGGTAGGTAAAATCCCGGTCGCCGTAGGTGATGGTCTGTTCCGGCGCCTTTTGCACGCCCGCTTCGAGAATACGGTTGATCACCAGCGGCGGCTCCACGGCGGAAGGGGTGCGCTGGATGGTGAGGTTACTGCTCATAGTGGCTCCGTTACCTTGTTATTCTGGCGATATGGGCGGGGCGAGGCGTCCATACCTGTGAGTATGTAAGGCGTTCCAGACTGACACAGTCCCCCGCACGGGTCATCCGTTCAGCTACGCCTGAGGTAACAAAATACTACTCGGTGTAGACGCTGTGTCTAGGGATAAAAGCACAAAGCAATGAGGGAGACGCAGGGTGTACTGCGCTGGAGGCGAGCCAATGGTGCAGTTCGCCTTGGGCTCAGTACACCCTGCGGATTCAGGGACGGGTCAGGCGTTTCGGGTCCAGCAGTTTTTCCAGCTCCTGCCGTGACAGGTCGGACTGTGCCTCGGCCACGTCGATCACCGGTCGGCCGCTGGCAAAGGCTTCCTTGGCGATCTTCGCGGCCTTCTCATAACCGATCACCGGATTCAGGGCGGTGACCAGAATCGGGTTCTTGCCCACGCCCTCGGCCAGACGGTCTTCATTGAAGGTCATGCCGGTGATCGCCCGGTCGGCCAGATTACGGCAGCTGTTGGCCAGCCACGCGGTCATGTCCAGCAGGTTGCTGGCCACCAGCGGCAGCATCACATTGAGCTGGAAGTTGCCGCTCTGGGCCGCCACCGCATTGGCCTGATCCAGCCCCATCACCTGGGCCGCCACCATGGTCACCGATTCGCAGATCACCGGGTTCACCTTGCCGGGCATGATCGAGGAACCAGGCTGGGTGGCCGGCAGCTGCAGCTCGCCCAAGCCATGAATGGGGCCTGAGTTCATCCAGCGCAGGTCGTTGCTGATCTTCATCATCACCACTGCCAGCCCGCGCAAGGCCGCGGACAGATTCAGCGGCGCATCCAGAGCGCTCTGGGCCACAAAGGGATGCGGCAAGGGCTTAAAGCCCAGGCCGGTTTCGTCCGCCAGTTGCTCCGCAAAGGTGGTCGCAAAATCCGGGTGGGCATTGATACCGCTGCCTACCGCCGTACCGCCCTGGGGGATGGCCAGCAGCTCATCCCGGGCGCGGGCCAGCCGGCTGCTGGCATCCTGTAACTGCAGCACCCAGGTCTGCAGCTCCTGCTCCACCGTCACCGGCATGGCATCCATCAGATGGGTGCGGCCGGTCTTGACCAACTCGCGACCTTCGCGGGCACGCAGCCCCAGAGTCGCGATCAGGTGTTCCAGACCGGGGAGCAATTGCTCGGTGACAGCCAGTACGGACGACACATGAATCGCAGTGGGAACAGTGTCGTTGCTGCTCTGCCCTAGATTCACATCATCATTGGGATGAATCTCGGCGCCGGCATCCGCGCACAGGTGGGCAATCACCTCGTTCACGTTCATGTTGGTGCTGGTACCGGAACCGGTCTGGAAAATATCCACCGGGAACTGATCCAGATGGTGGCCGTCGAGCAGATCATTACAGGCGCCGACGATGGCAGCCTGCTTGTCCGCCGGCAATTGTTCCAGCTTGAGATTGGCTTCCGCTGCGCAGCGCTTGATGCGAACCACCGCAAGAATGAAACGCTCCGGCAACGGGCGACCGCTGATGGGGAAATTATCCACTGCTCGCTGGGTCTGGGCGCCCCAGCGAGCGGCTTTGGGTACCTGCACCTGGCCCAGGGAATCGGTTTCGATACGGGTGTCGGTGTCGTGGCCGCTCATGGTTGCCTCCTGGCAATGCATTTTCTCCATCATGGCACGGTAAAAATATCAGATCATCCATCTCGCCTTCACCACATCATGGCGTTTCCCCATGGACACTACCGGCATGTACCCAGATTCAGATGCCTCCCCGGTCGACCCGGGCCTGTTTGCTGACCTGCCCACCCTCCCCGGCATTTACCGGTTTTTTGGCGAGCAGGACGAACTACTCTATGTGGGTAAAAGCATCAATTTGCGGCAACGGGTAAAAAGCCATTTTTCTGCCCGGCATCGGGATAAGAAGGAAGGGCGGCTGTGCTACCTCACTCGCCGCATCGAGCATCAGGTCACCGCCGGCGAACTGGGCGCGCTGCTGCTGGAGAATCGGGAAATCAAACAACGCCAGCCGATTTTCAACCGTCGCCAGCGCCGGTATCGGCAGCTGCACACCTGGCGACTGGAAATCGATGCCCGCGGTTTTCTGGTTCCGGTTTTATACCGACCGCTGGTGGATGACGATGGCTGGCAACAGGACAGCTTCGGCCTGTTTCGCAGCCCTCGCCAGGCAAAGACCATGCTGGACAGCAAAGTGCGCGACGCAGCTCTTTGCCCGCGTATCTGCGGGATGGAAACGGGACGCCACGGTGCCTGCTTTGCGCACCAGCTGGGCCGCTGTCAGGGTGCCTGTTGTGGCAAGGAAACCAGGAATAGCCATAACCAGCGGTTGCGGAAAACGCTTGAAGACCAGCATATCCACGCCTGGCCTTACTCTGGAATGCTGGTGATTCGTGAAGAGAGCCCCCGGCAAACCGACTACCATCTGATTGATCAGTGGTGTCATCTCACTACCTTGCAGCGTCAGCCTGAATCCGCTGTGATTACGCCGGATGCGGATGCCAGCTTTGATCTGGACAGCTACCGCATGTTGATCCGGTTTCTGGATCAGGGTGTCGAGCATTTTGTGTTGCCGCCGGAAACCTAGGGCGGAGGCACCTTGGCAATGATTTCACTGTGCCAGGTGCCACCGGGCATGGCGATGCGACCATACTGCTGATCGCCGAATCCCACCTGCCCGACCAGCGGGTTGCCACCGCCGCTCTGACCAAAGTCGGCACTCTGCCCCAGCAACAGTTCGTTTTCGATGGTCAGGCTGGGCAAGCCGTCACTGTTCTGATCGCCGGATTTCAGCACCACGTTGCCGTTTCGCCAGCCGATACTACCGCTGACATTGGATAGCCGGAACGCTGACTGGGGGCTGGATACTTCTGCCAGTGACAGGTACGCATTGCCATCCAGATTCATATAGCCCTCAAAGCCCAGAGTTGCCAGACCATCGGCAGTGGCCGGGTAGAGCACGAAACGAAACTGGTCCGCGGACAGATTGAAATCCCACAGTGCCACATTGGCGGTGGTTCCCCCCAGGTCACTGAGACTGCCCGCCCCGAGCAGGCCCCGTACCTGGTAGTGAGACAGGGTATCGGTGCGCAGCATGATCCCTGACGCCAGATCCGGAAAGGCCGGGTCGGTGTCCCCCAACGTAAGGTACAGGTCCCGGGCTTCCCAGAGCAGGTCATTATTGAGCAGGCCTACCGCCACATCGCTGGCGGTGTTGGCGAACAGGAAATGGGAATGGGTCTGCCAGTTATCCGCCGCCGCCGCGCGCACCAACGGATCTGCGCTATTCGCCGCGTCCCAGAATCCTGGCGACTGCACCATAACGGTAGCGTCTGCCCGCAGACCCACATTGCCGGCGGGCCCTTGCGGATAAGCCAGGATATCGGCATCGAGCTTGCCCAGAGTGAGAACAACGCCCCAGTCATAACTGTCCGACCAGCCGCTGGTGGGGTTGGCAACGGTCAACTGTTCACTGTAGGCATGCAGATGGCCATTGCGCAGCAGGACGGCAAACGCCGATTCCCCGGCGGCGACCCGGGTCGGATGAAACCCGCCCCCCGCACTGGTACACAAACCACTATCCGGCTGCCCGCCGCTAAAGCCGCCACCAAAGCACAATCCAGCCGGGCCGGTGTTGTTCTGCACCACATCCAGAATGGCATCCAGTGCGAACATGGGACCGGAACCATTTCCCAGTCGGCGCCAGTTCACCAGTTCCATGCGGGTACGGTCACCGTCCGCATGGCCCAGGCGAAGCTGGAAATCCGTGTCGTAATCCCACTGGGTCTGTATCGTCAGTCCTTCTGAGCGGGGGGTATTGATTCCGGCATAATCCCAGTTGCCATTTGGCGCTGTACCATCATAGCCATAGCCGAGCCCACCAGCAGACACCCGCACACGAGCGTCCTTCAGCCCACCGAGCCAGGCGCCGTAGAGCAGAGGCTGACGATCCGTTCGATCAAAATTTGTCGGCGCTGCCTTGTACATCAGGTCGAATTCCAGCGCGGTATAAGTGTGATCCGCTTCCAGCAACAAGCCATTGCTGTCGATACCGATGACGCCAGTGGCTGGTGCATGTCCCCCGGCGGGGCCGTTGGTAAACCGGTTCTGTATGATCAGATTACCAATGCTCATCTCCGCACTGCCGGCTCCGCCCTGGCGGTATATCCAGTCACCAGTCATGGAAAAGTCCAGATTGGCATGCTGGCCATTCGTGCTAAATAGCCCTTGGTTCACCAACGTCAGGTTGCCTTGCGAATACAACCCAACCTGGCCCAGAGAGTGGCCCGCATAAGCCGGATTGGTCCCGGTTTGCAGGGTCATCCCGTCCAGGGTGAACAAGGAAGGCTGCCAGTCATACTGCAATGCCAGTAACGGAACGCCGCCATCGCTGCCCACATCCAGCTGTAGTTGTGCACTCAGAGGATTGCCGTCACCTTGCAGGGTGAGGCCATTCAGTTGTGTGCAGGCATGCTGGTCAGTCACACCGCCACTGCAGGTTCCGGCTGGTGCGTTACCCCTATCGGTTATCCAGTTCAGCTGTTGGGCTTGAATGGCGCCATTGCTTTCCAGATTGACGGTGAGACCGTCCTGACCGCGGATATCAGCCAGACCACTGTCATCAATAGGCGTCATGGCAGTGACCGCAGCGGACAGTGGCAATAGAGTCAGGATCCACAGACGTCGGTGATCAGAAACCATACAGAAACGCCCTCCCGTCAAAACGCATCTGCATGTCGCCGTTGGCGCTCGCCGAATCACTCATTCGAAACGCCAGTGCACTACCAGGATTGTTATCCAGCATGAAACCGGGCGTAGCGCCATCGTCCACTTCCACAGCCATGCGTCCGATATTCAGAAAGGTATGCATATCCTGATACTCGCCCGGCCCTTTCGCAAAGGGGTAATCCAGCTGAATTGCCGGCAGACCATCAGGGTTACAGGGGGAAAGCAGGCAGTTACCGTCAGCATCTTCAAAACGACTCAGGTCACGGTAGCTGGATCCGCTATTACTCAGATATGCCCCTTCCAACCGGACATCTTCAATGGCCAGGCTGCCGTAGAATTCTTTCAATACCAGCCAGTTTCCTTCCCTGGCGACAAACTCCAACCCAAGACGACAGGGGTCCGGGGTGCCGCCACATGCAGTATCCGGTGCATTGTCCTCACCAACATTATTTCGCAGCCGCAGGGTTAGCTGAATGGCATCACCGCCAGTGACTGACTGAAGCTCACTGTCGTTAAGAGGAACCATGGAATCGGTTTTCCCCGTCTGCGGATAAATAATGCTTAGCAGCAACCATAGCGCCACAAACATAAAAGGGATGTATTTCGATGGCATACCATATCCAGACATATTTCCCTCTCTCAGCAGAACATGGTGCTGCCGTAGCAGTTTTGTTTCGGCGCCAGATCAAACTCGGGGTGCTCCAGCAGCAACCCCGGCGCCCCCAGCAATGCAATGGCTTCATCAATGCCGCGGTTACCAAGATCCGCATTGGGGTTGTAAACATCCAGCAGCTTCACGGAAGGGGCGTTGAGCCACCATCCGGTATTCGCCGGAACCGCATAACTGCTTGAGCAACGGGGGGTAGCATTACTGGTGGCACAGATATCAAAAGCGCCAGGAGGCAACTCTTCCGTCGGCGTCAATTTGCTGTAACGGGGGTATGCAATGGGCTCTCTCTGGAAGGAAAGAAAGAAATCCGAGGTATCTTCAAATGTCAGTTTATGAACGTTACGAAGATCGGTATTGAGGCTGGCGAAAACCGTATCCATTACTGCTTCAGCGGCACAGGCAAGGGGGTTAAAAAAACCACAACTTCCCCCCAGGAACTCAAGGTTGTTGGTTTTCAGTTCTGCAGCTTGCAGGCCAAGCGTCTGCATTCTTGTGCCGGCAATATCAACAAAGAGTGCATCAGAAAGATTATTGCCACAGTCATCATGTCCTATGCTGGTCCTTCCCGTACATCCTGTTGCTCTTATTGTAAAAATACTCAGCAACCGAGCCTCAATATCCATGGTCAGTGATAACTCAGAACCCAGAAATCCGCTGACACTGTTTATCCCGGAATGGCACCCCACAACGCCAGAACCTGTTACGGCACTGGGGTTACAGGTAGTGGCAAACGCTGTATTTTCCTGATTCACCGCATTGTTCGTGTAGTACCGCCGCCCTGCACTGATGGCTCCATCTGCGGATTGCGCGCCAATCTTTATGCCGGCAATCTCCCGCAAAGTTGTGGAATTGTCATTCTTTACCGCAAATTCAATATAGGGCCTGTCCAGTGTAAATGGGCTTCCTGGATCGCCGATATCCGTGCCGTTTCTTCCCATCAGGCTCAGGTAATCAATATCGATATCACAACCTGCATGGCCGGAAAGGTGGTCGTTAATTCCACCGCAACCAAGTTGCAACTTTGAAACATTAAGATTCAACTGAAGCTCACCGTCCAGGCCAATTCGATAAAACTCAAAGGGTGTGGAGTAGGCATTAGGATTCGACAATGCGCTGCCTGATATTTTGTCGGAAACGATCAGTCCCTGACCCGTAACAGCTCTCATCTGATCCTCATCAAGAGGACTCATACCTCCAGCATTGAACGCGTAGGAAGATGAAAACCAGAACAATATGAGCGCAGCTGATATTTTTACTGACGGAATTTTTTTTGTTTTATTTTCCATAAAAATTCTCTAATTCCCTGCACCATAGCTGGTAAATTTCATGTAATTCACCTGTAAACCTTCTGCTCTGGCATCTCCAAGGTTTGCAACACCAGTACGAATAACGGGAAGGGTGTTGGTACCGGGAACCCCCAACAACGTTGATGGGTTCATCTTGTTCACCGTGGTGTAATCAGACCCGGCACTGATGTTGTAGCTGCCTCCATAGCCACATTGGTAATCACTCCCGCTATTAGCGGTACAATTAACTGCCTGACGATAATAGCGATCCGCAACACCTCCGGAGCCTCCACGCGGGGCATAATCACCACAGTTGCTTCCCCCCGGGCAGGAGTACTGATCCTGTCCTGGCCGAACATCCACCGCCGTGATCATGTAAGCGAACGCATCAAAGTCATCGCAGCTTTCACACTTGCGAAAGAAGATGCCGTCATCGGTATCGTTGTAGGTATTGCGATTGGGAGAAACCGTTGTCGATACCGCTGGACAACCAACCCCACGACAGGGATACCAGTCCCCCCAACGTGAGTAGCCATGGGTAACAAAGTAGGAATCATCCACCGCATGAGAAGGCGTTGCGCCAGGGGTGTTGCTCAATAACGCTGCCCGGGCAGTGATATAGCCGGCATCCGCACTGTCCGGTACGGCCAGCGAGTAGAAATGATCATGAACCGCTGTATGGGTAGAGACATCGGGTAGACGCGGAATTTCCAGAATGAAATTACCGTCCTGAGACGGCACCGTATCCAGGGTCAGCGCCTGATAGTAAAGCTGTCCCAGCGGAACATAGGCATCCACATTTTTGAAATGCAGACCTTCGAGGGCATCAAACCTCACCGGTTGCCCCACCACATCGCTGGCGCCCGGACCATCATGCTGTGCTGCAGAAAACCGGAAGTCGCCCTGCAGGCGACTGTGGTAAAGGATGGCAAAGGTTTCGTTACCCGGTTGGGTAAACTGGAAAAGGCGGAAGGCTGAATTGGCCGCATTACCGCGAATGATGGTCTGGGTTTTCAGCAAATCCCCGGTACCGACGGCCAGGTTGTCATTATTACCGGAGCGACCTACTTCCAGTTCTCCCCAAAAGGAAAAGGTGTATTCCGGCTGGGCACTGGGCGCCAGATATTCATAGATGGTGCTGTCCGGGTTATTGGGATCACTGTTGAGGACGGTGCCATCGTAGCTGACCCCGCGGGGCGAAAATGCGCGCAACAGGTACGGGTTATCATGGGGCGCAAAGTCACTGATCAGTCCACCACGAGGGCAGCCGAGGCTGGAGGCATCACAGGACGTGCCGAAATTGCCGCCGCTTTCATCCCAGTGAAATCCCCCGCTACCCGCACCGGAAATGTTCACGCCATACCAGCGCAGGTCCCCCCGTTGCAACGTGGTGCTGCCTACCGGATCCGAGCCTACCTGCTCGAAATAACTGGTGGGCTTGATCAGCCAGCGAAAATCCTCGAAGCCAATAGCCAGGCCCGTGCCGGTCACCTGAGACAGGCTTTCTTCATCCAGGGATTCCAGTGCAGCCTTACCCACCATGGGGCCAGCCGCGAGGACAACCAGCAAAACACGGAATAACCTTATGCAGTGTCTGTATTTGGGTCTGGTGAGCATGCTCACCTCATTGCGTTGTTATTGTTTTATGTACAGCCGTTCACTTTTGTGACCGCCCGGTCACAACCAAACCTAGCGCAATGAATATGCAACTCAATGCTCAAAAAAAACAATATGTTTACCAGGCAGATAGGCTTTTGATTTGAAAGGGCTTCGCCACTTATTTCTGTGATGAGCGGTTTGGTCAGGAATGGGGGATATTTGGCCAACCGGGAAGGTTGTGGGTAACTATTGCGGACGGGAGAGTGCTCCGCCCTGAATCCACGGCGGCTATGGCTCTTTCTTATTTACCAATACAGAAGGAGGAAAAGATACGCCCCAGCAGATCATCGGCAGTAAAGGCACCGGTAATTTCTTCCAGGGCTTTTTGAGCGGCGCGCAGGTCTTCGGCCAGCAGTTCGCCGGCGGCATGGCCGTGCAGTTGCTGCTCCCCTTTGTCCAGGGCGGCCAGGGCTTGCTCCAGAGCAGTGATGTGGCGGCGGCGGGCGGAGAACCGGCTCTGCCCTTCGCCCTGGCCCGCACCTTTAAACCCCGCAGCGGCTTTCAGGTGATCGCGCAGATCAGGGAGTCCATCACCGGTGGTCGCAGAGATCACGAAACAGTCGCTATCAAGGGGGCCAGTGGCCATACCGGACAAATCTGCCTTGTTGAGCACCACGGTGACCGGCAGATCCAGGTTTTCCAGTTGTTGCTGACTCTGCGGCAACAAGCTGTGGATATCTTGTGGATTAACCTCACCCTCACGGGAATCCACCATCACCAGCAAACGGTCCGCTTTTCTCATTTCTGCGTAGGCGCGGCGAATCCCCTCCTGCTCCACCACGTCAGCGCTGTCACGCAGGCCGGCGGTGTCGATCAGGTTAAGCGGCATACCATCGAGCTGGATGGATTCGCGCAACACATCCCGGGTAGTGCCAGCGATATCTGTGACGATGGCGGCATCGAAACCCGCCAGGGCATTCATCAGCGAAGACTTGCCCGCATTGGGTTTACCGGCGATTACCAGAGTCATGCCCTCGCGGACCAGGCGGCCCTGGTTGGCTTCATCCAGTACCCGCAGGCACTGCGCTCGCAGTTCGCGCAGATCGCCGGCCACCTTGCCGTCGGAAAGAAAGTCTATCTCCTCTTCCGGGAAATCGATCGCTGCTTCCACATAGATACGCAGGCCGATCAGGTCTTCCACCAGGCGATTCACTTCGTCGGAGAACACCCCTTGCAGGGAATGTAGAGCGGCACGGGCCGAGGCGCTGGTACCTGCGTCAATCAGATCGGCAATGGCCTCGGCCTGGGTCAGATCCATCTTGTCATTGAGGAACGCCCGCTGGGAAAACTCCCCGGCACGTGCCTGGCGGGCGCCGGCGGCAATGCAGGCCGCCACCAGCATATCCAGGATCACCGGACCGCCGTGGCCTTGTAGCTCCACCACATCTTCGCCGGTAAAGGAATGGGGGGCGGGAAAGGCAATCACCAGCCCCTCATCGATAACCTCGCCACCCGCACCCCGGAATCTGGCGAAATGCGCCATTCTCGGGGTCAGTGAGCGATCACGAACAATCTTGCCCGCGATACCTTCAGCGTCAGGCCCTGACAGACGCACCACGCCAACACCACCTCGCCCGGGCGCAGTGGCAATCGCAACAATGGTGTCCTGGGCTGTATTCGACATGAAGTGATTCTGAAAGGCCGGAAAAGGAGCATCAGCATAAAACAAAACCGGCCGGGAAATCCCGGCCGGCTTGCAAAGAATAGCGGGTTGAGCCCGTTATCCCTCGTTTTCGATCTTGCGGGTGATTACCCACTGCTGGGCAATGGAGAGAATGTTGTTGGTCAGCCAGTACAGCACCAGACCGGCAGGGAACCACAACATGAACACGGAGAACACCACCGGCATCCACTTCATCACCTGGGCCTGCATGGGGTCGGCCGGGGTCGGATTGAGGCGAGTCTGCAGGAACATAGAGGCGCCCATCAGGATCGGCAGGACGAAGTACGGATCCATTACTGACAGATCGTTGATCCACAGGAAGAAAGGTGCCTGACGCAGCTCCACGGATTCCAGCAACACATAGTAAAGAGCGATAAACACCGGCATCTGAACCAACATCGGCAGACAACCACCAAGCGGGTTGATCTTTTCGCGCTGGAACAACTTCATGGTTTCCATTTGCGCTTTCTGCTTGTCGTTCTTGTTCTGCTCCTTGATGCGCTGCATTTCCGGCGCCACCTTGCGCATTTTCGCCATGGAGCGATAACTGGTGGCGCTGAGCTTGAAGAAGATCGCCTTGATAATGAGCGTGAGCAGGATAATGGCAACACCCCAGTTACCGACGCCCATACCAATATCGATATCCATGCCGAACACGGACACTTCACCACTTTGCAGGAATACCAGCAGGGCGAAGATGGGCTGGGAGATAAACCACAACCAGCCGTAATCCACAGTCATATTCAGACCGGGGCTAATTGCCTCCAGCTTGTCCTGCTGCTTGGGCCCGGCATAGAACTCGGCGTAAAGCACCTTCTCTTCGCCTGGTGCCACCTTGAGGGTAGGAGACACAAACCGCAGCAGGTACTGACCGCGTTTTTCCAGGTGCACGCTGGAGTAATGGTTCTTCTGCTGGGCATCAGGCACCCAGGCAGTCACAAAATAGTGCTGCGCCATGGCCAGCCAGCCGCCCTGGACCGTCAGGTCCAGCGGGTTTTCTGACATGTCTTCAAAATCGAGTTTGTTGTAAGGCTTTTCACTGTCCCAGTAGGCACCCCCCAGATAGGTGGGCATGGGGATAAAGCCACTGTTGGACAGACCAGGATCTTCGCTGCCATCACGCTTGATCTGGCCATACAAGGCACCGGACCACTCGCTGTTGCCCTGGTTACGGACAATATGGCTAACGCGCACCAGGTAGCTGCCGCGTTCAAAGGTGAAACGCTTGACCAGCTCGGCGCCATTATCCTGACGCAAGGTCAGGTCCACGTTCAGTTCCTGGGTGCCTTCATCCAGCTGGTAGCTCTGTTTGGCTGCACTCCATAGTGGACGGCCGGCGCTGGAATCGGTGCCGTTCTTGCCAATCAGGCCACTCTGAGCCACATAGGTGCGGCTGGCATCCTGCTCAAGCAACACGAAGGGTTGGTCCGGGGTATCCACATGATGGGGGAACTCAGGCAGCGCCAGGCGAACGATATCACCGCCTTGGGGATCGATTTCCACTCTCAACACATCGGTGTTAACTCGAATGCGTTGCTGGCTAGCTGTGGTTTCCGTGGATTCGGAAGAAGGGGCTTCAACCCGCTCTGACGGTGCAGAGGGAATACCGTTATCCACCTCATCTGCCTGAGGGGAAGGCAGGTCGAGTCCGTCGCCATTGCCTTGCGCGCTCTGCGCAACCTCCTCAACGGGGGCTGGCTGGGTCGGGTTGGCATAATCCTGTTGCCAGGCCTGAATCATCAGGTAGGAAACGATGGCAATGCCGGTAATTACAAGGGCGCGCTGGATTTCCATAACAGACTATTCTGTGGCGAGAAAAACGGGCCGCAGTTTCTCAAGCTTGCCCGCACTTAGCAAGCAGCTTGTCGAATAGCTTGCCAAGCTGGTCTGTGACTTCTGCCGGGTCCGGATGATCCACTCGTCCGCGAACCAGCAAAATAATGTCCAGACCTGCCAGTTGATCCTGCCTCAATCGGAACTGTTCCCGGGCTCTGCGTTTGACGCAACCACGGTCAACGGCACGTTTGGCACGCTTGCGACCAATCACCAGTCCCAATCGGGGCAGAGCCTGCTGGTTGGGACAGGCCAATAGCAAAAACGCCGCATTCCCCACCTTCCATTTGGAGTGGTCGAATACGGTCTGATATTGGGGTCCGGTGAGAAGTCTGTGCTGGCGGGTAAAAGCCCGGGTTATTGGCACTGTTACCTCAGCCAGGAGGGCAGAGTAAAACGGTTGGCTCAGGCAGCCAACCGCTTACGACCCTTGGCACGACGAGCGGCCAGGATTTTGCGACCGTTTTTGGTCGCCATGCGAGCACGGAAACCGTGGGCACGTTTGCGCTTGAGTACGCTGGGCTGAAATGTGCGTTTCATGGTGTCTTCCCCATGGAATGAGACAGCAATTGGAAGGCCGGCAAGTCTAGGGAAAGCGAAATCCCCTGTCAATCAGCTTTTCAGGCAAGTTCAAGACGCGCTGGAGAGAACTGTTAATAGAACTTAAATATTTAAATGTTTTTTGTAGTAGTAGTTATTATAGGGGAAAGCACTTTTTGTGGATAAGCGTGAAATCCCTATTTATATCATTAGGTTGCGCCGTTAATAACTTGCGTACCATTGTGTGTAAGTACTGGGGACGAACGGGGGACGACCTGTCATTAAATGTGGGTATAAGTTGTACCTCCATTTGTCCACCGGGTTGTACCTGCATTCCCGCACAGGGTTATGGTCCTAGTTATCCACAGAAATAAAGCCGGAAAAATCCCGGCTGCCCTGTGGATAGTTATCGCTCTGAGGGGGTAGAATGACGGGCTCGATTCCGGTTCTTTGACCGAATTTTCATTCAGTTCATAAAAGACGATTCAGGGCCCAAGAGTGCCGCTGGACTGTGATTTCTGTCGCGGTCGGGTCCCTTGTTCTTCCTCTTTTTGCCTTCGTGTAGAGAGAGGGGCGCAGTATCGTTCCAGGATAATAAGGCGTGTGCGTGTCTGAAGAGCTCTGGCAACGCTGCCTGACTCGACTCGAGGATGAGTTGCCGTCACAGCAGTACAATATGTGGATTCGGCCATTACAGGTGGCTGCATCTGCGGATGGCGCCGAGCTGACGCTGTTTGCACCCAATCGGTTTGTGGTTGACTGGGTTCGTGACAAGTACATGGATCGCATCGGCGAGGTACTGGGCGAGCTGCAAAGTGGCGCGCTGCCCCAGTTGCGGCTGGAGGTGGGATCCAGCCGGATGCCCGCTCCGTCTGCCCAGTCGTCCTCTCCTGCCCCTGCCAGCCCCGCTACGCCATCTTCCGGCCATATGCGCACACCGGAGCTGGCGGAGAGCAAACCGCAGCCTACGGAGCTGGGAGGCGCCCGCAAGCATCGCAGTAATCTCAACACCGGGTTCACCTTTGCCACCTTTGTGGAGGGCAAGTCCAACCGCATGGCAGCGGCGGCGGCCCAGCAGGTGGCTGAGAACCCGGCCAGCCACGGCTACAACCCCCTGCTGTTGTACGGGGGCGTGGGCCTGGGTAAGACCCACTTGATGCATGCGGTGGGCAACGAGTTGCTGCGACGCAACCCCAACGCCAAGGTGGTCTATCTACACAGTGAGCGTTTTGTCGCGGATATGATCTCGGCCCTGCGCAACAAGACCATCAATGAGTTCAAGCGCTTCTACCGGTCAGTGGATGCGCTGCTGATCGATGATATTCAATTCTTTGCAGGTAAAGAGCAGTCTCAGGAAGAGTTCTTCCACACCTTCAATGCGCTGCTGGAAAATGGCCAGCAGATCATTCTCACCTGTGACAAGTTTCCCAAGGAAGTGGATGGTCTCGAGGAGCGGCTCAAGAGTCGGTTCGGCTGGGGGTTGTCCCAGCCCATGGAGCCACCGGAGCTGGAAACCCGGGTAGCGATCCTGAAAAAGAAGGCGGAAGAAGCCAAGGTGGATCTGCCCAATGACGCGGCCTTCTTTATCGCGCAACGAATCCGTTCTAATGTACGGGAACTGGAAGGGGCGTTGCGCCGGGTGATCGCCCATGTGCGTTTCACTGGTGCTCAGATAGATATCGGCCTGATCAAGGAAGCGCTAAAGGATCTGATTGCCCTGCAGGCGCGACAGATCAGCATCGACAATATTCAGCGTGTGGTGGCCGAGTACTACAAGATCAAGATCAATGATCTACTCTCTCCACGACGGACCCGTTCGGTGGCGAGACCGCGGCAGGTGGCCATGGCGTTGTCCAAGGAACTGACCAGCCACAGCCTGCCGGAGATCGGTGAAAATTTTGGTGGCCGTGATCACACCACCGTGTTGCATGCCTGTCGTAAGGTGTTGCAGCTGCGGGAATCCAATCCGGAAATCGAGGAAGATTACCAGAGCCTGTTACGGACGCTGACGTCCTGACAGGGAACCCCGGCCCGGTGGCCGGCTCTGTGCATCATATGTAAAGGAAGGGCCTGGGAGCCTCTGGCCCAAATAACCAGAACGGGAAAGCGCGATGAAATTCTCAATCAATAGAGAACAACTGCTCAAGCCCCTGCAACAGGTGGCTGCAGTGGTGGAAAAACGGCAAACCCTGCCGGTGCTGTCCAATGTCCTGCTGGAGGTGGGTGACGGGCAGCTTTCCATGACAGGCACCGATCTGGAACTGGAGCTGGTGGCTCGCCTGCCACTGGAAGGGGAGCATCAGGCCGGGGAAACCACGGTACCGGCACGCAAGCTGGTGGACATTGCCAAGAGTCTGCCGGCGGAAGCCGACATCCGTTTCGAGGTGGATGGCGAGCGCATGCTGGTTCGTTCAGGTCGCAGCCGTTTCACTCTCTCCACCCTGCCCGCGTCCGAGTTTCCCAATCTGGAAGAAGATGCTGCCGGTTCCAGCCTGGATATCCAGCCAGGCGTATTGCGCAGCCTGATCGACCGTACTGCCTTTTCCATGGCCCAGCAGGACGTGCGCTATTATCTCAATGGCATGCTGTTCGAGCTCAAGCCGGGCCGTCTGCGTGCCGTGGCCACCGATGGCCACCGCCTTGCCCTGTGCGATGCGGAGCTGGATGTGCCGGTAGAAGAAGCCTCTGTGATCCTGCCACGCAAAGGGGTGATGGAGCTGTCCCGTATCCTGGGTGATGCTGGCGAAAATGCCCGCCTGACCGTGGGTCGCAACCATGTCCGTATTGTGGTGGGCGCGATTACGTTTACCTCCAAACTGGTTGATGGCAAGTTCCCCGAGTACGACCGGGTGATTCCCAAGGAAGGCTCGCGCACCATCATTGCCGACCGGGAAACCCTGCGCCAGGCCCTGGCTCGGGTAGCGATTCTGTCCAATGAGAAATACCGGGGTGTGCGGGTTCAGTTGTCCGAAGGCAGCCTGCGCATCGTGGCCAACAACCCGGAGCAGGAAGAAGCGGAAGAAGAAGTGTCCGTAGACTTCAATGGGCAGCCCCTGGAGATTGGTTTCAACGTGAGCTACCTGCTGGACGTGCTCAACACCATGGCAGGGACCCAGGCAGAGCTGGAGATGGGCGACAGCAACAGCAGCGCCCTGGTGCTGGATCCCGAGAGCAAGGCAGCCCTGTATGTGGTCATGCCCATGCGGCTCTGATCAGCAGCCCTTGCTCCTCCCCAATACCCGGCCACCGCGCCGGGTATTTTTTTGCCCGGCATCAGCCGGCTGCGGTAAAGGTATCGTTACCACAGAGCGTTCAGGGGTGAGGATCCTTTGTGAAGCAACACGGCGCCCTTTTGGTCGGAAATGGGGTTTCCTCAGTGAGCTCGGTGTCCTCTGTGGTGGAAACAGGTGTTAGCATCATCGCCCCTGCCCTCTCCCTGAGCTACAATCGGTGCAGTCATTTCTTGCTGCTGCGGCGGCTTCCCTGGTTGTTGTGGGTGGATTCCTTTCTATGTTGAGCCGTCTCCAGCTTGGAGATTTTCGCAATTACCGCCAGTTGGATATTGCCCTCTCCCCTTCCCTCAATGTGATTCTTGGTGATAACGGCAGCGGCAAGACCAGCCTGCTGGAAGCCATCTATTTTATTGGTAGCGGCGGGCGGTCATTCCGTGGCGGCAGGTTGTCCCGGCTGGTCCGCGACGGTGCGCCCGCGGCCACCCTTTATGCGGAAGTGTCGGCAGGCGAGAAGATCCACCGTTTGGGTGTGCGCCGGACTCCGGGTGGGATTGATGCCATCAAGCTCAACGGGGAAACCCCCGGGGCCCTCAGTGAAGTGGCGGGTCTTCTCCCTGTTCTGGCCTTGCATCCCACGTCGGTAGAGCTGGTGTTTGGGGCTTCAGCCCTGCGCCGGCGGTTTATGGACTGGGGAATGTTCCACGTGGAACATGAATTTATGCCCGTATGGCGCACGGCTTCCGCGGCCCTGAAGCAGAGAAACGCCCTACTCCGTACCGGGCGTCCGAACCCCCGTGAACTGGGGTTTTGGGACCAGCAACTGGCGCAGACTTCTGATAGAATCGAAGGGTTGCGTCGTAGCTATCTACAAGCCCTGCAGTCAGGGCTGGATGCGGTGTTGTCTCATCTTGCGCCGGAGTTGAAAATTCGGGTGCATCTACAGACGGGACTACAAAAAGACGAGAGCTATGCGGATGCCCTGGCTCGCCTCCGTCCTGACGATATCCGACGTGGGTTCAGTCAGGCAGGGTATCACCGCAGCGATATTCGTATCGAAACCCGGGGAGTGGTGGCGCGAGATCGCCTTTCCCGGGGCCAGGCCAAGCTGGTTGCCTATGGTCTGGTGCTGGCTCAGTTGCCGTTGATCAGCCAGGCAGGAAAAGTTTGTACTCTGCTGGTGGATGATCTGGCTGCTGAGCTGGATGAAGAACACCGTAATCAGATGCTGGGGTATCTGGCTTCCACTG
The DNA here is from genome assembly GCF_047495465.1 of Alcanivorax sp. IL3. Lineage (NCBI taxonomy): Bacteria > Pseudomonadati > Pseudomonadota > Gammaproteobacteria > Oceanospirillales > Alcanivoracaceae > Alcanivorax > Alcanivorax sp. IL3. Next base: position 187,970 of record NZ_CP179931.1, read on the forward strand.
GCCACCAGACCCTGATTACCGCACTGGATCAGCCCCAATGGGAGGCTGTGGTGCAGCAGAATAAAGCGTTACGGGCGATCGAGAGCAAAATGTTCCACGTGGAACATGGCCAACTTCGGCCCCTCACCGGGAGTGAATAAGGAAATACCATGGCGGAGAAAAATTACGATTCATCCAGCATCAAGGTGCTGAAAGGGTTGGACGCCGTTCGCAAGCGCCCTGGCATGTACATCGGGGATACGGATGATGGCACTGGCCTGCACCATATGGTCTTCGAGGTGGTGGATAACTCCATCGACGAGGCGTTGGCTGGTCACTGTTCCGAGATCAAGGTGGTTATCCACCCGGATGAATCCGTGTCCGTCCAGGACGATGGCCGGGGTATTCCCGTGGATATGCATGAAGAAGAAGGCATGTCCGCCGCCGAAGTGATCATGACCGTGCTCCATGCCGGTGGTAAATTTGACGACAACAGCTACAAGGTGTCCGGCGGCCTGCATGGTGTGGGCGTTTCCGTAGTGAATGCCCTCTCCGAAGAGCTGAAGCTGACCATTCGTCGTAATGGCCAGGTCCACGAGCAGCTCTACCGCCACGGTGTACCGGCTATGCCTCTGGAAGTGGTAGGCAATACCGACAGCAGCGGGACGGCCATTCACTTCCGCCCTTCTCCGGAAACGTTTACCAATATCAAGTTTCACTATGACATTCTGGCCAAGCGCCTGCGGGAACTGAGCTTCCTGAACTCCGGGGTGCGTATCCACCTGCTGGATGAGCGCAATGGCGAAGAGGATGTGTTCGAGTATGACGGCGGTTTGAGTGCCTTCGTCAGCTACTTGAACCAAAACAAGACGCCCCTGAACCAGGTGTTCCACTTCCAGTTCGACCGGGAAGAAGATGGCATTGCTGTGGAAGTGGCCATGCAGTGGAACGATTCCTACCAGGAGAACCTGTTCTGCTTTACCAATAACATTCCCCAGCGGGATGGTGGTACTCACTTGGCGGGTTTCCGCGCGGCTCTCACCCGTACCCTGAATAGCTACATGGAGAAGGAAGGGCTGCTCAAGAAGGAAAAGGCCAACCCTACCGGTGATGACGCCCGTGAAGGCCTCACCGCGGTGATTTCCGTGAAGGTGCCGGATCCCAAATTCTCCAGCCAGACCAAAGACAAGCTGGTCTCGTCCGAAGTGAAAAGTGCGGTCGAGCAGACCATGGGTGAGCTGTTCCAGGATTATCTGCTGGAAAATCCTCAGGAAGCCAGGGCCATTTCCTCGAAGATCATTGATGCTGCTCGCGCCCGGGATGCGGCGCGCAAGGCGCGGGAAATGACCCGTCGTAAGGGTGCCCTGGATATTGCCGGCCTGCCCGGCAAACTGGCGGACTGCCAGCAGAAAGACCCTGCCCTCTCCGAACTCTATATTGTGGAGGGTGATTCTGCGGGGGGCTCTGCCAAACAGGGCCGTGACCGCAAGAATCAAGCGATCCTGCCGTTGAAGGGCAAGATCCTCAATGTGGAAAAGGCGCGTTTCGACAAGATGCTTTCTTCCCAGGAAGTGGGCACCCTGATCACCGCTCTTGGCTGTGGCATCGGCCGCGACGAATACAATGTGGAAAAGCTCCGCTATCACCGCATCATCATCATGACGGATGCTGACGTGGATGGTTCCCACATCCGTACCCTGCTGTTGACGTTCTTCTTCCGCCAGATGCCCGAGCTGATCGAGCGGGGCTATATCTATATTGCCCAGCCGCCGCTCTACAAGGTGAAGAAAGGCAAGCAGGAGACTTATCTGAAGGATGATCCGGCCATGGAGGAGTACCTGACCACCCTGGCTCTGGAAAAAACCGCCCTGTATCCGGGTGACGATGCGCCGCCAATCAGCGGGGAGCCTCTGGCCAACCTGATTGCCGAATATCGCAACGTCATGAAGATTGTCGATCGCCAGTCCCGGGTGTTCCCCAAGGAAGTGCTGGAGCAGATGATCTATATGCCTTCGGTCAGCGAAGAAGGTTTGAAGGACCAGGCGGGCATGGAAGACTGGTGCCAGGTGCTGGGCAAACGGGTAGACGCCATTACCGATGCCACCCAGACCTTTACCATCACCGCCGCTCGAGACGAGGAACGTGGCTTGTACCTGCCACGTGTGCAAGTGCTTGCTCACGGTGTACCCCGCGAGTATCGCGTAACCCTGGATTTCCTGCAGTCGCCGGATTATCAGAAGATCAAGGCTCTGGGGGAAACCCTGGAAGGCTTGCTGGCCGCTGATGCCTATATCCAGCGTGGCGAAACCCAGCGCCCGATCCGCCACTTTGCCGACGCCCTGGAGTGGCTGATGATTCAGGCCCGCCGCGGCACCAGCTTCCAGCGCTACAAGGGGCTGGGGGAAATGAACGCGGAGCAGCTGTGGGAAACCACCATGGACCCGGAAAGCCGGCGTATGCTGCAGGTCACCATCGAGGACGCCATCGCCGCAGACCAGATCTTTACCTGCCTGATGGGTGACGATGTGGATCCGCGTCGGAAGTTTATCGAGTCCAATGCGCTGCAGGTCTCCAATCTGGATGTCTGATAACGAGTCGTTTTGATCGCAAAAAAAGGGGCCGTTTGGCCCCTTTTTTGTTGCTGCCCTCCTCTCTTCCCCTTCTTCCCGTTCCTGTTCCGTTATTCCCGGCGTTGCCAGCAATCGTAAAAGCTGATTTGAACAATATTCAAATTGTAACTATGTACGTGTATTTTGTAAATGTGGCTGACACAGTACCAGCTGAAAGGGCGTTCATGAGGGTCAGTGCCCTGGTAGCCGTACAAGGATGTTGTGAATTATCCGGACTCTTTTGCCCGGACTATCCGCTGCTATGTGGCGGCAATGCGAGGACCCGTAAAACCTCTCTGGTGATTAGGGATTCAAGGAGTCGCATGGTGAAAAAGGAAAGGGATTACCGCGGCCGGCAGCGCCGCAGGGAAAAGCGGAGTGTCGGGATACACCTGTTACGGCAGTTACCTTTGACCGGTATCGCTGGCTTGCTGCTATTGGCAATGGTGACGGTATTGATTCCGGCTTGTAAGGGGCTCAAGCCATCGGTTGGGCAGGAAGGCACATTGCCGCATAACTGGTTACCAGCGGCGCTAAGGGGGTAATAAGCGCATAAAAAAAGCGAACCCTGACGGTTCGCTTTTTTGTCGCGTGGTGCATAAACGTTGTCGCTTACTCGACCGCGAAATCTTCCAGCTTGGCGCCCTTCTCCAGTGCGCCTTGCAGCCACAACGGACGTTTGCCGCGGCCGGTCCAGGTGTTGCTACTATCGTTCGGATCGCGGTATTTCACCTTGGCCGGACGACGCACACCGGTTTTCTTCTTGGCGGCTTTCTTGCGGGTGGCTTTCTTATTGCCGGCGGTATCCTTCAGCAATGCTTCCGGAGAGACGCCCAGATCCTTGGCCATTTTCTCAAGTACCGCCTGAGCATTCTTCAGCTCTGCCTTGCGCTTCTTGTCCAGTGCGGTTTCCGCTTGCTTGATCAGTTTTTCCAGTTCATCAACGGAAAGTTCATCAAGATTAATGCTCATTGAGTAGCCCTTGTTATCGATGATTAACAGCGGCACAAACTCTAGTTATTTTACCGGGGAAAGGCAATTAAACTCGTGGCAGGTGGACAATAAAAAACGATTTTAAAATTATTGAGGGTAATGCTGGCGAATCCAGTTATTGGCTTCTTCGGTAATTTGTTTTGCCTTTTTGCCGTCACTGTCAATTGGTGGACTGATGCGCAGGGTAATCGTACCGGGTAAACGCATCCAGGAACGCGCTGGCCAGCAATTGCCACTGTTATGGCTGATGGCCACAACCGGGACGCCAGCCTGACAGGCCAGCATGGAGCCACCATGATTGAACTTTCCCAAGGTGCCTGGTGCCTGGCGAGTGCCCTCCGGATAAATCACCACGGGGATACCATCGTGCAGCCGTTGCTTGCCTTGCTGCAGTACGGATTTTAGTGCGGCACTGCCATTGCTACGATTGATGGTAATCGGTTTGAGCAGGGCCAGACCCCAGCCGAAGAACGGGAGCCACAGCAACTCGCGTTTGAGCACGGTGGCCTGTGGTCTGATCAGCAGTTGCATATAAAAGGTTTCGAAACTGCTCTGGTGATTGGCGAGAACCACGAAAGCCCCGGCAGGCAGGTTCTCACGTCCTTCCACTTGAATGCGTACGCCGTTAAGCCGTTGCAGCAACCACATGGCAAAGCCGGTCCACAGATTGACGAAATTATAGCGGCGGCGGTAGGGAAGGAAGGGGCCAATCAGTACGCAGAAAACACTGTGGATAATGCCGGCCAGGTTATACAGCACAAAAAACAGAACGCTGCGGATTTTGATGGGCAGCGAATAATGCGTGTGCTGGGTCATGCCTAATCCTTCAAAATATGATCCGTAAAATCCGCCAGGGAGTCGTATACATCGACATGGCCCAGCGCAGTCGGCAAGCCCTTGTCCTGTGTCTTTGCTCCCTTTCCGGTTAATACCAGTACAGGTTGGCAACCACGGGCTACCCCGGCTTCCAGGTCTCGTAGGCTATCACCAATCAGGGGTGCGCCGGTGACATCGCCATACTCGGTAACAATCTGGTCGATCAGGCCGGGAGCGGGCTTGCGGCAGTCGCAACCATCGTCCGGCCCGTGGGGGCAATAAAACACCTTGCCCATCTCGCCGCCCGCTGCACGGACCAGTTCGCCCATCCGTTCATGCATGGCATCCAGTGTTGCCACATCAAAGTAGCCCCGGGCAATACCGGACTGGTTGGTAGCCACCACCACGGTATAGCCTGCCCGGCTGAGACGGGCGATGGCGTCAATGCTGCCCGGTAATGGAATCCACTCGTCCAGGGTCTTGATATAGGCGTCGGAGTCTTCGTTGATGACACCGTCACGGTCGAGGATGATGAGTTTGTTCATGGATTCTTGCCCAATACCAATCATGTCCGTAGGAGCCATGCTCGCATGGCGAAAGGGTTACAGGTTACCAGCACGCTAGCGGAAAACGGGAAAGCCTTTCGCCATGCAAGCATAGCTCCTACAGCGGGTTTCGCTTCGCGTTCAAATCACAAAGGCCGCTGGAAAGCGGCCCTGTGTTTTTGCGTGCTTGCGTGCAAGCGCCAATTTATTCCTGCAGCAGACTGATATCCGCCACATTCAGGAACAGGTCGCGCAGGAACGCCAACAGTGCCAGACGGTTGTTGCGCACGGCTTCGTCTTCCGCCATCACCATGACGGTGTCGAAGAAGGCGTCCACCGGCTCACGAAGTTCGGCGAGCATTTCCAGTACGCCCTGATAGTCGCCTTTTTCCAGCAACGGTTCGGACTGCTCGTAGCTGGCCACCACCAGATTGGTGAGGGTCTGCTCGGCCTCGTCTTCCAGCAGGGCGCCGTCGATTTCCTCCGGCGGTGCCTGGTCCAGCTTGGCGAGGATATTGGACACCCGCTTGTTGGCAGCGGCCAGGGCCTGGGCTTCTTCCCGTGGCTGGAAGGCGGCGACTGCTTTCACCCGGCGATCGAAATCCAGCGGTTTGCGGCAGGCATCGTCGATAGCCAGCACCGACAGGATCACCGGGGTGGCAATGCCCTGCTCCTGGTAGATAGCCCGGTAGCGACCCTTGATAAACTCGAACGCCTCGGCAGCCTCGGCGCGGTTGATGCGCAGCTCAAGCTGGTCACCGGCTTTCTCCAGCAGATGCTGCAGGTCCAGATCCAGCTGGTTTTCGATGATGATACGCAACACACCCAGGGTAGCCCGACGCAGGGCGTAGGGGTCCTTGGTACCGCTGGGCTTCTGGCCGATGCCGAAGATGCCCACCAGGGTGTCGATCTTGTCGGCCAGAGACACGGCCATACCGGTCTTGCTCTGCGGCAGCTTGTCGCCGGCGAAGCGTGGCAGGTACTGCTCGTAGAGGGCCTGGGCCACCTCTTCCGGCTGACCTTCCTGACGCGCCAGATAGAAACCCATGATGCCCTGCATGGTGTCGAACTCACCGACCATCTCGCTGTTCAGGTCAGCTTTGCTCAGCTCGCCGGCCAGCGTTGCCTGCTCGGCATCGCCACCGATCTGTTCGGCGATAATGGCTGCCAGTGCGCCAATCCGTGCGCACTTGTCTGCCACGGTGCCCAGCTGTTGCTGGAACACCACATTGGCCAGACCCTTGCCATGCTGGGCCAGGGTTTTCTTGCAGTCGTTGTCGTAAAAGAAGGCCGCATCCGCCAGACGGGGACGAATTACCTTCTCGTTGCCATGGATCACCTGTTGAGGATCCTTGGACTGGATATTGCTGATAGTGATGAAAAGGGGCATCAGCTTGCCGTTGGCATCCAGTACCGAGAAATATTTCTGGTGCTCTTCCATGGCGCTGATCAGGGCTTCCTGGGGAACACGCAGGAAGTCTTCATCGAAGCTGCCCATCAGGGCCAGAGGCCATTCCACCAGGGCGGTGACTTCGTCGAGCAGGTCCGGGTCGATCTGCGCGGTACCGCCGGCTTCCTTACCGGCGGCGATGGCCTGTTCTTCAATCATCGCCTTGCGGCGAGCGAAGTCGGCAATCACATGACCGTCTTTTTCCATGCGCTCGGCATACTCGCTGGCAGTAGCCAGCTCGATGGCGCCGGGGGCATGGAAACGGTGGCCGTAACTGGTGCGGCCGGCCTGCAGATCCAGCAGCTCGAAGGGCACCACGTCATCACCGAACAGGGCCACCAGCCAGTGGGCCGGACGCACGAACTGTACCTTGCGTTTGCCCCAGCGCATGCGCTTGGGAATCGGCAGCTTCTGTACTGCCTGGGCAAAGAAATCGGGAATCAGCTCGGCGGCGGGTTTGCCCTTTTCGGTGATCTGCGCCACCAGGCGCTCCCCTTTGCCGGTGTCCTGACGACCCAGCTGGTCCACGGTCAATCCCAGAGAGGACGCAAACCCTTGCGCCGCCTTGGTGGGGTTACCGTCCTTGTCGAAGGCAGCCTGAACGGCAGGGCCCTGGCGTTCGATATCCCGATCCGCCTGCTTGTCATCCAGGCCACGCACCAGCACGGCCAGACGGCGCGGGGCGGCAAAGCTTTCTACCTCACCATGGTTGAGGCCGGCTTCATCCAGTTGGCGGACAAATTCTTCCGTCAGCGCCGCACTCAGAGTGGGCAGCGCCTTGGGGGGCAGTTCTTCGGTGCCCAGTTCAATCAGCAAATCCCGGGACATTATTGCTTCCCCTTCTTTTTGGCGGCCTGCTTTGCGGCCTTTTCATCCTGCTTTTTCAATTCCGTCTCCACTTCCTCGCGGATGCTGGCATCCGCCATGGGGAAGCCAAGCGAACGACGCTTGTCGAAATAGGCCTGGGCAACGGCCCGGGCCAAGGTGCGCACACGCAGAATAAAGCGCTGACGTTCGGTGACGGAGATGGCCTTGCGGGCATCCAGCAGGTTGAAGGTATGGGAGGCTTTCAGCACATACTCATAGGCGGGCAACGGCAGGCCGGCCTCGATCAGTTTGGTGGATTCGCCCTCGAACAGGTCGAACTGCTTGAACAGTTCATCCACGTTGGCGTGTTCGAAGTTGAACGTGGACATCTCGATTTCGTTCTGCAGGAACACGTCACCGTAGGTGACCTTGCCGAACGGGCCGTCGGACCAGACCAGGTCGTAGACCGAATCCACGCCTTGGATATACATGGCCAGACGTTCCAGACCATAGGTGATCTCGCCGGTGACCGGGTAGCAGTCGATGCCGCCCACCTGCTGGAAGTAGGTGAACTGGGTGACTTCCATACCGTTGAGCCACACTTCCCAACCCAGACCCCAGGCACCCAGAGTGGGTGATTCCCAGTTGTCTTCCACGAAGCGGATATCGTGGACCAGCGGATCAAAACCCAGCATCCGCAGGGAACCCAGATACAGCTCCTGAATATTGTCCGGGGACGGTTTCAGTACCACTTGGAACTGGTAATAGTGCTGCAGCCGATTGGGGTTTTCCCCGTAGCGGCCATCGGTGGGCCGGCGGGAAGGCTGCACGTAGGCACTGTTCCAGTTTTCCGGGCCGATGGCGCGCAGGAAGGTGGAGGGGTGAAAGGTACCCGCGCCCACTTCCATATCCAAGGGTTGTACGACCACGCACCCCTGTTCGGCCCAGTACTGTTGCAGGGCCAGAATCAGGCCCTGGAAGGTCAAAATATCCGTCTGCGGTTGTTCCGCCATGCTGAATCCTGTTGTTCGAGTTCGATTGCCGCGAAAGGCGCCAAGTATACCGGGCCGACCGGGCCGGTGATACCGCTGGCCGGACGACTACTGACAGCAGGGTGTCAGGAGTGAACCGGTAGAATGACGCACCAGGCCGGCTCGGGTAATGTCGATGGCCAGAGTGGCATAACCAGTGCGATAACAGGGAAAGAGCATGCGACGCGCGGAACGCTTGTTTCAGATCGTGCAGATTATCGGTGCCAGCCAGTGGACTACCGCCCAGACATTGGCGCAGCGATTGGCGGTATCGGAACGGACTATCTATCGGGATATTGATCACCTTTCTGCCAGTAGCGTGCCCATCTATTCCCAGGCGGGTAAAGGCTATGCGTTGCTGGAGGGCTATCAGCTGCCGCCGTTAATGTTTAGCGTGGAAGAATGGCAGGCCTTGCTTACCGGCCTGGCCATGGCGCAGGGCTGGGCGGGCCGGCGCCAGGCGCAAGCCCTGCGGGCGGTACAGGAAAAGCTGGCCATGGCGGTGCCGGCCCAGTTACGCGCCATGACGCCACCGGTGAGCGCCCCGCCGCTACCGGAGCGGCGCATGCTGGGCGCCATGCTCGATCCGTTGCAGCAGGCCATCGCCGAACGGGCCAAGGTACGCCTGCATTACCGGGATCTGCAGGATCAACATAGCCGGCGAGTGATCTGGCCTCTGGGACTATACTTCTGGGGCCACTGCTGGACCCTGGCGGGCTTGTGTGAACTGCGCGGCGCCTTCCGCCATTTTCGGGTGGATCGCATCGTTATCCTGCAGACCCTGGAAGACAGCTACCCGGTACGTGCGGGCCAGACCCTGGCCGATTACCAAGCGTCTTTTGACTGTGCAACAACGGAAGAGAAAAGTGATGAACGACCGCTGTCCCTGGTGCGGGGATGACCCGCTCTACCAGCACTACCACGACCATGAATGGGGGGTTCCCGAATACGATGATCGGGCCCTGTTCGAATGCCTGAACCTGGAAGGTGCCCAGGCCGGCCTGAGCTGGATTACCGTGCTGCGCAAGCGTGAGCACTATCGTAAGGTATTCGACGGTTTCGACGCGGAAAAGATCGTTCGCTATGACGACCGCAAGGTAGCCGCCCTGCTCCAGGATGCGGGGATTATCCGCAACCGTCTGAAAGTGGCTGCCACCATCGGCAACGCCCGGTCCTATCTGGCCCTGCGCGACGAGGGCCTGACCTTGAGCGATTTCCTCTGGGACTTTGTCGATGGTAGCCCGCAGATCAATCATTTCCACACCCTCAAGGAGGTACCCGCCGTTACCCCGGTGGCTGAAGCCATGAGCAAGGCGCTGAAAAAACGCGGCTTCAAATTTGTCGGCCCTACTATCGTCTATGCCTTCATGCAGGCTACCGGCATGGTCAACGATCACCTCACCACCTGCCCGCGGCATCGGGATCTCCGATAGCGCCCTCCAGCCGTGACGCGGCGTGATAGCCTGTATCGAAGCCCCTGTAGGAACGTAGCGTAGCGGAGTAACGCACGTAGTTCCGTGCGGCCCGAAGGGTGAGCGAAGCGAATAACTCCTCTTGAGGGGCGAACCGAGCGTAGCGAGGCAATATGGCAAGGCGGGTCGGCAATGGAGCCTGCCTTGTTCTGATATTCCTGATCGCCCTGCGGGCGATTTCCACGCTGACGCGTGGTTCGCCCCTCAAGAGGAGCTCCTACAGGGGCGTCGTAGAAAGTGTGGCGGTGTTCAAGACGCTGGTTATCGCGCCTGAAAAGTTGGTACAGCCCTTGCTCTGTATAAGGAAAACCAGACAAGGACAGTACGGTGGACAGGCCATGAATCAGAGCAAACCCATTGCCATCATCAAGACCGGCAGCACCTTCCCGCAGATCAGCGCCCACTACGGTGACTTCGAGGCCTGGATACACCGAGGACTGGGGTCGGTCACCGATGTCATGGTCATTGATGCGGAACAGGGGGGGCCGTTTCCTGCCCTGGGCGAGCTGGCGGGCGTGGTCATTGCCGGTTCCCACGCCATGGTCACCGATCAGGCGCCATGGATGCGGACGTTGATGCGCTGGTTATACACCCTGGTTCACGAGGCGGTGCAAGTGCCGGTCCTGGGGCTGTGTTTTGGCCACCAGCTGTTGGCTCACGCCCTGGGTGGCGAAGTGGCGGATAACCCCATGGGTCTGGAAGTGGGCACGATTGCCCTGCGGTTGACCGGTGCCGGACGACAGGATGCCCTGTTAGGCGCCATCGCCGGACATCCGTGGGCACAAGTGGTGCATCGTCAGTCAGTACTGACTCCGCCCCCCGGCGCCATGGTCCTGGCCAGCAACGGCCACGATGCCTGCCAGGCCTTCCGCTATGGAGAGCAGGTCTGGGGGGTGCAGTTTCATCCGGAATTCAGCGCCGATGTGATGCGCGCCTACCTGCAGGCCTTGCGTGGTGAGGGACTCACCCAGCAACAAGTGGATAGTCACCTGCCGGAAGTGCGCGAATGCGATGATGCCCGCACCATCCTGAATCGCTTTGCCCTGCTCACGGCAGCGCAGGTGGCGTAACCAACCTATGGCGTAGGAGCGTAGCGACGTTCCTACGGCCGCCCCCCGCTTTTTACCCGCCCTTGCCTGAACCAAACACCGCACCGATCAGCGCACTGCCCTGTTGCATGGGGTTCTGGCGGATCAGGGATTCCTGTTCGCCGATGCGGGTGTAGAGTTCGTCCATGCTGTTGTCGATGACGTAGCTTTCCAGGTTCATACTGGGCTTGTTAGTGAGTGGTAACTTATCGTACACCGCAAGCAGGCTCTTATACTGGTCGTAGAAGCCGGTCTTTTTCAGGTTGTCTTCCACAATCGGCTGGTAGCGCTGGCGCAGGCTGCTTTCGGTCTCACCCCGAAAATAGGCGGTGGCCGCGGTATCGCCGCCACGGATAATTCCCAGGGCATCATTGACGCTCATGCTGGTGATGGCCTGCTTGAACACCGGTGCCGCTTCCGCCACCGCCTGCTCCGCGCCACGGTTCATGGCCGTTTCCACCTTATCCACATAGCTGCCGAAACCGAACTGGCGCAGGGTATCGGCAACTGGCTGGGCGGCCGCGGGCAGCTTCAGATTGAATGCCCCGGTCTGGGAGAGCTGGGTGCTGGCCCGGTCGGTGCCGGTGATCAGGGCTTCCTTGATGCCGGCGGCCAGTTTCGAGTCGGTGTCGTAGCCGGCGTTCTTGGCCATCTGGTTGCCCATGTCCACCCAGGGCATGGCGGCTTCCATGGTCTTGCAGCCGCTCACCATGCTTACTATCAGTAACCCCGCCAGAACCCGAAGCTGTTTCATACCGTGTTCTCCTTATGATGTGCGGCCAATGCTACTGCATTCCGGGCTGGCTGCTAAACTCATATTGTTAATTGTAGGAGCGGCGCTTGAGCCGCGAATCTGCTTGCGAGAAGGCCTTCCCAAGTACGATTCGCGGCTCAAGCGCCGCTCCTACGCAGGGAGTGACGAGGGAATGACCGAAGACGACTACCGCGAACAACATAAAAAACGCCTGGCCTACATGCCCTGGCTGTACGGTCGCCTGAAAGCGAAGCACCGTGCCTGGGCAGAGCCCTGGCAGCGGGATATCCAGCAAAGCCTGATGGCGCTGGAAACCGTTCGTTTCGGGCAGGACTGTTTTGTGGCACCCCAGGCGGTACTGTTGGCTGAGCCTGGTCGCGACATTATCGTGGCTGATGGCTGCCAGATCGCTGCAGATTGCGTCATTCATGGCCCGATCCGCCTGGGCGAACGGGTCAGCCTCAACCATCATGTGACCCTGGATGGCGGTGCCGCGGGCATCCAGATCGGCGACGACAGCCGCATTGCCGCTTACTGCACCCTCTATGCGTTTAACCACGGACTGGACGCGAACCGACTGGTCCGCGAGCAGCCGGTGACCTCGAAGGGGATCCGAATCGGTCGGGATGTGTGGATCGGGGCCAGGGCCGGCATCGTCGATGGGGTCACCATTGGCGATCATGCGGTGGTCGGCATGGGGGCCGTGGTCACCCGGGACGTGGAACCCTGGACCATTGTCGCCGGCAACCCGGCTCGCCCGGTAGGCCGCCGCCCGGGTGGTATCTGATTTATCGCGCTTCCCCCTATTGAACACCCCGCCACATAATCGGTAACACCCTCTTTGTTGAACGATGTTTAGCAATGTTGTTTATTAAACATCGTTAAACAAACAACAACACAAACCGAGAGGGAAACCCCATGGACGAGAGCGCGATTCAACGTCATTCCGGCGGCTGGTTGTTCTACGTGAAAGCGGCCTTCGGCATCAGCCTGGGCCTGATGATTATGGGTATCGTCTGGTTGCCCACGGACCTGTGGATCAAGGGCTACCTGGTGATGGGCATCATGTTCGTGGTGGGCTCCACCATCACCCTGGCCAAGACCCTGCGCGACGACCACGAAGCCCGGCGACTGATCAACCGCATCAGCGAGGCGAAGACCGAGCGCCTGCTCAAGGAATACACGGAGTGAAGAACGCCTGACGCCGGCCTGGGACAACCCCCAAGGTTTTGTCAGGCCCCTGGATAACGACCAAACTCTGGAGAATCATCATGGCGACCGCCTGGAACAAACTGAAAACCCTGATGCGCGGCCAGGCCCGTGTCAGCATGGAACAGATCGTCAATGCCAACGACATGCTGTTGCTCGATCAGCAGCTCTATGAAACGGAACAGTCCCTGCGTGATGCCCGCCGACAGCTGGCGCGGTTGATGGCTGAGCAAAAACTTAACCGCCGCCGCAGCGACGAGTTGCTTGGTCAGATAGGCTACTACGAAGATGGTGCCCGCCAGGCTCTGGCCGCCAGCGAGGAAGCGCTGGCTCTGGATATCGGTAAACGGCTGGCGGACTTGGAACAGCAGCAGGCGCGCCTGGAACAACAGGGCATTGCCCTCAACCAGCAGGAAGCGGAATACCAGCGCTTCATCCAGCAAGCGGCAGACCAGTTGAAAACCCTGCGCCACGAACAGTCCCTGGCCAGAACCCAGGAAGCGCTGTTCGGGCAGAGTCAGAATCGGGATGCTCAGGGGCGCGGTCTTGCCGAACGGCTCAGCGACAGCAAGCAGACGCTGCAGCAAATCCAACAACGGCAGGAAGAATGCCGTCTGTTGTGGCACAGTGAGATTCACTGTGACTGGCAGACAGGCGATGGTCAGATCGACAGTCTGGACAGGCGCATGGCCGATGCCGGCATCGGTGACAGTCAGGCCGAGCGGGCGCGGGTGATTCTGGCCAGGTTGCAACCGTCCTGAATCAGATCATCTGTGGGATGGGTCGAGCGATCGCTCCCACAAGGTCCATGCGGAAAATGGCATCAGCAATAAGGAATACCGGTGGCACGTCGTAACCAACACAGCCGCGAGGAACTGCAGGCGCTGGCCGTTCATGCGGTGCGCGAACTGGTGGCGGAACAGGGGCTGGCGAAACTCAGTGTGCGCAAGGTGGCAGAGCGCATCCGTTATACCCCGGGTATGCTGTATCACGTTTTCGCCAATCTTGATGACCTGATTCTGCATGCCAACGCGGCCACGTTGGATGCCCTGCTGGCGGATATGGAAACCGGCAAAACCGTCTCCCCGCAGCAGGCCCTGCACCACATGGCCAGCGCTTACCTGGATCTTGCCCGGGAGCAGACCGCCCTGTGGCAGATGGTCTTCATGCATCGCATGCAGAAGGCGGCGCCGGTACCGGACTGGTATCTGCAGCGCACCGCCCGGTTGTTTGCCCAGGTGGAGCAACAAGTGGCCCGACTGGCCGACGGCCAATCCGGCCCGGCGATTCACCTGGCTGCGCGGACGCTGTGGAGCAGCGTCCACGGTATTGCCGTACTGGCGGCGGAAAACAAACTGGATGTGGCCGGGGATGTGGATGAACAGGCCATGCTGGATTCATTGCTGGAGCATTATCTGAATAGCTGGCCGGGAAAGTAACAAGCGACAATGCGAATCACAGCTACTGGTAATTGTTAACACAACAGCCGCGCCCGGATTTTCAGCGCGCAACGATCAGTCTTCAGGCGGCTTGCCGTTTCTCCTGAAATAAGAATGAAAAGGCGACAAAATGAAAAAAGGGTTGTTCTCTCTGCTGGCGTCACGCCGCTTCGGGCCTTTCTTCTTTACCCAGTTTCTCGGAGCGTTCAACGACAACGTGTTTCGCCAGGCCCTGATACTGTTGATTGCTTCCGGGGCGGTCACCGCCGTCAGCGTCAACACCCTTAATAATGTCGCTCTGGCCCTGTTTATCCTGCCCTTCTTCCTGTTCTCCGCGCTAGCGGGTCAGGTGGCGGATAAATACGACAAGGCGTCTCTGGTCCGCAAGATCAAGTTCGTGGAAGTCTGCATCATGTCCGCCGCCGCGGTGGGCTTCTTTTTCGACGCGGTGTATTTCCTGCTTGGCGTCCTGTTTTGTATGGGCCTGCAGTCCACCTTCTTCGGGCCTATCAAATACTCCATCATTCCCCAGCAGCTGGATGACAAGGAACTGGTATCCGGTAATGCGCTGGTGGAAATGGGCACCTTCCTGGCCATTCTGCTGGGCTCCATTTCCGGGGTGTTGTTGAAGATGGATGGCGTGGGTGATGGTGTGGTGGCGATCACGGTGGTGGGGCTGGCCTTGCTTGGCTACCTGGCCGCACGTGGCATTCCCTCGGCACCGGCGGCGGACGATGGCCTGAAAATAAACTGGAACCTGTGGAAGGAAACCTGGCATATCGTTGGCTATGCCCGGGAGGTGAAATCTGTCTGGATGTGCGTGCTGGGGATCTCCTGGTTCTGGTTTCTCGGCGCCGCCTATACCACCCAGCTCAAGGTCTACGTGGACGACTACCTGCTGGGTACCGACGGTCTCTACGCCGTGCTGCTTGGCACCTTTTCCATCGGCATCGGGCTGGGCTCTTTTCTCTGTGAAAAGCTGTCCGGCAAACGGGTAGAGCTGGGGCTGGTGCCGCTGGGTTCCATCGGCTTGAGCGTGTTCGGGGTGGATCTGTTCTTTTCCTATGCCGGGCTGCAAGGCAATGGCCAGGTAGATATCGCCGGCTTTCTGCAACAGGCCGGGGGCTACCGGGTACTGATGGACTTGCTTGGCATCGGTGTGTTTGGCGGCTTTTATATTGTGCCGCTGTTCGCCTTTATCCAGCACCGCAGCAATCCCAAGCACCTGTCGCGAATCATCGCCGCCAACAACATTCTCAATGCCCTGTTGATGGTGGGGTCGGCAGTGGCCGGCATCGTGCTGGTGGGTGTGCTGGAACTGACCGTGCCGCAGTTCTTCCTGGCGCTGGCGTTGGCCAATGTGCTGGTGGCCAGCTACATCTATACGGTGGTGCCGGAATTTCTCATTCGCCTGCTGGTGTGGATGCTGACCCACACCATGTACCGGGTGAAACACCATGGCATGGAGCATATTCCCGACGAAGGGCCCTGCATGCTGGTGTGCAACCATGTGAGCTATGTGGATGCCCTGCTTTTGGCCGGGGCAATCCGTCGTCCGGTGCGCTTTGTCATGTTCAAGCCCATCTATGACATGCCACTGCTCAACTATATTTTCCGTACCGGCAAGACCATCCCCATCGATTCCAAAATCCGCAATCCGGTGATTTATGAGCGTGCGTTCGTGCGCATCCGTGAGGAGCTGGAGGCAGGCGAAGTGGTGTGCATCTTCCCGGAAGGCAAGCTCACCGACGACGGCGAGGTGGCCGAATTTCGCGCCGGGATTGAAAAGATTGTCGCCGATTATCCAGTGCCGGTGATCCCCATGGCCCTGTCCGGTCTGTGGGGCAGTTTTTTCAGCCACAAGGGAGGCAAGGCCCTCACCCGGCTGCCGCGCCGCTTCTGGTCGCGGATCAAACTGGCGGTGGGGGACGCGGTGGCACCGGAACAGGTACGTGCGGATGATCTGCGCGAACGCGTCATGACTTTACGCGAACGGCCGTGAATCCATGGCGTTGCGTAAAACATACGGACAGTAACTTGCACTAAAATGAAAACCGAGCACACTCAATAATAAAGCGGTCTTTGTTTATTTTCGGCGATATCGGGAAACATCGGTAAGCCAGCAAGACCCGAAACCACAATAAGAACAGGAAACAACCGTGTCTGATTCCCCACTCTCGCCCGCCGCCCTGCGGGCGCGAATACAGCATTTGTTGTATCAGTTACCACCGGTGCAGCGTGCCGATGAACGCCTCCATCAAGTGGAACAGGATGTCCTGCAGGGGCTGAAACATCGCCTGGAAGGGTTGGAACCGCCCGGCAGTCTGGGGGGCGCGGCCGACAGTTTTCAGCAGTTGCTGGAAGTGTCCATGGAGCAGAGCCAGGAGCAGGCTCGCGCCATGCTGATCAGCCAGGTTCTGGCCGGCACCACGGCCGATGAAGCCCGCTTGCTGGCCGCCCTGTCCGATGGCAGTGGTTTTCCCATGCTGACGCTGTTCACCGGCGGTCGTCTGTCACGCGGGGAAGTGTTGCACCGACATTCCAACATCGGTCGGGCTGCCGGTATCCAATGCACGGATTTCATCGCCTTTTATCTTAGTCGTCTTTTTGCCCGCGGCCTGGTGGTGGCATCCGGGTTCAGCGAGGAGCGGCGCACCGATTACGAACTGCTGGAAGGCGACAGCGATTATCGCAACGCGGAAGCGGCGCTGAAGGCGCACTCCCCGAAATTGAAAGTGCGCCGTGAAACTCTCCACATCAGCCCGGTGGGCAGCAAGGTGTGGGCGTTGTTGAGCGAAGCCGCAGTGAGTGAGGAGTAGCCTGTGATTACCGATCCCAATCTGATTCTGGCGGACCTTCAGGCCAACTGGCTGCTCTATCTGGCGATGCCGTTTGTGGCCGCTGCCATTGGTTATTACACCAAGGTGGTGGCCATCAAAATGATGTTCAAACCACTGAAGTTTGTGGGCTGGCGACCCTTTCTGGGCTGGCAGGGTATCGTACCGCGCAAGGCCGCCACCATGGCGAGCGTGGCCTGCGATCTGATGATGGAGCGCTTACTCAAACCTGAAGATGTGTTCGATAAGTTGGACCCCCAGCGGGTGGCTGCCGAGATTCGCGATCCGCTGATTCGCGCGGTGGAAGACATTACCCGCGAGGTCGCTGCCGAGTACCAGCCAGGGCTATGGGAGTCCGCCCCGGAATCCGTGAAGAACCTGCTGATCCAGCGTATCCAGAATGAAGCGCCGCACATGGTCGAGCAGATCATGACGGATATCAAAAGCAACATTACCCGGGTGTTCGATCTCAAGGATCTGGTCACCAGCGCGCTGGTGCGCGACAAGGAACTGCTTAACCGGGTGTTTCTGGAAGCCGGTCATGTGGAATTCAAGTTCATTCGTAACTCCGGCATCTATTTCGGTTTTGCCATCGGTATTGTTCAGGCCATCGTCTGGGCCTTTACCCATAACATCTGGGTGATTCCGTTGTTTGGTCTGTTCACCGGCTGGTTTACCGACTGGCTGGCGCTGAAGATGATCTTCAACCCGAAACAGCCGGTGCGTTATCTGGGACTGTTCGAATGGCAGGGCCTGTTTCTGCGCCGCCGCAAACAGGTGGCGGCTCGTTATGGGGAATTGGTGGCCACGGAGATCGTTACTCCGGCGGCGGTGATCGGCGCCATCCTGACTGGCCCCATGTCCGACCGGTTGTTCGGCCTGGTCCAGAAACAGGTGCAGCGCACCATGGATGAACAGGCCGGTCTGGCCAAGCCGCTGGTGGTGTTCGCCGTGGGCAGCACCCGGTACCAGGAAATGAAGCGCTCCGTGTCCGAGAAGGTGATGCAGCACCTGCCGGAAACGCTCACCCACATGGAAGCCTATGCCGAAGAAGCCATGGACCTGAAGAACCTAATGGTAGAAAAAATGCAGGAGCTTACCGAAGAGGAATTCGAGGGATTACTCAGGCCGGCCTTCCAGCAGGATGAATGGATTCTGATTACCGTGGGGGCGTTACTCGGCTTCCTTGTTGGTGAGCTGCAGGTGCATGCGATGATTCACTTTGCGGTGCCGGTGGGGTGAATCGCGAGTAACGAGGTACCAGTTGCGACAAGCCGGCACGTCAGGGTTTTCGCAACTGATCCCTCGCTCATCAGACTCTTGTTCCCCGCCCTGTCACGCTTTCCCCTTCTATCCGCAAGATCGCAAATGTAAGACATTGCCCACTATTCTTTCCCGGAATGCTCACTAAAATATTCCCCTTTCACATTGACTCTCTGGGGGAAAATCATGCTCAAGGACAAGCTCAAGGGTGTATTACCCTTGCCGGGATTGGTTGGCACGGTCATCGCTGTGCTGGTACTGGTGTTTGTGGCGAACAAATCCATCTTCTATGCCGAGCCTGGCTATGTATATCACGTGCGCACCATCACCGGTCAGGAACAGGTGGTGTCCGATGTGGGTTACCAGTTCTTTTTCTTCGGTCGCTGGAATTCCTGGAAGCGCGCGCTGACCGTTCAGGCGGTAAAGGGCGGCACGGAAGATCTTGCCTATGTGGAAGTAGAAAGTTCTGAAACGTCAGCCGCACTGCCACCCCAGAACATCATGTTCCTTGATCAGGTTGACGCTGATGCACAGGCTACCGTGCGTTTTACCATCCCCACCGACAAGGACAGCTTCCTGCAACTGGCTCATGAATACCGCAACCCGGAAAACTTGCTGCGTACGGCACTGATTCCGGCTTTCAAGGAAACCTTGCAGGCCAATGCGTCGTTGATGAGCGCTGAAGAGTATTACTCCGGTGGTCGTACCGAGTTCAACACCGAGTTCGAAAACCAGATGATCAATGGCATCTATATTGTTCGTCGCGAAGAGATCAGCGAAAAACGGGTCAACGAAGTCAAAGGCAGCGCCAATGTCGCCTTGGGCACCCAACAGAAAGATTACGGCGACGACTCCAAAGTGGTGTTTGTGGTGCGAAAGATGCTCGATGATACCGGTATTCCGCGGCGCAAATCCCAGAGGTTTATCGATTACGGGGTTTCAGTAGTGGAAGCCCGTATCACCCAGATGGACCCGAACCAGCGTTTTGTAGAGCGTATGCAACTCAAGCAGAAAGCCTCAGCCGACCGTGCTATTGCCCGCGAGCAACGGGTGCAGGAAGAAGAGCAGCGGTTGCTGGCCATCGCCCGGGGTGAGCGGGAAGTGGCGGAGCGTCAGGCCAAGGCCAAGGTGGACCAGATCCAGCGCACCACGGAAGCGGAGACCGAGAAACAGCTGGCCATTACCGAAGCGCAGAAAAAACAGGAACAGGCGGAAATCGACAAACAGACCGCCCAGGTCAACCTGGAAAAAGCGCGCATCGAAGCGGAAACCCGTCGTACCCTGGCCGATGCAGAAGCCTACCAGAAGAAAGCGGTGCTGCAGGCGGATAACGCCCTGGCGCAGAAGCTGGATGCGGAAATCGAAATCCAGAAAATCTGGGCTGAAGCCTTCGCCCAGCGCAAGGTGCCGCAGTATGTCTTTGGCGGTGGTGACGGTAATACGCCTACCGGCTCGGATTCCGAAACCAAGGCCTTCATGCAGTTGCTGACCCTGGATGCGGCCAAGCGGCTCAACTATGACCGTGATGTGAAGAATTAAAGCAAACGCCTGCAGCAGTATCGAATACGCTGCAGGCGTTCCTCATCGGCACTCGGGTTCACACCTTGAGAGGTCGTTCATGCAGCGGCGTCACTTGCTCCTCTTTCCCCGAAGCCGCTACAGTACCCCTCATGCTGCAAATCACTCCCAACCTGTCCCTGGCGGAACAGGAAATCGACCTTCAGGCAATCCGCGCCCAGGGCAGCGGCGGCCAGAATGTGAACAAGGTCGCCTCCGCAATTCATCTGCGCTTCGATATTCGCGCCTCCTCCCTGCCGGAACGCTACAAGGAACGCCTGCTAGCCCTCAGTGATCAGCGCATCACCAGCGATGGCGTGGTGGTGATAAAAGCACAGCAGTTTCGCACTCAGGAAATGAACAAGGAAAATGCCCTGGCCCGGTTGGCCCAGTTGATCAAGAGCGTGACGGTGGAACAGAAAAGCCGTAAGGCCACCCGCCCCACCCTGGGCAGCAAGCGACGGCGCATGGACAGCAAAACCAAACGCGGCAGAACCAAATCCCTGCGCGGCAAGGTGGATCCGGGCTGAAAGCTGCGTCGCGGCTCAGCCCATTCTCATACCTGAAGTAGTTACCGGCATTGCAGCGTATGCTTGGCTTGCCGTTGTATTGACACAAACCGCCGCTTCCTTGGCGCTATCTGACCGCTCCCTTCACGCCCTCCTTTGTTAAGCTTGAATTCGCTGATTTCACCACGGAGCCGTATCCATGAAAGCGATCACCACATCAGGCTGGGGCCTGTCTGCCGAATTGGTCCTGAACACCATCTCTGCGCCCACCCGCCTGGGAGCCAATGATGTGCTGGTGCAGGTGCATGGGGCGTCCGTGAACCCCAAGGACTGGAAGTTGAACTACCATGCGGCCGTGGCGTTTACCCCCCTGCTGGTTAACAAGCTGCCGCCCTTCTTCGGTGACGATCTGGCCGGCGTGATTATCGACAAGGGCAGCAAGGTGCGGGACTTCGAGATCGGCGATGCGGTTTACGGCATGGATATGCGCCCGCGCACCGCGTCTCTGGCGGAACTGACGCGCATCGACCAGAAGCGCATTGCCAAAAAGCCGCCGTCGCTAACGTTCCAGCAGGCAGCTTCCATGCCGTTGGCGGCACAGACGGCGTTACAGGGACTGCGTAAGGGCAAGGCGGAAGCCGGCAAAAGCGTATTGATCATCGGCGCTTCCGGGGGGGTCGGTACCTTTGCCGTGCAGATTGCCAAGGCAATGGGTTTGCACGTTACCGGGGTCTGTAGTGGCCGCAATGCTGACTTCGCTCGCGAACTGGGTGCCGACGAGATCATCGATTACACCCAGGGTGACTACCGGAACACCGCCGGTTCCTTCGATCTGGTCTTCGACGTGACCTCCTACGAATCCCCGCGCACCTGTGATGCCCTGATCGCTGAAGATGGCTGGTTCATCTCCACCGGCGGTGACACCCGCTCCATGCTGATCACACCGTTCTACCGGGTGTTCGGAAAGCACTGCGGCACCGTGGTGGTGGAATCCTGGACACGGGATCTGGACACCCTCTCGGAGCTGGTGGAAAGCGGCAAACTGCGCCCCATCATCGACAGCGTTTTTCCTCTGGCGCAGAGCCAGCAAGCCTATGATCGCAGCCGCACGGGTCGCTGTCGGGGCAAGGTGGTGATTGAGGTGATGGCCTGAGAGTGAATCATCCGTAGGGGCTATGCTTGCATGGCGAACCCTTCCGCAAGCTTGTTCGCCATGCAAGCATAGCTCCTACAGTAATAGGTATTGGGGGGCTGGTTACGCTAGCCCCGCCTTGGCCGCCCTCGCAGCGTGCAGTTTCTTGTAGCTTTCAATAAGACGCTGGTGCTTCTCCAGTCCTTCAAGCTGCATGTTGGTGGGGGTAAGGCCGTGGAAACGCACCGTGCCATTCACTGAGCCCACCACCGCTTCCATGGTCTCCTTACCAAACATACGCTGGAAGTTAACCAGATAATAATCCAGCTCAAGCTCGTCATCCAGAGTGATCTCCAGCACCGCGCGCAGGGCCTGGTAGAACAGCCCGCGCACTACCGTGTTGTCGTTGAACTGCAGGAACATATCCACCAGTTCCAGGGCTTCTTCATGGCGCTGTAGCGCCAGGTTGATCAGCAGCTTCAGCTCCAGCACGGTGAGCTGGCCCCACACGGTGTTCTCGTCGAACTCGATACCGATCAGGGTAATGATGTCGGTGTAGTTGTCGATCTGGCTTTCTTCCAGGCGCTCAGTCAGCTGGCTGAGCTGGTCGTCGCTGAGGCGGTGCAGGTTGAGAATGTCTTCCCGGTAATCCAGCGCCATATTGGTGTTGTCCCAGATCAGGTCTTCCACCGGGTAGACCTCGGAAAAGTCCGGCACCAGAATCCGGCAGGCCGATGCACCCAGCTGGTCGTACACCGCCACGTAGGCTTCTTTTTCCAGATCGTCGAGAATGGCGAAAAGTCGCGCAGCTTCTTCCTCATTGCTGCCGGAAAAATCCCATTCGCAGAAATCTTCATCCGCCGTGGCGCTGAAGAAGCGCCAGCTCACCACCCCGGTGGAATCAATAAAGTGCTCCACGAAATTGTTGGGTTCGGTGACTTCCTGGCTGTTGAAGGTGGGCGGTGGCACGTCGTTGAGACCTTCGAAACTGCGGCCCTGCAGCAGCTCGGTGAGGCTGCGCTCCAGCGCCACTTCAAAACTCGGGTGGGCGCCGAAGGAGGCAAACACCCCACCAGTGCGCGGGTTCATCAGGGTCACGCACATCACCGGGAACTGGCCGCCCAGGGAGGCATCCTTCACCAGCACCGGGAAGCCCTGTTCTTCCAGTGCCTGGATGCCTTCCACAATCGCCGGGTACTTGGCGAGCACGGCATCAGGAACATCCGGCAGGGTGATTTCTTCCTCGATGATGTGCTTCTTCACCGCCCGCTCGAAGATTTCCGACAGGCACTGCACCTGGGCTTCGGCCAGGGTGTTGCCCGCGCTCATGCCGTTACTGAGGAACAGGTTTTCGATCAGGTTGGAGGGGAAGTACACCGTCTCACCATCGGAGTGGCGTGTGAAGGGCAGCGAGCAGATGCCACGGTCCACCCGACCGGAGTTGGTATCAATCAGGTTGGAGCCACCCAGCTCCCCCTCCGGGTTGTAGATACCCAGGCAGTAGTCATCCAGGATCTCTGTCGGTAGCGCATCGTTGGGGCCGGGCTTGAACCACTTCTCGTCGGGATAGTGGACGAAGTCGCTGTTGGCGATCTCCTCACCGAAGAACTGGTCGTTGTAGAAGAAGTTGCAGTTGAGCCGCTCGATAAACTCGCCCAGCGCCGAGCACAGCGCCGCTTCCTTGGTGGCGCCCTTGCCGTTGGTAAAGCACATGGGCGAGGCCGCATCGCGGATATGCAAGGACCACACATGGGGGACGATATTGCGCCAGGAGGCGATCTCGATCTTCATCCCCAGTTCTTCGAGGATGGCGCTCATGTTGGCGATGGTCTGCTCCAGCGGCAGGTCCTTGCCCTCGATAAAGGTGCGGTGCGCTTCATCCGGCGTCACCATCAGCAGCGCCTGGGCGTCCTCGTCCAGGTTGTCCACTTCCTCGATCTGGAATTCCGGCCCGGTCTGGATCACCTTCTTCACCGTGCAGCGGTCAATGGAGCGCAGAATGCCCTGCCGGTCCTTGTCGGAAATATCCTCCGGCAGTTCCACCTGAATGCGGAAAATCTGGTTATAGCGGTTCTCCGGGTCGACGATGTTGTTCTGCGACAGGCGGATATTGTCCGTAGGGATATCCCGCGCCTTGCAGTACACCTTCACGAAATAGGCCGCGCACATGGCCGACGACGCCAGGAAATAGTCAAACGGGCTGGGCGCCGAGCCATCACCCTTGTAGCGGATGGGCTGGTCGGTGATGACGGTGAAGTCGTCGAACTTGGCTTCCAGTCGAAGGTTATCGAGGAAGTTGACGTTGATTTCCATGGCGGGGCTACCGGAGTTAAGAAATGGTGAGCTAGGGGCGCCATTATCCAGCTTTTACCCCCTACCGTCTGTAGGGGCGACCTTCCAGGGTTGGAATCCGGGCCTCCCCCTACGGTGTTCAAACATTGATCTATGTCTACATCGCCTGATCTACCCCTTGCTAGCGTAACTATCCATCACAAACCGGAGACAGATCATGCGCATCGTATGGAGCCCCGACTACGAACTGGGAATATTGCTGATCGACCAGCAGCACCGTCGTATCGTCGACTACATCAATGATCTGGACCGGCTGGCCGGCCAGCCCGACGCCCAGATGGGCGTGGCCCGGGTCCTCTATGATCTGGTGGACTACACCGAATCCCATTTCAGCTTCGAGGAAGCACTCATGGAGCGGGCCGGTTATGAAGGCCTGGATGACCACCATCACCTGCATCGAAAGTTCACCTTCCACATCGAATCCCTGATGCGTCGCCATGAAGAAGGCGTCGACGTGGCAGAGCCGCTATTGCAGGTGCTGGAGAAGTGGCTGCTGCACCATATTCTTGAAGAGGATCGTGACTATACGGAACAGGTGCGGGACTTTATCGACAGTATTGGCCGTGAGCGATTGGGTGGCTGGGTGAATGATAATTTGCGCAAGCATTTCCGGGTGTCATAGTCGTCATGGCGCCTAGCGCGCTATTGGCGTGCTGATATCAGCGGCCATGGAGGCTGTGTTGTTGCGTTAAGCGGGGGGTTGCGCGGAGAATCAACCGAGGACACACACCAAGTGAGGGAGTCACGAGTGGCAGCGTCGCGCAGCGTAACCGTGTTTTATGACGAGGTAATGCTCGGCCATGATCCGCAAGTGGATTTGCCCTTTCTGCCCAGCCGGGTGGAAAAGCGGGTAAGGAATATTCTCGGTGGGCTGAATTTCAAATGGAACTACCCGGAACACCCCGGCCGGCTCTCCGCCATCATGGACCTGCTCAAGCAGGAGCCCATCCCCGGTGTACAGTTCCAGTCCGGTCCGCGCGCCACCTACGAACAACTGGGCCGTGTCCACACCACCACCTATCTGGACCACATCTTCTCCCTGGAAGGGCAGCGCGCCTGGCTGGACAGCGATACCACCGCCGTCTCGCCGGAGAGCATTCCGGCAGCCACCTCTGCGGCGGGCAATGCCATTGCCGCCGTGGAGAGCGTGGTGAAGGGGGAAACGCAAAGCGCGTTTGCCCTGGTTCGGCCCCCCGGCCACCATGCCGAACCGGTGCGGGCGCGGGGCTTCTGCCTGTTCAATAACGTGGCCGTGGCCGCCGCCCATGCCCAGGCAAAACTGGGTTGCCAGCGTATCCTGATCGTTGACTGGGACGTGCACCACGGTAACGGCACCCAGGACATCTTCTGGGCCGACCCGGATGTGCTGTTTTTCGACACCCACTGCGCCGCGCCGTTTTACCCGGGGTCCGGAAATTTGAATGAGGTGGGTGCCGGCCTGGGTGAAGGCTATACGGTCAACGTTCCTCTGCCGGAATCTGCTGGCGACATCGCCATGGAAAAGGCCTTCCGCGATATTCTGATCCCCGCCGCTGACCGCTTTGAGCCCGACCTGGTGCTGGTCTCCGCAGGCACCGATCCCCACCACAACGACATGGCCTTCAATCTGAGCTACGACGGCTTCGCAGTACTCACCAGCATCGTCCAGAGCATTGCCGACAAACACTGCGATGGCCGCCTGGTACTGGTTCTGGAAGGCGGCTACAACCTGACCTCTCTCGCCCGGGGGGTGCATACCATGTTGACGGTGATGGCCGGCGGCGACGTGCCGGAACTGATGGAGTGCGGACTCCGTGAGGTGAGGGAAGCGGCGGAGTTTCATCGGGATGCGTTTGAGGAGGAATAGGTGGTGTCTTCCATGCCCAAATAGAACCCGCCTCAAAGTGCGTTCAAGCAGCGACGCCACTTCAATACCCAATGGCTAAATATCATCAATGTTGACCGTATTCGCTGCGTTCCAACAGTGACATTTGTTCAGTGGGAGCGGTGGCTGCGTATCAGGCGACGGAGCCGAACACCTGAATGATATTGCCCAGTCGCGCGGTAAACTTGTCGCCGCTGTTGAGCGGGCCGACGCCGGCGGGGGTGCCGGTGAAGACCACATCACCGGGTTCCAGGGTGAAGGTCTGGCTGATTTCGCTGAGCAGCTCGAAGGTGGGAAACAGCATCTGGCCGGTGTGACCGTGCTGGCGTACCTCGTCGTTGATTTCCAGGGTGACGTTGAGCTTCTGCTTCACGGAGATGCCGCGGGCATCGATGAAGCCGGAGACCGGGGCCGCGCCGTCGAAGGCTTTTGCCCGTTCCCAGGGGTGGCCTTTTTCCTTCAGGGTGTTCTGTACCTCACGCAGGGTCAGGTCCAGGCCGACGGCGTAGCCGGCGATGCTGAAGCGGACGTTGTCCAGGTCGGTTTCCTTGTGAAGCCGTTTGCCGATCAGCACCACCATTTCCACTTCATGGTGTACTTCGCCCTGCCCTTTGGGCAGCTCGAGAGGTTCATGCAGGCTCACCAACGAGGTGGCCGGCTTCATGAACAGGATGGGGGAGTCCGGCACGTCATTGCCCAGTTCCCTGGCGTGGTCGGCGTAGTTGCGGCCCACACACACCACCTTGCCCCCCGGGATGTCGATGGGAGCACCGTCGATCCAGCGATGTTGGTAGCCGTCCTGATCCACAGGGGTGTTCACTTCATCAAACATCGAACAGTTTCCCCGGGTTCATGATGTTGTTGGGATCGAAGACGTGCTTCACCGCTTTCATGCAGGCGATTTCTTCCGGGCTGCGGGAATATTCCAGGTAGGGTTTCTTGGTCATTCCCACACCGTGTTCCGCAGAGATGGAGCCGTTGTATTTCTCGACGATCTCGAACACCCACTTGGACACGTTGTTGCACTGGGCGAAGAAGTCTTCCTTGGCCAGGTCGGCGGGCTTGAGGATGTTCAGGTGCATGTTGCCGTCGCCGATGTGGCCGAACCAGACGATCTCGAAATCCGGGTAGGCCTCTTGCACCACGGTGTCGATGTCTTCCACGAAGTCCGGCACCTTGGAGACAGTGACCGAGATGTCGTTCTTGTAAGGGGTGTGCGGGGCGATGGATTCGGAGATGCGCTCACGCAGCTGCCACAGCTGATCCAGCTGCTGCAGGGACTGGCTCATGACGCCGTCCAGTACCCAGCCTTCTTCTACACACTTTTCAAAGATGGCCATGGCCTGATCGCCGGTGGCCTCTGACAGCTGTTCGAATTCCAGCAGGCAGTAGAACGGGCACTCGGTGTCGAAGGGTTTGGCAACGCCGTGTTCGAGTACATGGGCCATGGCCTTGTCGGAAAAGAACTCGAAGGCGGTCAGGTCGATGTCCTGCTGGAAGGCGTGCAGGATCTTCATCACTTCCCGGAAGCCGGGGGCGCCCAGTACCAGGGCGGTCAGGTCTTTCGGTTCGCGGGCCAGTTTTACCGTGGCTTCTACCACAAAGCCCAGCGTGCCCTCGGCGCCGATGAACAGATGACGGAAGTCGTAGCCGGTGGCGTTCTTGATCAGGCCCTTGTTCAGGTCCAGCAGTTCGCCCTTGCCGGTGACCACTTTCAGGCCGGTGATCCAGTCGCGGGTCATGCCATAGCGGATCACCTTGATGCCACCGGCATTGGTGCCGATGTTGCCGCCGATCTGGCTGGAGCCGGCAGAGGCGAAGTCCACCGGGTAGAACAACCCCTTCTGTTCGGCGAATTCCTGCAATTGCTGGGTGATGACTCCGGGCTGCACGGTGACAGCGCGGTCGAATTCGTTGAATTCCAGGATCTTGTTCATGCGATCGAAGGCCACCACCAGCTCGCCGTTGGCGGCCACCGCCCCGGCGGACAGGCCGGTGCGGCCCCCGGAGGGCACCAGGTGCAGGCCGTGGTCGTTGGCGATTTCCACGATCTGTTGCACCTCGTCGATGGTCTCCGGCAGCGCTACCGCGCTGGGGGCCGGGGCCCATACCTTGGTCCAGTCGACCCCGTAGCGCTGGGCGCTTTCCGGGTCGGTAAGGAGGCGATTGCCAAGCAAATCAGTCAGTTGCTCCAGCGCAGCATGGGCATGGGCGGTCATCAACAGGTCTCCTGCAGGGGTAAAACGCACGATGTTGAGGCGTTCTCACGGCAACTTGAGCAATCCGACGGCGCGGCTGCTCTCAATTTGAGCGGGCTATGTTAACATACGCGCCCATTTCACAGGCTACCGAGACTTCAATCATGGCCGATACTTCTCTTGAGAAGGACAAGATCCGCGTTCTCCTGCTCGAGGGCATCCACGAAAACGCCGTGGAGAACCTGAAAGCGCACGGCTATAGCAATGTGGAGCTGCTGCCCACCGCGCTGACCGGCAACGATCTGGCAGACAAGATCAAGGATGCCCATTTCGTCGGCATTCGCTCGCGCACCCAGCTCACCGAAGAGGTGTTCCAGGCGGCGGAGAAACTGATCGGTGTGGGTTGTTTCTGTATCGGTACCAACCAGGTGGATCTCAACGCCGCCCTGAAGCGTGGTATCCCGGTATTCAATGCCCCCTATTCCAACACCCGCTCGGTGGCCGAGCTGGTGATTGCCCACACCATCAACCTGATGCGTGGCATTCCCGAGAAGAACGCCTCTGCCCACCGCGGTGGCTGGCTGAAGTCTGCCAAGGACAGCTACGAGATCCGAGGCAAGACCCTGGGGATTGTGGGTTACGGCAACATTGGCGCTCAGGTGTCCGTGCTGGCCGAATCCATGGGCATGAAAGTGAAGTTCTACGACGTGATTCCCAAGTTGCCGCTGGGTAATGCCGAGCAGGTGAGCAGCCTCACCGAGCTGCTGGGTCAGTCCGACGTGGTCAGCCTGCACGTGCCGGATACCGCCGCCACTCGCTGGATGATCAAGGAAGAACAGATTCGCGCCATCAAGCCCAAGGGTTACCTGATCAACTATGCCCGCGGCAAAGTGGTGGACATTGATGCCCTGGCCGGTGCCCTGCGTGATGGCCACCTTCTGGGCGCTGCCATCGACGTGTTCCCGGAAGAGCCCAAGGGCAACGACGACGAGTTCATCAGCCCGCTGCGTGAATTCGACAACGTGATCCTGACGCCGCATATCGGGGGCTCTACCCAGGAAGCCCAGGTGAACATTGGTACCGAAGTGTCCGAGAAGCTGATCCGCTACTCCGACAACGGCGCCACCCTGGGTGCGGTGAACTTCCCGGAAGTGGCCCTGCCGGCCCACCCGGACATGCACCGCCTACTGCACATTCACAAGAACGTGCCCGGCGTGCTCACCCAGATCAACACCGTGTTCTCCGAGAACGGCATCAACATCTGCGGTCAGTACCTGCAGACTAACGAAGAGATCGGTTACGTGGTCATTGATGTGGACAAGGGCTACAGCCAGCTGGCGCTGGAGAAGCTGCGCACCATCGACGGCACCATCCGTACCCGGGTGTTGTTCTAGACGACCCGGTGTTTCCGCAGGAGCGTTCGTTCGGGCGCTCCTGCGGAACTGTGAAACACTCGACAAAAAGTCGGTGGCGGGCTACCTTGCTTGCTCCGGCTTTTTTCGTATTTAACCTATGAGACGACTCAGGAAAGGATGCCTGTTGGTTGCAGGGCTGCTGGCATTGTCCGGCTGTGCCACAAACTCCCTGTTTGTGCCCTACCCCAATCAGGCCCAGCAATGGAAGGCCTCGCTGGCCACCGCCCCGGTGACCCCGGCGGCCACCCAGAAGCTGGAAAAAGCGGCCAGTGGCGGCGATGGCGTGCTGTATCTGCAGGAACTGGGTCGAGTCAGTCAGCTTACCGGCCAGCGTGAGCAGAGCCGCGAAGCCTTTGCCGGCGCCATTCAGAAATATGACGACGAAGACGCCAGTGCTCGCATTCAGGTGTCATCCCTGACGGCTTCCGCCTCCTCATTGATTACCAACGACAATGCCCGCGGCTATGTGGCGCCGGACTACGAGCGCATCTTCACCCATGCCTATCAGGCCCTGAATTACTGGGATGCCAACGATCCTACCGGCACCGCCGTGGAATTGCGTGGTGCGGCCCTGGAGCAGCGGGTAGCCGCCGACAAGCGCGACAAGGAAATTGCCAAGGCCGAGGAAGCCGCAGAAGAAAACAACGTGGACCTGAGCCAGTTCGATGGCTATTTCCAGGGCATCAATGCGGTGGCCGGGGAGGTCAAAGCCAGCTTCCAGAATGCCTGGACCTTCTACCTGTCCGCCCTGTTCTGGGAAGCCCACGGCGAATACAACGATGCCCTGGTGGACTACAAGAAGGCCCTGGAGATCCACCCGGAGCTGGACATGCTCAAGGAAGATGTTGAGCGAGTGTCCAATGCCATGAAGGGCCGGCCTGAAAAAGACGGCATGGTGGCAGTGCTTTACGAGCAGGGCTTTGTGCAGGCCCGGGAAGAATTCAGCCTGCCCATTCCCACCGTCCACGGCATCTTTTCGGTGGCCTTCCCCACCTATTCTCTGACCAGCAAGCCGCGCCCCAACAGCCTGCGGGTGCTGGACAGTGCCAGCCAGCCACTGGGGGAAACCGTGGTGCTGGCCGATGTGGGAGCCCTGGCCGCCAAGGATCTGAAAGAACGTCTGCCTGGCATGTTGGTGCGCCAGACCCTGCGCGCCACCGCCAAGTACAATCTGCAGAAAAAGGCCAATGACGATTTCGGCCCGCTGGGGGCCTTCGCCACCCAGCTGTATAACCTGGTCAGTGAGCAGGCGGACCGGCGTAGTTGGTTGACCCTGCCTGCCTACGCCCAGGCAACACGATTTTCACTGCCCCAGGGGGAACATACCCTTGTATTGAGCACCCCCGAGGGCAATGCTACGTTGACGGTACCGGTGGTAAACCGTGGCCTCACCGTGATTCATGTGGCGGCCGTTCCCGGCCAGCTGATTACCCGCGTGTTACCCGTTCAGGAGGGACCCTTATGACACTGTTACGCCCGATGCTGGCGCTGCTGCTGGCTGCGATGCTGGCGGCCTGTTCGGCCACCAATATGGGTCGCATGGAAGTGGATGAAGACGGCCAGACCATCACCAAGGTCTATTCCAGCAACAGCCTGCTGGCCAGCCGTATTTCCGTGCAGGATCTGAAGCAAAAGACCGTGGGGGACCTGCTCTATATACAGGCCACCCTGGAAAATGACTGGAAATTTGAACTGGATTTCCAATACAAGTTCAAATGGTTCGATAAGGATGGTTTCGAGCAGGCGCCGGAAGGCCAGCCCTGGCGGCAGGTGGTGATGGCGGGTCGTAGCCAGAACAGCGTCCAGGCCGTTGCCCCCAACCCGTCCGCGGTACGCTTTGAAATCTGGGTACGCGAATAAACGTCGTGTGCCTTTCTAAAGGGAACAAGGAGAAAATCAT
Organism: Alcanivorax sp. IL3; assembly: GCF_047495465.1. NCBI lineage: Bacteria > Pseudomonadati > Pseudomonadota > Gammaproteobacteria > Oceanospirillales > Alcanivoracaceae > Alcanivorax > Alcanivorax sp. IL3. The sequence goes on from NZ_CP179931.1 coordinate 219,189, forward strand.
AATGCTACGCGTACTTTCCATGCTGCTGCTGGGCAGCGCCCTGGCCCTGTCCGGCTGTGCCTCCAAGGTGGATTACGGTGATGCCCAGGCCCGCGAAACCGTGAACACGGATTTCGGTTCCACCGACCTGCAGATGATCGCCGCCAAGATGGTGGATGACATGATGGTGTTCCCGCCCATCGTGCAAATGACCCAGAACCGCCGTCCGGTGGTATTCGTGGATCGCATCAAGAACAAGACCACCGAGCATGTGGACACCGAGTCCATTACCGACACCATTCAGTCCAAGCTGATCAACTCCGGCAAGTTCCGTTTTGTGGACATGTCCGTGGTCGATCGTGTGCGTCAGCAGCTGGACTACCAGAGCGATTCCGGCCTGGTGGATCCGTCCACTGCCGCCGCCATGGGCCGCCAGATCGGCGCCGAAATGATGATGTACGGTAACTTCTCTTCCATCGTCAAACGCGATGGCAGCACCAAGGACGTGTACTACAAGTTCACCCTCAAGCTGCTCAACATCCAGACCGGCATCATCGAGTGGACCAACGAAAAAGAAATCCGCAAGACTCGCAGCAAGAGCCTGTTCGGGTTGTAAGGACGCTGCACGCCACCGGTGTTCCCGGAGGCGTGCATGCTAACCAGACATGGAGGCCGTTATGACCAAGCACCTGTTCGCTCCGTTATTTTTCATCCTGTTGCTGTGTGCGTCACTGGCCCAGGCAGCCACGGAAACCATTTCCGTGTCGGCCCGGGGTTACGGCGACAACCCGGAACAGGCCATGACCAATGCCCTGGTGGCGGCGGTGCGACAGGCTGGCGGGGTCAGCGTGGCGGTGGACCCGAACTTCCGCACCAATGTGCTGCAGTGGGTGGTTCGCCAGCAGGGTGATGTCAGCACCTGGATCGGTACCGAGACCTCGGTGCCGGAGCCGCAGCTGCCTACCCTGGGCAATATCAAGAGTTACCAGGTGCAGTCGGTGAAGCAAGTGGAAGACGGCCTGTGGCAGGCCAACGTGCAGGCGGGGGTGCTTCGTCCCAAGACCCTGGGTGCGGACCGCTCGCACCTGCCCGGTATTGCCATTACCACCTTCGACAGCCGCCAGCCCCGCTATGATCTGGGCGATCTGCAGGTGCCGGCCAGCCAGGTGCAGCGTCAGTTGCGCGATGATCTGGTTACCGCCTTTACCCAGTCCGGTCGCTTCCGGGTGCTGGACCGGGCCAACCTGGATGCCATTGATCAGGAGCAGTCCGTTGTCGCCAGCGGCAGTGTGGCGCCGGAAGAGCTGGTCCGTCTGGGACAGCGCAAGGGTGCCGATCTACTGCTGGTAGGCACCATCGAGGACTTCAGCATTGGCGACAGCCAGCGGGAATTCTACGGTGCCAAATTCTCCGGCTACGAACCGCGTATTCGCGTTCGTTATCGGCTGATCGACACCACCACCAGTGAAATTCTGTGGGCAGATCTGTTCGACTGGAACAAGTCGGAAGCCTCCATCCGCGAAGTGGCCCGTCAGCTCAATATCGACGACCGCAACCACCCGGAACGGCTGGCGGATGAGCTTTACCCGGCCATTGCCCGTGCCATGGCCGGTGCTGCCACCGACGTGCTCTACCCGGTGCAGATCATCAAGGTGCAGGGCGATACCGTCTTCCTCAGTCAGGGCCAGGGCCGGCTGGAGCAGGATGCCAGCATGCAGGTCTACCGCCCCGCCGGGGAAATGAAGGACCCGGACACCGGCCTGACCATCAAGCTGGAGGGCAACGCCCTGGCCACCCTGACGGTCACCGACGTGCGCCCGGATTATGGTGTGGCCCGTCTGGAAGGCCCGGCCAGTAGCGCGCTACAGGCGGGTGACCGTGTGCGAACCTCGCACCAGTCCAGCGCCTCAACGGCTCAACCTGCCGGGCAACCGCCCAGCCCGGGCTCGTCGGAAGCGCCGATTCAGTGGTAACGACAAGCCCCCTTCCCGGGGGCTTTTTATTGGCTCAGCCGGAGATAACGTGTCCCGCCCCGACATCTCACGCCCCGAGATCTTGCTGGTCTACGACAAGGAATGCCCGGCCTGCCATGCCTACTGCCAGGTGGTGCGGATTCGCGAAAGCGTGGGTGAGCTGCGCATCGTGGATGCCCGGGAAGACAGTGAGGTGATGCGCGAGATTACCGGCGCTGGCCTGGATATCGATCAGGGCATGGTGCTGAAGATGGGCGACCAGCTCTATTACGGCGCCGATGCCATCCATGCCCTGGCCCTGATCGGCAGCCGCTCTGGCGTGTTTAACCGCTTCAACTACTGGATGTTCCGTTCCCGGCGCGTGTCGACAGTGCTCTACCCGCTACTGCGTTTCTTCCGCAATCTGTTGCTGAAACTGCTGGGCAAAACGCGAATCAACAACCTCAACCAGCCCGGCCGCGATCGCTTCTAATGCTTGCTGTTGAGTGCCTGCTCTCGTTCGCTTGATCGTGCCGCCTACAGAAAATTCAGCGATATCGACTTTGCTGCCTTGTGCTTAAGCGCAATCCTTTTTGCATGGCGAAGCGATATCAGGGAAACCGTCTCAGGCAGGGGCGTTACTCCGAGGCGGGAAGGATTTATCACGTCACTGTGGTGACCAATGGGCGGCATCCTTGGTTTGAAGACGCACAGCATGCGCGGACCATGTGCCGGACATTGCTCTGGTCCGATAAGCAAGGCATGACATCCTCATTCTGTTTTGTCGTGATGCCGGATCATATCCATTGGCTCTTTACGCTGGAGGGGAAGTACCCACTTTACACAACCATGAATCTCGTCAAAGGTAGGAGCGGTCGTTTGTCAGGGGGGCGCATCTGGCAAAGGGGCTACCACGACCATGCGATCCGCTACCAAGAATCGATCAAGGATATTGCCCGTTATATCGTTGCCAATCCCTTGCGTGCCGGCCTGGTCAAATCCCTCAGATATTACCCTTACTGGAATGCGATGTGGCTTTGAGGGTTGCTGTAGGAGCGCCACTTGAGGCGCGAAATATGCTTGCGACAAGACGATAGAACGGAGTGGCTATTAAACCACACGGTTCGCGCCTCAAGTGGCGCTCCTACAGGGCGGTTAGCAGGCCGTTCAGGTTGCTGATGTGGCGGCGGATGTGTTGATCCGCTTACGCTTTCTAATGGCCACCCTGGCCTTGCGCTTCTTCCACCAGATCACTACGCCGGTAATCGACAGCATGGCCACGGCGATGCCCATGATCGACACGATGATGCGCCCTGGCATGCCGGCGATGCGCCCGGAGTGCAGGGGGAACTGTAGCTGGTTGAAGACGTCGGCGGCAGTGCCCTGCCAGGGGACTTCATCACCGATCAGATTGCCGTTCTTGCCGTCGTAATAGAGGCTTTTGACTTTCATGCCGCCGCTGTCATGGTCTTCGCCCGGGTAGTAGAAGCGCACCCCGAAGACGGCAAAATTGTCGCTGTAGAAGGTGTCGCCGATGGGCTCTTGCCAGTTGCGGTTATCCGCTTCGGTGCGGGCCTTATCAAACAGGGCCGGCCAGCTTACCCGGGGTTCCACCGGGTCATGCAGGGCGGTGGGGGTGCGGGTCTCGAAAGGCCCGGGGGTGGTCTCTGAAACCATGGACATCACCGGGTAGAAAACTTCCCGATACAGGTTCAGGGAGAAAGAGGTAAAGGCCAGGATGAGTAGCAGGCCAAACACCCACAGCCCGACCGCCGTATGCAGATCAAAATTCAGTTTGTAGGCGCCAGCGCCGCGACGAATCATCCAGGCAGGCTTCCAGCGTTGCAGCCAGCTCTTGCCGCCGGCTTTCCGGGTACGGCGCTTGCGCGGCAGGGTCAGCGCCATGGCGATAAAGGTATCGAACAGCCACACCATGGCGGCGGCGCCCATCAGCCAGATTCCCCAGCGGTTAATGCCGTTCCACTCCGGCAGATGCAGGGTGAAGTGCAGCTTGTAGAGGAATGACATCAGGTGTTCCGGGTGCAGGGAGATCTTGCCCCACAGACGTTTGCCGACGATCTCGCCGGTGACCGGATCCACGAACGCGTGGTCGTAGTCCAGATCATAGCGCTGTCCGGTTTCCGGGTTCTCCCTGGCATCTACCCAGATTTCCGCGTTATGGCCGGGTTCCGCCTCCAGATTGAAAAAGCTGGCGCGTACCCGGGGATCGGCTTGCTCCACCCGGTCCACCAATTCCAGCATGGGCAGCGGTTGCCCTTCGCTCTGGCTCTCGAACAGGTGCGGATTGAGCCATTCATCCAGCTCGTGGTCCCAGGAAATCAGCGCCCCGGTAAGGCCGGCAATAATCAGGAAGCCGGCAATAAAGAGGCCGAACCAGCGATGAAGAACCACCAGAATTGCGCGCATGATGCACCTGTCACGATCAGATTGAGCGCGGCAGTCTAACAGTAATAAAAGTAATTCTCATTACGAAAGTGGCTCAGTCGTGTTGCCTGCGACTGCGCCATAGCGGATAGGGAATCCCGGCTATCCGGTTGATGATGAAGGCCTGGGCGACCAGCAGGGCCACGGCGCTGATCAGTACCGGCAGTTGCTGCAGTTCGTGCATCAGGCCCAGGGAAACAATCAGTGCCGTGGCCCCGGCCGGTGGGTGGGCGACCCGGAACAGGATCATCAGCGCACTGGTAAAGCCCAGCGACAGACTGGCGGCTACCACCCGTGGCCATTCCACCCCGGTCAGGAAGGCGGCGGGGGCATCATGCAGCCCGCATAGCCATAGCGCGGCCCAACCACAGAGGGCGCCAATCACGTGGCCGCTGAGTACATTGCGCGGTGAGGCCGCTTCCGCCAGGGGCAGGTGGAATAACAAAAAAGCAGTGGCGCCCAGGGACGGAAAGATAAACGACTGCTGGGTGATCAGCGCGACGATGGCGATCAGGGCAATACTCAGCCCGCCGTTGACCAGATTGAACAGCGCCAGCACCAGGCGGGGGTTGAACCGCTGGCTCATCACATCCAGATGCAGTTGCCGCAGCAGGCCGCCGACCAGCTGCTGGCGCAGCCGGTCATTCTGTTCACTCATCTCGCGCACTATTCCGGGGCGAATAAAGAGCGCGCATGGTAAGGCTTTGGTAATGGTTGAGCAATTTTGGTGCACTGCAGGCCGATAGCGCTTTTTAACAACGGCTAATGGGCAAATCCGCTAGCATGAGCGGATCAGAAAAAGGAGATCACCGTGGAAGGCTTTTTCTCTCAGGCGCTGGTTCTGCTGGCGGCTACGCTGTTGTTATTGCCGCTGTTCCAGCGATTGGGTCTGGGCAGCATTCTTGGCTATCTCGCCGCCGGGATTGTAGTGGGGCCTCTTGGGCTGGCGCTGGTCAGCGGCGGCACCGATGTGCTGCACTTCGCCGAGCTGGGGGTGGTGCTGATGCTGTTTCTGGTGGGGCTGGAACTGGCGCCGCAACAGCTGTGGGCGCAACGCAAGCGGTTGGTGGGTCTGGGTGCCAGCCAGGTGATTCTCAGTGCCCTGCTGCTGGCCGGTGCCTTCCTGCTGCTGGGCTTCGAGACCAACGTTAGCCTGGCCATCGGCTTTACCCTGGCGCTGTCCTCCACCGCCTTTGTGGTGCAGATGCTGGTGGAGAACAACCAGCTGGGCACGCCCCAGGGCCGCTCGGCGTTTTCCATTCTGTTGTTCCAGGACCTGGCGGTGATCCCGATCCTGCTGCTGTTGCCCCTGCTGGCCGGAGCGCAGGCGGGGGATGACAGCCCGCAGTTGCTGGCGGGGCTGGCGGCGCTGGCGGGCATGGTGCTGGCGGGTAAATACGCGCTGAATCCGTGGCTGGGGTGGCTGGCCAAACTGCGCAACCGGGAACTGATGATCGCCAGTGCGTTGATGCTGGTGCTGGGTGCCGCAGCACTGATGGAGCACCTGGGCCTGTCCATGGGCCTGGGGGCCTTTGTGGCCGGGGTGCTGCTGGCCAACTCGCCCTACCGGGAGCAACTGGAAACCGATATCCAGCCCTTCAAGAGCCTGCTGTTGGGCCTGTTCTTCCTGGCCATCGGCATGACCATGGATCTGCGTCTGCTGGTCGACAACCCCGGCGACATTGCGCTGTATCTACTGGTACTGCTGGGCGTGAAGGCGCTGGTGCTGGCGGTGATCAGCCGGGTACGCGGGGTGGAATGGCGCAATACCGCCCTGTTCGGCATCCTGCTCTGCCAGGGCGGTGAATTCGCCTTTGTGCTGTTCACCCAGGCCCAGGCACTGAATCTGCTCGACAGCACCCTGGTGGGTCAGCTCAACCTGGTGGTCGCCCTGTCCATGGCTGCCACCCCGTTGCTGTTGAAGCTGGTGACACTGCTGTGGCCGGAGCGCCGCACCAGCAGCGCCCGCCCGGATCTGGAAGCGGAAGATATGCCCGATCACCACCCACGGGTGGTGATTGCCGGGCTGGGACGTTTCGGCCAGATCACCGCGCGGATTCTGGTGGCACGCAAGATTCCCTTCACGGCGCTGGACTCCGACCCGGATGAGATCGACATGCTGCGCCGTTATGGCAACGAGGTGTACTTCGGCGATGTGACCCGTCTGGACCTGTTGCGCAACGCTGGCCTGGAGCACGCCAGGGTAATGGTGCTGGCCGTGGATGACGTGGATGCTTCGCTGAAGGCAGCGGCACTGGTGCGCCATCATTTCCCCGATGTGACCATCGTGGCGCGGGCCCGGGACCGGTTCCACGCCTACAAGCTTCATGACCTTGGGGTGCAGCAGGTGATCCGTGAAACGTTCGAGTCCGCCCTGCTCAGTACCCGGCTGACGTTGATGCAACTGGGCGTGCCGGAATCCACCGCCATCGATCTGGTGCGCAGTTTCCGCGACCTGGACGAAAGCCTGCTGCGTGAGCAGGTCGAACACCAGAACGACGGCGACAAACTGGTGGAAGCCAACCAGCGTGGTCGGGCGGAATTACAGTCTCTGCTCTCACAGGATGACGGCATCAGTCAATAATACTATTGAGAATCGTTATCATATTCATTAACATCCTCAGCCAGTTTCGGCCCGGATCATTGTTGGGGGCAGAGAACACTCTGTCAGCCGAAGCCGAATATGTGTGAACTGACTGGGGCTTTCCATGGGAAATCGAATATTGTTTGGGGCGATAAACGCCTCGCTGTTGCTGCTATCGCCTGCCCTCCAGGCGGACAAGACGGATGCGTCTGTTCATGAGCTGAGCGAAATCACTGTCGGTGCTTCTGCGTCTGGTGAGGTAGCCAACGATACCGAAAGCTATGCTCCCCAAAAGGCTGTCTCCAGTGCGACAGGTCTTTCCATGAGCTTGCGTGAAACGCCGCAATCCGTGTCCGTGACCACCCGCACGGAAATGGATGATTTCGGCCAAAACACAATGAATGATGTGTTGGCCAATACCACCGGTATTACCGTGCAGAAATACGAAACCGATCGGTCTGAATACAATGCCCGCGGTTTTGATATTGATACCTTTAAATATGACGGTGTGGGTTCGCCTTCCGGTCGCCCCGGCGTGCGCGGTGAGTTGGATACCGCGTTGTTTGAGCGTGTGGAAGTGATTCGTGGTGCCAATGGTCTGATGGCTGGCGCGGGCGAGCCTTCCGCTGTGGTGAACTTTGTCCGCAAGCGTCCTACCCGTGATGCGCGCGCGTCAATCGGTTTGACCGGAGGCTCCTGGGACACCTACCGCGCCGATGGCGATGTATCAGGTAGTCTGACCGATAATGTCCGGGCACGTGTGGTGACCGCGTACCGGGATGGGAACTCCTACCTGGACCGGTATGAAAAAGAGCGTGGCGTCCTCTATGGTGTGGTTGAAGCAGATTTGACTGAGAACACCTTGTTCACCGTTGGCTATTCTCGCCAGGAAGATAACGCGGACCAGAACATGTGGGGCTCCTTACCGCTGTTCTACGCGGATGGCACCCCCACAGACTTTAGCGTCTCTACCAGCACAGGGGCCGATTGGGCCTTTTGGGATACGGTCAAAGAAGACGCTTTTGTCGAACTGGCCCACCAATTTGATAATGGCTGGGAAGGCAAAGCGGTTTATCAATACCGTAAATGGGTGGGCGACTCGAAGTTGCTTTACCTGTTCGGTAACCCCACCCGTGATCTGGATGGCATGTTTGCCTACCCCAGCAAGTTCCAGAGCTATGAACGCCAGGAAACCGTTGACCTGTCTGCCCGGGGGCCCTATGAGGTCGGTGGGCGTGTCCATGAAATGGTCATCGGCTTTAACCGTGGCAAAGTCCGCCCTAAAGAAATGTCCATTTTTGCTGATTTCGGCGGTTCGCGCTTTACACCGATTGACTCGGAGCAAGTGTTCACCGGGGACTTCCCTGAGCCAGCCTTTGACGGGGAGCAAGAAGGCAGTGACTGGGTCGATCGGTACCTGGGGGGTATCTGGCCACCCGCCTGAATCTGGCTGACCCGCTGACCGCGGTGGTTGGTGCGCGTTATCAGGATGTGGAAAGCGAGGGGGAGGCCTACGGCGCTACCCGCACCACCAGTGCCTCTGAACTGATTCCCTATGCCGGCGTGATCTTTGATCTGACCGAGCAGCATTCTCTGTACACCAGCTATACCACTATCTTCAATCCGCAAACGGAACAGAAGCCGGACGGAAACCGTCTGGACCCGATCGAGGGTGTCAATATCGAGTATGGCCTGAAGAGCGAATGGTTCCAGGGCCGCCTGAATACCTCTTTGGTGGCATTCGAAACCGAACAGAAAAACGTGGCAGAGGAAATTGACAACGGCACACCGATAGCCGAATACCGGGGAGAGGACTTCGATAGCGGGGGCTATGAAGCCGAGGTGTCCGGTGAGGTCATGAGGAACTGGAATATTTCAGCTGGCTACTCCTATCTGGACATTGAGGATGATGATGAAGGCAATGAGCTGAGAACCTATATTCCTGAAGAAACCTTCACACTGGCGACCACCTATCGCCCGGCCGGCTTGGAGAAACTGAAGGTGGGCATGACCGTTAACTGGCAGAGTACGGTGACTAACACCAGCGGCGGTAATGAATCAAAACAGGAAAGTTATGCATTGGTTAACCTGATGGCAGGCTATGACTTCACTGATAACTTCAATGCCAAACTGCGAGTGAACAACGTGACCGACGAAAAGTATCTGAGTAGCTTGCGGTACTTTGGTCAGAGCTACTACGGTGCACCGACCAACGCAAACCTGAGTCTGAACTATACGTTCTAATTACGGTTAATCACTGTCGCAACCGTTCAACGTCGGCATCTGTGCAAGCAAGGGTGTCGGCGTTTTTTTATGTCTGAAAACTTCTGTAGGAGCCATGCTCGCATGGCGATTCAAAGAGGGTTCGCCATGCGAGCATGGCTCCTACAGAGTGCGGCTTACAGCTTCAGCTTGTTCAGCCCACGGCTGATGGCCTGGCCCAGGCCGGCTTTCACTGCCGGGCCGATCAGGGGCAGTTTGCCTTCAAACTCAATCACGTAGTGCAGCTGGCTGCCGCCGTTGCCGTTTTCGGAAAAACGCATGGTGCCTTTATGGTTCTTCAGGGGGCTGCCCTTGCTGATCTTGTACTCGATCAGTTCGTTCGGCACGACCTTGGTGACGGTTTCTTCGAACGGCGGTGCGATAAGGATGCGCATGCGACGGGTGGAGCCCACGCCGTTGGGGCTGTCGATGCCGGGTTTCACTCGCTTGATCTTGGCCGGGGCGAAAATCACTTCCAGGTTTTCGTGGTCGCTGAGAAAGTCGAACAGCTTGTCCACGGAAAACGGGAAGGTCTTGGTAATCTCGATACGCTGCATGAAAAGCACTCCGCTAGGGCCCGGCAACGGGCCGGGCAAGTCTCACACCGGCATGGCCGGTAAACAGGATGTCGATTCTGACCGTTAGCCGCTGGTCTGCAAGGTTAAATCGGGCCATAGGGGACGCGGCCCTGCCAGGTTTTCTGTAGGAGCTATGCTTGCATGGCGAACAGGTTCTGAATTCTTCGCCATGCAAGCATAGCTCCTACGTAAAAACTAACTCCAGCCTTCGGCCAGCCACCGGGTCACTTCTACTGCCGATACATCCCGGCAAGCACTGGCAAACTGCCCTGCCCACAACGGTGAGCAGTCACCGCTGCCCTGGGCTTCCGCAGCGGCGCGCAACGGGCCAATGGCGTTGCCCGCCAGCGGGAAGGCCGGGGCTGTCTCCGGCATCGTGCCTACTGTTGCCATCAACCGGTTGATTATTCCCCGGGCCGGGCGTCCGGAGAATGCCGTGGTCAAGGCCGTATGGCGGGCACGATCACTCTGCAGCCACTGCCGATGCACCCCTTTGGTGGTGGCCTGCGGGCACAGCAGATAGGCCGTGCCTACTTGAACAGCTGAGGCGCCCAACGCGCGGGCGGCCTTGACCCCTGCCGGTGTGGCAATGCCGCCGGCGGCGATCACCGGCAGGGAAATGGCGTCGCGAATCTGCGGCAGCAAGCTGACGGTTCCCTGCTGCAGGCTGAGGTCGTCACTGAGGAAATGGCCACGATGACCGCCGGCTTCCAGCCCCTGGGCAATCACCCCATCGGCGCCGTTGTCTGCCAGCCAGAGGGCTTCTTCCACCGTGGTGGCGCTGGACAACACTTTGGCACCGGTGGCCTTGACCCGGTCCAGCAAGGCGGCCTCCGGCAAGCCGTAATGGAAGCTCACCACCGCCGGGCGAAATCGCTCCAGCACTGTGGCGCAATCCTGGTCGAAGGGCTGGCGGGAAGGGCCATGGGGAATGGCGGCGGCATCCGCCGCGAACTCTTCATAGAAGGGTTGCAGGGTTTCCACCCAGCGCTGCTCCCCTTCCGGGTCCGGCGTCGGTGGTGTATGGCAGAAGAAATTCACATTCCAGGGCTGGTCCGTGGCCGCGCGCAGTTGCGCCAACTGTTCTTCCAGTCCCTGCGCATTGAGCATGCCCGCCGGCACCGACCCCAACCCACCGGCTTCACACACCGCCGCCGCAAGGCGCCAGTCCTGCACGCCGGCCATGGGGGCCTGGATTAGGGGAGGTGCTGTATCAAACAGGGAAGACATGGGCGGCTCCAGTCATGATCATGGGAAGAGCAACGCTAACGGGAACCAGAGAATTCTTCTACTTTTCGATAGGCTCTCGCTTTTTAGTCAGTGGTGAGACAATCAGCCAGTGCGTATTAGCTGCTGGTGAAGGGTGTAAATAAAAAATATACGATAACTCTGTCGCCAGGGTTGGCTGAGTGTTGAATACGGTTGAAGTCCATGTGTTTTGTGAGACGATTTTGATCGTCAACTTCTGGCCATGATTTTACGATATCAATGTCGTAAACGCTCCCGTCTTCAGAAACCCTAAATGAAGACATGACATAGTAGTAATGCTCGGTTCCGGAATGAATGACGTTGTGTGAAATATCTGTAGTGTTGCCTCGTTTTTGTATGCGGTAACTCCATATCGCATCAATGTGGGCATACCGAAAACTTTCTAAAACAATTTTTAGATAGCCGGTATCAATATTTTTGAAAGAAAAAATTTCATCAAAAAGATCATCGTTATCTTTGGAGTAAAGATAACGACAGTTTAATGCCATTACGTAGAGCCTGGAGCGTATTATATTTGGGAGTTTTTTGTTTCTTGCTGTTTTTTTACTATGCTCAAAGCACTTTTCTTCGGGAATGATTATTTCATAGTGTGTGTTGGCAACAAGATATTCTTTCCATTCTTCAGGTAAGTTTTCGACAGAGCCTGAGTAACTGATTGCTTCTTCAAATTTTTTAGAATCAAGCAATGAAAAGACGTGTGATAGGTGTTGCTCAAATTGAGGCGGAGCCAGGTCAAGATGAGGCTCCCCCTCATGCCTCTCAGGAGACTTGCCGTAGGCAAGAAATACTTGCAGACAAAAAGCCACTGCAATTAGTCGAAAAATGAACTGTTTATTCACAGAGAAGCCTGAAAGTAATCGTGTAAGCGACCAATCGCAGAATTGCAGAGTTTGCGCATCATATTCCGTTAGCGATCTCGTTGATCAGTCCGAGCCGGTTCTCTGCAATGCCGCCTGCCCACTCTCCTCGGCACTACCAATCCCGCGGGGATCACTGGCGGCGCTGACCTCATTGCTGTCCTTGCGCCACAGGATCGCCTGCATATTGCCGTAGTCGCGGCCGGTGGAGACCACATGGTGGCCGCGCAGCATCAATTCCTTGGCCGCTTCGCTGCCGACAAACTCCGGCTCCGCCTGCACTTCATCGGGCAGGTACTGGTGGTGGAAGCGGACCCGGTTGACCCAGGCATCCACCGGCTGGTTGTTGGCCGCTTCCAGCACGCCGAGCATGACCATGGTAATGATACGGCTGCCGCCGGGGGTGCCGAGGATGGCCACGCGGTCGTCGAATTCCACGAAGGTAGGCGTCATCGACGACAGGGGGCGCTTGCCGGGGGCGATGGCGTTGGCCTCGCTACCCACCAGACCATAGGCGTTGGGGGCGCCGGGTTTGGCGGAAAAATCGTCCATTTCGTTGTTGAGCAGCACGCCGGTGCCCGGGGCCACGAAGCCGCTGCCGAAGGGCAGATTGATGCTCAGGGTGGCGGCGACCCGGTTGCCGGCCTTGTCCAGTACCGACAGGTGGGTGGTGTGGAAGCCCTCTTCCACGGTGAGCGGTTCGCCCAGGGTGTGGCTGGGGGTGGCCTCGTCCGGGTTGATGGTGCTGGCTCGCTGCTTGGCATAATCGCTGCTCAACAGCTTATCCACAGGGATACCCACAAAGTCCGGATCGCCCAGGTAGCGGGCCCGATCCTGGTAGGCCCGGCGCATGGCTTCCACGATCAGGTGGGTATCCGGTTCGCCATCGAACTGACTGAGGATATTGAGGGCCTGGCCCATCACGATGCCGCCGGCGGAGGGCGGCGGTGCGGAAACGATACGGGCATTTTTAAAGGTGCTCACGGTAGGTGAGCGCTCAATCACGTCGTAGTTGGCCAGGTCGTCCAGGCTCCAGATACCCCCGGCCTGCTCCACGCCATCCACTAGCTGTTGGGCCACGTCGCCCTGATAGAAGCCGGCCTTGCCCTTCTCGGCCAGCAGGGTGAGCACCCGGGCCAGATCCGGTTGCTTGATCACATGGCCCGCGGGGGGCACCTTGCCGTTGTGCAGGAAGATGGCGGCAGCTTCCGGAAAGCGGTTGAGCACATCTTCCCGGTAACCGGCCAGTTTACGGTAATGCGCTTCCACCTCGAAGCCGTCTTTGGCCAGCCGGATGGCAGGGGCCAGGGAGGTCTTCAGGGGCAGCTTGCCGTAGTTCTCCGCCAGGTGCACAAAGGCGGCGGCCTGGCCGGGGATGCCGGCGGCGCTGGGGCCGTTCAGTGCCCAGTCACGCACTACCTTGCCATCGCGATCCTGGTACATGGTGGGGATGGCGGCGTCCGGGGCGGTTTCCCGGGCATCCACGAAGGTCTGCAGGCCGTCACTTTCCCGGTGCAGCAACCAGAACCCGCCGCCGCCCATACCCGCTGAGTAGGGCTCGACGACCGCCAGTGCCGCGGCCACGGCGATGGCCGCATCATAGGCATTGCCGCCCTGCTTGAGGATCTCCATGCCCGCTTCGGTAGCCAGTGGGTGAGCGCTCGCTACCGCGTTCTTGCCCGGCCCGGCGGCCTGGGCGCTGACGGTGATCAGCAGTAGCAAGGAGAGCAAAATGCGCATGGGGTTCCTCCGTGGACGGGGTGTTCTGCCTTCGCTGTAGGAGCGTCGCTTGAGACGCGAAGCGTACCCGGGAAGGCTTTCGCAAGCAGGTTCGCGCCTCGAGCGGCGCTCCTACAGCAGTTTGTCAGCGTTATTATTATTGAGTGGCTATTCTGACAACGCGATCCAAGGCTACCGCTTCTGAAAAGCCGCTACCCGCGACTGGTTCCGGTTCGCGGGGTTGGCCTGGCTGTATGCAGGGGCTGACTCGCGCTGTCGGGTGCCGCTATCGTTTCTTTCTTTCCTGGCGTTTCTGCTCCAGCGCTTCCGCGACCAGCGGCGGCACGAAGTTGCTCACATCCCCGTCCAGCAGGGCGATTTCGCGAATCAGCGAGCTGGAAATAAAGGACAGGTGCTCCGCCGGGGTCAGGAACACGGTTTCCAGGTCCGGTGCCAGTTGCCGGTTCATGTTGGCGAGCTGGAATTCGTATTCGAAATCACTCACCGCCCGCAGGCCCCGCAGCAGGATGTTGCCTTCCTCTTCCTTACAGAAGTGGGCCAGCAGTTTGGAGAAGCCGGTGACCCGTACATTGGGCAGATGGGCCAGTACCTGATTGGTCAGGTCGACACGTTCTTCCAGGTTGAACAGGGGCCCTTTCTTTTCACTGGCGGCAATGCCGACGACCACTTCATCAAACATCTTGGCGGCCCGTTCGACCAGGTCCAGATGGCCGTTGGTGATCGGATCGAAGGTGCCTGGGTAGATTACGCGGTTGGTCATGCTTGGCTCGCTTTGTCGCTGAATACCGTACCCGGCGCCGGGCCGGGCACCCACAATGCCCGCAAGCATACCCCAAGCGCCAGCAAAGATGCAGGGTCAGGCCGGTTGCGGGGCCGCTGGATTGCCATGGTGTTGCTGGTACCAGCGGGCGCTGCGGGCAATAACCGCCTCCATGGCAGGGCGTGCCAGGCCCTGCTGATCCAGGAAATGGTCGGTGTCGGTGGTGTCGAAGCGGGTGGGCTGGATAAAGTGCAGGGCCTCCGGCCAGGTGTTCATCAGCCTTGGCATACCCGGCAGGCGCAGCAACGCCGCCAGTACTGGTATCGGCAGGTGCCGCTGGGGCGCGCGCCGGCCCAGCATATCGGCGGCGATGGCCAGCAGGCCCTGTAAGTTGGGCGTGGTCGGGTCCAGGGCCAGTAGCCGCTGCGGGACGCTGTCAGCGGTGGCGGCCACGGCAATCAGTGCCGCCAGATGATCCACAGCCACCAGCGGCAGCCAGTGCTCGGGGCTGCCCGGGACCATGGCCATCCGCCCCCGTGCCAGGTTATCGAGCAGGGCAAACAGTGGCTGGGCACTATCCAGGGCGCCGGTACGACTGTGGCCGGCGACGGTAGCGGGTTGCACTTCCACCAGGTTCAGATCGCAGGTTGCCGCCAGGGCGCGTACCCGGATTGCCGCTTCCAGTTTGCTTGCTTCATAACCGCCGGCCCGGCGGTAGACGTGCTGCCAGTCCACCTGATCCGGGGCGTCGCTGGTGATGCCCAGTCGTTGCAGATGCTCCCGGTTTTCCAGCATGAAGCCACTGATAAACACCAGGCGGCTGCCATGGCGTCGGGCCAGCTCGGCCACCGCCAGGCTGCCGGCCACATTGGTGCGCTGGGCGGTGGCGCGATCCAGTTGCCAGGCAAAGCGGGCGCCCAGGTGAATGATGGCCCGGGGTGCAGCTAGATCCTCCGGCAGACCAAGGCCGGGCAGATCCAGGTCGCCCTGCACCGCCTGCAGGCGCTCGCCCTGTCCGCCCAGGGCATTGACCTGTTGGCGCAGGGCGGGAAGCTGGCTATCCGGCTGGCGCAATACCGCCAGAATGTCATGGTCATGGGTTAACTGGGCGCAGACATGGCGGCCGATAAAGCCGGTGGCGCCGGTGATGAGCAAGGTCATGGCAGGTCTCCGTGATGGGGTATGCCACCACCCTAAAGGGTAGAGTATGCTCTAAGGTCAACAGTGAATTGAGAGGCGGCCATGCAGATCGCAGAACTGGAACAGCGCACCGGCGTGAACCGCCACACCCTGCGCTATTACGAAAAGGCCGGCCTGCTCCAGGAAGTGGAACGGCGTGGCAATAATTACCGGGACTATCCGGAAAAGGCGGTGGAACGAGTCGCCATGGTGCGTCAGCTCAAGGCATTGGGGTTTTCCCTGCGTGAGATTCGAGAAGTGCTCGATGCCTTGCGCAGCGACAGCATCGATTGCGAACAGGGCGCAGTGCTGATGGCGGAAAAGAAGGCGGCGGTGGACGACAAGATTCGCGAGCTGAAACAGGTCAGTGCCCTGCTGGGCCGGGAACAGCAACGGCTGGAAGACAGCGCGGCGGCATTGCGCGAAGAAGGACGCTGCAAGGGGTGATTGTTACCACAGTGGGCACAGAGTTCACTGAGGAAAACACAGGCTAAAGATGTCGATGCTGCCGGGTGTGCAGTAAACAATATCGTATGATTTTTCTCTTTTTCTATCCGTTTTTTAGCAAAAGACCATTTTGGTCAATCAATGATGTTTTTGGTGAACGTCATTGCCTGACAATAGCGCACAAGCGCTGGTGATTCCGCCGCACTCTGCTTAGCGTAAGAGCCCATCATTAACACGGTTTCCGGGAGTAGAGCATGGGTGCGTCACAGGCAGATCAAAGCAAATTGAAAACAATCAGTTTTGCAGCGGCGCAACAGGCCGGCCGGGTATCACCGGACGATGCACTGGCCCTTTATGATGCGCTGGAGCCTATTGAGACGGATTTCATGATCGGTGCCTGGAAAGGCGAAGGCTTCGAAACCGGTCATCCGCTGGATGGGGTGCTGGAGCGTTGTCACTGGCACGGCAAGCGTTTTGACAGTGCGGAGCATGTGCACCCGCTGGTGTTTCGCAAGGCGTCCGGTGAGCTCACGACGGTGAAACCGCTGCTGGTGATGCCGGGGCTGGGCCTGCTCGACCGGTTGCCGTTCCTGAAGTCAGAACGGGTCGGCAAGTTGTTCCAGTGGATGCTGCCACTGCTGTCCGGGCGCCAGTCCGCCGCCCGCCTGCGCATGGTGAACTACCGGGGAAAAACCTCCGCCACCATGTCCTACGACAACCTGCCCATCAATGATGTGTTCCGCAAGGTGGATGACAACACCGTGCTCGGCATCATGGATCTGAAAGGCATGAAGCAGCCGTTTTTCTTTGTGCTGCGTCGCGACGACCGCTGAGCCTTTCTGCCAGAATGCCTGCTGAATAATCCGTAATCCCTGTGGGAGCCATGTCTCTCACAGGGACGATCGATTCGGGGGAAGGCGTATGGCCGAGTGGGCACCGCAATACAGCAAGGCTGAACGTATCCGCCTGCTTTTGTTTCATGCCGCCTGGGCTGTGCCGCTTTTCCTGCTGACCGAGTTTTTCTTTTTCCCCTGGTTCGAGCGCTACGTGGAAACGGCCCACTGTCACGACTACGGGTCTCTTAATGGTCTGGAGTGGGTGATCTATAGCCTCTTTATCGGCTTGCCGCTGGGGCTGGCATTGGTGGTGCTGGCCATTGAGGGGCGGCACAGTGTTCGTGTGTTACGACTGGGCCAGTCGCCCCTGCCCGACGAAAAAGTGTTTCGCCCTACCCGCTATGCGTACGGCCACCGGGCGCGTATCAAGCCGCTGATCTTTTTTCTGCTGGTAGTGTTCTTGTGTGGGGTATCGGTGCAGGGATTTTTCTGGGCGGACGCCATGATCGATACGTTGTCGCCGGACGTTAGCCGGTGTCTGGGCCAGGCGCTTCAAGATGCGTAGGGTGCACTGAGCCCAAGGCGAACTGCACCAATTCGGCGTTTGGATGGTGCAGTTCGCTTAGGCTCAGTGCACCCTACCTGATGGGGTCAATAACCGCTGTCCTCGGCGTCGCCACTGAGCCGTTCGCGACGCTCCTGCTCTTCTTCGAACGCTGCCTTGATTTCTGCCAGCACGTCTTCCACATCGGCGATATGGCCGTCGTCTTCCACCTGGCCGGTGAGTTCGCTGTCCGGGGTCAGCTCGCCGCTTTCATACAGGGCCCAGATTTCCTGACCATAGCGGCTACCGCGCAGTGACGGGGCGTACTGCCCGTAATAGCGGGTCATGTTGTCCACATCCCGGTAGAGCATGGCTTCGGCGCTGTTGTTGGCGGCGGCGTCCACGGCCTGGGGCAGGTCGATGATCACCGGGCCGTAGTCATCCACCAGCACATTGAACTCGGACAGGTCGCCGTGGATGATCCCGGCACACAGCATGCGCACCACGTACTGCATCATCAGCGCGTGGTCTTCTTCTGCCTGCTCGGCGGACATCACCACTTCGCTGAGACGCGGGGCCACGTCGCCTTCGTCGTCGGTGACCAGCTCCATCAGCAGCACCCCTTCGAGCATGTCGTAGGGCTTGGGCACGCGCACGCCGGCTTCGGCCAGCAGACGCAGGGCGTCCACTTCGGCGCTCTGCCAGATCTTTTCCTGCTGCTCACGGCCGAACTTGGAGCCTTTCTCCATGGCCCGGCTGCGGCGGCTGTTACGGACCTTGCGGCCTTCCCGGTACTGGGCGGCTTTCTTGAAGTTTCGCTTGGCGGCTTCCTTGTAGACTTTCGCGCAGCGGATCTCCTCGCCACAGCGGACCACGAAGATATCGGCTTCCTTGCCGCTCATAAGACGGCTGATGACCTCGTCGATGAGGCCGTCATCGACCAGGGGTTGTAATCGTTGCGGGGTTTTCATGCCGCACTTATACCTTATTTGGCGTCCGGCTTCGCCTGCTTCCTGTGGTTTTCCTGTCGGAATCGGCGCTGGGGGCGATGAGGTGAGGCGGTAAAAGTAACGCCCTGCGCCGTACAGGTAACCGTCGCAGGGCGTTATTCAGAGGCGGGTCAGGCTTGCAGCTTGTCCGCCAGGGCGGTGGCGTTGCGGGCGCTCATGCCATAGATGGTGAGCTGCGGGTTCACCCCCAGGCTGGTGGGGAATACCGAACCGTCGATGATATAAAGGCCGTTCAGATACTTGTAGCTGCCGTCGCTGTTGACCACACACTGGGACTCATCCTGGCCCATGGCGCAGCCACCCATCACGTGGGCACTGCCAAGGCCGGTGATCACCGGGTCGTAGGCCAGGTTGTTGATGGCGTCCCTGGCCTCTTTCCAGCTTTTGTAATAACCGGCATGGCCGTGGCTGGGGCGGATCTCTTTGGCCCCGGCGGCGAAGTGCATTTCCGCCATGGTCAGGTGGGTGCGCTTGGCGCCTTCCAGCAGATAGGGGTCAACGGGGTAGTCGATGACCGGCTCGCCATTGTCGCGAAGTTCCACATTGCCGCCGGGGTTGTCGGCGTGGAAACCATCCCGGATCAGGGCGATGGAGGCTGCCAGGTTGGGCAGCCGCTCGATTTCACTGCGGGCATCACCACCGTAACCACCCATCAGGGCACCGGTGAGGCCCGGGTGCATGGGCATCATTTCCAGCTTGTAGCCCGCCGGGCCGTCCACACCATGCTTGAACACGAACTCGTCGGAATACAGGGATTGCGGCGCACCGTAATACGGCGCCACTTCCTTGTCGTAGATGCCAAAGGTGAAGGTGGTGGGGTGCAGGAAGGTGCGCTTGCCTACCCTGCTCTGGGGGTCCGGTGCCTCGGAACGCATCAGCAAGGCGGGAGTCTGGATGCCGCCGCCGGAGGCAATCACGGTTTTCGCCTTGACGGTGACCGTGGCGCCGGTGGCGACTTTGTCATTGTTGAGCGGGCGCACTTCCACCCCGGTGACGGTATCGCCGTCGATGATCAGACGATGGGCCTGGGCGCTGTGAATGAGGGTGGCGCCGTTGTTCATGGCCGTGGGCAGTGTGGTCACCAGCATGGATTGCTTGGCATTGGTCGGGCAGCCCATGCCGCAGTAACCGATATTCCAGCAGCCTTCCACGTTGCGCGGGATCACGGCCCATTCCCAGCCCAGGGCGTCGCAGCCTTTTTTCAGCACGTCGTTGTTGGCGTTGGGGGGCATGATCCACTGGCTGATCTTGAGCCGCTCTTCCATCTTCTGGAACCAGGGGTCCAGATCATCGCGCAGCAGGTTTTCCGCGCCGAAGGTGTCCTGCCAGTACTGCAGAGTTTCACTGGGGGTGCGGAAGGAGCTGGTCCAGTTGACCACAGTGGTGCCGCCCACAGTGCGGCCCTGCAGGATGGTGATGCCGGCATCCTTGGTGGCGCGCAT
The DNA here is from genome assembly GCF_047495465.1 of Alcanivorax sp. IL3. NCBI lineage: Bacteria > Pseudomonadati > Pseudomonadota > Gammaproteobacteria > Oceanospirillales > Alcanivoracaceae > Alcanivorax > Alcanivorax sp. IL3. Next base: position 239,073 of record NZ_CP179931.1, read on the forward strand.
GGCGCCCTCCTGATACAGATCCCGATAGGCCTGGCCTTCGTTCAGGGTAAAGTCGTCAGAGCTCATCAGCTTGCCGGCTTCGATAAGAATCACCTTGAGGCCGCGCTGGGTGAGAATCTCTGCGCTGACGCCGCCGCCGGCACCGGTGCCGATGATCACCACATCCGCTTCCAGAGTGCGGTCAGCGGAAACGGTACGGCCGTCAATGACATCCCAGCCGTTCTTGATACCGGTTTTCCACGGGTCATTGATGCCCTTGATGGGCAGGGAAGACAGGTCCTGCATGGCGTTGTCCTTTTATTTTTTGACTGGCTGGTGCAGAAGAAAGGCCGCTGTTCAGGCGACGATTTTTTGCGGCGGGCCCGGGTAACCGGTACTGCGCGCCGCCTCGGGCTTCACGTACCAGGCCATGAACATGGGCTGGGTGAGGCCTTTGAATGCCATCTGCGACAGGCCGCGATCACTGGAAGACCAGTGGGCCAGGGTTTGTTGCAGCTGGTCTTCGCTCTGCTCGGCAAAGCTGGCCCAGGTGCCGGTGATAAACCAGCGGGCAGCGCCCAGCTGCATCAGATCAAGAATCTGAAACAGGGTGGCCCGGGTGCCGGGCATGGCCCCATCCAGAAGATCGTCGTAAGCCTTCATGCCGTCTTCGGCACTGGCGCCCACATCCGTGAGGGCCTTACCCAGCACGGCGCCGACCAGCGGGGTGAGCAGGTCTACATCCTGTTGGCGAAAATGGCGATAACCTGCCGCCGGGCCGTCATTGCTGGAACAGCCGGTAAGCAGGGTGAGGCTGGAGCCGGTGGCCAGCAAGGCACTACCGGCGGCGCCCAGCTTGAGAAAGCTGCGGCGATTGAGTCCCTGATCCATAGCGCACTCTATATTCTTGTTAGTGGTTATTTGTAGGAGCGGCGCTTGAGCCGCGAACCAATAAAATACGAGTTGCGAGAAGCGAGTTTCGAAAACCTCAAACCCGCTCTTCGTCTTTCGTAACTTGCTTCTCGTGCCTCGTTACTGCGTGAGGCTGTTCGCGGCTCGAGCGCCGCTCCTACAGCAAGGCAACGGTGAATCTATAACCGCTGTTCCTATTTCAAAAAGTACTTGTCGATGATCTTGTGCATGCCACGGCCGTAAGGGGGCAGGATAAACTTGGTGGCGTTGAACTTGCCCTTCTTGTAGATGCCCTTGGCCTGGGAGAAGGTCAGGAAACCTTCCGGGCCGTGGTAGGCGCCCATGCCGGACTCGCCTGACCCACCGAACGGAATGTCGTCGACACCCACATGGGAGATGGTGTCGTTCAGGCAGACGCCACCGGAGTGGGTGTTCTTCAGTACCCGGTCGCAGTTGCCCTGGTTCCAGTCGAAGTAGTACAGCGCCAGCGGACGAGGGCGCTCGTTCACGTACTCGATGGCGTCATCCAGATTCTTGTAGGGCACCACGATCATCAGCGGGCCGAAGATTTCATCCTGGGCGATCTGCATGTCGTCGGTCACGTTCAGCACCAGGGTATGAGGGATCTTCTGGCTGCCGGTGAAATCTTCGTTGGCCGGGTTGATCTCGATGACATCGGCGCCCTTCTCGCTGGCATCCTTCAGGTAGCCCTGCAGCCGGCTGTGCTGGCGCGGGTTAATGATGGCAGTGAAGTCCGGGTTGTTGACCATGGTGGGGTAGGACTGGGCCACCTGGGCTTTCCAGGCGTCCACGAATTCCTGCACCCGGTTTTCCGGGCAGAGGATGTAGTCCGGGGCCACACAGGTCTGGCCGGAGTTCAGGCACTTGCCGAAGGCGATACGCTCGCAGGCATCCTGCATCGGGAAGTCCTGACCGATGATGCAGGGGCTTTTGCCGCCCAGCTCCAGGGTCACCGGCGTCAGGTTGGCAGCGGCGGCACGCATGATGTGGCGGCCCACGGTGGTAGAGCCGGTGAACAGCAGGTGGTCAAACGGCAGGCTGGAGAACGCCTGGGCCACATCCACCTCGCCATTGATCACTGCCACCTGTTCTTCCGGGAAGGTGTCGGCAATCAGTTTCTCCAGCAAGGCACCGGTGCGCGGGGTCGCTTCACTCATCTTGACCATCACCCGGTTGCCGGCGGCCAGGGCAGTAATCAGCGGTACCACGGCCAACTGAATCGGGTAGTTCCAGGGCACGATGATGCCCACCACGCCCACCGGCTGGTATTCCACCCAGGTCTTGCCCGGCCAGCTCAGCGCGCTGACGCTACGCTTCTGGGGCTTCATCCACTTGCGCAGCTTCTTGGTGGTGTACTTGAGCCCTTCCAGGGTGAGCAGCATCTCGGCCAGCTTGGTTTCGTCGGCGGCGCGAGTGGTGAAATCGTTGTTGAGGGCCTCGATCCAGGCATCCAGGTTGTCCAGCAGCATCGGTTTGATGCGGTTGATCAGCTCAATGCGTTGTTCCGCGCTGGGGTAAGGGTGCTGGCGGTAGGCCGCTTTCTGGGCAGCGAAAATCTGCTGCATGCGTTCGATGTCGGCATTGTTGCTGTGGAGATCTTTCACTTCGGCGACCATGGTCACTTGCCTCCCGAGGCTTTTCATTATGTATGATGACAAAACCGACGGCCCTGGCCGCCGATCAAAAATTAACCTTGAGTCTGATTTTTAGAGTAATTACTCTAGGAGTCAACCTGCGGTAATGAAATCACAACATTTGGCCTACAATGACCAGCACCAAGGAACGCATCCTCAACACCAGCCTTACCCTCTTCAACCGCGAAGGGGAACGCAATGTGACCACCAATCACATCGCCGAGGCGCTGGGCATCAGCCCGGGGAATCTCTACTACCACTTCCGTAACAAGGGCACCATCGTGGCGGCGCTGTTCGAGCGCTACAGCCAGCACCTGCTGACCCTTCTGGAAGCCCCCCAAGGGCCGCTGACCTGGACCATCAAGACCCACTATTTCGAGGGGTTGCTGGCGTCCATGTGGCAGTACCGGTTTTTTCATCGCGATCTGACCCACTTCCTGCACGCCGATGCGGAACTGGCCGCTCGCTATCAGGCCTTTGTGGAAATCGTGCTGGAACGGGGGCGGGTGATTTACGGCGAGCTGCGCAGCAGCGGCATTCTCGACCTGGATGATGAACAGCTACAGGGGCTGATGGTGAACACCTGGGTGCTGATGTCCTCCTGGGCATCGCTGGTTCATGGCCTGCGCCCGGACGCGGCGGCGGATGAAGCCCTGGACGAATCCTTGATGCGCCACGGCATCTACCAGATCATCTGTCTGGAAGAACCCTTCCTGCGCGGCGAGACCCGCGAGCACCTGGAAGAAATGAAGGCCCGCTACCGGGCCGCGGACGACACCTCGACCCTGCTGCTCGGCCATGTGCCCGGGCTGGACAGAACCGGCAGCGAATAACTGCCCTTCCCTCGCAACCACTGCAAAAAAGGGTTTACCACAGAGGGCACAGAGAACACTGAGGAATACCCTCTCTTCTCCGTGTGCTCTGCGGTGAACGCGCACAGCTTCTCCCTGCTAAGAACCCATCCCTCCAATCCCTTTCAAACGCGGGCATTGATGACTGCTGAGTGTCTGGTTGTCAGTTTGCGGAAGTTCCCTCCCCATGTTTGTTTTGTTAGCCATCCCGCCGTTTTTCACCCGCGCGCAAGTTGAATATGTAGGATATGGCTTACATATTTTTGTAAGTTGCTGAGATAAAGTGAGTTTTCTGATTTGGTGATGAAAGAAAAGTCCGAACAAAATTTCCTGTTCAACACGCAAGTGCAAGAAAAGTCGGATGATAATAATTCCTGGATCGAAGATAACGCTTTGTTCGCCTTGGCGTTTCGAGTGGGTTCAGGGAAGAATGGGAGCGGGGATATATTGCAAAGTGATATATCGCATCTGCAATTGAATACGCTGTTAGGCCCGAAGAGGAATTCAAGAATTGAGCACAATTCAAACATGGATATCAGTTGTTGGGTCTTTAGCATCTATAGTAGCTGCCATTTGGGCTTTTATTGAAGCGCGCAAAGCTTCTAAGGCCGCAACAAAAGCCGAAAATGTTAAAGATGAGATAATTGAAAGAAGAAAGATTGTCGAGGTTTCTCAGGTTCATGCGGAAACTAGCAGAATATTGAAAGTTGTCTCGAAAGTTGGGCCATCGTGTAACCAGTCACTACTAAGAGGCGTAAACTGTGGGTCAATCGCAAAAGAGGTTGAAGAGTACTCAAGGTTTATAAACGAGCATAGTTCTCATTTCACTGAGTTCTTTGAAAACAAAGCAAAGGAGTTGTGTGAGCAGTTGCACCCTGATATCGAATCGCTCTCAGAGGCGAAGTCATTTGAAGAGAAAAAAGAATCAGGGAAAAGCATTTATTACAAAATTAATAGCTTCATGCCATTCGTGAAACAGCTTTCTGATGAAAAGAAAGAAAATGTCGCTACAAATTAAAGGATACAAAATATGAAAATTACAGATGGTGAAAAGCTAATCCTTTTAATGCTTAGCGAATTATATGACAAGCTTGGTGTTGAAGGTGAGGTAGAGCCAGACTTTATTCGATCCGCAATCTTCTCAAATAATACTTGGAGCATTCCTTGGAAATACGTAGGCATACCTTTTGAGGAACAAGAAACCCCCGAAGTGGTAAAGGAAGTCCTAGATATTCTAGATATGTGGAGCATGATAGAAAGAAGTTATGAAAACCTTTCCAGTGAGTCTAAGGAGTTCGTTGAAAAAGAAGCCTCGCCATTTGGGAAAGATCCTAAGTTTCCCGGATTCGATGGAAATAATGAAACCGAATATATGGGTACAGCTTCATTCTTAGTAAATGACCTAGATAGATTTGAAGAGTTTAAAGGGCGTAATTTTAACTCACATTGCCCTTCGATAGATTCATATCGTCGGATGCTTTCAGTATTTAAGCCACTCCTTCAAGATCTCAATTTTCAGCCTCTTTCTGCACAAAATATTGTCGATATTCTGAAAGAAAGAGTCCACCCCGAAAATAGATAAAGGCCTAACAAGTGGCTGCTGTCGGACTTGCCTACGCTACGCTTCGGCAAGCCGCAGAGCCAGGCGTTAGCCATTTCAAGGACTCACTATGGATTCAGCTGTAGACCGCTACACAGGACAAATCGTTGATGGCGAGCAACTCTGGTACATTGAACCGGTTGATAAAGAAGGTTACATCTGCCGAGGATGTGGGGTGACAGTTAATCCAGTTTCCTTTGAGGCTCATCACAAAGTACGTCCTCATTTCAAAGAGCTTCCATCCAAGCCCCATGAATTGTGGTGTGACACTGAGGGCGAAGAAAAGCTCATCGTCAAGGCGCGCAAAGAGCGCGTCACTACTCAGGCAGGGTTTCCTGGTTCTTTCCCTTCAAAACTACAGCTGGTTGATGAGCGGAAAAAAGTAGCAACACCAGGTGTGCCCATGGGAGGGAAAGGCACTTCATCTGGTGGCAGTTCATCAGGAACAACAACGGGGAAAACACACACTCAATGGACAGCACACACGATTCGGCCTATTTGCCGTACGTTCATGAATTTCCCCAATGACCGCGATCTTCCACTGCGCGTTCCCGGTGCATATGGAAACAGCTATGATGAAGTCGTTCGAAAGCTTGCGTCACGAGATATCGTGGTATATTCCCAAAAGCATATTTATGTCGCTCCACTGAGCTGGTCTAAACCGAAAGAGATTTCGGGAAAAACTGTTGTTGAACTGAGTTACGGCTTTTGGGCCAACAAGAAGCTTTCATCGCCCTATCGTCTGGTCATCGACTCCTCGAGCTGGAGTGCTGCGAAGAAGAATTACGTTCTTACTGAGCTAGAAGTTTCTCGTAAAGAAGCCAAGGAACGTTCTGACGCAGGCAAGAAATCTGAGAAGAGTTGGGTGTTCTTTGTTGGCCAGCAGGATTCGACCAACCCATCAGATTTCGTTATTTCAGATCACCGCCTAATCTGTTGCCTCACGGGAGAACTGTGAAATGGCTAACCCGGCGGTGCAGGGACGATAGCGAGAGATTGGCTTCGCCCTTCATTGCTGGAGACTGCAGGTAATACTATGAGAAAACCAAGAATATTTATCGCATCTTCGGCTGAAAGTCTCGATGTAGCAGATGCATTCAACGTCAATCTCGATCATCAAGCAGAAGTAACAGTCTGGAAACACGGTTTTGCGCTATCGCAATCGACCATAGAAGCGCTTGTCCAAATGGCCGATACGGTGGATTTTGCGATATTCATTTTTACGCCCGACGACGTTGCACAGATTCGGGAAAAGGAAAGACAGGTTACTCGCGACAACGTTGTCTATGAACTCGGCTTATTCACTGGAACACTCGGCAAAGATAGATGCTTCATCGTCAAACCAAGGGATACTGACCTTCACTTGCCTACTGACCTACTCGGACTCACTGCGGCAGATTATGAGGGAAATCGGTCTGACAAAAACTTAGAAGCAGCTGTAAATCATCCAAGCGTCCTGATAAAGAAACGTGTCGCGGAACTGGGTTTGGTCTCCCAAGATCTTGATGTTCAGAAAAAGGTTCGACGGAAAGTTGGATACAAATATAAGGTCGGAGAGACGGAGCACCTCATCCTTGCAAAAGTATTGGAGTCATATGCTCGATCGCCCGAGGGTGTTGCGGCGCATATGGTATTTAATGAAATAGGCGGCGTCAGCGACGGACACCTGAGTCTTGCGCTCATCAAGCTGGAGAGGCTTGGCTATTTAGATAAGAGTATTGTCGAGGACGGAAACTATGAGTACTACGGCTTCTCGATCACCGCTGATGGCATTGATTATCTGTTAGAAAATGAGGATTCACTGCCAAAAATGGATTCTGATTCGCGCCCTGCCCCAGTCCCGGTGGATGACTTTGACGACGATATTCCATTTTAAACAAGGCGCTAACCAGCGGCTGCACAGCGACCGATTTTCCACCGCTTCGCGGCTCCAAACCGGCGCGTGAGCCAGACGTTAGGAAAAACTATGAATCGGATTTTGTTGGCAATCACAATCTTTGCTGCATCTTTAACAGCTTGGGCAGATACGTTTAAACCGTTTGAGGTTGCGAACGTTACACGTGACCAGCTGGAGACTTTTAAGGACGAAGTGGAAAGCCTTTATGACGGCACGGCACAACACTTTCCAGACCAGAACCTTGTTGTGTACTCCAACAACGAAGAAGCCATGAACTATGCGTTCACGACAAAAGGCCATCCAGCTCATCCTGCGTGGATTACTCGCCAAGTTGTAGAGAGTGAGGATACGGTCGATATAAAGCAGATAGGCTATTTTGCAGGCGATGAAGAACCGTTCGCAAAACTGTTTCAGCAGTATCTTGAATTGAATGACAAGATAAAGGCCAGCATGCAGGGCAGTAACTAAATGCCTACTGCACATCGACCGATTTTCCGCCGCTTCGCGGCTCCAAACCGGCGCGTGAGCCGGGCGTTGGTGCTAAATGAATCGGATACCTGAAGATTTTGATTTGAGCGCGCTTACTGGAGAGGATTTATCCCAGATTCGCATCGATCAGCATCAAATTCAGCTCTACTTCGATAATTCTTCTATCCAAGGCGGGGGGAAGGTTTTACTAGAGAAGAGCGGGGATTCCAAGCAGCTTTTCTCTGGTTCGTGGATAACCACATGTGGGCTAGATGTACTGATCGGAAGCAAAGTGGTTGGCTGGAAGAGAAGAGATGATTTCCATTTCTGCTTATCGTTTTCCTGCGAGACAACCCTGGTTTTTGTCACTCAAGAGGGGCCCTATGAAGACTTCACTATTCTCGTGGGAGAACAGGAATTCTATGTCCTCTGAACCGAGCAGATCGTGCAAAGACCACTCTCTTTCTCCCAAAAACCATCATTGCCTCGCTGTGGCTCGGTTCGCCATGCAAGCATGGGCTCCAACAGCAGCGACTCTGGCTGTGGCGTGAGGCCACATGCCTTCAACGAAACCCGAACCCCTGCACAAACGCCATCAACCGCTGTTCCAGCCAGTAGCGCTGGGGCGCATGGTTGATAAAGCCCACATGGCCGCCGTACTCGCTCACTTCCAGAGTCACTGCCGGGCCCAGTTCTTCCTGGCGCGGTAGCGTCTCCGGGGTCATGAAGGGGTCGTCGCGGTTTTGCAGCATCAGTGTGGGGGTGCGGATCTGCAGCAGTTTGGGACCGGCAGAGCATTGGGCGTAGTAGTGGTAGGCCCCGCGAAAGCCGTACAGGGGCGCAATGATCTGGTCGTCGTAACGCCAGAAGGAGCGGATGCCGCTCATGTTGAGCCGGTGCAGGCGCTTGGCTTCCGGCGGGTTGACCTTGTCCAGGTGGCGTTTCTTGTCGCCGAGCTGAGTCAGCAGGGTTTTCAGCAGATGCTGGCGGTACAGTTTCGACAGGCCCCGGTCCAGCCGGTTGGCGCACAGGTCCAGACGCAGGGGCGCACACACCGAGGCCACCGCCGTCAGCTTGCCGTTGTCCCGATGAGCCAGCCAGTTCAGCAACCGGCTGCCACCCAGGGACACGCCGATGGCGATGCGATTGCCGGTGGGGTCCTGGTCAAACACATGCTCGATCACCGCATCCACATCGTCGGTTTCCCCGGCGTGGTAGCACAGCGCGGTGTCATTGGGCTGCTTGGCACCACGACTGTTGATCGCCACCGAGCGCACCCCGGCATCGGCCAGTGCCCGCTGGATGCCACGGATATAGTGGGAATCGCTGCAGCCGGACAGGCCGTGCAGCAGGATCACCGTCAACTGCCCGGGGTGGCTTGCCGGCCCTGCCCAGTCCAGCAACAGCTGGTCACCATCCGCCAGCGGCAGCCATTCGCTGTGCCGCTCCACCTCCGGCAACGCCCGGCCCAAGGGCCCCCACAGGGTTTGCAGGTGCGGGTTGCGTAGCCACACAGGGGGCTGGAACGGGGAACGAACGATTTCGCCCATGGGGGTCTTCCCGATCAAAATGACAGTGGATGTGCCGGAGCCGCCTAGGGTAGCGGCTGGCCGGCACAATTGGCAGTCAGTTCAATAGGGAAACGGGCAATCTTTCCGTACAGTCGGACACCATTGTCCGGATCAACGCGCTGGCCTGGCGATGTTGCAGCAACGGTGTCGCCTGACTGGCCCACAGGGCCAGCAGCTCCGGGTCGCCCTGTTGTTGGGCGGCCTGTTTCAGGGGTCGTGTCAGCCAGGTTTGCAGTGGATAGCCGGGGATGTCTTGTCGCCCGGCCATTTCTTCCATGAAGCGATTGCGGATCCCCCGTGCCAGGCGGCCGCTGAAGGCCCGGGTCAGGCCGGTGTGCTGTGCCCGCTCGCTGAACAGCGCGTCGCGGTGCAGGTCGGAGGCGTTGGATTCCTCGCAGCCTAAGAAGGCGGTCCCCACCTGCACGGCATCCGCGCCGAGCATCAGGGCGGCAGCCATGCCCCTGCCATCGGCGATGCCGCCGGCGGCGATCACTGGCAGGCGGACCGCGTCACGAACCTGGGGAATCAGGGCGAAACTGCCATTCAGCGAGCGTTCCGGATGGTCCAGAAACGAGACGCGATGGCCGCCGGCTTCAAAGCCGGTGGCGACAATGGCATCCACCCCCGCCTGCTCCAGGGCCCGGGCTTCGGCCACGGTGGTGGCCGTGCCCAGGGTACGGATGCCCCGTTGCTGGCAGGCGCTCAGGATGGCCGGTTCGGGAATGCCGTAGACAAAGCTGAACACCGCCGGGCGGGCTTCCAGAATCGCCTCCACCTGCGCTCCATAGTCCGGCCAGTAATCCGCATCGGGCAGTGCCGGCGGAGCCAGGCCCAGTTCGCGGTAGTAGGGCGCCAGCAAGTCGGTGCCGTGTTGCACATCGGCGGGGGTCGCCGGGTCGTGGGGAGGAATCCACAGGTTCAGGGCGAAGGGGCGATCGGTGCGCTGACGGATGGCCGCCGCCGTCTCCAGAATGTTTTCCGGTGCCAGGTGATGGGCCCCGAAGGAACCCAGCCCTCCTGCCTTACTGACGGTGGCGGCCAGGGTCACCGATGACAGGCCGCCACCAAATGGCCCCTGGATCAGCGGGATGTCGAGATTCAGCAGTCGGGTGATGCGGTTGGCTTTCCACATGTTGGGCTCCTTCACAGCAGGCCTTCGGCGTTCATGGCCTGATGAATGCTGTCGCGCTGCATCAGGGTTTGCCGGTATGTCTGCAGGCGTTCGGGCAAGGTAATGCCGGCGACATCGGCCCAGCCGGTAACGGTGAACAGGTAGGCATCCGCCAGGGTAAAGGTGTCGCCGGTGAGAAAGTCGCGCTGCGCCAGTTGCTGTGCGACCCAGCCCAGTGTTTTGCCCAGGGTGTCACGCATCAGTGTCCGGCTGGCGTCCGGGTAGCCGGGTTTGAAGAAAGGGGCAAAGTTCTTGTGCAGTTCTGTGGTAATGAAGTTCTGCCATTCATGCACCCGGAAGCGTTCCAGGCTACCTGCGGCGGGTAGCAGGTCCTGGCGCTGGAAATGGTCTGTCAGATACTGGCAGATGGCCGGCCCTTCGCTGAGCCGGGTGCCGTCATCCAATATCAGCAGAGGCACCCGACCGTGGGCAGAGAGGGAGAAAAAGTCCTGTTCCCCCGTGCGGTGGGTGGCCAGGTCTACCGTGGCCAGGGAAAAGTCAGCGGCCAGTTCCCGCAGGATGATGTGAACCGCCAGGGAGCAGGCGCCGGGGGCGTAGTAGAGTTTCATGGTGGTGATTCCTGTTAGCACTCAAGGGAACCACAGCGTATTTTCTTGTCCTATGGTCAATAAATGGCGTTAATGGCACATCAGTTATTACATGGTGTAATGAATGGCGCGTTATTTCGGCAATGTGGAGCTGGGTGGCATCGAGTTGTTCTGCCTGGCTGCGGAACAGGGCAGTTTTACCGGGGCCGCCCAGGCGGCCGGTATTTCCCCGGCGGCGGTGAGCCGGGCCATGGCGCGGCTAGAGACCCGGCTGGGGGTACGGTTGTTTGTCCGTACCACCCGTTCACTGCGGCTCACCGACAGCGGGCAGACCTATCTGCTGCATTGCCGGGAAGCGCTGGGGCGGCTGCAGGAGGTGGAGCGGGAGCTGACCGGTGCCCAGCAACAGCCGTCCGGCACCATCCGCCTGAGCGTGCCGACTACCTATGGCCATGCCCGGATTCTTCCCTTGTTGCCGGTCTTTCAGCAGCGTTATCCCCAGGTGCGGTTTGATATCCATGTGGGCAACCGGAATGTGGATCTGGTGGCGGAGGGCTATGATCTGGTGGTGCGCGCCCGACCGCCGGCGGACAGTGGCCTGGTGGCCCGTCCTCTGGAGCAGGCTGAGCTGGTGGTGGTGGCATCGCCGGACTACCTGGCTGCACGGGGGGAGCCGCAAGACCTGAGTGATCTGGACAGCCATCAGTGCATTCAGTTTCTGCTGCCCAGTACTGGTCGGCATGTGGCCTGGCCGTTTATGGAAAACGGCCAGGAAACCGCTATGCTCACCCGCGGGGATTATCAGTGCCAGGAGGATGTCAGTGCCGGCATTCAACTGGCCCGTGCCGGCGCCGGCCTGTACCAGACCTACCGGTTTATGGTGGAGGCGCCGTTGGCGCGGGGCGAGCTGCGCGAGGTGCTGCAGCCCTATGCCGGCTGTGCGCGGCCGTTTTCTTTGTTGTACGCCAGGGACCGGTTGCTTTCCCGGCCGGTCCGTCTGTTTATCGATTACCTGCTGGAGGCTGTGCCACAGGTAAACCATTAACTAACCCTTGCCAAGAGACATTATGCGCCGCTTTTTCGACGATCAGGAATTTCAGTCCGGCCTTGCCACCGAGCTGGGCGCCAATGCCAGTCATCATATTGGCAAGGTGCTTCGCATGGCGGAGGGGGACGAGCTGGTGGTATTCAATGGGCACGGCGGTGAATGGTCCGCGCGGATCCTTGCCGTTGGCAAGAAGGCGGTGACCGTGGAACCGTTGGCGTTTGTGGCCGAAGACCGTACGGCGCCGCTGGCGGTCACGGTGGCACTGCCCATGATCAAGGGCGAGCGCATGGATTATGCGATCCAGAAAGCCACCGAGCTGGGCGCGGCGCGGATCGTGGTGCTGGATACCGAACGCTGCGAAGTCCGCCTCAAGGGCGAACGCCAGGAAAAGAAACTGGGCCAGTGGCAACAGGTGGCTATCAGTGCCTGTGAACAATGCGGCCTGAACCGGCCCCCGCAGGTCACCGGTGTGAGGTCGCTCAAGGACTGGCTGACATCGGATCTGCCAGACTTGCGACTGATCGCCCACCCGGGGAAAAACCCATTCTCCCCTGCTGCGCTGAACGGCATTACGGAACTGGCCCTGCTCACCGGGCCGGAGGGCGGCTTTTCCGATGACGAATTGCGCGTGGCAGAGGAAAACGGTTTTGTGGCGTTTGCCCTGGGTAATCGGGTGTTGCGGGCCGAGACGGCGCCGGTGGCGTTGCTGGCGGCGTTGTGGGCGTGGCAAAGCAGCGACTAGCTTCGAGCTGCTAGCTACCAGGCGCGGCCTGGTTTCTCGCAACGTTTCGCTAGGTGCCCGCGCCCAATCGGTGGCAGCATCCTGCTAGTCGCTCGAGGCTAGTCGCTCGAAGCTGATAACAACAAGGAAGCGTTCATGCTGACTACCCTGGCCATCAGTAATTACCGCTCCGCGCTGGAGCTGGTGTTGCCGCTTGGGCCGCTGAATGTGATTACCGGTGCCAACGGCAGTGGCAAGTCCAATCTGTATCGGGCCCTGCGGTTGCTGGCGGCTACGGCCCAGGATGATGTGATTGCGGCGCTGGCCGGTGAGGGCGGGCTGGAGTCTACCTTCTGGGCCGGGCCGGAGACGCTCAGCACCGCCATGCGCAAGGGGCTGGTGCCGGTGGAAGGCGGGCCGCGTCAGCATAGTCGGCGGCTTAGGCTGGGTTTTGCCGATGAGGATTTCGGCTACCTGATCGAGCTGGGTCTGCCCCGGCCGGACAGCACCACCGCCTTCAACCTGGACCCGGAAATCAAGCGGGAAATCATCTGGGCCGGCGGCGCCTACCGGCCTGCGGCAGCGCTGGTGGATCGGCGCGGCCCGCTGGTGAAGGCCCGTGTTGATAACGGTTGGTTATCCTTGGCCGACCATCTCAATACCTTCGACAGTCTGTTCAGCCAGGTGGCCGATGCCCGCACGGCGCCGGAGGTGTTGGCCCTGCGCGAGCGGATTCGCGGCTGGCGTTTCTATGACCACTTCCGTACCGACCGGGATGCACCGGCCCGCCAGGTACAGATCGGCACTCGTACACCGGTGCTGCACCACGATGGCCGCGATCTGGCGGCGGCCCTGCAGACCATCCGTGAGGTGGGCGACAGTATGGCCCTGGATGCTGCCATTGAAGATGCCTTTCCCGGTGCCAAGCTGAACATAGAGCCGTTGCCGGATGGTCGCCTGAAACTGGAGTTTCATCAGTACGGTCTGTTGCGTCCGTTGTCAGCGGCGGAACTGTCCGACGGCACCCTGCGCTATCTGTTGCTGATCGCCGCCCTGCTCACCCCGCGCCCCCCTTCACTGATGGTGCTCAACGAACCCGAGAACAGCCTGCACCCGGATCTGTTGCCAGCGCTGGCCCGCCTGATCGAGCAGGCCAGTCAGCATAGCCAGCTATGGGTGGTCAGCCATGCCAGCCGGTTGGTGGCAGCGTTGAACGAGCATCCGGATTGCCATGGGGTAGAACTCACCAAGGAACTGGGTGAAACGCAGATCGTCGGGCAGGGGTTGTTGAGTACGCCTAACTGGCATTGGTCGGAACACCACTGACGCAGGAAAATATGAAAAAACAATCAGGTGTACTGCAACGTTGGGATGATGAGCGTGGTTTCGGCTTTATCACCGACAAGAAAGGCCGGGACATTTTTGTTCATGTCAGTGCCTTTGGCCGTATTCGTTCGCGCCCGAAAGCCGGCGAAAAGGTGCTGTTTCGGGTGGAACCGGATGCGGCCAAGGGCGTACGTGCCGTGGAGGTGGAACGGTGCTGGCGGCCCGCTCATTTGCTGTTGCCGGAATTTCTTTTCCCGCTGCTGATAGTGGGGGCGTTCTATGGCGCGGTTTGGTGGTTTTTCTCACAGAATGCGTTCTGGTTTTTCCTGATTATTTTTCTGCTGTTAATCGCCGGCCTGACGTTCCTGATGTTCGGTCTGGATAAGCGAGCAGCGCTGAACGAACGCCAGAGGGTGCCAGAAAATACCCTGCATCTTTTGTCCCTCGCCGGTGGCTGGCCCGGTGGTCTTCTGGCGCGTCCGCTGTTTCGCCACAAAACCCGCAAGCAGCCTTTTCGCATTGTTTTCTGGCTGATGGCCGTGGTAAATCTTGTGGCGGTAGGTGTCTTTCTGTTCAGTCCTCAGGCCGCGCCCTTGCGGGGCTGGCTGGATGTTCAGGCGTTGAGTTGGTTGATCACACTCAAGCAATGGGGATGGATAAGCAGTCCAGTTTGAGACTGAAACGCTTATAAAAAAGCGAATGAAATAAAACAATAACCAGGGAAGAAAAATAATATGCGGTTACCGGAAGAGGTGGAAAGCTCGCTGAAAATGTACGGAAAAAAAGCAGCGATCAGACAGTTATGCCGACAATATAAGATGAGTCGCGGGGCGGCAGCGGGATGGGTGTCAGCCTGCTGCGACAAACATCTGCAAGCAGCTGACACGTCGCTGAGCAACCGAAAAATAGCCGCCATTCTGATGACGGCTTTTCTTGTTGGCATGCTGCTGGCGGCACTGGAAAAATTATTCTGAGCTCTTCAATTGATATGGAGCACGAGGAAAAGACATGCAAGTGACAAGCCCTATTATTACCCCGGTCGTGGTACTGGTGGCCTGGACCATGGTCATGTGGCTCTGGATGTATGTAACGCGGTTGCCAGCCATGAAAGCCGCCAGCATGAAGCCAGACCCGGTAGCGCCCCGTGGCGAGCAGATGAACACCCTGCCCGCCAGTGTGCGCTGGAAGGCGGATAACTATAACCACCTGATGGAACAGCCTACGGTGTTCTATGCCGTGGCCCTGTCGCTGGCACTGCTTGGCCAGGGTGATGGCATCAACCTGACGTTGGCCTGGGCCTATGTGGGTATCCGCGTGGTGCATTCGTTATTGCAGGCGTTGATCAACAAGATCGAGCTACGTTTTGTGTTGTTTGCCCTGTCGTCTCTGGTACTGATCGGGCTCACCGTCAATGCGTTACGCGCCGTGTTCTGATGGCCTTAGATACTGATCTGGCGTTGCGGGTGCGCGAAGGGCTGCTCACTGTCAGTGGTGCTCTGCCCGATGAAAAGCGCATGTTCGGTGGCCTCTGTTTCATGATCGCCGGCAACATGTGCTGCGGTATTCTCGGTGACCGCTTGATGGCACGAGTGGGGCCGGATGCCTATGCAGCGTTGCTCGGCGAACCCGGGGCCGGCGAGATGGATTTCACCGGCCGGCCCATGAAGGGCATGCTGATGATCGACGCCGATACCGTCGCCGATGATGCGGCCCTACAGGACTGGTTATCTCACTGCTTTGCTTTTGTGCGTACCCTGCCACCCAAATAAATCTTCAGGAATGACCATGCTGCAAATCGGGATTGTGATCTACGATGATGCCGAAGTGCTGGATTTTGCCGGCCCTTTTGAAGTGTTCTCTACTGCCGCCCGGCTCTGTGATAGTGCGCCCTGGCAGGTGTCCCTGATCAGTGAAAACCGTGAGGTGATGGCGAGAGGTGGCTTCCCGGTGAAAAGTCACTTCACCCTCGCCGACCACCCGTCTGTGGATGTATTGCTGGTCAGCGGTGGTGTGCATTGCGCTGGCATGGAAAACCCGGCCCTGCTTGAAGCCATTCGCAAGGCCGGTGATGCCGCCAGCTGGGTCACGTCTGTCTGTACTGGCGCCTTTCTGCTGGCCGAGGCCGGTTTGCTGACGGATCAACGGGTCACCACTCACTGGGAAGATAGTGCTGATTTACGACAGCGTTTCCCTGCGCTGGATGTGCAGGAAAATGTCCGCTGGGTAGAAGATGGCAATCGCCTCACGTCGGCGGGCATTTCCGCAGGCATCGACATGAGTCTGCATCTGGTGGAAAAGCTGCACAGCCGGAAACTGGCGGAAGACACTGCCCGGCAGATGGACTATGCCTGGCAAGAGTAGGTTTACCGATGCCGGCGGCTATAACGCCAGTACACCACTGCCAGTGATGCCGCCAAGATGGCAGGAAGCATCAGCGCCGTGAAATGCAGCAACCGGAACAGCCAGGTGCCGACCACGCCGCCACAGACGAAGCCACCAATCAACAACACGAACAGCAACAGTCGGCGGCCGTTGATGGGAATGCCGCGCAGTCTGTTGCCGAGCATGATGCCCAGGTCGGTGAAAATCCCGGACAGGTGAGTGGTGCGAATGATGGAGCCGCTGTAGGTGGTGACCATGGCGTTCTGCAGGCCGCAGGCCATGGAGGCCAGATAGATACCGAGATCGCTGCCCTGTTGCAGTGTCAGCATGGCCATGATCAGCAACGCGGCTTCGATCAGCAGGGAGAAACCGTAATGGCGGCCCAGTTTCAGGGCGGTGCTGGTGATCAGCATGCCGCTGAGGGCGGCACCGGCGAGAAAGCTAAGCAGGGTAAACAGCAGGTGCAGGGCATTGCCCAGAGCCAGGTCCGCCAATGCCAGGCCCAGTAGCGACGAGGTGCCGGTCAGGTGAGAGACAGACTGGTGACTAAAGCCCAGCAGCCCCACCGCATTGACACTGCCCGCCAGAAAGGCGAGCAGAAAGGCTCCAACTTCTACCCAGGGTGGAAGACGCGTCAGCAAGAAAGCCCCCATGCATAGCCGTGATGATAGGCGAGTGTAACATGGGCGTCAGCGGGGGATTTTCGACTATTTCTTTTTCTTCTTCTTGCTGCCTTTTGAGGCTTTTTTGTCACCGCCCTTTTTACCGGACTTTTTCTTGTTGTCTTTCTTGTCACTCTTTTTGGGCTTTTTGCTGGTGCCCTTGGTGCTTTTCTTGTCCGTTTTTTTCTCGGACTTTTCATTTTTGGCTTTGACGGGTTTCAGTGCTTTGACTTTTTTGCCGCTTTTCTTTTTTTCTTTGTCGGCTTTTTGCGTCTTGTTGTCTGCCTGCGCAGAAGAAGTGGGAGCCGGGCTGTCGGTGTCGAAGATTTCCAGGCTCACGGTCCGGAACCGTCGTAAACAGTAGCGTACCTGGC
This sequence comes from Alcanivorax sp. IL3, assembly GCF_047495465.1. Taxonomy (NCBI): domain Bacteria; kingdom Pseudomonadati; phylum Pseudomonadota; class Gammaproteobacteria; order Oceanospirillales; family Alcanivoracaceae; genus Alcanivorax; species Alcanivorax sp. IL3. Next base: position 256,238 of record NZ_CP179931.1, read on the forward strand.
CGAGGCTGAGCCCACTTTGTTCAGCGGCCTGTTGCTGGGTATTGCCTTGGTCCAACGCCAGCAATGCCTTGGCTCGGGGGCCGTTCGGGGCCGGTTGGTCGGATCGAGCCTGGCAAAAGGTACGCTGTGCGCTGGTAAGAAGAGAAGACTGACTCATTATAGGTGATCCCCTGAGGTGGGCCCGGAGAGGGTGCCGGGCCTTGGACAAAAAACACGAGCCTTACACAATACGAGACAGCCAGAGAGGAAAGCAAAAAAACAAATTGCCTGTCAGAAAAGTGACATCTTTCAGCTGCTCTTCTGCTGCGTTTCCATCATGTCAGCCTGCAGGATTTCAATCCAGTATCCATCCGGATCCTTGATGAAAGCGAGACCTTTCATCTTGCCATCATCCGGTTTCTTGACGAAATCCACTCCCAGCTTTTCGAACCGTTCGGCGGCGGCGTAAACATCGGGAACGGTGATGCCGATATGACCAAACCCCTGGGGCTTGTCGTTGCCATTGTGATAGGCAAAGTCCGCATTGTCTTCGCTGCCCCAGTTGTGGGTCAGCTCCAGCATGGCTTCACGGCCAAAGGTATAGGTGAGTCGTTTGGCATCGTCCTCGGGCACCTGGCGCGCTTCCTCTTCCCCCAGATAGGCCAGGAAATAGAGGCTGAACTTCATTGCCGGAAAATCGAGTTTACGCACCAGGCGCATGCCCAGCACCCGGGTATAGAAATCCAGGCTGACCGTGGGGTCCTTGATACGCAGCATGGTCTGGTTGAACAGGAAATCGCGGGTGGCATCGTCCGGGGTGTCACAGAGGCCGTCGGCCTGTTCGAAATGGCGGGACATGGGGGCTCCTGAATCTTTGAGGCTTGGGGATGTTCAGGATATTGGGATGGGGCGAAAGGAATGCAAGCCTTGTTGCAGGCGCACCGCTTGAGGTGGGAACCGCGTGCCAACGCGGAATCGACGAGGGAGATCAGGCATTTCAAAGCTCGACAATTCCAGAGAGTGTCTACGGGTCTTGAGCCTTTGTTGCCTCGCTGCGCTCGGTTCGCACCTCAAGCGGTGCTCCTACAGAGAGGGCGGAGCTTGCGGTTGGCAAGCTCCTGGAGATGGATGGATCAGGCCGGGGTTTTTTCCACGGTCTTGAGGACTTTCTGCAGGCCGGCCACGGCGCCACCGATGTCGCTGAGGCCCTGGGGCAGCAGCAGGGTGGTGGATTCCTTGGCGACTTTTTCGAAGGCGGATACGTACTGCTCGGCGATGCGCAGGCTGACGGCTTCTTCGCCGCCATCCTCTTTCACGGCACCGGCCACCTGGCGCAGACCTTCAGCGGTAGCGGTGGCGATCAGCTCGATCTGACGGGCGCGACCTTCCGCCTCGTTGATCTGCTTCATCTTCTCCCCTTCGGAGATATTGATCATCTCCTGCTTCTCACCTTCGGAGCGGTTGATGGCGGCCTGGCGATCACCCTCTGAACGGTTAATGGCGGCCTGACGTTCACCCTCGGACTCGGCAACCACGGCGCGACGTTCACGCTCGGCGCGAACCTGTTTCTCCATGGCGTCCTTGATGGACACGGGCAGGTTGATGTCGGCCACTTCGTAGCGCAGTACCTTCACGCCCCAGGGCTGTGCGGCTTCATCCACCGCCTTGACCACTTCCATATTGATTTCGCCGCGTTCCTCGAAGGTCTTGTCCAGATCGATTTTACCGATCACGGAACGCAGGGTGGTCTGGGCCAATTGCTGGGCGGCCATCACGTAGTCGTCCACACCGTAACTGGCGGACTTGGGATCGATTACCTGCAGGTACATGACGCCGTCGATGGAGACTTCGATGTTGTCCTTGGTGATACAGCTCTGGCGCGGCACGTCACGGACGATTTCCTTCTGGGAGTGCTTGTAGGCAACCCGGTCGATAAAGGGCATCAGGAAGTGGAGGCCCGCCTCCAGGGATGTCTGGTACTTGCCCAGCCGCTCCACCACATACACCTGCCGCTGCGGCACGATGCGAATCACCATGAAGAGCAGAATGACAACGCCGAGGGCGATGAGAGCGGAAATAATTAAACCTGCCATGGATAGGGTTCCTTGTTATTGCTAGCGAGTTGAGATGAAAACGGGTTGGCGATAGGGGTTATTCAGCCGGCGTCTGCGGCCCTGGCGTCCAGGGTTCGACGGTGAGCCAGAGGCCGTCGTGCTGGGTGATGCGAACCATATCGCCGGGATGCAGGGGCTGGGCGCACTGTGCCTGCCAGCGGGCGCCCCGGTAGGAAACGGTGCCCACGCCGTTGCTGAAGGCGTCTGCCACGGTGGCGCGACCACCGACCAGGCCGGCACTGTCTGCCTCGCCCTCACCGCGGGGCCGCTCACTGCCCATCAGTTTGTCGTTGATCACGCGACGGACAAATACCAGCAATAACAGGCTGGTAAGAGCGAACAGGGTCAGTTCCCAGGCGGTGTCATCCAGCAGTCCGAGAAACTTGAGGCTGCCTACCAGCAACGCGGCGATCCCGAAGAAGATCACCACCAGTCCGGAGACGGCAAATTCGGCGATCACAAAGGCAAGCCCGGCGATAATCCAGTAGCTGTATTCTGGCAGATCCATTCCTGTGCCCCTGTAGCGTGTGCATTATTTTGATCAACTAAGATAGCACGTTGGTGACAGGTTAGTCGGTAGGAAAAGGCTGAAAATCGGAGAGGGGCGAGTTGAAAGTTCAAAGTTGAAAGTGACAAAGCGCGAGGGGGCCATTCAGCAACCGTTTACCGCTATCTCTGTGCCTCAATATACCGGCACCATAGGAGGATTCCTTTTTTGCGGCGCGGCGCAGGCGTCAGTGGGGTGTCCCCAGAACCTGCCCGCGCCTTTCAACTGATTCAGTGCTGATGCCCGCCAACGCCGTGGGCGTGCTTGTGCGCTTTTTCTTCTTCGCTGGCATCACGAATATCCGTAATTTCCACTACAAAACGCAGGGATTTTCCAGCCAGGGGGTGGTTGGCGTCCACGTCCACGGTTTTCAGGCCCACCTTGAGCACGGTGAGCATGCGCGGGCCTTCGTCAGTGGAGACGGTGACGACCTTGCCAGGGGCCAGCTTGCCGGCGTGTTTCAGGTACTTGCGGGAGATGCGCTGGAACAGGGTGTTGTCGTATTCGCCATAGGCGTCTGCCGGGCTCACGGTCACGTCCACCTCGTCACCGACGGCCTTGCCGGTAAGGGCGGCTTCCAGGCCCTTGATGATGTTGTTGTAGCCGTGCAGGTACGCCATGGGCTCGCCGGTTTCCCGGGAGTTTTCAATTTCGCTGCCGTCGTCGGCGTTGAACAGGCTGTAATGCAGGGTAACGACCTTGTCGTTTTCGATGGTCATGCAGGCTCCGGTTGTCAGGCGATCGGGATGGTGGGCAATTGTGGCGCCTTCATCGCCGCCGGGCAATTATCTCAGTGGTTGTGTTTGCCGGGGAGCATGCGTTTCAGGGTGGCGTCCCTGTCGATGAAATGGTGCCACAGGGCGCCTGCCACATGGATGGCTATCAGGGTCAGCAGCGTGGTCCACAGCACCTCCTTGTGAATGAAGGCGATTTGCTTGGCCAGGTCGGTATTGATCGCCGCCAGCTGGGGCACGCTGACAATGCCAAAGATCTCTATGGTCTTGCCGGCAAACTGGCGCATGGCAAAGCCGCTGAGGGGCATGGCGAGAAGCACCCCATACAGCAGTCCATGAACAAGACGGGATAACTGATGCTGCCAGGCGGCGCCAATGGGTGTCGGGCGCGGGTAAAGGGCGCGGCCATAAAGCCGGATCAGGATGATAACCAGCGTGGTGAGCCCCAGTGAAAAATGCAGCATTTTCCACCATTCGCGCATGGGGTCACTTTTTTCGTAGAACTCATGGAGTTCCACGGCGCCCCAGACCATCACCAGCAACAAGACCACCAGCCAGTGAAGCCCTTTGTGTAATGCGTGCCAGCTTGCCGGTCTTGTAGTCATGGTGCGCTCCCGCTCATTAACCGAAGTATCCCGGATAAAGAATAACCGGGGCTTAACGGGTATTCACTGATCCGGGTCAGTGTCCGGGTGCAGGCCCAGGGTTTTACGGTCTTCGCCCTGGGCGATCCGCGCCAGCAGGTCGCGGGATTGCCGATACCAGCGCCGCCGCCCCTTGGGGCCCCATTTGAAGCGTTTGTAGGTCCACTGATACTGGGCCAGGTTGCGGTCGATACAGTGCTGCAGGCCGGTGTTCATGGCGGTGAGAATCTCGGTGCAGTCGCTGGCCTGTTCGATCTCCGGGGCTGGATCGAAGTGGAGATGGATGTCTTTCACGCCGCCCTGGCCACGGATGCAGGATACGATGAACACATGGGGGCGGTAGCGCTGCACCAGCTTGTCGATCAGTGCCGGGGTGGGCACATCGTAGCCGAAAAAAGGCACGCAGGGATTGCTGCGGTTACCCGGGTTGTGGTCGGAAAGAATGCCCAGGGTGCCGCCGGCTTTCATGGCCGCCAGCGCCTTTTTGACCCCCTGGCTGTTGGTGGGAATCAGTACCGAGCCGGTGCGCTCCCGGGCTGCCTTGACCATGGCATCCATCAGGGTGGCCGGATGGGGCTGGTACATGATCAGGGTCTTGTCGCGGTCGCCCTTGTCGCCCACATAGAGGTTACTGATTTCCCAGCTACCCTGGTGTAAGGACAGCATGAGTACCGGTCGCTCGCAGGCGCAGGCATCCAGAAAGGCTTGCTCGCCGTGGATATGGGTGATCCGGGCCAGGGTTTGTTCCACCGGGCGATGCCAGACATGGCTGAATTCGGTGAGGGTCCGGCCCAGTTCGGCCATGCTCTGGCGGCCGATACGTTTGGCGTCCGCCAGGCTCATGGCCGGGTGGGTGGCCAGCAGATTGATCAGCACCACCCGGTAGGCACTGGCATAGCGCAGTGGCACCAGCGTGATCAGGGTGGCAACAAAAGCCCCGAAGGCGGTGACTAGCGGCAGTGGAAGCCAGGCAAGCAGACGGACCACCAACCACAGGCGGCGGCCTTGATATGGTTTACTCATGATGGCAATTCAATTGTCAGGGTCTCGCCATGCTGCGGGACCCGAAATGTCTCGGAATCGATCTGTTGTTCTTGCAACGCCTGGGCCAGAGCCCGGGGTGGCGCGTCCATGGGCTCGTCGGTGAGCACAAAGGTGCCCCAGTGCATGGCGACCGACTGGCGGGCGCGAATGTCCTGGTGAATTGTAACCGCTTCTGCCGGGTTTATGTGAACCGGGGACATAAACCAGCGGGGTTCATAGGCGCCGATGGGTAACAAGGCCAGGTCCACGGGGCCGAAAATGTCGCCAATTTCAGTAAAAAGCGGGGCATAACCGGTATCGCCGGCGAAATAGAGACTGAAATCCGGGAAGTTCAGTCGCCAGCTACACCACAGCGTCTGGTTATGGTCGCCAGGGCCACGGCCACTGAAATGCTGGGTGGGCAGGCAGAAGGCTTCCACCTGGCCGTGGTATTCGCTTTGCCACCAGCCCAGTTCAATAATGCGCTCCACGCCCAGATTACGTAGCCAGGAAGCCACGCCCGTGGGAACGAACCAGAGTATTTCACGACCAAAACGGGCCTGGAGCTGTTTTACCGACGCTCGATCCAGATGGTCGTAGTGGTTGTGGGAGACCAGCACGGCATTGATCGGCGGCAGGTCATCGACGGTAAGGGCGGGCGGTACCGCCCGTTTCGGGCCGGCAAAGGACAGTGGTGAGCAGCGCTCGGAAAATACCGGATCGGTAATCATATTCCAGCCGCGGTGCTGAAACAGGAAGGTGGCGTGGCCGATCCAGGTCAATTGCGGTTGCGGTCCTGGGTTAGCCAGGCGCTGCGGGTCCGGCTGCTGCAGCGGGAAAGGCTGATGGCGCGGAAACTGGCCACGGGTGTCCCATTGCCAGCGCAGGAAGGCACCCAGGCCATGGCGGGGGGTAGGGAAACGATTGCGATACACCCCGGCGCGGGCAGGGTGTTCTGCTGCCAGAGCGGCCAGCCGTTCCCGGTCGATCATGCGCCGTCCCGTAGTCCTGCCACGGCGCCTTCAATGGCATCCAGATCGGGAATTACCGCCAAGTCGCCACCCACCTGGATGTACATGGTTTCCGCCGGGCCGGTGTCCACCGGTTCTTCCACCGGATCGTTCTTGGCCACTTTCATCATCCGCGGGATCCCCTGCACGATCACGGCATAGAAAGTGCTTTTTCCAGCCACGGTATTGAGTACCGCGATGCGGGCATCCTGGCCAATGGTGATCTGCCCGGACTCGTTGAGCTTCTCAAAGGACAGCAGCGGAATATTCTGGTCCCGCCAGCTTAGCCAGCCCAGCAGCCATTCAGGGCCATGACCGGGTCGATCCGGTTGGCGCAGGGGGATGATTTCGGCGACCACGATGTTGGGGATCAGCCAGGGACGCCCCTGCATGGGGATCAGCAGGCTGGAGATGTCGGATGGCAAGCTGCTCATAGTAAACCTCAAAGTGTAAGCCGGAGTATGCAGTAACCCGTGTCAGGCACCCGGCTTCTTTACTTCTGCTTTTAATTCTCTTCTTAACCGTTCCACCAGCTGTCGTGCAAGCTGTTCCGGAGAGCCGCTGTAACTGACGCAGCCCGTCTCACGGGTAGAATCGGGCTGGCTGCTGACGGCGCAGGTATCGGCGCTCTGTGCCCACACGGGGCAGCCACTGGCCGCCAGCCGGGGGGCGGCGATGGCGCCGTCATTGCCCATGCCGGAAAACAGGATAGCGCCGCAGGCGTTGCCGAAGCCCTCGCCCACATGTTGTATCACCTGATCAATGGACGGTGCATAGGGCCCTTCCCAGGCCTGGCCGGTGGACTGGATACGACCGTCGTGGCGAAATTTCACCGCGTATTCCACCGGCGCGATGGCCAGTTCACCATGACGCAGGGCGCTACCGTCGACACCCACCTTGCAATGAATGTTGTTGTCACGGCCCAGCACGCCGCACAGGGTGTCGAGGAAACTGTCGTCGATATGCTGTGCCAGTACAAAGGCCACCGGCAGATTGGCCGGCAGGCAGTCGAGAAACAGTTTTACCGCTGCCGGACCGCCCAGGCTGGCCCCCAGTACCCAGACCCGTTCGGGGCGGTCGCCGGGGCGAATGGTCTCGAATTCCCGCGGGGTGGGGATTTTTACCTGTGGCGGGCGCTGGGGAATCACTTCCAGCCGTTCTTCTACGGCCGGCTTGCCGATGTAATCCACCAGCTTGGTCACCAGCCGCCGTTCCCATTTCGGGTAACGGGCATCGGTACGCGCCGGGGCCTGACCATCACAGAACAAAATGGGGGCGGCGGCGTCTTCCAGCAGGTTATCCAGAAAAGCCTGCCAGCGATCCTCGCTGGACAGGTCTACCACCCACAGATCCAGAGCACCCTCTTCCAGCCAGCGTTTTTCCAGGGCTTCCGGATCGGTGTTGACGACCACCTGGTAGCCCTGACTCTTCACTGCGCTGGACAGCAGGTGGCCCTGCAATGTGCTGTCGGCGATCACGCCGACCCGGCCCGGTGCGGTCATTCGTTACCCGTTTCCTGCAACTCGCCCAGCAGTTCACGAATGGTGGAGAGCAGTTCGTTCTCCTGGAACGGCTTGCCCATGTAACAGTTCACGCCGATATCGAAGGCCCGTTCGCGGTGTTTTTCGCCGGTGCGCGAGGTAATCATGATGATCGGCACGTCTTGCAGGCGGCTGTCGTGGCGCACGTGGGTGGCGACTTCGAAGCCGTCCATACGTGGCATCTCGATATCCAGCAGCATCACATCCGGGCGGATATCCTCCAGCTTGGCGATGGCATCCATGCCGTCCTTGGCAGTGACCACTTCGTAGCCATTGCGCTCCAGCAGGCGAGTTGTCACCTTGCGCACAGTCACCGAGTCATCGGTGACCATGACCAACGGCGTATCGCGCTTGGACTCGGCTTCTTCGTCTTCCTGCACCGGTTCCTGGGGCAGTACCGGAATGTCTGCGACACCCAGGGTTGGCACCTGTACGTGGGCAGCACGGATCAGCGAGTGGATATCGAGAATGATCACCACGGAGCCATCCCCGAGGATGGTGGCACCGCTGATGCCGGCCACCGATGCCAGCTGCGGGCCGACTGATTTCACTACCACTTCCCGGGAACCCACCAGGTTGTCCACCACAATGGCCACGGTGTGTTCGGTGCTGCGGATCAGCAGTACCGGCATGGGAGTGGTGTGGCTTTCCAGGTGCGGGCTGCGGGTGCCGTGGACGAAATTGCCCAGGTATTGCAGTTCGTAGTCCTGGCCCACATAGGTGTAGACCGGGTTGTCTTCCTCGAAATAGTGCTGCAGCTCGAAGGGGCTGATACGCACGATACCTTCGATCTGGTTAAGCGGGATGGCGTAGGTATCTTCCGCCGCCTTCACCATCAGGGCCCGGTTCATGGCCAGGGTGAACGGCAGACGGATGATGAAACGGGTGCCCTGCCCCTTGTGGGAATCGATGGTCACCGAGCCGCCCATCTGCTTGATCTCGCTGGCCACCACGTCCATGCCCACGCCACGGCCGGAAATCTGGGTGACAGCGGCGGCGGTGGAGAAGCCGGCATGGAAGATGAACTGCTGGATTTCCTGCTCGGAGAGTTGCGCGTCCGGGGCGATCAGGCCGCGCTCCACGGCTTTCGTGCGCACGGCGTCGGTGTCGATGCCCTTGCCATCGTCGGACAGGGTAATCACTACCTCGCCGCCCTCGCGGCCCAGTTCCAGGTTGATGCGGCCGGAGTCGTTCTTGCCGGCGCTCTGTCGACCTTCGCGGGTTTCGATGCCGTGATCCACGGCGTTACGCAGCATGTGCTCCAGCGGGGCGACCACCCGTTCCATCAGGGAGCGGTCCAGTTCGCCTTCCGGGTTGAGCACATCGAATTCCACTCGTTTGTCCACTTCACCGGAAATCTGCCGGACGATACGGCGCAGACGCGGTACCAAGCGGCTGAAGGGCACCATGCGGGTGCGCATCAGTTTTTCCTGTAGCTCGGTGTTGATCCGCGATTGCTGCAGCAGCAGGGTTTCGGTGTCCTTGGTGCGGTCCAGCAGGGTGTTCTTCAGATCCAGCAAATCCGAGGCGGATTCCGACAGCTGCTTGGTGATCTGATGCAGCTCGGAGTATTGATCCATTTCCAGGGGATCGAAGTCTTCGTCGATTTCACCCCGTTCCACGCCCTGCTGATAATTGGACATGATCTGCGCTTCGGTTTCCGAATCCAGACGGCGCAGCTGTTCGTAGAGGCGCTGTACCGTGTTGCCCATTTCCTCCACGTTGAAGGTGAACTCGGAAATCCCCTGCTCTACCCGGCCGCGGTTGATGGAGGTTTCCCCGGCCAGGTTCACCAGCGCTTCCAGAACGTCGGCCCCGACCCGCACCATTTCCTGGGGTTGCGCCTGATTTTGACGCTGGCGGCGGTCATCCTGTTTTGGCTGTTGCGGTTGTGGCTTCTCGGCCGCCGGTGCCATGGCCGTGCCGCTCTCTTGCGGGGCGGTGACGGGCTGGCGGCGGGCGCTACGGGCCACTGATTCCATGCCCCGGACAATCTGGTCGTACCAGTTGATCATGGGCTGGAAATCTTCCTGGGTGGGCGCCTCGCGGCGCCTTTCCAGCTGTAGCAGATAGGTTTCGAAGTCGTGACTGATGTCGCCCAGCGGCTTCAGGCCGGCCAGTCGTGCGCCGCCCTTGAGGGTATGCAGGGCGCGTTTGAGGTCATCGGTGAAATCGGTGCTTTCCGGGTGGTCTTTCCAGGAAGTCAGGCAGGCATCGATGATTTCCGCCAGCTCATCGGACTCTTCCAGGAAGATTTCCAGAATTTCCGGGTCGCTGTCCGATTCCCAGTCGCTGTAATCCTCGTCCGGCTGTTCGCGGGTGGCCGTCGGTTCTTCCCGGTTGGTCGGCGTCGTTGGCGAAGCTTCTGCGGGTGCTGGCGCAGCAGACGCAACAGCGGGCAGGCTGAATCCTGCCGGGTCGGCCACATAGCCGTGGATCGCCTGGATCAGGGTGTCGCCCTGGGGCAGCGGCCGGCCGGCCTTGAGTGCCTCTACCATTTCCGCCAGTTGGTCGTGGCAACGATGCAACAGATCGAACAGGGTCGGTTCAATGGCCAGACGGCTTTGCGCCAGGCCTTCATAAAGCGTTTCCAGCTCGTGGCCCAGATCGCCCAGTTCGCTGACTTCCGCCATGCGCGCGCCACCCTTGAGGGTGTGAAGGTCACGCTGCAGGGATTGCAGTTCGATCAGGTTGTCCTGCTCGCCGATCCACTGCTCCAGGCTACTGCCGGCAGATTCCAGAATCTCGTCAGCTTCTTCCAGAAAGATTTCTACCAGCTCCGGGTCACGCTCCGGTTGAGGGGGCGCCGGAGTGGCGGGCGCGTCCTCAACCGCAACGGGCGCGGGGCTGCCGGTGTCTTCGGCAAAGTCGGAAGCGGCTTCGTGAGCCTGGGGTTCACTGTCGAGGGAGGCACTGGTGTCCGGCGTGCGGTCGCCGCGCAGGAAAGCCTGGATGGCGCTGACCAGTTCCGGGGCGTCGTCCGGGGTTCTGCCGCCGCGCAGGGCGTCAATCATTTCGGCGAGCCGGTCGTGGCAACGGTGCAACAGGGCAAACAGGGCCGGGTCCGTTTGTTGCTGGCCGTTATGATGCGCTTCGTAGAGATTTTCCAGTTCGTGGGCCAGATCGCCCACCGGGGCCACGGCGGCCATGCGGGCCCCCCCCTTGAGGGTGTGAAGGTCCCGCTGCAGACCATCCACGTTGCCGGCATCTCCCTGTTCCCACTGGTCCAGGGTATGGCTGGCGGATTCCAGAATCTCTTCGGCCTCTTCCAGGAACAGGCTGACCAGTTCCGGATCCATGTGGGCCTGATATTCACCACTGCTGGCCCAGCTGTTGGTATCCGGGGTGCTATCCACAGCCTGGGGATCCGCGCTGCTGTGAGAGAAGGCATCGTCCCAGTGTGGTGAACGTCCGCCGGGGCCAGGGCCATCGCCGTCCGGGCCGCTGTTTTCTGCCAGTTCGTGAAGCGAATCCACCAGCCCCAGTTCCGGGCGCACGGTCTGGCCGGCGGCCAGGCAGTCCATCATGTTGACCAGAGCATCCTGGCCTTCACCAGCCAGCGACAGCATCTGTTCGCTGCAAGCCAGGCGGCCGGATTCCACCGCGCTGTAGCAGGCGGCCAGGGCCGCGGCCAGGGCGTGAATTTCGTTGAGACCGGCGGTGGTGGCGCTGCTGGAAAGCAGTTGCAGTTCGTCGCGCAGTTTTACCAGTTCTTCGGTCTGTTCCGGATGCTGGGCCCACTGGTCCAGTAGTTGTTCCGCGTCCACGATCAGGTCCATGCCTTCGGAAAGGAACACGGAAAGGATGTGTGGATCCGGGCCGGAGTCATTTTGGTCGGCCAGCCCGTCGCGGTGTTGCTGTAGCGCGGCGATCAGGGCATCGGCGCCGGGCAGATGGGGTTGAGCGAGCTGTTCCAGGTTGTTGAGCACCAGGCGATGAGCCTGTCGCAGCAGTCCGGCCTGCTGGGTGGTTATCCGGCGGTTGCTGCTGATCAGGTCGCGGACCAGTTTTTCAGCCGGTTCCGCCACTTCCGCCACCGCTTCGATTTCCGCCATGCGGGCACTGCCCTTGAGGGTGTGCAGAGCGCGGTGGACGCTGTCGTCCAGGGTGTGTTCGGATAAATCCGGGTCTACGGTGTCCAGCCACTCATCTATCAGTGCCAGGTTGCGACGGGCTTCGCTGGCGAAGATCTCCAGCAGCACCGGGTCGGGTCCCTCCTCGCCGTCGGCATCCGCTGCGGCGTCGTCACCGTCACTCATGTCCGGAATGTCAGAAAGACTGTCGATACCGTTGTCGGCGCTGTCGCTATCTACGGACGCGGTTTCGCTGGCGGGTTCGGCTGCTTCTTCATCAGGCAGGCTGAATTCGATGGCGCCATCATCGATATCGTCGTTGTCTTCCCAGGCAAGGTGGGCATCGCTATCGTCGGAGGCGTCGTTGAAGGCAGCCAGATCCTCCATGGACAGGCTATCGTCATTGTCGGTGCTGCTTTCCGCGAACGAATCGCTGTCCGCGGGCAAGGGGATTTCCAGCGTGTCGTCGCTTTCCGTGTCATCGCCGAGTGCAGCAAAGTCGGTCTGGTTGTCAGCCTTGCTGGTTTCGCTGCCAGTGATGGCCGGTACCTGATCAATCTGGCCGCCGGCGGCCAGGGTGTCGGCGGCGTCGGCCAGCGGTTGCACATCGAACGGATCTGGCTGTCGCAGGGTAAAGGCATCCACCAGAGCGGGAACGCGATTGCGCACCTCCTGTACCAGCGCAATCAGCACCGAAGTTGGTTCAATGCTGCGGTCAATGACCCGGTTAAGCATGTTCTCCACGGACCAGCCCAGCTCGCCCACGGTGCTGGCACCGACCATGCGGCCGGAGCCTTTCAGAGTGTGGAAGGCGCGACGGAATTCCACCAGGGATTCCTCATCGCTGGTGTTGGCGGCCCAGCGCGGGAAAAATTCATCCAGCGCGTCCAGGACTTCGCTGATTTCTTCCTGGAAGATTTCGATGATTTCGTCATCGATCAGATCGTCATCATCGTCAGAGGGACTCTCGGCGACCGGTTGCGGCTCGTCGTCGGATTCCTGCGAAGCGGACTGTGTTTCCTGTTCGGTGGAGGCCGGCCCGGTAATTTCTAGAGTGCGGTCGCCTTTGTCGAGGCTGCCCTGCAGGGCATCGTTGCTGTCGTCGAAAGCTTCTTCCAAAGCGAAGTCTTCATGCAGATCGTCGCCGTCGAGACTGTCGTCGGCATCAGGCTCAGCATGCAAAGAGATGGACTCGTCGACGGTGTGGCTGTCAGTCCGGGCCTCTGCGTCCAGCTCAATGCGTTCCACTTCGAACTGGTCATTGCCGAAATCACTGCCCTGCTCCAGCGGGTAGCCGAGAGCGTCCACACTGGCACGGGCCAGTTGCAGGATATCGTCGGTGGTTTCCGGATCGTCGCTGAGACGTTCCAGATAGTACTCCACCGAGGTGATGGCATCGGCCAGGGTGTCCATGCTGCGCCAGTCCGGTTTGGGCTGGTCGGCGTCAAGCAGCTTTTCCTGAATGAAGAGCACGCATTGGCGCAGAATCACCGCAGGCTTGCTGAGCTGGATCACTTCCAGACCGCCGCGCACGGCATTGAGTCGCTCCGGCACCGGCTCCAGGTGCTCCGGGTTCCACTGGGAAGCAATGAACTCGACGATGCCGTCCTTGGCCTCTTCCAGGCCGGCACGGCATTCGCGCAGTACCGCATCCATGGCCTGGCCCACGTGGCCGGGCATGTCGCTCTGGTCGCCGGGGTAGGACTTGCCGCGACGGTCACCGCCGCTGATACCCGCCAGGGTGGCTTCCACATAAAGCAGGGCGCCGGCGATATCCATCAGGGTTTCGCGTTCGGCGGGACGTTTGCCGGCGACAATGTCTTCCACCGCGTGGAGCTGTTCTTCTACCAGGGTGCGAGGCTGGCCAAGGCCAAGCACTGCCACGGTGTCGGCTACCTGTTTCAGGGTGACCGTCTGCGGCTGCAGTTTGCTGGCGTCGCTTTCGCCACTGTGGACGAAGGTTTCCAGGGCATCCTTGACGGTGGTGATTTCCTCGGACAGGGCCTTCACGACGGAATTCATGGCTTCGGCATCCGGGCCGGTCATGCGGGCCCGTTCTGCGTTGACCAGGTCATCGGAAGGGAGTGCATCGTCCAGGCGGAAACGGGCTTTGACATCGCGAATGCGCGGGCTGTCTACCTCTGCCTTGGCCACGTAATAAAGCAGGTTCTTGATCAGTTCGGTGGGCGCCGGCTGGTTCAGGCTATTGGCGCCGTCGATGACCAGTTCACGCAGGTTGCGGTCCACATGACCGAGCATCAGTTTTACCGAGGTGCCCAGGGTAATGGCGTCTTCCGACAGGCCTTCCACCAGGGCGTTGCTGATGGCCCATAGCGGGGCACGCGGAGCGTCACCAGTGACTTGCTCAAGTTTGCTAAAGACCTTGGCCATATAGCCCAGGTTCTCACCCATGTTGTCGTTGCGCAGCACGCCGAGCAGGGCAATCTGGAACATCTGGCGAATTTTCTTGGCCAGCTGAATAAAACGGGGATCGTTGAGCAGGTCATCCGGTATCTGACCACTGCCGGTGGCGTCGGTCAGGTCCGGCTTGAACAGGGCGGTTTCCGACAGCAGCGGTTCGCCGCGGGCGGCGCGCAGGTCGTTGAGTAGCGGCAGCAGCACCACCGGCAGGTCACGACGGTTGGTGGCTACCCGATCCAGATAGGGGGGCAGCTGCAAGATGGCCCGCATCAGGGTTTCCTGGCCGTCCCCCACATTGCCTACCCGGCCTTCAAGCAGGGCCTGGGCCAGCTTTTCCATTTCCTCGGCGAGCAGAGCAGCACCGTAGAACTCCACCATTTGCAGGGTGCCGTACACCTGGTGCAGATGGGCCTGGCAAAAACGCATGCGGGTGGCGTCGTCCGGGGTATCCACGAACGCTTCCAGTGCCTGCTGCGCCTGGTTCAGGGTTTCCTGGATCTCCCCGCGAACCCAGTCCAGAGCCAGATAGTCGTGACGGTCACTCATGACGTCTCCTGTCATACTCAAACCTGCCGTCACTGCGGGCAGGTTTTTTTATTATCTACAGCGCTTATCGACAGCGCCGGAAGGCCAGCGTATCGGCGAAATGTATACGTTCCAGATCCGGATGTTGCCAGTCGGTCACTTCCCCGGGACCGAGCACCAGAATGCCACCGGGAGCGAGTCGTTCCGCCAGACGGTTGACGATCTGGCGTTTCCGCCAGCGGCGAAAGTAGATCAGCATGTTCTGGCAGAAAATCAGATCCATGTCGTTCATTGGCGCGTTGCTCAGATCCAGCACGTTGAGCCGGGCAAAGCAGATGCGCTCACGCAATACTGGCGTCACGGCCAGAGTTTGTTCATTGCCGCAGGGCTGAAAATATTTCTCCCGCAGTAGCGGGTCCACCTGCAGTACCCGGCGCGCCGGGTATTCCCCTTTGCGGGCCTTGGCCAGGGTGGGCAGGCTGATGTCGGTGGCGGTGATTCCGTAGAATAGTTTGCGGCCGCCGCCGTTGAGCTGCTCATTGATCATCATGGCGAGGGAATAGGCTTCCTCGCCGGTGGAGCACCCCACGCTCCACGCATCCAGGCTGGCACCGTCGGGCTGCTCGGCCTTGAAGCGCTGTACGAATTCCTCCACCAGGGCATAGGAGCTTGGGTGGCGGAAAAAACTGGTTTCCTGCACGGTAAGTCGGTCTACCAGTACCGACCATTCCATGGCCCGGGATTCTGTGGAGCCCACCATCAGGTGTTCGTAATAGGTGTCGTAGTCTTCGATGCCCAGCTCGCGCATACGAATGCTCAAGCTGGTTTCGAGGAAGGTCTTGCGCTCGTTGGACAGGGTCATGCCGGTGCGCTCTTCCAGCAACGCCTGCCATAGCTGGAACTGCTCCGCATCCATGGCGGGCGTGCTTTTGATGGACCAGCGGTCTGTCACTGCAGCACCCATAGCATCACTCCTTTAGCCGGCGCGAGCCGGATCAGGAGTGCTCCGGCAGGCGGAAGCCGGCAACAGAGTTACGCATCTCCTGCGCCATCTCGGCCAGGTTACCAATGGATCGCGCAGTCGCGGTGGTACCGGCGGAGGTCTGCGAGGTAATTTCCTGGATCACGTTCATGGTGTTGGAAATGTGACCGGCAGACGCTGCCTGCTGGCGCGCCGCGTTGGAGATGTTCTGGATCAGGTCCGCCAGGGTTTTCGATACGTTCTCAATTTCTTCCAGTGCCACACCAGCGTCCTGCGCCAGACGGGCCCCTTTTACCACCTCGGCGGTGGTGGCTTCCATGGAGATTACCGCCTCGTTGGTATCGGTCTGAATGGTTTTTACCAGGGTCTCGATCTGCTTGGTCGCGGCGGCGGAACGTTCCGCCAGTCGCTGTACCTCATCCGCTACCACCGCGAAGCCCCGCCCGGCTTCACCGGCCATGGACGCCTGAATGGCGGCGTTCAAGGCGAGGATGTTGGTCTGGTCGGCAATGTCGTTAATCAGGGATACGATGTCGCCAATTTCCTGGGAGGATTCACCCAGACGCTTGATCCGTTTGGAGGTTTCCTGGATCTGTTCGCGAATGGTGTCCATGCCGTGGATGGTGGCCTGTACCACTTCGGCGCCCTTGTTGGCGATGGCTACCGCTCGTTCCGCTACCGCCGCCGATTCGGCGGCGTTGGCGGATACCTGGTCAATGGACACCGCCATTTCGTTCACAGCGGCGGAGGCGCCGGCAATTTCCTGGGCCTGGTGCTCGGAGGCTTCGGCCAGATGCATCGCCGTGGACTGGGTTTCCTGGGCGGCCGAGGCCACCTGTACCGCCGAGTTGTTGATGGTTTGTACCAGGCTGCGCAGCTGGTCAATGGAGTAGTTGATGGAGTCAGCGATGGCACCGGTGAAGTCCTCGGTTACCGTCGCCTGTACGGTCAGGTCGCCGTCCGCCAGGTCACCCAGTTCGTCGAGCAGTCGCAGAATCGCCGCCTGGTTACGCTGGTTCTCGCTTTCCAGCTCGTCCTTCAGCGTTGCCGCCTGACGGTTACGCTGGGCCATGATCAGGAAGAACAGCAGTACCGCGATGGCAGCAGACAAGCCACCCAGGGTCACTGACGGGAAGAAGGTGTTGGTGGAGCCTTCAAACTGGGTGTTCAGGTTGCTGGATTCCTGCAGCAGATCCTGGGAGCGACGGAAGATGGTGTCGGCCGCGTTACGTACCTGGAACAGTTCGGGAGCGGTTTCCAGGATTTCATCCACGGACTGG
Organism: Alcanivorax sp. IL3; assembly: GCF_047495465.1. Lineage (NCBI taxonomy): Bacteria > Pseudomonadati > Pseudomonadota > Gammaproteobacteria > Oceanospirillales > Alcanivoracaceae > Alcanivorax > Alcanivorax sp. IL3. Next base: position 273,111 of record NZ_CP179931.1, read on the forward strand.
TTAACGAATTCGTCGAACAGGTCGGCAATCTCGGCCAGGTAATCCAGGGCATCCGGGTCGTTGACCTGGTCAATGCCCATGGCTTCGTCGCCTTCGATCATGCCGTTCATGACCCGGCCAAACAGGCTGGCATCACGACCAAAGGCATCCGCCGCAATCACCGCGCCGTCGCCACCTTCCAGCACTTTGGAAATAGAGCTGAGAATCCGTTCGGCCAGCAGGGACTGACGCTGGGCAAAGGCGATCTGATCCGGCTCAGCGCCGGTGGCCACCAGAATGTCCACCACGCCTTCATATTCTGCCTGCAGGGAAGGAATGGTCTGGGCCAGGGTGTCTGCCACTTCGTGCAGATCCAGAACCGTATCTTCCCCGCGCAGGATGATGCCCGCGTTGCTGTTCACTTCGGACCACAGGCTGCTCAGACGTTCTTTCACCTCGGTATTGTCGACCGGTTCGTCTTTAACGTCATCCCAGGCGGATTGAAAGCTCTGCTGGGATTTGGCCAGCAATTCGAAGGCGTCGGCGTTACCGGCAGCGGCCTCAAGGGAGTTTTTGGCGATCTGCTGGGAGATAACCCGCATATCAGAGGCCAGGGTAATATTCTCCTGGGCCTGGTTCGCCGTGGTTGCGGAGAGCAGGAAATTCACCACCGCCAGAACGATAAAGACGGCAAGGCCGATGTACAGCGCGATATTCAGCGTGCTGCCTTCCGCGCCCCCCCGCAATTTGTCAAAGATTGCTCCCGAATTGAACTTCATAGTCTGGCTCCTGGCCTGGCGTTCGCTCTTCTTATGTACCCCAAATGCTTATATACAGCTCAGCCGGTGCGGGCGACCTGCATAAAGCGCGGATCCTCTGCCAGCCGGGTCAGGCTGAACACGGACCAGTACTCCCCGTCCCGCCGGTAGGCGCCGCGCACAAAAGGTGTGACGCTGGCATCGCTGACCGGCAGTGATTCCACAAATTCATCAATGGGGAAATGTTGCATCCCCAGTACCTCGTCCACCGTCATGCCGGTGTACAAGTCATCCTGGTCCAGGACCAGCAACCGTCGGCGCTTTTCCTGGACCGGCGAATTCTTTTCCAGAAAGCCACTGAGATCCATCACGGTCATCAGCCGGCCCCGGACATTGGCCACGCCCTTCATCCAGCTGCGTGCGCCGGGAATGCGGGTGTAGGCCGGCACCGAGAGGATTTCGGAAACCTCATCCAGCGGTGCCACGTATTTCTTGCCATCCATCACAAAGCCCACGCCGCTCCAGTAGCTGACCGCATCCTGCTGCATAGGCAGGTCTTTGGCCTGCTCGCGGCAGCGACGGTTGTAGTCGGCCAGTTGAATATAGGCGGCGGAAGCAGTTGCGCTCATCAGGGGCTCCGAATATCAGCCGTCGGCCAGCATGCGCTCGACAGTTTGCAGGAGCACATCCTCGTCCACCGGTTTGGTCAGGTAGTCCTTGGCGCCCTGGCGTTTACCCCAGACACGGTCGGTTTCCTGATCCTTGGTGGTTACGATGACGATGGGAATGTGCGCGGTATCGGCACCCTTGGTGAGCTGGCGGGTCGCCTGGAAGCCGTTAAGGCCCGGCATTACCACATCCATCAGAACCAGTTCGGGCAGCTCGGAGCGGGCCATGGCGACGCCATCGGCTCCATTGGCGGCCTCGAGCACCTCGTGGCCGTGCTTTTCGAGTATCTCCCGCAACTTGTAGGTTTCGGTGGGAGAGTCATCCACAATCAGAATACGTGCCATCTTATCCTCTTCAGGCTCAGCGACGCTGTCGCTTAACCGCTGATATGCTGTCGAATCGCGCCGAGAAGCTCGTCCTTGGAAAACGGCTTGGTCAGATACTCGTCGGACCCCACTATCCGCCCCTTGGCCTTGTCGAAAAGGCCGTCCTTGGATGACAGCATGATCACCGGGGTGGCCTTGAAGGCACTGTTGTTCTTGATCAGGGCGCAGGTCTGATACCCGTCAAGGCGCGGCATCATGATGTCGACGAAGATGATATTGGGTTTGCTGTCGGCGATTTTGGCCAAGGCATCGAAGCCATCGGTGGCGGTGATCACTTCACAACCTGCTTTCTTCAACAAGGTTTCCGCGGTGCGACGGATGGTTTTGGAATCGTCGATCACCATTACCTTGAGGTCTTGGAAATTGTCAGTCATGGAAACTGCCTTTAACCGTGAACCGTTGTTGGCCGCAACTTATTGTAATTTTTGGCCTTTCTAGTAATTCGATGGGCGGGGGTGTAGCGAGACAAGCCCAAGCGAAGTTTTTAACACAGATTCTACAATCAATCTATAAGACCCTATGAAACTTGAGAAAATGCCCCGCGCATCCCTGCATAGCGGTGGGCAGTCAGCGCTGCTAACATTGCCCGGCCTGATCCCGATGTCTGTGGAGACCCCATGAGTCTGCGTATTGGTGTGGTGATGGACCCCATCGCCAAAATCAAACCCTGGAAAGACAGCACCTTCGCCATGCTGCTGGAAGCGCAACGACGTGGCTGGTCATTGCTCTACATGGAGCCGGCGGATCTATACGTGCGAGATGGTCGCACCTTTGCGGCCACTCGGGCACTGTCCGTCAGCGACAATAACGACGATTGGTACCGTCTGGCCGACGCCGTGAATTACGATCTGGCCGATCTGGATATTATCCTGATGCGCCAGGACCCACCGTTCAATGCGGAGTACATCTACGCCACCTACCTGCTTGAAAAGGTGGAGCGTGAAGGCGTGCTGGTGGTGAATCGGCCTGGCAGTGTCCGCGACAGTAACGAAAAACTGTTCGCCACTGACTTCCCGCAGTGTTGTGCTCCGACGCTGGTCTCCAGCCAGTCCGGGCTGCTGCGCGATTTTGTACGGGAGTTCGGTGACACTGTGATGAAGCCACTGGATGGCATGGGTGGCAGCAATATCTTCCGGGTGCGCCAGGACAGCCCCAATATCTCGGTGGTGATCGAGGTGCTGACACAGCACGGCAAGACGCCGATCATGGCTCAGCGCTTCGTGCCGGAGATCACCGAGGGCGACAAGCGCATCCTCATGATCAATGGCGAGCCGGTGCCCTATGCGCTGGCGCGGATCCCCAAGGAAGGTGAGCTGCGTGGCAATCTGGCCGCCGGCGGCACTGGTCAGGGCCGCGAGCTGACCGACCGCGATCGCTGGATCTGTGAGCAGGTGGGCCCCACGCTCAAGCGCAAGGGGCTGTATTTCGTGGGCCTGGACGTGATCGGTGATTATCTCACCGAGATCAACGTGACCAGTCCCACCTGCATTCGCGAGCTGGACGCGATCTTCGGCATCAACATTGCCGGTCAGCTGTTCGACATGTTGCTGGAGTTGCGGCAGCCATCATAGACGATGAGTACGGTCCGGGGCACACTCCCTGGCCGTTTAAAGGCAGTAACAAAAAGAAGAAATCATGGCAGCCAATTCACCCGTCAGCGCCTCCGACCGCCTCACCTTTACGGTGTTCCTGGCGTTAGCGTTCCACGGCATTCTCATCTTCGGGGTCAGCTTTGCCCCCGAGAAGCAGCGCGCCGCCCCGCATACCCTGGAAGTCACCCTGTCCCAGCATCGCAGCGATGACGAGCCGGATGAGGCGGACTTTATTGCCCAGAGCAACCAGCAGGGTTCCGGCGATCTGGCCGAGAAGCAGGAGCTGACCACCACCGAGCAGGTGGATTTCGCCGACAACAAGCTGGACAAGGTGCAGCTCAAGGAAAAGACCACCCGTGAGCGTCGTGACCGCCAGTCCCAGTTGCTGGTCATCACCACCGCCCGTACCAGCGATCACCAAATCAAGGCGGACGAGCAGGAGAAAACCGATCCCAAACCGTTCAAGGTAGCCAAGCAGGAGAACCTGCAGGACCTGAGCCGCGAGATCGCCAGCCTGCAGGCCCGCCTGGATGCCCAGAAACAGGCCTATGCGAAACGTCCGCGCATTCGCCGCCTGACATCGGTATCCGCCAAGGCCCACTACGAAGCCCAGTACATCGACAACTTCCGTCGCGAGGTGGAGGCCATGGGCACCCGCAACTTCCCGTCCCGGGCGCTGAACAGTAATACCTTCGGTGCAGTGCGGCTGGTGGTAGCGATCCAGAAGGATGGCCAGCTCAAGGAAGTACGCCTGCTGAAATCCTCCGGCCACAAGTTCCTGGACCAGGCCGCCATCCAGAGTGTGCGTCTCGCGGCCCCCTTCGATACCTTCACCCCAGAGATGCGCAAGAACATGGATGTGCTGGAAATCATCCGCACCTGGAAGTTCGACAAAAACCAGCGGGTGTCGTCGAAATAAAGCCCGCGCTCGCTACAACGCAACTGTAGGAGCGCCTCTCGAGGCGCGAACCGCGCTTGCGCGGAAATCGCCCGCAGGGTGATCAGGCCTGTCAGCATTCGACAGGTGTCTTTAGAAGAATCCGGTGGTTACCGTTATACGTTTCCTTCGCTGTCGCTCGGATTCGCACCTCGAGAGGTGCTCCTACATTCGCACCTTGAGAGGCGTATTCGCTACGTTTCGCCCTGCAGGGAATCTGCCCGATACCGGGAAAGGGCTCCTATCTAGCCTCCCGACGCTTGCAGCGCTCCCTCCTGCCCCGGATACTGTTCCCATGGACAATACGACCCTCAAACATCAGTTGCTGGTGGCCATGCCGCAGATGGCTGACCCCAACTTCGAACATTCCGTCACCTATATCGTCGAATACAGCAGCGAGGGGGCCATGGGGCTGACCCTCAACCGCCCGGTGCAGATCAGTCTGGGTGATATTCTCAGCGACATGGACATCGAGATTGAAGTGCCGCCGTCCGAGCGTCACCGGGTGGTGGCAGGTGGGCCGATTCAGCAAGAGGCGGGGTTTGTCCTGCATGCGGCGTCGACGCACTGGCAATCCAGTGTGCCGCTCAGCGATGGCCTGATGCTGACCACCAGCCGCGATATTCTGGAAGCCATTGCCATCGGCGAAGGGCCGGAGCAATCGCTGATCTGCCTGGGCTATGCCGGCTGGGACGCCGGTCAACTGGAGCAGGAGCTGGTGGAAAACACCTGGCTCAGCACCCCGGCAAGCCGTGAGCTCGTTCTCGACACCCCCTTCGAACAAACCTGGCAAGCCGCCGCGGCTCGAATCGGCGTGGATATGAGTCTGATTGCGACCCAGGCGGGGCACAGCTGAATAAGCAATTGATAGTTGATAATGGATAATTGATAGCTGCGCGTTTATGCGCAGTAAGAGTCATCAAGGCATGAGGCCGCGACCAAAGCCTGGTCGCGGCCTCATGCCTTGGCTATCAATATCGCCGCTATATCCGCGTCGTTATCAATTATCCATTCTCAATTATCCATTAGGTTTTCCATGATTTTGGCCTTCGACTACGGCACACAAAAAATCGGCGTGGCCAGTGGCAACAGTCTGCTGGGTACTGCCACGCCCCTGAAAGCCCTCTCCTGCAAGAACACCCAACCCAACTGGGATGACATTGCTGCCTTGCTGAAAGAGTGGGAGCCGGAGGAGCTGGTGGTGGGTCTACCGTTGAACATGGATGGCAGCGAAAGCGAATCCACGGCGCGGGCGAAGAAATTTGCAGGCCGTTTGAAAGGCCGGTTCGGCATGAAAGTGTGGCTGGTGGATGAACGCTTGAGCACCCGTGAAGCGCGGGAGCGTACCGGGATCCAGAAAGCCGACTCGCGAGTGGATTCCATGGCAGCGGTGATTATTGCCGAAGGCTTCTTCGCGGGCGAGGCACAGGTTTTTTAATACCAATTATATGGGGGAAAACAGGTTTGAGAGAAAAAACGGAAGTTAAGTCGTTGACCCTTGTGGTTGTTCTTTCAATTCTGATTGCAGGCTGCGGTGGCGGTGGCGGTGGCGGCGGTGATGGTCAATCTGCTACCGGGTCCTATGCGCCGGTTCCCGATACCGTGACCTACCGGGAGGGTGGCGATGTTAAAGGTATGCAGGTTTTCGACTACAGCGTAAGCAATGTTATTCGATCCCGGTTTGTTGTGGATCCGGGTACTGATGGCCGATGGGGGACAGGCGATGATGTGCGTGCGGGAGGCCTGACATGCCGATATCAGCCATCTAAAAACCCTCTCCCTCCTGCGCTTCTGTCCGTAGTGCAAAACATGGGAACAAATGGTGATGGGAATTTCGCCCTTCAACAGCTTGATATTGAAAGTGACGGTCGACTTTCAGTGTGTCCGCGCTGGAAAGGAAAGCAACTCGTTAGGGAAGAAGTGCTTTGCAAGGGGGCATTTTGTCCAGCCAGGTACCAACTTGGTTACAGGATGACGATAAGCCAGCAGGCGCTGGAGTACGGCGGCTGGAAGCAATCCCAGCATGTGGTTTTCTACGGAGAGAATGATCAGATAACAACGGCGCCCCCTTTTCTTTCTCACATTCAAACCACCGAGTTATCGGGAGACTCGCAGGCCGGTTTCGAATTTGTTGTCACGGTAGATCCATCTCCCGAATATTCGGATTCCGTCAGCCTGCCGAATATTGCCGTCTATTCCGGCAATGGCTACCAGAAAAAAGTGGCCAAGTGGTTGCCCGGAGATCTGGAAAGCCGGGTGATCATTGATCGCTATGGTGACAATGATAGCTATATTGATACCCGTTACCGGACATTAACCTGGCTTCCAGAAAAAGGTGAGTTGCAGGTGAGTGAAGCCAGCCAGAACCCACCTGCTTCGAATCAGTTGATGAAGGTTTATGTCTTTGATGGAGAAGAGAAGCCTATCGGGGAGATCTTCCTTGGTGCAGGTAATGACGAAATATGGTTCAGCATTGATGACGTGGTCGAAGGGTTCCCCGAATTTGTTTACGACGAAAACGGCCAGCTTCTGTCAATGCTTGATACACAGGAAAATCCGGAGCGCGAGTTCACCTATGATGGAGATAAAGTAAAATCCATTCATGTCCGGGATCGGAAAAGAAGGGAATACCAATATTCAGATGCAAAGCTTGCCAAGATAAGTCTTTTTTCTCGTAGTGTTGAAAGGGAGGAGATCGAGCACCAGGTCCTCTTTCGTGATGATATCTCGGGTGTGGCCACATTTATTCCCGATAGGCGCTTTCCGAGAGATAAGGAAGGAGTTTTTCTAGACCCGCTTTTTCCTCAAGATAGAGATCAGATTATACGTCTCGGGCGTCCTTTCTGAGTATGCAGGAGCTCATGCAAGCATGGCTCCTGCAGTTCTTGGCTTTTGTTACTTCAGAACCTTACTGCCGAACCCCTTCCACGGAAATAATAATCTCCACGGTTTCCGATGCCGGGCCCAGGTCATAGGTGATGCCGAAGTCCGCCAGCTTCAGGGTGGTGGAGGCTTCCAGGCCCATGCGGTAACCGCCCCAGGGATCATCGCCGTAGCCGAGCAGTTTGGCGTCCAGGGTGACTGGCTTGGTGACGCCATGCAGGGTGAAATCGCCGGTGATTTTTGCGGTTTTTTCGCCGGTCTTTTCAATCTTTGTGCTCTTGAAGGTGGCGGTGGGGTACTCGTCTACCTCGAGGAAGTCATCGCCGCGCAGGTGCTTGTCACGCTCGGCGTGGTTGCTGTCCAGGCTGGCGACCTGGATGGTGGCCTGCACGCTGCTGTTCTCCGGGTTGTCCGCGTCCACGGTGAAGCTGCCGTCGAAATCGTTGAAGCGGCCGTACAACCAGCTGTAGCCCAGATGGGAAATCTTGAACATGACAAACTGGTGAGCGCCCTTTTTATCAAACGCATAGGTGCCGCCGGGTTTATCGGCAAAGGCCATGCTGCTGAGCAGCAGTGCCAGGGCGGGAATGGTGATTTTCTTTGCTAGCGTCAACATAAGCATCGAACTCCGTTTGGATTAAAGGTTGTCAGGAAAGGTTGTCCGGGTCACGGGGCGCTTTGCCCAGCATGCGGCGCAAGGTGTCGTCCCGATCAAGCAAGTGGTGTTTGAGCGCGGCCAGGGCATGCACGCCGGCGAGGATGATGATCGCCCAGGTGGCAATCTCGTGGATGTCTCCGGCAAGATCTTCCAGGCCCTTCTGGTCGCCGGTCATAGAGGGTACGGCAAACCAGTTGAATACATCGATGGCAGACCCGTCGGCGCTGGTGATCAGATAGCCGCTGATCATGGCGGTGAACAGCAACAGATACAGGGCCCAGTGGGTCAGGTGGGCGCTGATTTTTTCCCAGGGCTGATGGGTGGGCAGGGCTTTCGGGGGTGGAGAAATCAGCCGCCACAGTAGGCGGGCGCCCATCACCAGAAACAGCAGGATGCCCACGCTGCGATGCAGGTGCGGCGCGCTGCGGTACCAGTCGTGGTAGTAGGTCAGGTCGACCATGTAAAGCCCCAGCGCAAACATGCCCACCACCGTCATCGCCACCAGCCAATGCAGTGCGATGGTGATGATGCCGAAGCGTTGTGAGTCGTTGCGCAGTTGCATCCCTGTACCCTACCCGATCTTCCTGATGATTGGAGTGTTGCCCGCTAGCCGGGTTCCGCCCTTTACAAAACTTACCGTTACCGGCGACGGCTTTGCCATCCTCACCTTGGCGGGGTGTTACTGCCATCCCAAAAAACTGAACGGTTTGATCACCTGGCCTGAAGGTTTGTCGGGTCCTGGCCTTTATTCTTTCTCCGGCAGGCGCCATGCTTGCAGGGCGAACGTCGGATATCGCCATACACAGAGCAGGAGAGCCCCTTGAGCTGGGACGAGCAACAACTACAGACACATCTGGAAACCATGGCCAAAGCCATCACCGAACAATACGGTGATTCGTCGCCGTTGCTGGTGGGGATCGAGTCCGGCGGCGCCTGGGTGGCCCAGGCATTGAACGAGAAGCTGGCCAAGCCGCTGCCAATGGGCACCCTGAACCCGGCGTTCTACCGGGATGACTTCGATACCCGGGGGCTGAAAAGTACCGTGTCTCCATCGAAGCTGCCCCTGGAGGTGGATGGCCAGCATATTCTGCTGGTGGACGATGTGCTGATGACTGGCCGCACCATCCGTGCCGCCATGAACGAACTGTTCGATTTCGGTCGCCCGGCGTCGATTGCCCTGGTGGTGTTATTCGATATTGGTCACCGGCAATTGCCAATTCGTGCCGATATCTGTGGTGAAACTTTGGCATTGCCCCCCCATCAGCGGGTAGAATTACGCGGGCCCTCTCCGTTGGTTGCCGAGATTCGCAATCTGGTGGTTGAGGATGAAACAGAGACAAGGTCTTAAGAATGACGCCGACGCTTGCGCCATCCTCCCGCGTACAACTTACCGAAGACGGTAAGCTTCGCCATTTTCTGACTACCGAGCACCTGCCCCGCTCTCTCCTTGAAGACATTCTGGATACCGCCGCCAGCTTTGTGGACGTGGGCGGCCGGTCGATCAAGAAGGTACCGCTGCTGCGCGGCAAGACAGTGGTCAACCTCTTCTTCGAGTCCAGCACCCGCACCCGCAGTACCTTCGAGCTGGCTGCCCAGCGACTGAGCGCCGATGTGCTCAACCTGGATATTGCCAAATCCGCTACCAGCAAGGGTGAAACCCTGCTCGATACCCTGCGTAATCTGGAAGCCATGGCGGCGGACATGTTCGTGGTGCGTCATCAGGATTCCGGCGCCCCCTTCTTTATCGCCAATGAAGTGACCCCCAATGTGGCGGTGATCAATGCCGGTGACGGGCGCCATGCCCACCCCACCCAGGCGATGCTCGACATGTACACCATCCGCCACTACAAGGGTGGCTTCGAGGGCCTGAAAGTGGCCATCGTCGGTGACATCCTGCACTCGCGGGTGGCGCGCTCCCAGATCCATGCCCTGAATATCCTCGGCGCCGATGAAGTGCGCCTGATCGGCCCGAAAACCCTGTTGCCGGTAGAGGCAGAATCCCTGGGGGCGACGGTGTTCACCGACATGGCCCTGGGCCTGAAAGACGTGGATGTGGTGATCATGCTGCGCCTGCAGAAGGAACGCATGGATTCCGCCCTGCTGCCCAGTGAGGGAGAGTTTTTCCGCCTCTACGGGCTCAACAACGACAAGCTGCAACTGGCCAAACCGGATGCCATTGTCATGCATCCCGGGCCCATCAACCGGGGTGTGGAAATCGCCTCGGAAGTGGCCGACGGGCCCCGTTCGGTGATTCTCAACCAGGTGACCTTCGGTATTGCGGTGCGCATGGCGGTCATGTCCATGGCCATCAGCGGCCAGGAAAGCAGCGCCCATGGCCGCACGGGAGGTGAGCGTGGCCAGTAAGAAAGCCAATATCCTGATTCGCAAGGGCCGGGTCATCGATCCGGCCAGTGGCCGTGACGAAATCGCCGATCTGTTGATCGAAAACGGCCGCCTGGTGCGTATCGGCGCCAGCCTGGATGCGCCCGGCGCAGACATTGTGGAAGCGGAAGGCCACTGGGTGCTGCCCGGGCTGGTGGATGCCTGCGTGCATCTGTCTCTGCCGGGCAGCGGTCGCAGCGGTGACATCGCCAGCGAAACCCGCGCCGCCGCCGCCGGTGGCATCACTCACCTGGTGGCCCAGCCGGATTGTGGCCCGGTGGACTCCACCGCCGTGGTGCGGCTGATTCGCGAGCAGGCCGGCCAGGCCGGGTTTGCGCGGATCATGCCCATTGCTGCAATGACCCAGGGACTGGCCGGCGATCAGCTGGCGGAAATGTCCACCCTGGCCAGGGCGGGTTGTATCGCGGTGGGTAATGCGGGGCGCAAGGTGGCTAGTGCCCTGGTGCTCAAGCGGTCCCTGGAATACGCCTCCACCTTTGATTTGCCGGTGATGTTCCGGCCCCAGGATTCTGCGTTGAGCGCCGGTGGCTGTGCCCATGAAGGCGCAGTGGCCACCCGCCTTGGGCTGCCGGGAATTCCGGCGGTGGCGGAAAGTGTCGACCTGTCCCGGGACCTGCTGCTGGTGGAAGCCACCGGCGTGCGCGCCCATTTCCAGCAGATTTCCAGTGCCGAGTCCCTGCGCCTGCTGCGCGCGGCCAAGCGTCGCGGTTTGCCGGTGACGGCGGATGTGAGTATCCAGCACCTGCTGCTGGATGAGTCGGCCCTGGAAGGGTTCAACAGTCACTGCCATGTGATTCCGCCGCTGCGCAGTGCGGCCGATCGCGAGGCCTTGCTGGAGGCGGTGGCCGACGGCACTATCGATGCCATCTGCTCCCAGCACACCCCCATCGGCTCCTCCAGCAAGGCGGCACCCTTCCCGGCCACCAAGCCGGGCATGGCCGGGCTGGATACCCTGCTCGGCCTGGTGCTGCAACTGGTGAACGACGGCAAGCTGGAACTGCCGCGCGCCCTGGATGCCATCACCGCCGCCCCGGCCCGCTGCCTGGGGCTTCAGGCCGGCCAACTGGAAACCGGCCGCCCGGCCAGCCTCTGCGTGCTGGATGCCGAGGCCGATAAAGACTACACCGAACACTGGCTGTCCGCCGGCAACAACTCCCCCTGGCGGCGCGCGGTGCTCAAGGGCAACGTGAAGCTGACGGTGTGTCAGGGGAAAGTGAGTTGGCTAAGTGATTAGGCAATTGATAATTGAGAATGGATAATTGATAGCTCGCGAATAAGCGCCGCGTTGATCTTAAAAGGCATGAGGCCGCGTCCAGATTTTGGGCGCGGCCTCATGCGTTTAAGAGCCCACCAGGGTAGTCCCGCGAGCTATCAATTATCCATTCTCAATTATCAATTAAGCTGAAACACCTCCGCCCGCAACGCTTCCTCCCCAACGACCCCCGGTGCCAGCCGCCAGCGTCCCTGTGAATCTTCAAACACCAGTGCCGGGGTGCCCTGCAGGCCCAAGCCGATCATCAGGGCGGTGTTGTTGTGGATCTGGCTGCGGATGGCGTCGGGAACCCGCTCCAGCGGCCGGATACCGCCGTCGTCAAAGTGGCCTTCGTGCTCGGCCAGTGCCACTGCCGGGTCCGGTGCGGCGAGGATGGCGCCACCTTGGGTAAAGCTGCGCTTGGGGTGGATCATACCGACGATGATATGGCGCACCTGCAGGGTGTTATCCGGGTCGTTGACCAGTGGTTGCATGTTTTCCCATAGCACGGCGCAGTAGGGGCAGGCCATGTCGGTGAACACATAGGCCACCCGTTGCGGGTCTTCGGCTCCCTCTGCCACCCAACTGCTGCTCTCCAGCCGGGCGAGCAGGCTTTCCATGTCGGCTTGTTCGCCCAGAGCGGATAGTGGTAGCAGCATGGTGACCAGCAAGGTGAGCATTCTCATGGGCGAGGATCATCCAGGTGAGTGGTAAGGAGGTGATGCAGGCTGGCCCGGGACAGAGGACCGAAGTGACGGGCCAGCTCGTTGCCGTCGCCATCAAGCAGCAGGGTCAGCGGCAGGCCACCGTTGCCAGCATGTTGACCCAGTGCCATCGATGGGTCCAGCAGCGGCAGATCAAAATGCAGGTCGGCCTGTATCAGGTAATCCCGCACGGCCGAGGCGGTTTCCCCCTGATTGGCCAGCACGAAGCGAACATTGGGGTAGCGCGACTGGGCGCTGGCCAGCACCGGCATTTCCCGCCGACAAGGTGGGCACCAGGTGGCCCAAAGATTGATCAGGGTTGGTCCCTGTGCCACTTGCGTGAGGGGTATGGGCGTGCCCTGCAGGTTTTCCAGAGTGATGTCCGGCATGGGGACGGGCTCGGGTGTCATGGCGCGCAGGGTGGCCAGGGAAATGGCCAATGCCATTAATGCCACTGCGGCGCTGGAGAGCAACGCCAGCCGCAGGGCCGGTCGACGCCATAAGCTCAGAATCGCGACCGGTAGGGCTGCGAGTGCCCCGGGCCACCACCAGCCGCCATCGCGAATATCCAGCATGGCCAAAAGGCCGGAATACTGCTCGGGGTAACGCAACACAAAGGCCAGACGGGCGCCAGCCAAGGCTGACAGAGTGATTAGCCACAGCCACTTTTCTACCGGCTTGCCGCGCCACTGCCACCAGAGGCTGGCCAGTACGGCGGCGGAAAAGGTAATCAGGGCAACAACAGTGCCCGCTGGCAGCGCCAGCGGGCCGATCAGAATGGCGTCCAAAGGGGGTGATCCTTCTACCTGCAGTATGCGTCGTCCAGTCAGCCGGGATAGCGCTGGAACATCTCATCCACCGCCTTCTGGATGTGTTCGCTGCGTCGTTCGCTGCGCATGTCGTCGTAGAGGCGGTCGCGACTGGTGGCCTGCCAGACCACATTGTTGGTGGCCGGATCGATCATCTGCACCACCAGTTTATATTCTTCCGTGATATCGCCTTCCACCGGGGTGGTGGTGCCTATGCCCACATTGTTACGGCTGAAGCCGAAACCGAACTGCACTACGGAGCCGTCGTAGCGCTGCTCACGTTTGAAAAAATGTTTGACGTGCACATCGGCCTGCCCGGAGGCGCTGGCGGTCAGCCCCTTTTCAGCCAAGGCAGTTTTCAGGGCAGTGCGGGCCCGTTGGTCGTCCAGCTCTCTGGGCTGGTCCTCGTTCTGTTCCACGAAGGCATAGCTGCGGTACTGGTTCAGTTTGGCGTCTTCCTGGCTATCGATGACCACCGGGCTGACGCAGGCGCCAAGGAACAGACAGAGTGAAAGGAAAAACCAGCGCATGGCTCTTCTCCCGGTTGCGGTGAATGTCCCCCAGTATCACAGGGGAACGGCACGATACCGTGAACGATCAGCCCCGGCAGCTAGCTCCGGGACTAACTGGTTGGACTGCAATGCGGGCGAAGGGTTCAGTGGTCAGGCCGGCAGGGCCTGTTCCAGTCGCGACCACAGGCCGGTTTCGTTGGCTGCCTCGCGGAAGGCCTGCTGGTCCTGGGGATTCTGCCGCTGATAGATGCGACCGATGTCGCGGAGCATGTCCGGGGCGTCCACCACGCTGACGGCGGTGGCGATGGCTTGCCAGCCGTCGCGGGTATCGCGGGCGGCATCCAGAAACGCCTGCAACAGGTCGCCGCCATCGCGCAGGCTGATTTCCACCACGGTTTGCAGACCTTCACGGTGAAAGCGGCGGGCGAAATCCAGCAACAGGTCGGTCTTGCCGAGTTTGGCTGCGTTTCGCATCAGGGCTTCTATCACGGAAGGGTTATGGCTGATTGGCAGCCGTGCCAGCATGTTGCGTTCATCGTCACCGAGAAATTGTGCCAGGTCCAGAATCAGATCCCATTGACCGCTCTGATGGGCTGCTTGCACCACGGCTTCCGCTACCTCTTCGCCCTGGCGCAGGGCCGTGTGGGCGACCACTTCCCGATAGTCGCGTTGCATGGCGTTGACCAGGGGCAGGGTCTCTTCCAGCAGATTCTTGCTGACGGCGGCATTTACCAGATCGGTCAGCACGGCGCTGTTGCGCAGGGAGGGCAGATTGACGATTTTGCGATGGTAGCGGGGGTTGATGACGGACAGCGCGCGAAGCACCGGCCCCCATAATTGCTGGCGGTGGGCCACATCGACCAGGGAGTCCAGGGTGCGTTCGTCTTGCTCGGCCATGATGTTGCCCAGCCGGCTTTTCAGCTCGCCTTCCACATGGTCTATCACCCAGATGGCCTTCGGCCACAGGTCAACATTTTCGGTGCCGGAACGCACGATGCTGGCCAGCCGGCTGTTATCAATCATGCGGATCACATTGCTGAGCTGGGTGGTGTTTTCCATGTAGAAAGCAATGGTCAGCAGCGCGCCATCATCTTTGACTGTGTTGACTACTTCGCGAATGGAGGGGGCGGAAAGCGCATCGGCAAAACGACCCAGCAGTAGGAATTGCTTTTCCTGAATCTGTTTCAGTGCCACTTGGCTGATTAATTCCGCAGGCAGGCGCCGAATGACTTCGCGAATCTTGCGCGGGTCTGCCTGGGCGGCGACCTCGCCGAGAAAATCCGGGGTCAGCCGTCGGGCAACCTTTGCCGCAAAGTAGGGGTCCATTTCGCCGACCAGGCGGGCCGCCATTTTGGCGCCGATGGCATAAGCCAGTTTCGCCAGTTGCTTGATGGAGAGCCAGCGGGTCCAGCTTGCCAGGTGCTGGAACCCTTTGCGGTGCTGGTTGTACATCTCCTGTTCGATGTGTTCGCGCAACTCGCGCAGGTTAGCAGCGCCGGCATCGACCAGGGCTTGCCAGGTGGTGTCGTCAAGAGTCAGGTACTGAGCGAGCTTTTCCAGCTCAACCTGGATTTCCAGGTTTGGAGTCAGGTCGTTCATGTGAGCATCCTTGGTGCGGGAATTAGCGAAGCGCGCTGCGGGCGATGCTGCGCAGCCACAAAGGCAAGGCCTGAATGCCGCTATCGATAGCTTTCTCCAGCCGACCCTTTTCGCTTTCCAGATAGTCATCCACTGCCTGGTCAAGATCCCGGTTAACCGGTTCCGGCAGGTAGGAAAGAAATCCTACACGCTGATGCATACGTTCAATGGCGTCCTTGTTATTCATGATCGATCCTGTTTGGAGTGTGCCGTTATAAGGTGTGCCGAAATCGTAAAATGGTGGCTGAAAATCGATTCGGGAAAACACCGTCATTGCACTGTATCAAACGAGCGCAAACAGAAAGTACACATAACATTAAGCGACTGTGGGATTTTTGTATCGACATTATCGCCAGCATTGTTGACCCCCCTAAACAGTGATACTTAATGACCCTGTAAAAGACGGAATCGATAGCTTCGCAAAGTCGAAGCTGCCACGGAGGCGATGTTGGCTGAAGAAAAAATACAGAGAAGAAAACCGGCCACAACACCCTGGGCTGGACGCCTTGTCCGGCAAATGCGACAGGCTGTGGCGCGTGCCCCAGGCGGTCACTATGTGCTGGACCAGGCGCGGGCAGTCGAGGATATCTTGTTCGAAGATTTGCAGTTGCGCCTGGGCGGCATGGATAGCCATCACTACCTGCCGGGGCCAGTGGAGACATCATTCGGTGAGGGCGGAGGGCATGATAAATCCTTGCAGTCACGGTTTGCCGCTCTCGCTGAGCAGTCTCTGGAACAGACCCCGGCCAGCGCCTCGGCCAGAGTTTATGCACGTATCGTCAACCAGTTGCTTCCAGACGAAGTGAGGATCCTCACGGCCATGTCGGACGGTTCTGATATTGCCATCAGTCATTTGCTGGCACGTGGTGGTCGTTTCAAAAACAGTGAGCATCGGGTGATGGCATTTCTTAGCCGGGTGGGTAATGAAAGTGGTGTGATGCTGGCGGATGCCGTCCCCCATTACCTCGCGCATTTATTTTCTCTCGGGCTTCTCGATGGTGGTCCGGAGGATAATTCCCAGACAGCAAAATACGAAGCCATCGAGAATGGTTCAGAGGTCCGCTCCGCCTGTGAACGGATGCGCAAAGAGTCCCGGCTTCGGCCAGTCTTTATTCGCGAAACCGCACACCTTTCAGCTTTAGGCAAGGCATTCTGGGCGGCCTGCTCCGGATAACAATCTGTACTGAAGTGTAAGGAGTTATTCAGAGACTCCTCAAAAAGAATGAAAAGCGAGGCCACATGGAAGCGTATATCAACGAGTTTGCCGATAACATCTGGCTGTACTTATCCATGCCATTGATCAGTGCCGTGGTGGGTTATGCCACCAATGTGATTGCGATCAAGATGATGTTCTATCCGGTAGAGTTTTTTGGCAAACCCCCTCTTCTTGGCTGGCAGGGTATCATCCCGCGCCGTGCTGCCAAGATGGCTGCTATCTCTGTAGACACTATCACTACGCACCTGATTACCCAGGAAGAGATTTTTGACCGTCTCGATCCGGATAGGGTGGCCGGTGAGCTGGAGCCGGCACTCAACAATATGATCGAAGACGTGGTGGATTCCATCATGGGTCAGCACGAGCCCGGCCTGTGGGAATCCATGCCGGAAATGGTGAAGAGGCAAGTCTATAAACGTGTCAAGAAAGAGGCCCCAAGTCTGATATCTGACATTATGAAACAGATCAAGATCAACATCGCACAGATGTATGATCTTGAGGACATGGTGATCACCAATCTGACCAAGGACAAGTCACTACTGAACCGTATTTTCCAGGAAGTGGGCGCGGCGGAGTTCAAGTTTATCGGTCGTTCCGGGCTCTACTTTGGCGGCATTTTCGGTACCTTCCAGATGATTACCTGGGTTTTCTACAAGGGCTCCTGGTTGTTGCCGGTTTTCGGCCTGGCGGTGGGCTATGCCACTAACTGGATTGCCCTGCAGATGATTTTCAATCCCAAGGAATTGATGCGTTTTGGCCCGTTCAATGTTCAGGGCCTGTTCATGAAGCGTCAGGATGAAGTAGCTAGAGATTATGGTCGTCTGGTGTCTTCCTACGTGCTGACCCCGGCCAATATTATTGAGGGCATTCTCAAAGGGCCTTACTCCGACAAGGTGTTTGCCATGATCGGCAAGCATGTCCAGAAAGCGGTGGATGAACAGACCAGTTTTGCCAAGCCGTTTGTTACCTTTGCCGTGGGCACCCAGAACTATCGGGACATGAAGGAATGTGCCGTGTCAGAGTTGGTAAGCCGATTACCGGAAACGCTCAAGCATATTGAAAACTATGCTAATGATGCGCTGGATCTTGAAAACACCCTTTCCACCCGTTTGCAGAGTCTCAAACCGGAAGAGTTTGAAAGCATGTTGCGCCCGGCTTTCGAACAGGATGAATGGATACTGATTGCCGTAGGGGCATTCCTTGGTTTCCTGGTCGGTGTGTTCCAGTTGTTGGTGATGTTTTCTTGATGCTGTCCGGGAGTAGTGCATGTCTACGCTAATGATGGTCTGGGTCCTGTTGTGTGCGATTTGCTTCGGCGCTGGGCTGTTGTGGTCATGGCGACGGGCGCGGCGACGTTTTCGCGTGCGTATGGAACAGGCGGTGGATGAGGAAATCCGTCAGCAAATCAAACAGGAAGTATTGCGCCATTTGCAGGATGGTCCGGCCTCCAATAATGGCCAGGCGGAGCGCTGATTCATGCAGATTACCATTCGCAAATCGTTTGTGATCGGTGCTGGTGTACTGTTGATCATTGCCCTTGCTGTTGGTGCCTACCTGGCCTGGTGGGTGTGGAAGAATCTGGGGGCAGAATTGTTGCTGCGCGATCAGCAAGCCAGCGTAGTCGTACCCAAGCCCATGTCTGTGGGTATCGATATTCTCGATGACCTGGACATCATGATCGACACGGTCATCGACACCACGGTGCCGATCGACCAGACCCTGACTCTGCCCGTCAAGGAAACCCTGGACGTGCAGGTGGGCTTCGATAATGCGGTACCCATCAAGATGAATGTGCCGTTGAAGGACACCATCAAGCTGGACCAGATCATTCCGGTGGACGGGGAAGTCCGTGCCCGGGTGCTGGGTAAGTGGATCACTGTGCCGATCAAGGGCGAGTTACCCGTGAAAGCGGATGTGCCCATCGATGTGAATGTGCCGGTGGATCAGCTGGTCAAACTGCAATTCAACGCTCCGGCAAAAGTAGACATTCTCGAAGACCTGTCGGTACCGCTGAAGGCGAATATCAAGACATCGATTCCCTTGAAGAGCGCCATGCAGGTGCCGGTACGCTCCAGGTTACGGGCCAGCGCCACCATTCTGGAGCCGGCAGATGCCCTGATTGCGGAAATGGATTTGAAGTTGCCTCTGCGGGAAGTGGGGCTGTCATTCAGCGATGGAGATGACGCCAGGGCGAGCGACGAGGCTGGGATAACAGCGCCGGACGGGGAGCAGCCCTGATGGGGCGCTGGATTTTGTGGGGCTGGGTGGCCCTGGCTGTGATCGTGGTGGGGCTGGTGTTGGGATTCGTGCTCTACACCCGCATTGTTATCGGCATCGGCCTGCAGGACCAGCGTGCGCTGCTGCATCTACCGGAAACCCTGATCGTGCAGACCCGCGCCGAGGAAGAAGCGGCCATCACCCTGCGAGGTCGTGTGGAAGTGGATGTCCCCTTCAAGCACGATGCCTTGCCGCTACCATTGAAAGGCACCTACAAGGCCAACCTGGCCCTGGACACCATGGTGCCCCTGCGCATGACCATTGAGTATGAGGATGTGATTCCCATCGAGACCACGGTGGCGATCGAAGGCGACACCAAACTGATTTCCGAATGGCTGCCGCGCATGCCCATAGAAGGGGAGCTGCCCCTGAAGCTGGAGGTGCCGGTGTCATTGAAAGTGCCAGTGGATACGCAGATCCGTTTCGTTTACGACGGTCCGGTACAGGTGGGTTTCAACCAGACCATCCACCCGCCGGTGGATACCGTGCTGCGCACGGCCATCAATCTTGATAAGGAAGTCAGCGCACCGATCACCAATGTGTTCGAGGCGCGGGTGGTGCCCGATAACCGGGCGCTGCCCATCATCCTTACCGACACCCGCCTGACCCTGCCATTACAGGATTTGATACTCAGGCCCATGGAGTCGCGGGTTGAACAGTAACGTATCGCTCCCGAACGGCTGTGCTCGCGTTCCCTTATTGCTTACGTAACCCAAAGGGGTGTCAGCGTCTACGACACCGTCACCCCGGGGCAGGGAACCGCCGCCGCTTCACGGATCCGTTCCCCCAGGTAGCGTGCCGCCTGGCCGGCATACTGGCCGTCCGCATAGATCAGATGCAGGTCCACCAGCCGTTCCACGCCCTCCTCCAGGGGCAGCACCTTCAGCGCGCCGCTTTCCAGGCCATCGCCAATCTCTGATTCCGGTACCCAGGCAAACCCCAGCCCGCGGCGAATGGCGGCAATACGCGTGGAAGGATGCGACACGGTCCAGCGTTGCTCGGCCCCCAGCCAGCCGGAATCAATGCGGCGGCTGCCGGAATCGCGAATCACGATTTGCCGATGCTGACGCAGATCCTCATGGGTGAGGCTGTCCGCCTGATTGAGCGGATGGTCCGCCGCCGCCACGGCCACAAAACGTACCCGCATCAGCTGATCACCGAAGAACCCCGGCGGTACCCGTCCGCCGATCACCACATCGGCCTCCTTGCGCAGCAGGGCTTCATCGGAGCCGGACAGTACTGTCTCGGTGTACTCCACCCGGGTCAGCGGGCTGTGCTGGGCGAACGCATCCAGGGCCGAGAGCATGCAATGCTGTGGAAACAGGGCATCAGCGGCCACGCGCACCAGCGGTTCCCAGCCCTGGCTGAGCTGTATGGCGGCGCTTTCGATGCGGTTGGCCTCCTCCACCAGCACCTTGGCCTGGCGGTAGAGCATTTGCCCGGTCTCGGTGAGCCTGGCCCGCCGGCCTTCCAGGGCAAAGGCACGCACACCCAGTTCGGTCTCGATCTTCTGCACCGCGTAACTGATGGCGGACTGGCTCTTGTCCAGGGCCTCTGCGGCGCTGGCGTAACCGCCCTCGTCCACCACGGCGATCAGGGCTTGCCACTGGTCCAGGCTGATTTTGGCTGACATATCGAAATTCCTGAGCTAAATGTGCAAATTTATCCCGTTTTATATCGTATTTGCTGAATTCACAATAGTCTCATCGTTAACAAATCATCGGCACACCCGGCCGGCACAGAAACAATATGGAGTTGGGGTCATGAATATTCTGGTTATCAAGAGCAGCGTTTTCGGCGACAACGGCAATTCCTCCACCCTGGTCAACGAGCAGGTGGAGCGACTGAAAGCGCAACATCCTGACGCCACCGTGGTGGTTCGGGATCTCTCCGCCGATCCTATCCCGCACCTGGACGGCGAGCGTGTCGGCGCCTTCTTTACGCCGGCAGACCAGCGCAGTGAAGCCCAGCAGGCGGTCGACGATTTCTCCCTGGCGCTGATTGAGGAGCTCAAAGCGGCGGATCAGGTGGTGCTGGGACTGCCCATGTACAACTTCGGCATTCCCAGCCAGCTGAAAAGCTGGATCGACCATGTGGCTCGCGCCGGCATCACTTTCCGCTACACGGAAAACGGCCCGCAGGGCTTGCTGGATAACAAGCCAGTGACCGTGCTGGCCGCCCGGGGTGGACTGTATGCCGGGACCGAGAACGATACGGTGACCCCGTACATCAAGTTGTTCTTCGGCTTCCTGGGCATCACCGATCTGTCCTTCGTGTTTGCCGAAGGGCTTAACATGGGTGATGACAGCAAAGAAAAGGCCATGGGCGAAGCGCGGGCAGCGCTGCAGTGATCTAGGCTGTAGGAGCTATGCTTGCATGGCGAACCATGCCCCGGCCTGGCTCCTGCGATGAAACGCGAATTCTGCAACAGGGAGACAATCATGGGGCTGCTGGTCGATGGTAAATGGCAGGACAAGTGGTACGACACCAAGAGTACCGGTGGGCGTTTCAAGCGTTCCGAGAGCCAGTTTCGCAACTGGGTCACGGCTGACGGCAGTGCCGGTTCCAGCGGTGATAGTGGCTTTCAGGCAGAAAGCGGTCGTTACCACCTGTATGTGTCCTACGCCTGCCCTTGGGCCCACCGCACCTTGATCGTGCGGGCATTGAAAGGTCTCCAGGAGCATATCGGCGTGTCTGTGGTGCATCCGCACATGCTGGAGAATGGCTGGGAATTGCGCGATGACTTTGACGGTGCCAATGGTGATGCCCTGTATGGCTTCAGCAAGCTCTATGAGTTGTACCTGAAGGCGGATGAGAACTATACCGGCCGCGTTACCGTGCCGGTGCTGTGGGACAAGCAGCGCGAAACCATTGTCAGTAACGAGTCCGCAGAAATCATCCGCATGCTCAACATCAGCTTTGACGGTCTGGGTGCGGCGCCGGGAAATTTCTATCCCGAAGTGTTGCGGGCGGAGATTGATGCCATCAATGAGCATGTTTACAACGACGTGAACAATGGTGTCTACAAGGCCGGTTTTGCCACCAGTCAGGACGCCTACGATGAGGCGGTGGTGACCCTGTTCGAGCAGCTGGATGCCCTCGAGCAGCGGCTTGGCGAGCAGCGCTATCTGGTCGGTAACACCCTCACCGAAGCGGACCTGCGTTTGTGGACTACCCTGGTGCGGTTCGATCCGGTGTACGTCACCCACTTCAAGTGTGATCGCAAGCGCATCGCGGACTACCCG
Organism: Alcanivorax sp. IL3; assembly: GCF_047495465.1. NCBI lineage: Bacteria > Pseudomonadati > Pseudomonadota > Gammaproteobacteria > Oceanospirillales > Alcanivoracaceae > Alcanivorax > Alcanivorax sp. IL3. Next base: position 295,029 of record NZ_CP179931.1, read on the forward strand.
AATCTGAACGGGTTTCTGAAAGAGATTTACCAGCTGCCCGGTGTGGCGGAGACAGTGAATATGGCGCATATCCGCCACCACTATTTCCGCAGCCACCCGACGGTGAACCCCCACGGGATTATCTCCATCGGGCCCGAGCTGGACTGGCATTCACCCCACGGTCGAGAACGGCTGGGGGAAAGAGAGATTATTGAGTAACTCTGTAGGAGCGGCGCTTGAGCCGCGAACCGATACCTTCGCGGCTCAAGCGCCGCTCCTACAGCACAGGGCCGCAAGGCAGGAGGTTCCCATGGAACGCACAATTCTCAACACCATTCGCGCACTGGATACATCCGATGGTGCCGGCGTTCGCCTGAAGCGAGCACTGGGTTACAACCCTATGGTGCGCCTGGATCCTTTCCTGATGCTGGACGCGTTCTCTTCCGATAATCCGGACGACTACATTGCCGGCTTCCCCCGCACCCGCACCGCGGCTTTGAAACGGTGACCTACCTGATGGAAGGCCACATGAAGCATCGTGATCATCTGGGTAACGAAGGGGATTTGCAGCAGGGCGGTGTGCAGTGGATGACCGCAGGGCGCGGCATTATTCACGAGGAAATGCCGCAACAGCAGGATGGTTTGCTGCGTGGCTTCCAGTTGTGGATCAACCTGCCGGCGGCAGAAAAAATGAAAGCGGCCGGCTACCGGGATATTACTGATACCGAAATCCCACGACTGGATTTGCCTAAGGGCGGTCAGATCAAAGCCATTGCCGGTGAAGTCACCATCGGCAATCAGGTGATCAGTGCACCGGTAAAAGGTGGCAGTACCGATCCGCTTTATTTGGACGTGAAATTGCGCGCCGATGAAACGGTGACGGTGCCACTAACACAGGGCTATAACGCTTTCCTGTACCTGTTCGAAGGTCAGGTCAGCATTGCCGGCGAGGCGGTAAAGAGCGACCACCTGGCCACCTTCACTGACGGTGATAAGGTCTCTCTGGTGGCCGGTGATCACGGTGCCAGGCTGTTGCTGCTGGCAGGCAAGCCCATTGGCGAGCCCATTGCCCAGTACGGCCCCTTCGTGATGAACACCCAGGACGAGATCAACCAGGCCCTGAGTGATTATCGCGATGGCACCCTGACCGCCGAACCGTCGTTGCTATAACGATGGCCTAGAAGCGAGTGGCGAGTAACGAGTTTCGAAAGGCAGCACCTCTATGGGGTTAAGGTTTTCGCGACTCGCAACTCGCTTCTCGCTCTTTGTTTTCTAGCGTGAAGCGATCACCCAGACCGCATGCACGATACCGGGAATATAGCCCAGCAGAGTCAGCACAATATTGATCCAGAAATGCTTGCCAATGCCTTCCTGTAGAAACACCCCCAGTGGCGGAAGCAGGATAGCGATCAGAATGCGTAGCAGGTCCATGCTGTTCTCCTTCAGTCCGAAAATCCCACTGTAAATTCTTTGTCTCATCGCGTCTGTTAAAAAATACAAACCCTTTCACAGATAGGATTGCCGGCACCGTGATTTTCCGGGAAGCTGGGCGTTGTCATTGATCCTGGAAAGGAGAAAAACCATGAAAGTTCTGGCCATAGCGGGCAGTCTGCGCGAGCAATCCTTCAACCGCGGCTTGGTCCGTGCTGCCCAGGCATTGGCGCCGGCAGGAATGGAAATCATCGCCGCCGACATCAGTGATATCCCGCTCTATAACGGTGATGACGATGGCGACAACCGCCCTGCTCCGGTGACTGCCCTGGCAGAACAGGTAAAAGCGGCGGATGCCTTCTTGTTTGCCACCCCGGAATACAACTATTCCATCCCCGGTGTACTGAAAAATGCCATCGACTGGTTATCCCGGGTCCCGGGTGGCATCTTCGCCGGCAAGGCCGCCGCCATCATGGGCGCCTCCATGGGCGGCATGGGCTCCAGCCGCAGCCAGTATCACCTGCGTCAGGTCTTGGTATTTCTTGATGTGCACCCGCTCAACAAACCGGAAGTGTTCGTCTCCGCCGCCCATGAGAAGTGCGATGACAATGGTGACCTTCAGGACGAAGCAACGAAGGAAATGATCGGCAAACAACTGGCTGCCTTGCAGGCCTGGGCCGACACCCTGCAGTAAACGGTGCAGTTCGCCATAGGCGTAGGGTGCCATTGAGCCTAAGGCGAACTGCACCATAACCCCATACCCACAATGTCTTGTCACAAGGATGTGAAAAGATGCCAATGTACCGCCGTGTCTGGCAGCCTGGGGGCTGCTATTTCTTTACCGTCAATCTGCAGCAGCGAGGCGACAACGATCTGCTCGTCCGTCATGTGGATATACTGCGAGAGTCCGTTCGCAAAGTGAGAAGCGCTCACCCTTTCCGTATTCATGGCTGGGTTGTACTACCGGATCATCTTCACTGCGTCTTGCAGTTGCCGGATGCAGACGATGATTTCATTCGTCGCTGGCGACTCATCAAGTCCACTTTCTCTCGAAAAATACCTCATCTGGAGCATCGTAATCCATCGCGCATAAAGCGTGAGGAAAGAGCTATCTGGCAGCGCCGTTTTTGGGAGCACTGCATTCGCGATGAACAGGATTATCGGGCGCATATGGATTATGTGCATATCAATCCGGTAAAGCATGGCCTGGTTTCACGGGTGCAGGATTGGCCCTATTCCACCTTCCATCATTGGGTTCGGCGTGGTGTCTATGCGGTGGATTGGGCTGGCGGATCGGAAGGGAAGGTCGATAAGGTGCCTGATTGATGGGGTGTTGATGGTGCAGTTCGCCTTAGGCTCAGTGCACCCTACACAAGATTCGGACGTAGGGTGCCATTGAGCCTAAGGCGAACTGCACCATATAGGCCTTGCAGAGAAAAATCAGAGCTGCTCTTCGCGGCGAATCCACTTGGTCACTTCCGGCGCCTGATAATCTGCGAAGCTGTCCAGAAGGCTTGCCGGTGTGTCGTGAACCTGTAGCAGGTCTCTGTGCTCCTGGCGCAGAAAACCCTGGCTTACCGCGTGGTCGAGAAAGGTGATCAGGTGGTTGTAATAGCCGTTCACGTTTAACAGGGCGCAGGGTTTGTGGTGAAAGCCCAGTTGCGCCCAGGTAAGAATTTCAAAAATTTCCTCCAGCGTACCCATGCCGCCGGGCAAGGCGATAAAGCCGTCAGAACAATCAGCCATGGCAGCCTTGCGCTCGTGCATGGAACCCACCACACGCAATTCGGTGAGGTGATCGTTGCCGATCTCCTTGCGCATTAATGCATCAGGAATAATGCCGATCACTTCACCGCCCTGCTGCATGACCGCATTGGCGATGGCTCCCATGACGCCCACGCTGGCCCCGCCATAGACAAGGCCAAGGTTGCGGGCAACCAATTCTTTGGCGAGACCCTCAGCGGCTTGAATATAGTCGTTTCCCTCACCGGGGCTGGAGCCGCAATAGACGCAGATTTTTTTCATGGGCATCGCCGTTTGTTCGTTGTGGCTAGAGGCAGCTGTAGGAGCGCCGCTTGAGGCGCGAACCGAGCCTCGGCGAGGACATCGCCTTTGGGTTGCTGCCTCGCTCGCTCGGTTCGCGCCTCAAGCGGCGCTCCTACGCTGGCTTTTTACCCCGCCACCGCCGTGGGTTTACTCACCAACCGATCCGCCGGGAAATGACAGGTAAAGACGCTGCCCTTGCCCAGTTCGCTCTTGATTTCCAGTTTGCCGTTGTGGCGGATCATCACGTGCTTGACGATGGCCAGGCCCAGACCGGTGCCGCCGGTCTCGGTGACGCGGCTGTTATCCGGGCGATAGAAGCGTTCGGTGAGGCGCGGAATGTGGGCCGGATCAATGCCGACGCCGTTGTCGCTCACTGCCAGATGCGCGCCGCGTTCATCCTGCCACCAGCGAATCTGGATCTGGCCACCGGCGGGAGTGTATTTCACCGCATTGGTGATCAGGTTGCCGAACGCGCTTTCCAGCTCTGCCGGGTTGGCGATCAGGCGGGCCTCTTCGGTCACGTCCAGCTCGATGCTGTGGGCCTTGTCGGCGCTGAGTGCGAGGGCATTTTCGCGCATGCGTTTGAGCATGCCGTGGACCGGTACCGCCTGGCTCAGGTTGTCCGCGTCGGTGCCTTCCAGTCGGGCCAACAACAGCAGATCCGAGACCAGAGCTTCCATGCGGTTGGACTGGTTGTCCATCTGGGTGAGCGCCCGGCGCAGGCGCGACTGTTCTTCCGGTACGGTATCAAGCAGGGTTTCAAGGTAACCCTTGAGCACGGTCAGCGGGGTTTTCAGTTCGTGGCTCACGTTGGCCACGAAATCCTTGCGCATCTGTTCCAGGTGATGGAGCCGGGTCACGTCCCGGGCCATCATCAACTGTTCGCCCACACCAAACTCGGTGACGCGAAATTGCAGGATGCGGTTGTCGTCTACCGGCGAGGGAATTTCCAGGGCGTCACGAAAATCTCCCTGGCTAAGGTATTCGGTAAATTTCGGATGGCGGATCAGGTTGGTGAGCGGTTGGCCCAGGTCCTGGCGGGCATTGAAACCCATATAGTGTTCTGCGGCCTGGTTCCAGTACTCCAGGTAGCCGTGTTGATCGATGAGGATGACCACATCTTCCAGGGCATTCACTGATTGTTGGGCGCGGTGAATGATGCCTTGCAGGTTTTCCTGGGCGCGGCGTTCTTTCTGGAAAAGGTGTTCAAGGCGAGTGTAGAACTCGCCCCAGAGGCCGGTGCTGTCCGGTGGCTCGGTATGGTCATCGCGCACCAGCCAGCTGTACAGGCCAAACAACTGCCGGGTGCTCCAGATGATATAGCCCAGCATGCCTGCCAGCAGTGGCCAGATGTTGCCCACCGCTAACGCCGCCAGAGCGGCCAGCAGTAACAGGCCGACAATGCGATTTACTTCCTTGGCCAGACTGGCTTTCATGATCTCGCTTCCACCGCCCCGTTGCGGCTACGTGGGTGCATTAATCGTAACCGACTCGCATTGCACCACCTCTTCTGATTGCGCGCAATGCGTAGCGCAGACCGGATCGGTTCAGCCTGCCTTGGCGGATTTTACTGAAAAACGGTAGCCGGTGCCGCGTACCGTCTGGATAAAACGGTCGTAGCCGAAGGGGGCCAGGGCCTTGCGCAGGCGACGGATATGCACATCAATGGTGCGGTCTTCCACATACACGTTGGCGCCCCACACCTGATCCAGTAACTGGGTGCGCGAGTAGGCCCGTTCCTGGTGGCTCATGAAGAATTCCAGCAGACGGTATTCCGTCGGGCCCATGTCCACGGGCTCGTCGTCGGCGCTGATGCGGTGGCTGACCGGATCCAGGCAGAGACCTTCCACTTCAATGGCCTTGTCCGCCGCCGTGCTGGAAGCCCGGCGCAGTACCGCCTTGATGCGGGAAATCAGCTCGCGGGTGGAAAATGGCTTGGTGATGTAGTCGTCGGCGCCCACATCCAGGCCCTGGATCTTGTTGTCCTCTTCGCTCTTGGCGGTGAGCATGATGATGGGGATCTCGTTGGTGGTCTCATCACGCTTGAGGCGGCGGGCCAGCTCAATGCCGGTGATCGACGGCAGCATCCAGTCCAGCAGCACCAGATCCGGGCGTTCATCGACAATAATTTCGTGGCCGCGCTGGGCATTTTCTGCCTCCAGCACATCAAAATCAGCCAGCTCCAAGGCAACGGCCACCATTTCCCGAATAGCGGGCTCGTCGTCAACAATCAAAATACGGTTACGGGACATGGCTTTCCTTCCTTGCCTGTCTATCTATGTTGCCCTATTAGATTGCTTTTTTGTGACATTCGTATGACAAGTTGGGCGGATTTTTGGGGGAAAAGCAAGAGGCGAGCTATAACACCAATTCAGGGCATGTGCCGATGGATGGATACGGCACTTCGCGCTGCTGAGGAAAAACAGAAAAAATCTCAGCGCGGGTCATCACGGCTAACGAGTGGCATTACCCTATGTCGCGTTGCAACTCGAAGCTTGTAGCTTGCCACTCAAAGATACTGGAAATATAACCCGACAAACACGCACGCTCCGGCCCAGTGGTTATTGAGAAAAGCGTGGAAGCTGGGCCAGCGTTCCCGGTAGCGGATCAGACTGTGCTGGAACAGGAAGCTCAGGGTCATGCCGCCCAGGCCCACGTACCAGGGCCAAGAGAAGTCCAGCCGTTGTCCCACCATGATCAGCGCCAGCAGAGTCAGACCCTGGAGGATGGCGATCATCAGCCGGTCCGCATCGCCGAACAGGATGGCGGTGCTCTTGATGCCCAGTTTCAGGTCGTCTTCCCGGTCGCACATGGCGTATTCGGTGTCGTAGGCCACAGTCCACACCAGGTTGGCCACATACAATAGCCAGGCGATTTCCGGCACTGCCCCGGTTTCGGCGGCAAATGCCATGGGGATGGCCCAGCTGAAGGCGGCGCCCAGAAACAGTTGCGGCATGAAGGTGAAGCGTTTGGTGAAGGGGTAAAGAACAGCAAGCCCGAGGCCACCGAAGGACAACCAGAAGGTCAGCTCGTTGAGGAACAGCACCAGCACAAAGGCCAGCAGCCCCAGTCCACAGAACAGGGCCAGGGCTTTCTTGGCGCTGATGGCACCGGTGGCCAGTGGGCGACCTTTGGTGCGTTCCACGTCACCATCGAAATCCCGGTCGGCAAAGTCGTTAATCACGCAGCCGGCGGCACGCATGATGATCACCCCGAGAATGAAGATCAGCACGGTTTTCAGGCTCGGCGTGCCATTACCGGCAATCCACACCGCCCACAGGGTGGGCCACAGCAGCAGCAGCGTACCGATGGGGCGATCCAGTCGCATCAGCTGTATATAGGGCCAGGCTTGGGGGTAGCGCTGTTCAACGAAGGCAAACATGGGACATCCGGTTGTCAGGGGCGGGGTTAAGTTTCAAGTTGAAAGTGGAAAGTTTCAAGGCGCCTTGTAGGAGCACCTCTTGAGGTGCGAAGCCTCGAATGGTCGCGATAACTCTCAGATTTGAACCGACTCTCCCTCCAGGCAGGGTGACTGCGGTGAAAACCATTTCCTCGCTACGCTCGGTTCGCACCTCAAGAGGTGCTCCTACAGCAGTGAAGAAACGCTAGTAGCGCCCACCTTCTCCCACAGTGCCGGCAGAAAGTATTCTGCTACCAGCAACGGCTCACCGCGTTTGATGAAACGGGACTGGCGCCCCCAGCACACTGGCATGGCTTCTGCAGGGCTTCCAAGGCGAGCCCAGACCTGGTCGCGCAGGCAGGTGGGGCGTTTGTAGAGTTCCAGGCCCAGGGAGCGGCTACCCATATGGCCCAGGGAGCGATTGGCGCCGGTGAGGCTGGTCAGGGGCAGAACGCTGCGGGCGGCCACCACCGGGGTGTCGTCCAGCAGCAGAGTGACCTCGCGGATCAGTGCCGCCCGCCGGGGAGCCAGGTCCAGCAGTTGCCGTTCGTCGGCTCGGGGAAAGCTGATGGCGTGGTAGCCAGGCTCCACCCGGAACTGGCCGTGGCGCTTCAGACGCAGGGTCAGGGACGCCGGATCCGCCATCCACTCACGGATACGGGGCGGCAGCACCAGCTGTTCCAGCGGGCGCCAAAGGCTGTCAGGATGCAGGGCGGCAGGCAGCATGGGTCTCTCAACATCGCAGGCCGCAGGACTATGGCGCAAGCAGTGACTCAGGGCAAGTCAGCAGCGCGCCGGTCTGCGAGCGCTTGCCGGCAAGCGATAATGGCCTTGGGCCAGGCAAATGGACCCCGGCGCCAATGCGTGCCAGTGCCCAATGTCATTGATTTTTCGGGCGTGCGCCGATAGGTTATCGCCCCCCGAGATACACCCTGTATGTAGCAGAGTAAGCGAGTACTTACTCCAATTCGACGAGGTTCACGATGAAGAAGTGGGAATGCGTAGTGTGCGGTTTCATCTATGACGAAGCCGAAGGTCTGCCCGATGAGGGTATTGCCCCCGGTACGGCCTGGGATGATGTGCCGGAAGACTGGGTCTGCCCGGATTGTGGCGTGGGCAAGGACGATTTCGAAATGGTGGAAATCTGAGCCGTTACGCTCTGGCCACACAGTCATTCCGCCCGTTCACTGATTAATTAAGGACTGTTCATGCAACCTATCGTCATCATCGGTTCCGGCCTTGCCGGCTTTAATACCGTCAAGGAATTCCGCAAGCTGGACAAGGAAACGCCCATCGTTGTGATCACCAGCGACGACGGCCGTAACTATTCCAAGCCCATGCTGTCCGCCGGTTTTACCAAGGAAAAAACCGCTGATGACCTGTGCATGGCCACGCCGGAAAAGGTTGCCGAGCAGTTCAATGTGGAAGTGCGCACCGACGTGCATGTGGCGGAAATCGACCCCTCCGGCAAGCGTGTACTGCTGCCGGACGACCACCTGGACTACAGCAAGCTGGTGCTGGCGTTGGGGGCTGATACCTGGACCCCGCCGCTGGAAGGCGATGCTGTGGGCGATGTGTTCTCCGTCAACGATCTGATGGACTACGGCAAATTCCGCACCGCCCTGAAGGGGGCAAAGAAAGTCACCATTCTGGGTGGTGGCCTGATCGGCTGTGAATTTGCCAACGATCTGTCCAACGGTGGTTATGAGGTGACTCTGGTGGAGCCCCAGGGGCGCTGCCTGCCGCTGCTACTGCCCGAGCCGGCATCTGCGGCAGTCGGCCGGGGTCTGGCGGATCTGGGCGTGACCTTCCAGTTTGGTCCTCTGGCCCAGGCGGTGAACCACGGTGATAACAATCAGCTGATCACCGAGCTGTCCGACGGCACCCGTATCGAGTCCGACGTGGTGCTGTCCGCTATCGGCCTGCGTCCGCGTATTGCCCTGGCCAAGGAAGCCGGCCTGGCCATCAACCGTGGCATCATCACCGATAAGACTCTGCAGACCAGCGCTGAGGATATCTACGCCCTGGGCGACTGCGCTGAAGTGCAGGGTCACGTGCTGCCCTACGTGCTGCCGCTGATGGCCTCCGCCCGTGCCCTGGCCAAGACCCTGGCCGGTGAAACCACTGCAGTGAGCTACGGTGTCATGCCGGTCACCATCAAGACCCCGGCCTGCCCGGTGGTGGTGTGCCCGCCGGCAGATGCCGACAACGGCGAATGGGAAATCCAGGAAGACGGCAACAACGTCCAGGCCCTGTTCCGTGGCAAGGATGGCAGCCTGCAGGGCTACGCGCTCACCGGTGATGCGGTGAAAGAGAAAATGAAGCTCAACAAGGAACTGCCTCCGTTGATGCCCTAACGGCGGCCCGCCGTAGGAGCTATGCTCGCATGGCGAACCGCCAGGCAGGCTCCTGCAATCGGCAACCCAACAAAGGAACGCCCATGAAATTTGCACTGGTTTTGCTGATCCTCGGCTGGCGTCTGCGCTGGCTGGCCTGGCGTGATGCGGGCTTTCGCAAGCAGTTGGAAAACCGCGACGTGGTGATGCAGTGGCGTACCTTTAACGGCAAGCCGGCGCGCAGCTTTCATTTCACGCCGGGCAAGGTGGTGTCGAAAGGTGGCCTGCATGGTCAGCCTACCGTCACCCTGAATTTCAAGGACGCCAACTACGCTTTCCGCACCCTGCAGGTGGCCGGCAAAAACCAGATGGCTTTCATGGAAGGGATGCAGGCCGGCGATATCAAGATCGAAGGCGACCCGGGCCAGCTGATGTGGTTCATGACCTTGATGAAGTTCATCATGCCTGGCGGCAAGAAAAAATAACCCTCAGCTTTTCATGACAAGGATGTGATGAAAAAGATTAGTACGGTAGCAGTGCTGGTTACGTTATTTCCCTTGCTTGGTCAGGCGTCGGAGAAGCAGCGAGTTGCTGAAGCTGATACTGCCATCAGGGAAATTGTGCCGATGATGGGGCAGCTCTATCGGTGTCATGCCAATACCATTCTCGAACAAGGCTGTGCTAAATACCATCTTGTATTCAATGCAGAAGGAAAGTTAGAGCGCGTTTCTATCACTGAAAGCGACTTCTCGAATGAAGCGTTTTTCTCTGCTGTTGCCGATTTGTTTCGAGCCCATGTCTCGGTGTCTCCCACCAAGGAAGAAGCAAAAAATCTGGATGTGCATGCGCCTATCTGCTTTGAAGATCAATCCCCTGTGCATGAAGATTTTCAGCCTTATCTTGATAAAAAGCGCAATGGAGTCACGAATAGAGATTGGCTGGCAAGCCTGATAAATAAGGAAGCGGAACTCCGTAACTGTGTAGTCAAGGATAAAGCGGTACTGCCAAGAGCAGAAACCATCAAACCTTAGTGGTTGTATTACGATGAGGTGTGGCTGTTTTGTCTATCTCAGTTGATGGCAGCGGCGCTGTGAGAGCGCTGGGTATTCAGGCCTCTAATCCTGAGCTGCAGGCCTTTGGCGAAACTCTATTGCCGGTTTTTGAGCAGCTTCAGTTTCCTGAAACGGGTAAGGCTGATGGGTTCTTGTAGGAGCTGAAATCTTTTCTTCAATAGCTGGGCTATAAAATAGGCGGGTGCCCAATAGCTCTCGCTTTTCCCTTTGGTAAAGCCAAATCATCCAGTACGCTGGGGATGAACCGATACAGGGAATGGTGATGAAAAAACTCAAAAACGAAAAAGAACTGGTAAAGAAAGCCATTACGCTGGGGGTAGATTATGCCGAAAAGCGGGGTGTGGTGGAGTTCGAGGCCACCGACTCTGCGTCGGAAAAGCTCGAGTACATCTATCGCCTGCTGGTGCATGACAAGGTGATTCAGCCGTTGCCGGAAGATCAAGTGTCCCAGCCGTCAATTCAGCACAAACTGGCCATCTGGGCGTCAAAACAAAAATAGCCGGGTATCGCTTGTTCGTTTTGGGTCTGTTATAAAAATCCTTGAACTTGATCCTGTGGGCGTTGACTCATGCGCCCGATGCCAATGCCTCTCTTCAAAAGGACCTGACATGCGACGCAATCCCCTGTTGGTTATCGCCAGTATGCTCCTGCTACTGACCGCCTGTGCCACCACCACCGAAACCCATTCCACCTGGCAGACCAAAACCGGTGAATCTTATCCTACCTTCCGGCACCTGTATGTGCTGGTGCTGGCAGATGACCCTGCGGTGGCCGCCACGGCTGAAAATCAGGTGCGCAAAAGCCTGAATCATCGGGCTGTTGAAGCCTCGCTGGCCAATGAGACCCTGGGTGAGCGAGAGGTAGAACGGGATGCCTACCGTGCCCAGGTCGAGGCTGCGGTCAAGGCCAGCGGCGCCGACGGCGTTATGGTGGTGTCGTTGCTGAAGGTCGAAGAACGCTCCGAGTATGTGCCGCCTCAGGTCGACTATGTGCCGATGCCCTCGGCGCCAGCTTACCTGGGCTACGGCCCCTATGTGGGCCACAGCTACGGCGCGATCTATCAGCCCGGTTACTATCACAACGCCAAGGACTATTACCTGCAGACCCAGGTCTACAGCGTGGAACGCAAGCGCCCGGTGTGGCAGGCCCAGTCGCGTAGCATGAACCCGGATAGCCTGAAGAATGGCGCCAAGGGCTACGCCAAGAGCATCGTCTCGCAGCTGGACAAGGATGGGGCGCTGAAGCGTTAGTCAAACGCAGCTGAAGTCCTGCAATTCATCTCTGTCGATGGCAGGACCCGGCACTCCACGCTCGTAAAGCCGCTCCGCTAGTCGGGGCGGTTTTGCGTTTATCGATGCCGCTGGCAGCCCTTGGCTGAGTTCGCTAAGGTTTGTGCCTTCAATAAAAATAGATGGAATATTGATGAAAAAAGGAATTTCGGGGGCGCTGGCTGCAGTAATAGTGACGGGATTGGCGGCGTTTTTTCAGCCTGTACTGGCGGAGGAGGATGAGAAAGTATACCTGGTAGCACGGTTCGATCTGGATGGTACTACCTACAATCAGGTCGTGTTCTTTCAGGATGACGTCATCACTGATCTGAAAAGCTGCAAGCGGGAAATGATGTACGGCCGCAATGGCAAGTGGCAGGTCTATTCCCACATCACCAATGCGGTGCGCGGCTTTACCTACAGCCTCAGTTATACCTGTGCTCTGGGTCGTCAGGACTTCAGCGGCTGGGATAAGAGTGGTCAGATCAACCCCACACACACCTATGAAGTGGTGGTTCGGGATCAGTCTTTGCAGGTCATTCCACGCAATAGCTACAGCGCTTGTTTGAAAAAGGTTCGTAGTGCCGGAGGCGAAACGGCTAAACGCTACTGTGCACGGTCTACCCAGACTATCCAGTAGTGAGTTTTCAAGTACCTGTCACGATTGCCGCTGATAGCCGGGTGTTGCAAGTCGTTTTTTCAGCACCCAACCCATCAATATTCCCCGCCCGGCCATAAAGCCGTTCATGGCCAGCCATAGGCCGTGGTTGTCCCAGCCCCGGGTCAGTGCCCAGAGCACAAAGAAGATCCCCACTGCCACCAGCATGGTGTTACGCATGGCGGCGCCCCAGGTGGCGCCCACGAAAATGCCGTCCAGCCAGAAGCCGGCACTGGCGGTGAGTGGTAACAGCAGCATCCACGGCAGATAGGTGATGGCAGTGTCGCGGATATCAGGCAGGTCGGTGAGCAGATGAATCAGCGGCACACCGCCGAGACTGAAGGCCAGTAGACCGAGTGCCGCACAGGCCACAGTCCAGCGCCCGGTGGCGCTAATGGCCTGGCCCAGGGCCTGGCGATCGTTTCTGCCGTGGGCCTCGCCCACCAGGGCTTCTGCTGCGTTGGCAAAGCCGTCGAGCAGGTTACTGAGCAGCAGCAGGAAAGTGATCAGCACCGCATTGGCGGCCAGTACCGCGTCACCCAGCCGCGCGCCCTGGGCGGCGAAGAAAAAGAAGCAGCTGAGCAGAGCAAGGCTGCGCAGAAAGATATCCCGGTTCACCGCCATCAATGCCAAGATGGCGTGTGGCTGCCACAGTCGTTCCTGCCGTGCCGGTGGACGCAGGGCGCCGCGTAGCCAGAACAGGCCGCCGGCCAGTCCCACGTATTCCGCGGTGGCACTGGCAATGGCTACCCCGCGCACATCCAGATGCCAGACCTGCACCAGCAGAATGTCCAGCAGGGCATTGGTGCTGTGCATCAGCACCGTCATCTTCAGTGGCACCCGGGTGTTATGGGTGCCGATGGCGAAGCCGATCAGGGCGAAATTGGCCAGCGCGGCCGGGGCGCCAAGAATGCGAATGTTGATGTAGTCGCCGGCCAGACCCTGAACATCATCACTGCCGCCCAGCAGCCACAGGCCGGTTTCCCGCAGCAGTGGTGACAGGGCAATCAGCGCCAGCCCCAGCCCGGTGGATAACAACAGGCCGCGCAGTAACACCACCCGGGTGTCCTTCTCGCCGCCCCGCGCCTGGGAGGCAAAGCCGGTGGTGCCCATGCGCAGGAAGTTGAACGAGAAATACAGGAACATGAAGAAGTTGCCACCCAGCGCCACCGCCGCCAGATAACGCGGATGATCCAGGTGCCCCACCACGGCGGTGTCCACCAGACCCAGCAACGGTGCGGTCAGGTTGGACAGCAACAGCGGCCATGCCAGCATCCAGATGCGGCGGTTAAAGGACAAACTCATTCACACTCCACAAACCGTTCTAACAGATCGCTGTAGGAGTTCCCTTCCAGGGGGCGAACCGCGTGTAAACGCAGAAATTGCCCGCAGGGCAATCAGGAATCTCAGGGCTCGACAGGTTTAGATAGAAACCCGACCCCCTCGCTATGGCTCCGGTTCGCACCTCAAGAGGTGCTCCTACAGAGAGAAACCGTCAGGCCGGTTTCCGCAACAACGTCAGCACAAACACACTACTGGCGGCGACCACAATGGAGGGTCCCACCGGGGTGTTGGCAAACCAGCTCACCGCCAGCCCGGCCAGCACTGACAGGGTGCCCAGTACACTGGCCACCGCGGCCATCTGCGCCGGGGTATGGGTCAGCCGGCGGGCACTGGCGGCGGGGATTACCAGCAGGGAGGTGATCAGCAGTACCCCCACGGTGCGGATGGCCCCGGCGATCAGCAGGGCCAGCAACAGCATCAGCAGCAGCCGGGTGCGCTGCACCGCCACCCCTTCCACCTGGGCCAGCTCCTCGCTGACGGTGATGCTCAACAGCGACCGCCATTGCCACAGCATCAGCAGCAGAATCAGGATGGCACCGGCCCACAGGGCCAGCGCATCCTGCCAGCCCACCGCCAGCAGGTCACCGAACAGGTAGGCAAACAGGTCCACCTGGATGCCCTCTTGCAAGCTGATGGCAATCACCCCCAGAGCCAGGGTGGTATGGGCGACGATGCCGAGTAGCGTATCGCTGGCCAGTTGTTGCTGGTGCTGCAGCGCAGTGAGGGCGCCAGCCAGGCCCAGGCACACGGCCACCACCGCCAGGTACAGGCTGATATCCAGTGCCAGGCCAAGCGCCGCGCCAAGCAGGGCGCCGTGGGCCAGGGTGTCACCGAAGAAGGCCATGCGCCGCCAGACCACGAAGGCGCCCATAGGGCCGGAAACCAGGGCCACGGCCAGGCCGGCGAACAGCGGCGGCAACAACAGCTCAATCATGGTGGCAATTCCCGTCGTGTTGATGGCCCGGCTGGGCGTCGCCGTGCAGATCATGGTCGTGATCATGATCGTGGGTGTAGAGCGCCAGGTTGGGGGTGCCGGCACCGGGGCCGAACAGTTCGTGGTAGGCCGGGTCCCGGCTCACCGATTCCGGGCTGCCGGAACAGCACACATGGCGCTGCAGGCAGATCACCTCGTCGGTGGCCGCCATCACCAGATGTAGGTCGTGGGAAATCAGCAGGATGGCGCAGCCCAGGTCATCGCGGACCGACTTGAGCAGTCCGTAGAGGGCATTCTGCCCGGCCACATCCACCCCCTGGGCTGGCTCGTCCAGCACCAGCAGGTCGGGCTTGCGCAGCAGCGCTCGGGCGAGCAGCACTCGTTGCATCTCACCGCCGGACAGCTGCTGCACCGCGCGGCGACGCAGATGGGCTACGCCGGCCTGCTCCAGCGCCGCCCGCCGGGCGGACGTGGGGCCGGGAGCGGCCAGCCACAGGAACCGGTCCACGGTGAGCGGCAGGCTGTCGTCGATCTTGATGTGCTGGGGCATATAGCCCACCCGCAGCCCCTTGCGACGGTTCACCGAGCCGCTGGACGGCGTGACCAGGCCCAGCACTACCCGCGCCAGAGTGCTTTTGCCAGCGCCATTGGGGCCGATCAGGGTGGTGATGCGCCCGGGGGCAAGGGCCAGGCTCACCTCGGACAGCACGCTGTTGCCACCCAGGGTGACTGACACCGCCTGTACATTGACCAGAGGTTCCGACATAGCAAAAGGGCCCGAAGAACAAAGGCGCAATGATATACTGCCGGCCTTTCGCCTGCACGAAGCAGGCTTTCTGTAGGAACGCAGCTGGCGGCGCGATCAGAAACCAGGATCAAAAGCCATTTCACCACAGAGGGCACAGAGCACACAGAGAGAACCCCTTTTGTTTTTCCTTAGTGATCTCGGTGCCCTCTGTGGTAAATACCGCTTTTCAGGTTTTGGGTTGTCGCGCCGCCAGCGACGCTCCTACAGGGTGCTATACGAGGAAGTGATGCGCAGTTTGTGGTTGGTAATGTTGATGATGCTCAGTGCCCAAGCAATGAGCCAGACTCTGGTCGCCAGTGTGGAGCCGTTGGCCAAGGTGCTGCGCGGGCTTTATGGCGACCAGGTGCAGGTGGTGACCCTGTTGCAGGCCAACCAGAACCCCCATCAGCTGGCCCTGTCTCCGCGGCAGGCCATGCTGGTGCAGCAGGCGGATCTGCTGGTGTGGCTGGGCGAGACGGTGGAGGCGCCGCTGGCACCCCTGGTAGCGCGTCGGCAGGGCCCTACCCTGGCCCTGCTGGAGCTGGAAGGCGTCCATCGCCGGGAAGGGGATCATGACCATGACCACGAGCACCATGATTCGGACCACGGCGACGCCACCCTGGACCCGCACCTGTGGCTGTCCCTGGACAACATGATGTTGCTGGCCGGGGCGCTGGCACAGCGTTACCCGCAGGGGCTGAATCAGGGCGAGCCGGACCGCTGGCAGCAGGCCGCCACCACCCGTCAGGGTCATCATCACCAGGCACTGGCCGGGTTGAGCGACATTCCCTGGCTCAGCTACCACCACCCCTGGGGCTATCTCACCGAGACACTGGGGCTGGCGGAGCCGCTGGTGGTGTCCCGGCAACTGGATGCGGGGCCGGGCAGCCGTCGTTTTGTCGAGCTGGCCAGCCAGATCCGCGACCAGCAGGTGCGTTGCGCCATCCGCGAACCGGAAGCCCGCGCCGCCCTGATCACCCGCCTGTGTCCGGATTGCCAGATACACCCCCTGGACCCGCTGGGCCGGGACTATCCGGAGCTGGATTATCTGACCTGGCGAGACCGGTTGGTGGAAGGGTTTAAAGCGTGCCTGCAGGCGGGGGCGGGCTGAAGCTACGAGCTACGCTCGTAGGGTAGGGAAAGGTCCGCAAGTTCCTCAAGCTCCGAGCCTTCTTCGAAGTCGCTGTAGGAGCACCGCTTGAGGTGCGAACCGCGCTTGCGCGGAAATCGCCCGTAGGGCGATCAGGAATATCAGCGCTCGACAGGTTTCAGAAAGTAATGGCGGGTAGTTCCTGAGCTTGTCGCCTCGCCAAGCTCGGTTCGCGCCGCTCGCCACTCGCAGCTGCTAAAGCTCCCGAATCGGAATCAACGTGGGTGGCGGTGGGGGTGGAGCATTGTCGCGTAGCTCCGGAGGGCGCACGTTTTCTGCCTGCCGTTGGCGAAACTCCTGCTGTTCGTCTTCCAGGTAACGACCCTCCGGGCTGACCGCATTCATGCCCCGGCTTTCATCACTGGTATCCAGTTCCCGTGGTGATTCCAGATACATGGCCTCCAACTCTTTGCCGTCCAGCGGCTGAGCGGGAACCTGCTCCCGGGTTTTTGGAGCATCGTTGTCCGGTGGCGCGGAGTCAGGCAATTGTTCCGCGGCCACGACCAGGCCCGGGGCCATTAACAGGGCAATCAGTATTTTTTTCATAACCCGATCATAGCGCTCCCTCACCCGGGGGGAAACCGGCTTGTGAGCGCCATCAAGTGTCAAGGCGGGTCAAAAATTACCCGGTGGACTCAGGGCCATTGAGGCCGTCCCGGAAACCGGTATGCTGGAGCGCTTAATCTGAAACGGGTGCAGGGCCTGAATGGCACAGCAAAGTAAACCTATCGCAATGGCCTGCTGGGACCTCTCCTGGCTGCTGGACCGTGATTCTCGTCACGGCGCCTTTGCGTCGCTGGAAAAAGTGCTCGATGAAACCCAGCAACGCGGTTTCAATGCCCTGCGCCTGGACCCCTGCCCGCACCTGATTGCCTGCCCGGAAAACGGCGTCCACCTGGATCGTTGCGAACTGCAGGCACCGGGTCACGACCCTGTGGAAGTGAAGATTCGCCACAGCCTGCAGCAACTGCTGCAATCCGCCCACGAGCGTGGCCTGAAGGTGTGGTTCAGCAGCCGTTTTGTGGACGACAGCCGCGCCCGCCGTTCCTTCGTGCGACGCCCCGAAGACTTCGTCACTGTGTGGAGCGATACCCTGGCCCTGGTGGAGGAATGGGGTTATCTGGATGACGTGGCAGGGGTGGATTTCTGTCATCATTTTCCCGCGCAGCCCTATGCTCACGGTGTTACCCGCCGGGTGTTCAACCGATCCCCGGATCGGCCTTTGCCGCCGCGCTGGTCCGCCAGCGCCGCCGAGCGCATCGAAGCGTATCTGCTGGATATTCCCCGCGCCCTGCATGCCCTGTTTCCCGGCGTGCCCATCGGGCTGAGCACCACCACCCAGATCAGCGAGCAATTGCGGCAACTGGATACCAGTGAGCTGGATTTTCTCGATTTCAGCCTGTGGCTGGATGATGATCCGCGCTATCGACTGGCCAGCGGCGAGGCCGTACCCATGACCGGCCTGGCCCGGCGCCTGGCCAGCCCGGTGAAGCAGTTATTGCTGGATGCCGGCGGTATGCACTGGCAGCGGCGCATGGAAGACCAGTTGCAGCGGCGCATGGCCTTTACCCGCCTGCGGCGCCTGCAGCCGGTGATCGGTGAAGGCTTCGTTCGCCAACCACGCCATCTGCGTCGCCTGCCCACCGGCTGGGCCGATCTGCACGAGATGATGGTAGTCAGCGCCCTCACCCAAGGCGTGGAATCCATGACCCCCACCTCGCTGGCCTGCCCGGCCTATGACTGGCTGTGGCGGGAAGAAGAGTACTTGGCGCACCTGAATCATCTGATCCTGTCCGGATCGGAATAAGCTACGAGCTACGAGCTACGAGCTACGAAAAAACCGCACCCTCCGGGCGCGGTTTTTTCGTGTTTTATAGAGAACATCAGCGCGGAGTGAACAAGCAAATCGTTACCAAGACGCTTTCTTCGCGTCGCAGCTAGAAGCTAGAGGCTCGTAGCTTACGGCTTCCCCCTACCCCGCCAACGCCCCAATCCGCCACTGAAAAATCCGCGCAAACTCTTCCGGGTCCTTGCTGCCTTGCCCCTCGCTATACTCGGACACCGGCCCTGCCAGCCGCGACAGCCAGAAGCGCAGTGCAGCCACCGCCAGCGCCTCCAGTAACAGGCTGTCGTCCAGCTGACCGCCGTGTTCGCGATAGCCTTCCAGCAACGCCTGTTCCCGTGCCGCCACCGGTTTACCGTTGCTGTCCACGCACCAGTCGTTAAGGGTCACCGCCAGATCGTATTCCGGGTAATCCAGGCAGGCGTTGTAGAAATCCAGCAGGGCGCTGATGCGGCCCTGTTGCCACAGCAGATTGTCGCGGAACAGGTCGCCGTGGATCAGGGTGGTGCCGGCGGGTCGTGCCTGCCAGTCGCTCAATAGCGCCCTGGCCCCCTCGCGGTGATCGTCCGGCAGCTGGTTCAGCTGGGTGGCCAGCGTCTCCAGCCGCCGACGTTCATCGGGCAGCGCCAGCAGAGCGCCGGTATCACAGCGGTGCAGTCGGGCCAGCAGCGCGCCCACCTGCCGGCAGCGGTCCAGATCCACGGCGAAATCGTGCTCGCCGGGCAGGCGCGGCATCAGCACCGCCGGCTTGCCGGCGACAGTGATCTGGTCCTGGCCGTGATGATCCGTCAGTGGTGCGGGCACCGGCAGACCCTGTTCCGCCAGGTGGCCCAGCAACACCAGATAGGGGGCGAGTGCATCGTGGTCCAGGGTTTCGAAGATCGTCAGCACCAGTGGCGCAGGCTGCTGGTGGCGATCTTGGGCCTCAATTAGAAAGGTGCTGTTTTCGATGCCGTGGCTGGCCGCCCGGAAATCCAGCAGCCGATAGCCGTAACTATCCAGAACCAGGGCAAGCTGACTGTGACTGAGCGGCGTATAAACGGACATGGGTTTCCTTCTCTGCAAAAAGGCCGCAGATGACCGGACTCTGCGGGCGAGCAATGGTATAACACGCCATGAAATAATGACGACGCATCTCCAACAATAACAAAAGGAAGACTTGTCATGCGTTACGGGATTCTGTTTCTCGGCCTACTGTTTTCTGCTGCCAGCCAGGCGGAGGGGGTGGCGCACTATCAGGACCAGCGATTCGGCTATGTGGCCGGCAACCTGATGAACATCACCCTGGATTACGACAGCCGCGAGCTGACCCCCACCGGGGTGGGTGTGCGTCTGGGCGGCATGATCGACCCGCACTGGGGAGTGGAATTGCGCGCCGCGGTGGCGCCGTCCGGTGATACCTGGCGGGCAGAGAACAGCCGCAACAAGGTGGATTACACCGTAGATCACATCGGCGCTTTGCTGGCCACTGGCCGGCTGCCCTTCCAGTCACCGGTTACCCTGCCCGTGGTGGATGCCTATGTGGACGAGTTTTTCGTGCAGGGCTTTGCCGGCATTGCCGATGTGAAGGTGAAAACCAGTCGGCGCCGTTGCAACGCGATACGCTGCTGGAATGATGTCACGCGCAATGATGACACCAGCCTGGCCTTTGGTGCCGGTGTCGGTGTGCGCACCAGCTTCAATCTGGGGCTGACGCTCCAGTACATGCAGTATGTGGACAAGGAATACATCACCGTGACCGGCATCGAAGGCGGTCTGGAGTGGTATTTTTAGTAACGCTTCATGCCGCACGCTACATGCAACACGGGCAGGCGGCAGGTACAGAGAGGAAAACCAATGAATCCTGCAGTATTCGAGCGTGGCGCGGTGCGCGCCCTGATGAGCCTGCCCGGTGCGGTGCTGGACAAGTTGTCCGCCGGCCTGGAAACCCACAGTCGCTCCCATCTGGATTCCCGCCTGCGCTTCCTGCTGGCGCTCAGCGGCGCCAAACCGACGCTGGACAGCGGCACCGTAGAGCAGGCCCGCCGCCTGTACCGTGATGTCATCAACCTGCTGGATGTGGCGCCAGTGCCCCTGCCGGTGGTGGTGGATCATCAGGTGCCGCTGGATGATGGCAGCCAGATGCGGGTGCGCCGTTATCGCCCGGCCCTGGCGCCGCGGGTGGCCCCGGCAATCCTGTTTTTCCATGGCGGTGGTTTCACCGTGGGGGGGGTGGATGAGTACGATCGCCTGTGCCGCTACATTGCCGACCGTACCAATGCCGTGGTGTTGAGTGTGGATTACAGGTTGTCCCCGGAGCATCCGTCTCCGGCGGCGGCGGATGACAGTCTGGCTGCCTGGCGCTGGCTGCTCGATAATACCGCTGCCATGGGGCTGGACCCGCAGCGGCTGGCGGTGATGGGCGATAGTGCGGGCGGCAATCTCAGTACAGTGGTCTGCCAGCAGGCGAAACAGGCCGGCCTGGCGTTGCCTGCCCTGCAAGTGCTGATCTACCCGACCACCGACGGCGCCCTCAAGCATCCGTCGGTGCAGACCCTGGGCCAGGGCTTCGGGCTGGATCTGGCGTTGCTGACCTGGTTCCGCAGCCAGTTCATTCAGGATCAGGCACTGATCGAAGACTACCGCGTTTCGCCCCTGCGCAACCCGGACCTGGCCGGCCTGCCGTCGACTATCCTGATCACTGCCACCGACCCGCTGCGCGACGAAGGGCTGGAATACGGCGAAAAACTGCGGGCGTCTGGGGTGGATGTCACCTCACTGGATTACCCGCAACTGGTGCACGGTTTTCTTACCATGGGCGGCGTCATCCCGGCGGCCCGCAAGGCGGTTAATGCCATCTGCGACGCCACCGCCCAGCGGTTGTGAAGCAGTAGCAAGCCACAAGCTTCAAGCCACAAGCTAAAACGCGATAAAGAACAGTGCATTCACGAACCATAGAGGCCGCGAACACACATTGAGCGCGGCCTCTATCCTTGAAGATACAGAAAGAGGTGATCCGCGTTGCAGCTTGAAGCTTGTAGCTTGCGGCTCGCTCTCAAAACTCCCCCACAAACTGATTATAAAACTGCCGCGCCGTGCGCCCGGAGCGCACGCCTTTCTCTATGGAAAAACGCCGGGCGCGCACGTGTAACTGATCCCGGTCTTTTACCTCGCCAAACAGATGATCGACGATCTCGAAATACTGCGGTTCGCTGATCGGGTAGAAGCTCAGCGCCAGCCCGAAGCGATCGGACAGGGAAATCTTTTCCTCCACCACATCACCGTGATGAATCTCCCGGCCCACCACCTGGCTCTGCTCATTGTCCTTCATGTATTCCGGCACCAGATGACGGCGGTTGCTGGTGGCGTAGAGGCGCACATTTTCCGGCGGCAATTCCAGGGAGCCCTCCAGTACGCTTTTCAGATGCTTGTACTGGTTTTCACCGTCTTCAAACGAAAGATCATCGCAGTAAACGATAAAGCGCTGACTGCGTTCACGAATATCGTCGACGATGTCCGGCAGATCCTGCAGGTCATCCTTGTCCATCTCGATCACCCGCAGCCCGCGCGGTGCGTACTCGTTCAGTAACGCCTTGACGATGGATGACTTGCCGGTGCCCCGGCTGCCCCACAGCAGCACATGGTTACAGGGTTCGCCGCGCAGAAACCGCTCCGTGTTCTGCAGAATTTTCGCTTTCTGGGTATCGATGCCGAGCAGATCCGCCAGCCGCACCGGATCCGGCCGGCTCACTGGCCGCAGGGTGCCGGAACGGCCCCGCCAGATAGCGGCGGGAATATTTCGCCAGTCGATGTTGGACGCCATGAAAACCTCGTGACAAAGCAGAGAAAACGGCAAAGCAGTTTACGGTCTGGCGGGTGCGCTTGCGAGAGGCGCCATTACTGGGTGAAGCCTGGGTAGAAAACCCATTTTTACCACAGAGGGCACAGAGTCACAGAGGGGTTCAGGTTTTTGCTTTCTTTAGCCGCAGCAGAAAACGAGAAAGGTTGACGTTTTCTGCATGCCATAAAAAAGCATGAAATGGTTTTTCTCAGTGCCTCTGTGCCCTCTGTGGTAAAAAGGTTTTTTGCAGATGCTGTAGCCTCAATGGATACGAAGCATGCGCCGGACGCGAACTTTATCTATCCTTGGGGTTCACAAGGTGTGCCGTCGCCTGCCGGTGACGGAAAATTTCAGGAGATCGTCAATGAAAGCTGTTGCCCTGGTTGTGCCCGCTTTTGCCTTGCTGGTTACCGCCTGCGCCACCCAGTACGACACCGATTACCCCGCCGGGCTGCCGGAAGGCACCACCACTTGCCCGGATGATCCGCCCGACATGTGCACCATGGATTACCGCCCTGCCTTTGGCTATGACGAGCAAGGTGGCATTCTCGGCGAATACGGTAACGCCTGCGGTGCCTGCGCCACCAACGGGGTGAAATACACCTCGCCCAAACAGCTTCCGCAACCGGCCGCAGCCCCGGACGACAAATAACCTCGAGGTCGCCCCTTGCCCAAGGCCCTGACCCTGCTGCTGGATTTTGACGACCAGTACCGTCGCGATGTGCAACAGAGCCACGCCTTTCTGCACCGCCGCGACCGTCGCTTTGCCCAGCAGCAGGAAGAACACAAACAGCCGATCACCGTACCCGCCTGGCTGGCGGTGCTGCATGCCCTTAACGGCCAGCGCCGGGAATCCGGTGCCGACCCGCGCCTGCGTCACTGGCGCCAGGCCCGCTGGGTGTTTGCCGGCCTGGGTACGCTGCTGGGGGTGGGCTTCATGCTGGGGCTGTTGTGGTATGACGGCAGCCGGCAGATCAACCTGACCCTGCTGATCGGGCTGGTGGCCCTGCAACTGTTGCTGGCCCTGTTCACCAGCCTGCAGGCCTGGCTGGGTTGGCAGCCCTGGGGCAGCCTGCTGGGGCCGCGCCAGGGCGACGACCCGCTGGCGGCCCTGCGCCCGGCGCTCTGTGCCCGTATCGCCCACACCGGTGGCCTGCTGTTTGCCGTCAGCGGTCTGCTTACCCTGCTGGTCCTGGTGGTGGTGCAGGATCTGGCCTTCGGCTGGAGCACCACCCTGCAGACCTCCGCCGACGGCTATCACCAGATGGTGGCGGCCCTGGCCCAGCCCTGGCAGAGCCTGTGGCCGGCAGCGGTACCCTCGGCGGAGCTGGTGAGCGCTTCCCAGTTCTACCGGCTTGCGGACACCCCGGCGGACAATCCGGCCTTGCTCGGCACCTGGTGGCCCTTTGTGCTGATGCTGTGGCTGGTTTATGTGCTGCTGCCCCGGCTGCTCCTGCTGATGCTGGCGGCCCTGCAACTGCGCTGGCAGGCGGGCCAGGCCCTGCGCGCCCACCCGGGCTGGCAGGGGCTGTTCTATCGCTTCGAGACCCCCTGGGTGGAAACCCGTGGCCAGGAAGACAGCCAGCCCGCCCCGGCGGCGGCGCAAACCGTGCTGTCGCCCTTGCCGGACAGCGCTACCCTGATCCACTGGGCCGGTGCTGCCATGGAGGCCCCCGCGCTGTTGCCTCGACTCAGCCGCGACCCGGCGCCGCTACAGCGCCGTGCCGGGGGCAACAATTCCCTGGATGAGGATGCCCAGGTGCTGGAACAGACCGGCGCCCGCAATCAACCGGTGATATTGATCACCCGGGGCTGGGAGCCGCCCACCGGTGAACTCAGCGATTTCATTGTCGATGCCCGCGATCACTGGCCCGCCGCCACCCTGCTGGCGCTGGTGCCACTGGCGGACGAACAGGGCGCTGCACTCACCGATGCCGGCCTGCTGGCCCAGTGGCAGCGCTTTGTGGACCGTCAGGGTGACAGCCAGCTGCTGCTGTGCGCCCCCCGGGAACAGGAACCGTCATGAACGAAACGGCCCAACAACAGCCCCGCTTTGCCGTGGTCGGCCACCCCAACAAGGGCAAATCCAGCGTGGTGGCCACCCTGGCCCAGAACGACTCCATTGCCATCGCCATGGAGCCGGGCACCACCCGTGACAGCCACCGCTACCCCATGAAAGTGGACGACGTCACCCTCTACGAGCTGATCGACACCCCCGGCTTCCAGCGCCCGCGCAAGGTGCTGGCCTGGTTGCAGGGCCACAGCCTGTCCGCCTCCGACCGCGCGGACACCGTGGCGGCCTTCGTCACCCAGCATGCGGATGATCCGCGCTATCACGACGAATGCGAGCTGCTGCGTCCTATCGTGGAAGGCGCCGGCATCATTTACGTGGTCGATGGCTCAGTGCCCTATAACCGCGAACACGAAGCGGAAATGAACATCCTGCGCTGGACCGGCCGGCCCAGCCTGGCGCTGATCAACCAGATCGGCAGCGACGACCACAGTGCCGACTGGGAGGCAGCTCTGGGCCAGTACTTCCAGATCGTGCGCCGCTTCGATGCGGTCCACGCCCCCTTCGAAAAGCACCTGGACCTGCTGCGCAGCTTCGGGCAACTGGCTCCGGACTGGCGCGAACCCCTGGATGCGGCCCTGGAATACCTGCAGGCCCTCAAATTCGGTCGCGACAGCCAGGCCCTGGAACACATCGCCGATGCCCTGATCGACATGCTCGGCCATCAGGAGAGCGTCCGTCTGGGCGAGCACGAAGCCGCCAAACCGCTGTTGCCCAAGCTGCGCCAACGCTGGCAGAACTGGCAGCGCGAGCGGGAGCAACGCCTGCGCCGGGGGGTGGAAGATCTCTACCAGCATCGTCGCCTGCAACGACAGGAAAGCGACCTGCTGACCCCGGACGATGGCGACCTGTTCAGCGAACGCACCCGCCAGCTCTGGGGAATCAGCAAGACCCAGCTGGCCGCCGCCGGTTTCGGCGCCGGTGCGGTGGGTGGTGCCGGGCTGGATGCGGTGGTTCTGGGGGCTTCCCTGGGCACCGGCGCGCTGGTCGGCGGCCTGCTCGGCGCTGCCGGCAGCTACTACTACGGCGACAAACTCACCCGCCTGAAACTGGGGCCCCTCAGCGGCGGCTTCCGCGAAGCGGTCTACGGCCCCCTGAAAGACCCCCAGTTCGCCTACGTGGTACTGGGTCGTGCCCTGGTGCACAGCTACGAAGTGAGCCAGCGCAACCACGCCGGCCGCGACGTGCTGGCAGTCAACGACGCCGGCGAACACTGGCTGGAGCACATGGACCGCAAGGACCGCCAACGCCTGCACAAGACCCTGCAATCCCTGGCCAACCGCAAATTCGAACCCGGCAAACGCCAACGCCTGATCGAACAACTGGAACAGGCGCAACAGGCGTTTGGGCGGTGGCAGATGGAGCAGTTTGAGGGCGGTTAACAGTTAACAGTTAACAGCGACGCGGTTTGGCGTGGGTTCCGGTTTTCAAGGCCAGGGGCCGCGCACCCAGCTTTGCGCGCGGGCAGGGGCGTTATAGACAAGACAGCGGTGATTCGCGAACTGTTCACTGTTAACTATTCACTATTAAATGCCTTTTTTTGCATTCCGCTCAGTCAGCAAAACCGCCCTGGTGGCAGATTTGCGAAGGGTGTTCATTGCTCTGACACGAGAGTCTGGGCAAGCTGAAACGACCCAACGAGGACGTTTCATGCTGCCCGAAGAAATCAAACTCAAGCTTGCTCCCCTGTCCCGGTCCGCCTGGCGGCCCCGGGTGGGGCCTGCTGTGCCAGGTGCGCGCTCCAAGTTTGGTGGCCTGCCTTTGCTCAGGCCGGATGAATCCTGGCCCTGTTGCGGGCATTGTCATCAGCCCATGCAGTTGTTCGTGCAACTGGATTCCGGTGATCTGCCGGCGGACGCCGGGCAGCCTTTCGGGGATGGTGTTCTGCAGGTGTTTTACTGCACCAACATGGAAGAAGAATGCGAGGTGCTCGGTCAGGCCCATTTGCCTTTCTCCGAGGCCTCAATGACACGGGTGATTCCCCGCGACCAGACCCACGGTTTCGACGCCCTGCCGGTGACCATTCCCGATGCCTTTCCCGAGCAGTCCCTGACCGGTTGGAGTCGCCACAACGATTTCCCTGATCAGCAGGAAACCGTGGCCATCAACGATGATCTTCCCGATGGCACCCTCGCCCTGCTCCATGCCCACCGCCCTGCCCCGCGGGCTGGCGACAAACTGCTGGGCTGGCCGCACTGGGTGCAACATGTGGACTACCCGGCCTGTCCGTGTTGCCAGAAAAAAATGAATTTTGTCATGCAGCTGGACTCCACTGACACCCTGCCATTCTGGTTCGGTGATTACGGTTGCGCCTATGTTTTCCAGTGTGAAAACCATGCCGATATCATGACGATGACCTGGTCAAGCCGCGCCTAATTTAAAAAATAAATTAAAAATAAAATCTCTACCCTTTTCCATCTATTGTTGGAGCCTTGCTTGCAAGGCGAATGCCCTGCTGGCCTGATTCGCCTTGCAAGCAAGGCTCCAACGGACAGACTGAGGAGGTGGTCAATGCCCACGCTCACGGCGATATCTCTGCGGCGAAACCCCCATCACTTTTTTAAATAATCTTGAAAAATAATAGGGGTCGTCATAGCCAAGCCAGGTGGCAATCTGTGCCACGGTGTCGTCACTGATATCCAGCAGATAGCAGGCATGGCTGACCTTGATACGTTGGAACGCCTGCATCGGTGTTTGCCCGGTCTGGCGTTTGTATTCGCGAATAAAGTGGTAGCGCGACAGCGCACTGGTGGCGGCCACCAGTTCGTCCAGATTGAGCCGGCGGGTGAGGGCGGTTTGCAGGTAGCTGTTGACCCGGTTGATATCCAGAGACGCGTGGCGGGTGGTGTGCTGACGGCGCATCAGCGCTGCGAAGGCCAGCAGGCTGCGCAACAGGTTGGCGGCGTAGACCAGGTGCTCCGGCTGCACCCGGGTGGCGGCAGCCAGTAGGGCCTGAAATTCCTCCGCCAACCGCGAATGCACCCCCACCGTCACCCGGTAACGCTCGGGACTGTCTCCGGCAATTTCGTCAAAATAACGCGGCGCCTCATCGCCACCCAAGTGCACCCAATAAATACTCCAGGGGTCGCTGTCATCGGCCTGGTAGTGATGCGCAAGGCCAGCTGGCAGCAGCAACAGATCGCCGGCGGTGACCGGTAATGTCTGGCCATTAACCTGCAATTGGCCTTGGCCAGCAACGCAGTAAATCAACAGATCATCTGCCGGCTTCGCCCGCAGCATGCGGTGTCCGCCGGCATGGGGGTAGTAGCCGACGCCATGGGGCAGGCAGCCGCGACATAGCGGGTGCGCGGTCATGGTGGCCAGCACCGACGGCGGAATCACGGTGCGCTGGCCGGTGTCGGGCAGGGGCCAACGGGAGGTTTCCGCCGGGTGCTGACCGGTTGTCGTTGAAAGGCTCATAAACCGCAATATAATCCATCTTGGCTCAAAAGTGGCTATCTCTATCGCTCAATCCCTGTGCTACAAAGGGACCCATACCGACAATACTTGCGTGGAGAGCTGTCATGACCCGTCGTCTGCCCCTGCTGATCAATGGCGAATTCGTCGCCAGCCAGACCGACCAATGGATTCCTGTGACCAACCCGGCCACCCAGGAAATCCTGTGTGAAGCCCCGGCGGCCACCGACGACGAAATGGAGCAGGCCATTGCGGCGGGTAAGGCGGCGTTCCAGACCTGGAAGGAAGTGCCGGTCTCCGAGCGTGCCCGGTTGATGCTGCGCTATCAGGCGCTGTTGAAAGAGCATCACGACGAGATTGCTGAAATTCTTAGCCAGGAAACCGGCAAAACCTTCGAGGATGCCAAAGGGGACGTGTGGCGCGGTATCGAAGTGGCCGAGCAGGCCGCCAACATCGCCTCGCTGATGATGGGCGAAACTGTGGAGAACGTAGCGCGCAGTATCGACACCCATTCCTGGACCCAACCGCTGGGCGTGTGCGCCGGCATTACCCCGTTCAACTTCCCGGCCATGATTCCCCTGTGGATGTTCCCGCTGGCCATCGCCGCCGGAAACACCTTTGTGCTCAAGCCTTCCGAGCAAGACCCGATGACCCCTAACCGTCTGGCGGAACTGTTCCAGGAAGCCGGTGCGGCGCCGGGCCTGTTGCAGGTGGTGCATGGCGGCAAGGAACAGGTAGATACCCTGCTCACGCATCCGGACATCAAGGCCGTCTCGTTTGTGGGCTCGGTGCCGGTGGGTCAGCACGTGTACCGCACGGCCACCGACAACATGAAGCGCGCGCAGTGTTTTGCCGGTGCCAAGAACCACATGGTGATCATGCCTGATGCCAACAAGGATCAGGTGGTCAGCAGCCTGGTGGGTTCCTCCTGCGGGGCGGCGGGGCAGCGTTGCATGGCCATCAGCGTCGCAGTGTTCGTGGGCGATTCCAAAGCCTGGATCGATGAGCTGGCCAGCCAGTTTGCACAGATTCGCCCCGGTGCCTGGAACGACCCGGAGGCGGCCTATGGCCCACAGATCAGCCCGGCAGCCAAGCAGCGGGTGTTGAAAATGATCGAGCAGGGTAAGCAGGAGGGTGCAACCTGTCTGCTGGATGGCTCCGATTGCACCGTGGACGGCCTGCCGGACGGCAACTGGGTCGGGCCGACACTGTTTACCGATGTGACCGCCAACATGGCGATTTATCAGGAAGAAATTTTCGGTCCGGTATTGTGTTGCGTGTGCGTGGATTCGCTGGATGAAGCACTGGAACTGGTCAACAACAGTCCCTATGGCAACGGCACCTCCATCTTTACGGCCAGCGGTGCCGCCGCGCGGAAATATCAGCACGAAGTGGAAGTGGGGCAGGTGGGTATCAACGTGCCGATTCCCGTGCCGCTGCCGTTCTTTAGTTTCACTGGCTGGAAAGGCTCGTTCTACGGTGACCAACACGCCTACGGCAAACAGGGCGTGCGTTTCTATACAGAAACCAAAACCGTTACCAGTCGCTGGTTCGATTCGGATATCCAAACAGCCGCCGGGCCGAACATGAGCATTAATTTGAAATAACCGTCTCCCGTTTTTGTAGGATCTTGCTTGCAAGCGAACCCGAAACGGCGAACAACAGTGGTTCGCTTGCAAGCAAGCTCCTACAGTCATTAACACCCTTGCCGTGAGATAAAACGTGGACTTTTCTTTCACAGAAGAACAAATCGCCTTCCGCGAAACGGCGCGCCAGTTTTCTGAAAAAGAGCTGGCACCGTTTGCCGCCGAATGGGATGCAAAAAGTGTTTTTCCCAAGGAGGCTATTCGCAAGGCTGGCGATCTGGGTTTCTGTTCCCTGTATTGCGAAGAAGCGCATGGGGGAATGGGGTTGTCACGTCTCGACGCCGCGCTGATTTTCGAACAACTCTCCCAGGGCTGCACCTCCACCACCGCCTTCATCACCATCCACAACATGGCCACCTGGATGCTCACCCGTTTTGGCAGCGATGCCATCCGTGCGCGCTGGGCGGCGGACTTGATGAGCGGTGAAAAACTGGCGTCCTACTGCCTCACCGAACCGGGCGCCGGTTCCGATGCGGCTTCGTTAAGCACCACCGCGAAAAAAGACGGCGATGACTATGTGCTGAACGGCGCCAAGGCGTTTATCTCCGGGGCCGGTGATACCGACGTGCTGGTCTTGATGGCGCGCACCGGTGGGCCTGGCGCCGGCGGCATTTCCTGCTTTGCGGTGCCGGCGGATGCTCCCGGCGTGAGCTATGGTCGCAATGAAGCCAAGATGGGCTGGAAGAGCCAGCCCACCCGGGCGGTGATTCTGGAAGACGCACGCATTCCTGCCGATTGCCTGATCGGTGAAGAAGGGCAGGGCTTTCGCATCGCCATGGCCGGTCTGGATGGCGGGCGTATCAATATCGCCAGCTGCTCACTGGGTGCCGCCCAGGCGGCCCTGCGCCAGGCTCAGCAATACGTGCAGGAACGCAAACAGTTCGGCCAGGCCATCGCTGATTTCCAGGCCGTGCAATTTACCCTGGCGGACATGGCCACGGAGTTAGTGGCGGCGCAACAAATGGTGCGCCTGGCGGCCTGGAAACTGGATCAGAATCGCAGCGACAAAAGCATGCTGTGCGCCATGGCCAAACGACTAGCAACGGATCTGTGTTTCAACGTCTGCAACCAGGCGCTGCAACTGCATGGTGGCTATGGCTATATCAGTGAGTATCCGCTGGAGCGTTACGTGCGTGATGCACGGGTCCACCAGATTCTGGAAGGCACCAACGAAATCATGCGCGTGATTATCGCGCGCAATGTGCTGAAAGATTTATCGTTTTTATAAGAAATGAAACACCGTAGGAGCGGCGCTTGAGCCGCGAACATACTTGCGAAAGCCGTGCCAGTTGCATTCGCGGCTCATACTCGCATAGCACAGAGAGCGCCGCTCCTACATCTCCAACAAAACGAGGGAGAGATAACAATGAAAATCGGATTCTTCGGTGTCGGTCATATGGGTGGGCCCATGGCGGCCAATCTGGTCAAGGCCGGCCATGAGGTGGTGGCGTTTGACCTGATGCCCGCCTTGCTGGAAACCGTCGTTCAGGAAGGTGCCAAGGCGGCGAGTAGTGCGGTTGACGCTGTCGCTGGAGTCGACGTGGTTGTCAGCATGCTGCCCTCCGCTGGAGCAGTGCGCGGTCTCTATCTCGGCGACAACGGCGTCTTGCAACACATTGATAAAAGCGCCTTGATCATCGACTGCTCCACCATCGATGCAGACACCGCCCGTGACGTAGCCGCCATCGCCAGAGAGCAGGGCAGGGTAATGATCGATGCGCCGGTCTCCGGTGGCGTCGGTGGTGCCAAGGCCGGCACGCTCACCTTTATCTGTGGCGGCCAGGAAGAGGCCATTGACCGGGCCCGTCCGGTACTGGAATGCATGGGCGCCCAGGTGTTCCGTGCCGGAGACAACGGCGCTGGCCAACTGGCAAAAATCTGCAACAACATGCTGCTGGCCATCCACATGATCGGCACCGCCGAAGCCCTGCAAATGGGCGCCGACCACGGTCTGGATCCGGCGGTGCTTTCCGAGATCATGAAAGCCAGCTCCGGCGATAACTGGTCCCTGGACAAGTACAACCCCTGGCCCGGCGTCATGGAAAACGTACCGTCATCCAAAGACTATGAAGGCGGCTTCGCCGTGAAATTGATGAACAAGGACCTGGGTCTGGCATTGCAAGCGGGACTGAGCACGCAATCCGCCACGCCTATGGGTAACCTGGCGAAAAGCCTCTACGCGGCCCATGGAAACCATGGCTACTCCGAAAAAGATTTTTCCAGTATCCAGCGGTTTTTTCGGCACAAGGAGTAGGGCAGTTAATAGTTAACAGTGAATAGTTAAGAGTGCGCGCTAGAGCGCCACTGTGGCTGGAATGATAAAGGCCGCGCCCAAAGTTTGGGTGCGGCCTTTTTTGTGTTCGCTGTTAACCGTCGTCCGTCACATCAAACAGCGACGGTTCTTTCATGGTTATCCTGGGTTCTTGCGTTGAATCTTTCAGGCACCAGCATGCTCAGTGAGCATTTCCTGCAAGCGGCTCTCTAAAGCGGCATGAAAAGAATCAACGGTGTCAGAATCATCGTCTGCGCCATTTTCAGGTGGTGACATCGGCGCATTCAGATAGTGAACCAGTTTGGCCGGTTTGGGCACGATGGTGCCGTACTTACCAATGATAACCGGAGCGGCCAGCTTGTAACGGTTGTATACCCAGTCCGTCACCGGGTTCGATACCACGTGATAAATATCATCCGCTGCCGGGCAGGCGGAGAGGATGACCGGCGCGCCGGTGCGCACAGCCAATCGCGCAAAGCCCTTTCGGTCACCGATATCCAGCTGATATTTCTGGCTGCTGGGGCGCAGCGCTTCACGCATACCACCCGGCGCCACCAATACCAGCTCGCCATCGCGCAACAGGCTCTCTGCATTGTGCTGTGAGCCCTCAACGAAACCGTAGGCGGTCGCCAGATCGCGGACTACTGGAATCTTGAAGATATAGCGATCGCCAAGCAGCCAGACATCGCGCCCTAGCTTGTCCCTCACGGCGGCAGCAAGCAGGCCGCTGTCATAGGTGGCAAGGGAATGATTCACCACAATCAGAGCCGGGCCGCTGGCCGGGATATGCTCCAGGCCCTCAACACGGTGCTCGTGATAGCGGGCAGCGCGGTTCAAGACGGTGTCTGCGATATTGATGATGTTCATAGTGATAGCTTGATCCGAGTCTGTTCGTTTTTCAAAAGAGAGCTAGTGGTACATTGTTGTTAAGGGCTTGGGACGATTGGCGCTAAAAATCGGCTTTTGGCTGTGCACATGATTGTGATGTGCCATTTATCGCAGCCATTGAGCTTTTGACAGGATTCAGCAGTCTCGCTGCATTCCATGAATTACCGGGTAAGCATGGTTAGCTTCGAGCTTGCCGCAACACCCTGACTGCCGATTATGCCCGAGACACGTAAAACACTATAATCACTGGTTAATCCGTATCTAGTCTAATTTGTAACTCTCCGCCTCAGGCTTGTAATTGTGAACACCCGCCAGCGAAGCAAGAAAAGCCAGTCCAAACCGGTGCGCAAAGGTCTGCACCCGAGAAACCTGCATAACCAAGGCTATGATTTTCCTGCTCTGGTAACCAGTCACCCGCCGTTGGCCTCCCATGTGAAGCCGAATCCCTACGGCGATCTATCCATTGATTTCTCAAACCCGTTGGCAGTTAAAGCGCTCAATGCCGCGTTACTAAACCGATACTACAACATTGCCGATTGGGATATTCCGGACGGTGCGCTTTGCCCTCCCATTCCGGGCCGGGCCGACTATATCCATTACATTGCGGATCTGGTCGGGCCTGAAAACCCTGACATCAAGCTGCTTGATATTGGCACTGGCGCAAACGGGATCTATCCGCTGCTGGCCTGCCGGATTTATGGCTGGCAGTGCGTCGGCAGTGATATAAACCCCCAGTCGCTTGCGAATGTGACCACGCTTATCGCCAAAAATGCCGAGCTCAAAGACCGTTTTACCCTGCGCACGCAAACTGACAAGAACCATATTTTTGAAGGCATTATCCAGCCGGGTGAATGGTTCGATGTCAGCGTATGCAACCCGCCTTTCCATGCCTCGCAGGATGAGGCACTGAAAAGTAGCCAGCGTAAAGTCTCTAACCTGGCGCGCAATCGTGGCGAAGAAAAGGCGACAGCAAAGGCACCGAATCTCAATTTTGGTGGGCAGGGCGCTGAGCTGTGGTGCAAGGGCGGAGAACTATTGTTTCTCAAGAAAATGATCAGAGAAAGTCAGGTGTATTCATCACAATGTCGCTGGTTTACCAGCCTGGTTTCAAAATCCGACAATGTCAGGCCTTTGAAAAAATTGATGCTAAAGGTTGGAGCTATTGAGATACGGGAAATAGAGATGAAGCTGGGGAACAAGGTTGCCCGGCTTCTGGCTTGGACATTTTCCCAGTAGATAAATCGGAAATATGAAAAGGGGTTGGCTGTAAGTAGGGATGTTGGGGTCAGGCATTGCCTTTTGCTAATTGGGGCACGGGGCAAGACCTGATTCTCGTTATTTGCAAGCAGGGGTATATTTTTCGTTTTGATTTATGTCCCACTGCCTTGGGTTGTTAGCATTTTGATGCCACAAAGCGCTTATGAAAATGAAGCAGGTGCGCACGAGTGGCTGTAATTAAATTCAGGTGATTTTGCATAAGATATTTATCGAACTTCCTGTAAACGGCCTCTATACCATTCTTGCTTGCTTTGGTTCTGACCGAGACGCCTTTAGAGGGCGATGCATATAACCAACTACCATGGGCATACTCGTTTCTATTGATGCCACAAGCAGTAATTGCCTTGTCGAGTTCCCTGATTTCAGATTCATAGCCAAAACTGTGGTATGCGTTTTCAATGCTGTAGAGTTTTAGAAGTGTTGTAGCTTTCTTTCTAAACATCATCTCAGACAAGACAGCGTAAATCTTTTCATGATTATCGTCGCCATACATATCACACAGTAAGGCTGATATTTCGTCATCCAGGCAGTTGAACTCAATGATAATGCTTGCGAGGTATGGCTTGATCGCTTCAAGGTAGTCGTTCAACTCTGCCTGACTATCAAAATACTCAATCTCACCAAATATGGCGCTTCTGTTAATTGTGTAGTCGGTCATATTGAATGCCAACGCCTAAAACACCGGCGCAGCTTTGCTGCGTCCGAGTGCTTTGATTTGTTAGGTGTGCTACGGGTTATTTTTTCCAACTTTAGGAACAAAAAGTTCATTCATTACCTGCTCTGCAGAGTTTTTCACATTTTGAGAAGGTTCTGGATCCAGTTGAGATTCAAGTTTATTTATCTCATCCATCCAGTGTATATATTCTTCATCATTGAAATTTGAAGCATGCTTTTCAGTGCTTTTCTCAATAAATTTGATAAGAGAAAGAGTTAGCCTCTTTGCTATATCTGAGGGGGCGCTTTGAAAATCATCTTCAAAAAAATCTTTTTCATATTTCTCAAAGTAGTCGGCCTGCTTTAAATACCTGCTTAAATAATAAAATGCAGCTCTAACATCAGGAATTTCAAAACCCTTAATTATCTCTTCTAAATTATTCATTCTAACCAATCCTAATAATATCAAATGCTGACTGAGGTAAATCCGACAAAATATACTCATGTGAGAGGGGGTTGGCCCTATCCTTAACATCTACCTTTTGATAATAAGGAACAGCTTCTAGACGAGAAATAACACAAAGCAAGGGTCTGAAGACCTGATCTTTTGAATTCTTAGAAATGTAGATGATTTCATCATGAGCATCCTTGCTAATATTCCCAAGCTTCAACATGATTGAAGCGCCTTTCCGAATCCCTCGTCTATTAAGTTCTATTTTTGTATTGTGATGATCAGCACCGTCGACCTCCTTTTTCAAGGTGTTATATATCTCCACAGGGGATGAGCTTGGCGGAACAGTAAAGTGGGGTGACTCGAAATCTGAGCCAAAATACGGAGTGCACCACATATAGTGCTTATCGCCATAATATTTCTTATTAATATTGTAGGCTAATGTCGTCATAGCCGAATACAGAATCGGATGAGCAATATCTTTTAACGACATACATTTTCCTTACGGTCGATCATTATTGAATTACACCTAACAGCGTATTAGTTAGAACGTTCCGTATAACTCGGTTCCTTACAACTCTGGGATCATCCTCCTCTTCCCATAAAGAAAAGCCTGCCATAGCAATGGGTTCGGATGCTATAGCCTATCTCCTGCACGGTGTTATGAGGAACGTTCTATATAACTCTTGGGGAATGGGCTCCCGTTCTGTGACTGCAAGGTGCTTGATTGTAAAGAGAATTGTAGCGGACGCGACGCGCAAGCGGGGCCGTTTCAGCTGAAAACAAAAAAGCCCGCACGCGGCGGGCTTTGTGTTGGCAAGTCGTGACTATCAAGCAGCTTGCGGTTTCTCGTGCATCCGGTTGGCCCGGCGGAAGGTACCGAGATCATTGAAGCGCACGCCATTTTCCCTGAGCACTTCATGGGCCCGCTTGGCGGTCATCTGCCGCACGTAGAAGGGGTCGCGGACTACGAAGTGGTGGATGGCGTGGGTGCTGCCGAAGTTGAAGCAGAAGGCCTGCAGGGGCCACAGCCACCAGACGTTGAGTACCTGGCATTGTTCGGTGATCTTGCCCGGTTCGTTGTCGCCGTAGTAATGCATGTTCGACGAGATGAAGTGCAGGCAGAAGGTGCGCAGCATATTGGGGGCGATGAGTACCACGACCAGCGGGGTGATCCAGCTGAGCTGGGCGCTAACCACTTCCGGCCACGGGATGCTGCTGCCGGCCAGCCAGGCGACGCCGTTGAGCAGGTGGTAGGCCACGAAGAAGTGCCAGACGGCGTGGACTATAACGCCCAGGGGGTTGTAGCTCACCAGGCCGATGAGGCGGAAGTTCTTCAGGTCCTGGCGGGTGATAACGCCACGACGGTACAGCTTCCTTGGTTCGGTGAGGTATTTGAAGGCGCGCAGGTATACGGCCAGCATGTTATCGCCCACCATGATCAGGCGCTTGAGGCCCCATTTTTCCCCGTTGGTGATACCGCGCTCTTCCAGGTCGGTCTCGCTGCCGGAATGCTTGTGGTGGTGGAAGTGCAGGTGGCGACGCACCCAGGGGTTGATGGTGGTGGGGCGCCACAGGTACACGCCGAGCATCATCAGGTGATGCACCACTTTGTTGTTCTTGAAGTACATCCAGTGAATCAGGTCGTGCTCCAGCTCATGCAGCAGTGAGGTCCAGAAGGCGGTGAGCAGGATCACTGCCCAGCCGGGCATCAGGCCTTGCAGGTAAAGCACGGCGTTGAGAGTGCAACCGGCAATGGCTATGGCAAAGATGCCGAAGCCGATGGCGTTCTGGTGCTTGAGCCAGCCGTGCCGTTGCCGTATATCATCACTGATAGCGATGATGTCGCGTTGAATTGTCTTGTCTGTTGCGGACTTGCCGCGGGCAGGTGCTGTTGCCATGGGAAACCTCCATTTCTCGATGGCGACTACTTTAGGCAGGGCCGACAAGGAAAACTCGGCTTTGCCCGCCAACCGTTTGACCGGGGACGCCAATGTCAGAAAAAAAACAGGCGGCAGCGCTGCTGATGGGGCCGTTAGTGCATTTGTTGCATGAGCGGGGGCTGGACGGCGACGCCATTCTGCGCCGCCACGGGCTGGACCCGCAGATGGTGCAGGACCCGGAGGCCAGGCTGGATGCGGCGGTGTCCACGGCCCTGCTGGATGATTGCCTGCAGGAGCTGGGTGACCCGGGCATGGCCATCGAGGTGGCCCGCCATGCCCAGTACAACACCTTCGGCGCCCTGGGCCTGGCCGTGGCGGCGGGGGGCGATCTGTACAGTGTGCTCAACCGCATTACCCGCTTTCATCGCCTGATCAGCGACCTGGTGACCACCGAGCTGACCGTGGATGACGCCACCGTGGCCCTGCAGTTTTCCTCCAACACCGATCACCAGCCCCATCCCCAGGCCATCGTCTTTGTGATGGCGACCATCGTGCGCCTGCTGCGGATTCGCATTCACCGCGACCATAACCCGGTGGCGGTGTGCGCCCCCGAGTGGCTGGAGCCGGCTTTGCGTCAGGCCATGGCCCGGTATTTCCGTTGTGAGGTGTCGGTGGCAGATCACTACAGCCTGGCTTTCGACAAGAGCAACGCCCAGCACATGTTGGCGGCCAGCGACGTGCAACTGGCGGCCATGCTGGATGCCACCCTGGCGCAACGCCTGGCGGCCAGTGAGCAAGGGGCGCTGGCTAGCCGGTTGGCGCTGTGGATCGAGCAGCGCCTGCCGGATGGCGAGCCTGCCCAGGCCGACGCGGCGCAGGAATGCTGCATGAGCACCCGTAGCCTGCAGCGGCGATTAAGTGATGAGGGCCTGACTTGGAAACAACTGCTGGAAGACACTCGCAAGACGCTGGTGGAGCGGCACCTGCGCACCCCGGGCATGACGGTGACGCAGATGGCGTTTCTGTTGGGGTTTTCTGAGGTGAGCGCATTTTCCCGGGCGTTCAAGAAATGGTACGGGGTGTCGCCCAGTCAGTTTCGGTGATGCAACGGATGTACGGCGCTTGCCAACAAGCAACAAGCGCCGGATTCGCCATGCAAGCATGGCTCCAACAGAACGTCAGATCTTGGCAGTGTTCTGCAAGTAGTCCTCTGAAAAATCCCACAGTTTTTTTGCCACGGCGGCATTGCCTGCTTCTGCTGACGGCTTTGCGGCGCGGCAATGGGAAAAATAGCCACCAGCGATGTCATCAGCATTGTCATTGGTGGCACACAGGACGCTGGTGGCGGCGCCTTGATGCGGTGTTTTGGTAAGGGGGCTGGCCAGTGTGAAGAGCACCTGGGTCAGCCAGGATTCACGACCGAATCCGGTGGTGACCAGCGCGCCCGGGTGTACGGCGCAGGCGGTGAGGCCCCGGCTGCCATAGCGCTGCTGGAGTTCCAGTGCCATCAGGGCATTGCATAGCTTGGCCTGGCCATAGGCATTAAAGGCGTTTATGCGGTTTTGTTTTTTGGCCACAAGCAGGTTGTCGAAATTCAGCCGCAATGGATACCGGTGTGATTCGCTGGAGACCATGACGATACGAGGGGCTGGCGCTTTGAGGATGGTGTCGAGCAACCCTTTGGTCAGCATGAAATGACCCAGGTGGCACACGGCCACGGTTCGCTCGATTCCCTGATCGGTGAGCAGGTATTTGGTCGACATGGACCCGGCGTTGCAGATGAGTATGTCCAGCTGGGAGATGTCGTTACGCGTTGACAGGCTTTCCACGCAGGCTGCAATGCTGGCTGGATCCGCAAGGTCCAGAGAGACCAGTTCAACCTGGGCGTTGGGGTGGGCAAGGCGAATCTTCGCCAAGGCCTCCTCGCCCAGCCTGGGATTTCGGCAGCCAAGAATGACATGGGCGCCAGCAGCGGCGAGAGATCTGGCGGTTTCATAGCCAATGCCGCCATTGGCGCCGGTCACCATGGCGATTTTCCCTGACAGGTTCTTTCCTTCCAGCACTTGGTCGGCAGTGCTGTTGCGATTGAATGTGGACGGCAGCGTCATGATGATCCTTTTGTGTATTGGGTTGGCTTGTGTATCAGCGTTGGTCGAGTCGGATGAAGGGCTGCGCGTCTTCCAGTTCGAAGGCCAGGCCCAGCAATAAGGCCTCTTCGCCGTTGGCGGCGGAGAGCTGGACGCCGATGGGCAGGCCCTGGTCGGTCTGACCCAGGGGCAGGGAGATGCCGGGGCCGCCGGAGGCGTTGTTGGC
Organism: Alcanivorax sp. IL3; assembly: GCF_047495465.1. Taxonomy (NCBI): domain Bacteria; kingdom Pseudomonadati; phylum Pseudomonadota; class Gammaproteobacteria; order Oceanospirillales; family Alcanivoracaceae; genus Alcanivorax; species Alcanivorax sp. IL3. The sequence goes on from NZ_CP179931.1 coordinate 333,971, forward strand.
GGGGGTGAAGGTGGTGTAGCGCAGCAGCCGTTCCAGTTGCGTGTCGAAGGGCAAATCCGCACCCAGATAGCCGATTTCCGGGGTGGTGTGGGCCAGTACCGGGCTGAGGATCACATCGTATTGGGCAAAGGCCTCGGCGTAGCGTTGTCGCGCCAGGCGCAGCTGGCGAAGCATGGCCGGGGTTTTCAGAAAACGTTGTTTGTAATAGTCGGCCAGGCCACGGGTGAGCGGGTCCAGTTGGCCGGCATCGAAGCCTTGCGGGAACAGGGCCTTGCCGCCCTTGCTGACCAGGAAGCCGAGCATGGCCCAGTAGAGCAGGAAGTCTTCCACGAAGCGGGCCGGCAGGTCGATGCGGGCCTCTTCCACGGTGTGGCCCAGGCTTTCCAGCAGCTGGGCGGTGTCCTGCACGGCGCGGCGGGTCTGCGGGCAGGTGGCGTCGCCGGTGACAGAGTCGATCATCATGCCCACGCGCAGCCGCCGCTTGGCCGGGCCGGTGACCTGGCCGATGGGTTTGAGCTTGCGATTGCGGTAGTAGCGCTCCGCTTCCATGAAGAAGTGGGCGGTATCGCGGACGCTGCGGGTGAGTACGCCATCGCTGACGATATTCACCGGCAGTACCTTGGCGGCCTCCTGGTCGATGAATCGCCCGCGGGTGCTCTTCAGGCCCACCAGGCCGCAGCAGGCGGCGGGGATGCGGATGGAACCGCCGCCGTCGTTGCCATGGGCGATGGGCACGGCCCCGGCGGCCACCAGGGCGGCGCTGCCCCCGGAGGAGCCGCCGGCGGAATAATCGGTGTGCCAGGGGTTGCGGGTGGCGGGCACGCCTGCCTGTTCAGTGCTGGCGGTGAAGCCAAAGGCGGGCAGGGTGCTCTTGCCCAGCAGGTTGAAGCCCTGGGCCAAGTACTGTTTGGCGATGCCGCTGGTTTTCTTCAGGGGGGCATGGCCCAGGGCGCGGCTGCCGTGACCGGTGGGCAGGCCACGCAGATCCAGGTTGTCCTTGATCAGGCTGGGCACGCCGGCGAAGAAGCCGTTGAAGCGTTTGCTTTCCGCCCGTTCCCGGGCGGCATCGAAGGTGTCCAGGGTGAGCCCGTGCAGGGAGGGTTCCACCCGCTGTAGCCGGGCGATGGCCGCTTCCGTCACTTCACGGGTGCTGACCTTGCCCCCGCGCAGCCGCTCGGCCAGGGCGGTGGCGTCGTCGTTTCCGAGGGCGTCGTCGCTGAAAGCGTGCAGGTGTTTGCTGGCCATGGGGCTCTCCCGATTAAATGATGCACGATCGTACCATTTATGATCCGTGCGAAGGGGCCAATTGTTGTTTTGCTGCGTTGCGCAGAGTCCGTGTTGTACCACGGTGGGCAGGGTGGGCGGAACGGTTCGTGTTGGAGCCTTGCTCGCAAGGCGAAGGGGGTTGAAGGGGCCGAGCGATCCGCCTTGCGAGCAAGGCTCCAACTGGGACAGAAACGGGACGTTTTTCCCTTGGTGTGGAATCGCGCCGCGAGCGACGTTATTCGCTACGCTCCTACGGGAGGGGAGTGTCTCGGGTGAAGATTCTGGTCTTATCCTCAGTGGACTCTGTGCCCTCTGTGGTAAAGCCGCCTTTGAATCGAGGTTACCGTGCGCGTTCGACACGCTTGTGCTGGGCCAGCAGGTGGCGGGCCAGGTCGGCGAGTTCGGCGATGCTGCCGACGACTGAGTCCGGGCGGTGGGGGTGTTTGACGGTATTGGGGAAGATCTTGTCCAGCCAGGCCTGATCCCAGCCAGCCCCGTTGTAGAAGATGGAGGTAATGCCTGCTTCCTTGGCGGCGATCACGTCGGTGGTGCTGTCGCCCACGTACCAGCAACTTTCCGATGGTGAGATGCCCAGTTTTTCCATGGCCAGCAGCAGCATTTCCGGGGACGGCTTGCGTTTGCTTACATCGCTGCCGCACACCACCACGTCGAACAAATCTTCCCAGCCGGTGCCGTCCACCAGTGCCAGTTCATGTTCGAGAAAGTCCCGTTTGCGATTGGAGATCAGACCGACCTTTACGCCAATGGCGCGGATGCGCTCCAGTTGTTCGCGGATGTCTACTTCCATCGGGAACACTTCGGCTACGTATTTTTTATAGGCCTCGTCAAATGCCTGGTGGGCGCGGCCTTTGGCGTCCTGGTCGCTGCCGAACAGCACTTCGAAGATATCGGTGCGGGAAATCTTGCGTTGCGCAACGATCTTGGGGTGCAGGCGCTTGTTGTCTTTCACATAAATGAGCAGTTTGGCATCTTCGATGGTTTTGGAATCATCCGGGTCCAGCAGGCGGTCCCACAGATCCAGTTCGCGCAAATGCGGAAGTACATCGTCCACGGCGTGGTACATGGCATCATGGGTATCCACCAGGGTGGCATGCCAGTCGATGAGGATGGCCTCGGGTTTTGCATGGGGCAGTTGCAGGATGCTCATTGTGCTTTGTCCTTGCCGTAGACGCTTCCATTGTTAGCACAAAACCTGTGGCGCCGTTGTGAATTCACCGGCAATAAGCGCTGGTCAGATTGCTGGCCGCGCCCAACCTCTGGACGCGGTATTTGTATTTTGAGGTTCGACTCAGAGTTGGCCGAGCACGGTTTCAGCGCTGCTCTTGTCCACGCCTTTTTCATCCACGCCGATGTACTCCACTACGCCATCGTTGGCGATCAGGGCGAAGCGTTTGCTGCGGATACCCATGCCGCCGCCGGTGGCATCCAGTTCCAGGCCCAGGGCTTTGGCGAATTCCGCGTTGCCGTCGGCCAGCATGGTGATGTGCTCGGCGTTCTGGTCTTTCTGCCAGGCATCCATGACGAAGGCGTCGTTGGTCGCCATGCAGGCGATGGCGTCAGCCTTTTCCAGAATGGCATCGGCGTTGATCACGAAGCCGGGCATGTGGGTGTTGGAACAGCCCGGGGTAAAGGCGCCGGGTACCGCGAACAGAACCACTTTGCGGCCCTTGAAAAAATCACTGGTGTTCAGGTCTTCGGGGCCTTTGGCACCGTTTGTCTTGATAGTGAGGGCAGGAAGAGTATCGCCGACTGCAATGGTCATGATTCGCATCCTTCTGTAAGTGGATGTCCACTGTAACAAAGACGCGGTGACAGGAAAGGGGGGAGGCGGGGCAGAAACAGAAAACGCCCCATTAAAGGGACGTTTTCTGTGGTGCTTGATAACGTATTAGCCGAGCAGACCCAGCAGGCCGCCCAGTACCGGACCCAGTACCGGGATGGTGGTCAGGGCATCGTTGAGAGGAGCCAGCAGGCTGCTGGCTTCGGCTTCACCCAGCAGGGACACCAGCAGGTTGCCGACCAGGTCGCCGACCAGCGGCAGTTCTTCCACCAGGGCGGATACGCTGTCCAGCAGGTTGCCGTCCTGGTCCATGATGCTGTTCAGCAGGCCGCTGGGGTCACCGCTAAGCAGCCCGCCCAGCAGTCCGTTCAGTAGTTCACCCAATACCGGAATCTGTTCCAGCATGGCCAGGTCCGGGGTGAGCATGTCGCCACCAGCGCCACCTTGCAGGGTGGTGAGGATCTGATTGAGCAGATCACCCAGTACCGGGATCTCGTTGAGCATCTCGGTGCCGGGCAGCAGCTCGCCGCCGTTGCCGGCGCCGGTAAGGGCTTCCAGCAGGCCGTTCAGGACATCACCCAGCAGCGGGATCTGTTCCAGCAGGCCGGTGAACTGTTCCAGTTGGCCGGCGGAGTCGGTCAGGCAGTTCAGCGGGTTGGCGGCGTCGCAAGACACGGCGCCCAGCAGTTGATTGACCACGTCACCCAGTACCGGCACGTCGGCCAGCAGGTCGGTCACCATGCTCAGCTGATCGCCTTCCAGGGCACCCATCAGGGTTTCCAGGCTCAGGGCATCGGTGGGCAGGCCAGCGCTGTCGCCACCGGCAGCACCGTTGAGGATGTCGCCCAGCACCGGAATTTGTGTCAGCAGGTCAGGCAGGGATTGCAGGTCGCTGAGGGTGCCGAACAGGTCGCCACCATTACCCAGCAGGCCGGCCAGCAGGTCGCCCAGTACCGGAATCTGTTCCAGCATGGCAGGCAGCTCACTCAGCAGTTCCATGTTGCCGGGCTCGGCAAGACCGGCCAGCAGGTCTTCCAGAATGGCCGGGTCCAGTGGGCTCTCACCCATCAGTTCGCCGATGGGGCCCAGGTTCTCGCCGGCAGCCAGCAGGCAAGTGAACGGGTCAGCGCCTTCCGGGCACAGCTCGCCGAGGCCGCCGGTCAGGTTGAGGATGGAGCCCACTCCGCCCAGCACTTCGGTAATACATTCTTGCGGGGCGAATTCATCTGCACCGGTGGCAATCGGGCACAGGGCCAGAGACAGACTGTTCACAGTGCCGATCAGGGGCTCGCCCATGGCCAGGTTGTCAGCGACCTGAGTCAGGCAGAGCTGCGGGTTGAGCGCGTTGTCGCAACCAAGGTAACCCAGCACGCCGGCCAGGGTGCTGTCTGGAACGCTGCTGAGGGTTTGTACCACGCACTCCAGCGGGTTTTCCGCGCTGGGGCACAGCTGCTGGCCGATGGCCCCGCTGTTATCCAGAATGCCGCCCAGGGTGTCCACCAGGTAGGGAACGCTTTCTTCCAGACAGGTCGGCAGGAAAGTGGGTTCGGTGACACTGCCGAGCAGGTCGGTGTCGGTAGCGGCAACGGTATCGGCGCACAGCAGGCCGAGGACGTTGTCGTTACCCAGAGAGATGTTGGTCAGCGCTTCGTTCTCGCAGGCCAGGACATCAATCACGCCGCCCAGCTGGGTGCCCAGCAGCGCCTGCGGGCAGACAGAGGCAGTGAAGTGGTTGTTGGTATCGATCAGTGTCAGAAGCTGTTGTTTCTCATCTTCGGTAAGCGGCGGAGTCTCATCGTCACCACCGTCGGTTTCTTCGCCGTCAGTATCGCCACCGTCTTCATTGCCGGTATTGCCGGTTTCTTCACTGGTGTTGCCCGTAGTGGTGGCCGGGCTACTGCCGCCGCCGCCACCGCAGGCGGCCAGGGTGACGAGCAGAGAGCTCATCAGCAGGATTTTCAAAAGGTCTAGCATAGGTACTTCCCCCTTTCTTCCATGAACACAAAAGCGTGTATGACAGGCGTATCAGCGCAATCCACCTGTGCGCGCACTATATAAAATTCATTGCGCTGCCAATGTTGGCTAAAAATGTTGTTTTGTATCTAATGTTGCAGTGTTTTGTAATGCACAAAGAAGGTGCTTGAATGGGAGCGCAGCTAAGTCACTGGGAAACCAATAGAAAGGAGGCAGAAATGGCGCAGAATATTGTAATCACTGGTGCAAACCGGGGCATCGGCCTTGCACTGGCAAAACACTGGAAAGCCCGTGGCGAGCGGGTTTTGGCGGTGTGTCGTCAGGCGTCGACCGCGTTGCTAGACAGTGGCGTGGAGATTATTGATGGCGTGGACGTGAGCACCGCTGACGGGGTCAGTAACCTGATCAGCGCGCTGGGTAATACGTCGGTGGATATTCTCTACAACAATGCCGGGATCATGCTCAGCGAGACCGTGGACGAGATGGATTTCGAGCAGATCCTGCAACAGTTCGAGGTTAATACCCTGGGTCCGCTGCGGGTCACCATGGCGCTGCTGAACAACCTGCATCAAGGCAGCAAGGTGGGCCTGATGACTTCGCGGATGGGCTCTATTGCCGATAACAGCTCTGGGAAGAAGTACGGTTATCGCATCAGCAAAGCCGGCTTGAACGCAGCGGGTAAATCCCTGGCGCTGGACCTGCACGAACGCGGCATCGCCGTGGCTATTCTGCACCCGGGTTGGGTGCAGACCGACATGACCGGCAACAGCGGTAACCTGACAGTGGACGAAGCGGCGTCAAATCTGATTACGCGGATGGATGAGCTGAGTCTGGAAAACAGCGGTACCTTTTGGCATTCCGATGGCAGTGTGTTGCCCTGGTAAATAGGTTATTAGTGGCCTGATCAGGAAAAGCGTTTCACCACAGAGGGCACCGAGCTTTTGGTTTTCGTTGTAGCTATGCTTGCATGGCGAAGGGTTGGGGGATGGTTCGCCATGCAAGCATAGCTACAACAGGGTGATTGGTTTGATGGTATCGAAAACCGTATTTCTCTGCGGTTTGTTCCTCTACGAAAAATCACCCAAGAAGAAACGCATTTTCATAAAGCGCCGTCAGCCCCCGCTCCCGGAAAACCGGTTCGTGGTCGAGAATCATTTTTCTGGAAAGCGAGGCGACTGAGTAGTCGGCACCATAAAGTGCTTTTATTTGCGGTTCGCCAACAGAAAACGGCGGACCATCCATTTCCTGTTGATCATATTCCAGTGTAATAAGTAGCTGCGGTGACTTGTCGGTGATTGTCAGTAGATGGCGAGCATAACGTGCGCGCATGGCCTCGGGCAGGGCGATCAGGGCAGCCCGGTCATAGATGGCATCCGGTGCCGCTATATCACCGGACTGTAGCAGGAAGATGTCACCCTGAAAGACGCAGAGGTCGCCATGCTGGTAACGCTTGCCACCTTGCCAGTCGGTCATCACCGGCTGGCGATTCAATGAGGCGAACAGGTCGGTGACGGCTTTATCAGACAGTTCGGCACCGATCACCCGGTAGCCTTTTTCCAGCAGATAGCCGATATCCAGGGTCTTGCCGCACAGGGGAAGGAAGACGGTCTGACCGGCTTTCAACGCCAGTTCGTCGAGGTAACGCTGCAGTAATGGATGGACCTGCAGAAGATGAAATCCCAGTTCCGAGTTGTGCCATTTCTGATGCCAGAATTCCGGGTTCATAGGGCCGCCTGTTGGTGAGCGTTCGCCTTCCATGCCAGGAAGGCTTGTGATCGTTTCTTGCGCTGGTAGGGTAGCTTTTTTTGCTCAGGGAAGGCAGGCCATGACTCATGCAGCGCGTTTTCAGCACCGCCGTTATACCATTCGCCGAAAATTCTTCCGGCTTTTCGGTGATGCCTTTCATCTTTATACGGACACCGGAGAGCTGGCGCTATATTCCAACATGAAGCGCTTCCGCATCCGCGAGGACATTCGCCTGTATGCGGATGAAAGCCAGGAGCAGGAACTGCTGCGTATCTCCACCCGCAGCATTTTCGATTTTGCCGGCGCCTATGACGTGCATGATTCACAGAACAATGAGCATGTGGGCACCTTACGGCGGGCGGGTTTCAAGTCGTCCTTTCTGCGCGACCACTGGACTTTCCTCGATAGCGAAGGCCAGGAAATCGGCACCCTGGAAGAAGACTCCATGCTCAAGGCACTGGTGCGTCGCTATATCGAAGTGTTGGCGTTCTTCTTTCCGCAGCACTACCACGCCAGTGTGGGCGACAAGCCTGTGGCGGAGTACCGGCAACGGTTCAATCCCTTCATTCTGAAACTGGATGTGGATTTCAGTGCGGATCATGACGGGCGGCTGGATAAACGCCTGGGGATTGCCGCCGGAGTGCTGTTGTCCGCCATCGAAGGTCGACAGGAGTAAACCATCCCGGACAAATATTGCTCGGTGACAGGGCAGTACTGGCCATGGGCTTTGATGGTCAAAAACGCAGGATGGCGACGCTTGACTGAGCAGGTCATGCCCATTGTGTTATCCATCGTTGCAGGGAATACGAGCTTGCCTGAAAAGCCGGAACCGGCCACTCTGTGGCCGCATCAGGAGGCGATGATCGGGGGCGGGGATGGCGACAATTCTGTTTTGTTGGGAAATGGGTGAGGGCATGGGGCATCTGATGCCCGTGCGTAAAGTGCTCAAGGCTCTGGTAGAGCAAGGGCATGATCTGGTGGTTGCTGCGGTGGAGGTGCACACGGCCCGTCGGGTATTGGGTTCTTTTAGCAAGTCCATTGTCCAGGCTCCCTCCCAGGTTGATAAGCGCTACCCCTTGGGGCGCCCAGCGGAAGGTGTTGCTGACTTGCTTTCGCTCAATGGTTTCGCCGATAACGCGAGTCTCAAGGGTCGGCATCATGCCTGGTGCCAGCTGGCGACATTGTTCAAACCTGACCTGGTGATAACAGAGCACAGCCCCGGGGCCTTGCTGATGGCAAGAGCCTTGCGTATCCCGGTTGTCCATGTGGGAACCGGTTTTACCCTGCCCCCTGAGCAGTTCCCAATGTGTTTCCCCGGTTTTGCTGTTGGCGACAATGGCAAGCGTGAACAGCGCCACCTGGATGTGTTCAACAAACTGATTGGCAGCTCGGGTGGGCAGCCCTTGAACCACCTTCACGAGCTCTTTAACAGTGTTGCGGGTCGATACCTGCTGAGTTTTGCGGAGTTGGATCACCTTGGTCCTCGGGATGGCGTTCCTTATATGGGAGTGGAAGTGCCCGAAGATGGTGAGCGTCCCGTCTGGCCAGATGCCGGCCAGCATCAGGTGTTCGCGTATCTGAAGCCGTTTGCAGCACTGGAGGGATTCCTGACGGCAGTAAATGCTTTGAAACTGTCTCTTTTGCTGGTTCCGGACCGCATTGACCCTGCTATTTTGCGTCGGCATAAAAGTTCCAATATCCGGGTTGTGGAGGGGCGGCAAAGTATGAAGTCGGTAACTCGTGACGCGGACCTGATCGTTTGCAACGGCAATCATGGTACGGCCGCTGCGGCAATGCTTGGCGGAGTTCCCTCACTGTCTTTCCCTCTGCACCAGGAGCAGGAGGCCTGCGCCCGCAGGGTGGCCAGCTCCAGCCTGGGTGCCATGCTCCCGGTTAAAGACGGCAAGGCCATTCCCCCTCTCCTGGAAACAATGTTGCGTAGCCGCGCCATGCAGGAATCCTGCGGCAAAGCCGCCTCCCGGTATCAGGGTTTTGATTATCAAGACAGTGTTAACCGCATGGTCCGGGAAATCGGAGCGTTGCTGTGATGAAGCGGCGGGAATTCATTCGCGATGTGGCTCTAAGTTTGTCGCTGTCACCGGTGGCATTGCTTTCTGGTTGCCAGAGAAAACTCTCTGCGGAGTTTGTCATCGTCGGCTCCGGCCCTGCGGGCATAGCCCTGGCTGACAGCCTGGCCCAGGCGGGGCGGCAAGTGTTGGTGCTGGAAGGAGGGGCAGCAGAGCCTGATCGGGCGTTACAGGACATGCATGCTGTCGAAGCGGGCAAGTGGGGCCTGGCCTATAACTTTGGCTGGGCAACCCAGCGACTACTGGGCGGAACCACCAACCTCTGGCAGAGCCATTCGCCGCGCCCCCTGGAGCAGGAACTGCACGCTGCCAGCTTGCGTGGGGTGGGGAAGGACTGGCCCTTTTCCATGGACAGCCTGACGCCCTGGTTGCAGTCGGCCGAGCAATGGCTGCATGTGCGTCCGTCCGAGCCGGCCATGAATCCGGCCTTGCCAGTCAATCCTTTCATTGCCAGCAGCGAAGGGCTTCGCAAGCTGTTGACCGGAGCGGGGTATCAGCACCTGGAAGCCGGTGCCTACGGCATGGTTCACCATGAAGGGATGGATGCGCTGCGATTACTGGAAGACGGAGAAATTGACCGCGTGGCCGGGTTGAACACGGTTGCCCTGAAAGATCGCACTACGGTTCGCCGTATCCGCATGAGCGGCGGGCGGGCCGTGGCGCTGGAATGTGCCGACCGGGAGGGCAAGCCGCTGGAGGTGGAGGCCGGTACGGTGATTCTCTGTGGTGGTGGCGTGCAGACCCCCAGGCTGCTGTGGAACAGCGCCAGCAGCAACGGCGGAGCGGCACCGGGCAATCATAGCGATTGGCTGGGTGCAGGCTTTATGGAGCATCCCGGGCAACAGATTTATGGGCGCCGGGAGAAAGCGTTGTTGCCGCAAGGGGCAACGGAGACTCATTTGCATGTCCGCGACATGCTCCATGACCCGGCCTATGACGGCATCCGGGGAACGCTTTTCCATGTGGGGCTCAAACCCGGGCCGCAGGGCTCGGAGTTCACCATGGTCGAGGTATTGTTTGAGCAGGAAGCCAGCAGACAAAACCGTATTCTGCCCGGCCAGAAGACCGATGCCCTGGGTGACCCCCTGCCCAGGGTTGATTATCGCCTCACCGCTGAAGACCGCCGCACCATCAAGGTCGGAAGTGATCTGCAGCGCCAGCTTGCTGAAGCAGTGGGAAGTGTCGACAAGCAAACCGCACTGAGGCCCGGATCGCATCATCTGATGGGGGCGACACGCCTTTCGCTGGACCCCCGCGATGGTGTGGTGGATGCCAACCTGAAAGTCTGGGGTACCGAAAACCTGTATGTGGCTGGCAGCAGTGTCTTCCCCAGCGGGATGACTGTCCCTCCAACCCTTATTCTGACAGCGTTGAGTCAGCGCCTGGGGGCGCTCCTTTCGAAACAGAAAAAGCAATGAACTTAATTCATTCCGATGTTTTTATGCGAACCATTTCACATTGTTGGAAAAGTGACCTAATATCGTGACGAAATGTAAAAAAGCGGCCAAGGATTAACGGCCAGACTCTGGGGTTGATGGGGGAAAATCATGTCTTTATTTAGTCGACAGCCGCTGGCTGCTGCTATTCGTGCGTCTATGCTTGGTGGTTTCGCCATCATTGCCAGCCCTTCATACGCTGGTTTCACCGAAGTGACCGAAAACAATCCGTTCGATGCTATTACCTCTGGCACAGTAATGCCGTCCCTGACTTTGCAGGATTTTGATGATGATGGTGATCTCGAGGCCGTTGTCTTCCATGCTGCGGACGCTGACAGTTTTCCCTATTACGGCAGTGATATCAGCTTTTATGAAAATACCGGCTCTGCCCAGAGTGCCGAATTCACCCAGGTCGCCGACGTTCCCATCTCCGGTTACGGTGGTGATACCTTCGAGGTAAACCCGTTTGCGAATTCCTGGACCTATAGCTCCTATGGCCACCCGGTGGCTGCTGGCGATCTGGATGGCGACGGGGATGCCGACTTTATTGGCGGTTCCAACACCTCTAGCGTGGAAATGTGGTTTGGGGTCACGACTACGGATGCCTATGGCGTAGCCACTAGCCTGGCCGACGGCTACCACAACGGCACGTATTACTGGTTTGACAGTCCCTATTACGGCCAGGGCCTGGTGCCTTATCTGGACGAATACGGCGGATATGCCTCAGCGGTACCTTTGGATATTGATGGTGATGACGATATGGACCTTGTCGTCATGGATAACCAGTTTGTTCGTGTCTATCAGAATAACGGCAGTATCGATGGCGTGGTTCAGCTGAATGAACTCACCGGCAGCAATAACCCCTTTTATGCGGGTGCTTCCAACAGCGTTTATATGGGTATCCCGGATGATATTCCTGCACTGAATCATTCAGAACACTACGGCGCCCCTCTGGCCGCCGGCGATGTGGATAACGACGGCGATACGGATGTCATCGTGGGGGTGCGTAACGGACCCGGGGATATGCTCTTGTTCGTGAACACCGGCACTGCTGGCATGGCCGTGTTTGAGCAACAAGCTGACGCCTCCCTGGACGTATCCACCGACATTTATGCCGCCCCGGTGATGGCCGATATCGATAACGACAATGATGACGATCTGGTCGTTGCTGAACAGCAGGCCAGTGGGGCTGCGTCTTATCGACTGTTCCTGAATGATGGCGCTGGTGCTACGGCGAACGAAAATAACACAGGAAATAGCAGCAGCTCGTCAGGTGGTGCTGTCGGTGGATTGCTTATCGGGCTGTCTTTGTTGCTGCTGCGTCGTCGTCGGCGTTAACGCTATACAGCCCGGTTTCTGCCGGGTTGTTATTTATCGGATACATAAAAGGAGATATTCATGAAGAAATTTCAACGTCGCCGTCTTGCCGTGACTGTCGCAGCCTCCGTCGGCCTTGTCGGGGTCGCTAACGCCGCTTTCGAGGAAGTGACCGAAGCCAATCCGTTTGACGCTATTACGTCCACCGGTGAAAACCCGTCGCTGGTGATGATGGATCTGGATAATGATGGCGATAAAGATGCTGTGCTTTTCCATAATTATCAGAATGACAACTACCCATATAACTATGGCGGAACCAGTGTCTGGGAAAATATCGGTAGTGCAACCGCGCCAGAGTTTTCTCATGTCCCTGATGTGAGCTATGCCGGCCCCGGTTATGCGGGTCAGGACATCGCAGTGAGCCCTTTTGCGGATGATTATGACCGCTATTATGGCCACCCGGTGTCTGCTGCTGACCTGGAAGGTGATGGTGATCTGGATTTCTTCGGTGGGCAGGACTGCGCCTATAGCAGCGCCCAGCTTTCTTTCGCCGAAGTTGAGAGCGATGAAAGTGGGGTTGTCACCGGTGTGACCCATTATCCGTTCACGTACAGTGGTGGTGGGTATGGCTCCAGTGCCAATCCGTTTTACGGTAATGTGCTGGCACCGAGCGCCGCCTACGCTGGCTGTGGATCTGTAAGCTTTGCTGCCGGGGATCTTGATAACGATAGCAAGATCGACATCGTCAGTGTGGATGAAGATACGTTGCGCGTATTCATGAATACGTCTATGACTGTCGAAACCACCCCCTATACTTTCATGGATCTTGGTGCCAACAGCCCATTGGTGGAAGCCAGTGCCTTGACGGCGCCCTATTACGGCGCCCCGGCTGTCCTTCACGATGTGGATGCCGACGGTGATCTGGATCTGGTGATGGGCACTGTTTCCGCTGCACCACTACGCCTTTTCATCAACGAGGGCACGGCCTCCACGGCAGATTTTGTCGAGGTCGAAGATACGTCCGGCAGCCTGGATGTGACCTCCACCGGTTGGGCTGCGCCCACCTTTGCCGACATGGATGGTGACGGCAAGGATGATCTGATTGTCGTAGAGTTGAATATGTCTGAGCCAGAACTCCAGCCTAGACAGTCTGAGAGACGGATTTCTTTGGAAGGCTCGCAAAGCATTCGTTATTTCCGCAATACTAGCGCGGATGACAGTGTTGCTGCGGAAGAGTCTTCTTCTAACGGCGGTTCCCTGGGTATCGCTGCTGTGTTGATGGGCATGCTGTTTGGGCTGCGTCGCCGCCGTCGCTAAGCCTTGGTCCCTCAAATAGAAGCGCCCGGGTTTTGCCCGGGCGCTTTTTTTTCGTCTCAGGCATGATGAAGCAAACGCTAATAGGTTGAGTGATCCATGTCTTTTATTGCTATTTGCGGCACTGGCTTTATCGGAGTCGGCCTGGCTTTGGCCTTGGAACGGCATCCCCGGCTGAAGGTCAGCCAAGTATATACGCGCCGCCCGGTGCGCGAGGTAGAGCATCCATTCCCGGAGGTTCTTACTAATGACCGTGAAAAGCTTCTTTCAGGCTGCGACTTGCTGGTGGAATGCAGTGGCGATGTCTTGCTTGCCAGTGAGATTGTCGCTGCCGCGCATCAACGCGGGATTCCTGTTGTCACCATGAATTCGGAATTTCACGTTACTGTTGGCAGTGCCTTTGTGGACACGGGCTATCTCACGGAAGCGGAAGGGGACCAGCCGGGCAGTTTGGCAGCACTGAATGAAAAAGTGACGGCCATGGGATTTCGGCCGGTGGTCTTCGGAAATATCAAAGGGTTTCTCAACACGAAACCATCCCGTGAGGATATGGTTTTCTGGTCAGAAAAGCAGGGGATCAGCCTTCCTCAGGTCACCGCCTTTACCGATGGCACCAAGATTCAGATTGAACAGGCTCTGGTGGCCAATGGGATGGGCGCAAATCTGCTCCGTTCAGGCATGATGGGGCCGGATTCCCCCGACCTGGAGGCGGCGGCAAAGCAGCTGGCGGAGATGGCAGAAGAGCACGAAGCCGGGCCAGTGAGTGACTATGTGCTTAATGCCGGTGGTCCTGCCGGGGTGTTTGTTGTTGCACGCCATGATGCGGAACAACAGCGCTTTCTCAAATATCTCAAGTTGGGTGATGGGCCTTACTACTTTTTGCTGCAACCCTTTCACCTTTGTCATCTGGAAATGGTGGGAACGATAGAGGCCGTTCTGAATGGCAGGCAACCCCTGTTGAATAATGGAAGAAAACCCTCTGTCGGAGTGTGTGCGATCGCAAAGGCCGACATGGAAGCTGGAGACATTGTGACGCGAGCCTTGGGGAGTTTTGCGTTCCGGGGCGAGACCCTTCCCTTTGAGCAACATCGTGATTTTGTGCCGATAGGGTTGCTGCAGGATTGCCAGCTGATCGATACCATTCGCGAAGGCGACAGGGTTCGCTGGGATCATGTAACGGTGCCAGATTCACTGGCGCTGCGCCTTTTCAATACCTTGCTGGAAGAGTGATAAAAGATGGCGCATCTGGTCGTTGGCTGGGAGCTGGGGCATGGCATGGGCCATATCATGCCACTGCGCATGCTTGCTGAAGTTTTACTGGAAAAAGGACATCAACTGACATTCATCGTGCGAGATGTCTCTGCGGCACAGCGCGCGTTGGAAGGTCTGGATGTTGTCTGGTTGCAAACTCCTCAAGTGACCTACCGCCCCTGGGAAATGACTCGCACCGATTGCTACTCTCAATTGCTGGGTAATATCGGATTTCGGGATCCCGAAAAACTGATGTCTACGGTTACCGGGTGGCGCAGCCTTCTCAGCGCGTTGCAGCCGGATGCCGCACTATTGGAATTCGCGCCATCAGCAATGATTGCCTGTTATATGGAACGTATTCCGTTTGCCTTGCAGGGCAATGGATTTTTTTGTCCTCCTGCCGAGGAGGAGCCCTTCGGGGTTATCAGCAACAAGTTGTCTGAAAAACAGCGAAGACATCAGGATGTCATGTTGCTGGACAGCATAAACACCGTTATTGGTGATAGTCGACCTGCGCTTGAGCATGTTTCTGAACTCTATCGGCTATCTTGCCTGAACGTACTGACCAGTTTTCGCGAGCTGGATCATTTCTGCCGTGACAATGATGATATTTTCCGTGGCGCCTGGGTACCGTCGATTCCAATTTCACCGCGCTGGCCAAAAGGGGAGGGGAAGCGGATTTTTGCCTATCTGACTGCCCGCCCCGGGGTCGACAAAGTCCTTGCGATGCTAAGTCGAACCGGTTTGCCGACCCTGGTGTATTGCCCTGGTGTTGAGGGTAAATTCCGAGCTCCGTTCGAAAACCAAAAGTGTCGTTTTCTTGATGGGTTGGTAGATATCAAGAAGCTGGCTGAGCAGTCCTCTCTGGGTGTGTTTCATGGCAATCATTCCTCCACCGCCATGTTCATGCTTGCAGGTACTCCGACTATGCAGATACCTCTGTATATGGAGCAGTTGATGTTTGCCCGCCGAATCAAAGCCATGGGAGCCGGGGAGATCGCTACTCTCGACCAGCCTCAACGGATTGCTGCGGGGATCAATGCCATCATGTCCAGTCCTGGCTATGGCGAAAGCGCGAGACGTTTTGCGGATCAGTATCGTGATTACGATCAGAATTGCGCCATTCGGCAGGCAGCGGCGGACCTGGAAGTGGCGCTTGGATTAAGCGCGTAGAAGCGTTTTTCGCCGCCACTATTCTGCGTTGTTGCTCATTGACCGGAAAGATTTCACTGTGCATCCGGGCAATGAGCCTGACTTTCTTCAGCATTATTTTTTCTGATAAATTACCTTTATAAAATGTTCTCCGAGTTGTCGGGTTTTCGTCGCAGTCCGCCGCCGATAAGCAGGATCAGGAAGGGCAGTAGTGCGCCGATACCGAAGGCGCCGCCACTCCCGCCCCCGCCGCCGCCGCTGTAGGAAGGCTGGTTGCTGGTGTACATGGGCTGTGCCTGGTCCACCCGGTTGCTGGTGGGGGCCTTGGTCTGGCGTTGAGCCTTGGCCAGTTTTTCGATGTCCCGACGTTTGGCATTGCGACGCTCAATACCGTATTCCGCGAACACCTCATCGCGCAGCACCACCATGGAGGTGTAGTTAGTGACCAGTCCGTATTCCAGGCCCAGGTCGACGATGCCTTGCTGCAGGTCCTTTTCTTCACCGAAATAATTAATTTCCCGCTGCATGTCCTGAATGGTGGCATAGGCCCACAGTCGTTCCAGTTCCGGGTTATCGCCGCCGGTGGCGGGGAAGTCGAAACGGGTTTTGTATTGCTTGTCCTGGCCACCCACGTTGGCACGCAGGGTCACGTCCGCCGGGCCGTTGCCCCAGTAGTGACCGAGCAACACGATCTGGCGGCCATGGTAGATGCTGCCGATGCGCTGCGGTTGCAGGTCGGCGGTGCGCACGCCGTCGATATCGATCTCCACGTCGTTCATGGCCTAGTGGGTGAGCTTGGCGGTGGCGTTGAGAATCTGCCCGGCGATGTCATCGCTGTTGGAGACGCTGATAGCAAAGCCGTTGCTGGCATCGGTCATGGCGGTGAGCATGGGCCTATTGCTGCTGTTGCCCATGACAAAGGTGAATAACCGAACGTCGTGGCTTTCCAGCAAGTCGATGAAATCTTTCTGCTGGGTCTTGCCCACGTTGGCTACGCCATCGGTGACCAACACGATGCCGGTGGGACGATCTGCGTCGAGCGGTTTCAGGGCCAGGCTCAGGCCGCCGAACAGATTGGTACCGCCACGGGATTTGAGCTGCATGACTTTGTCCGTGTAGCGACGAATGCTGTCCGGTGTGGCATCTACAAAGCCGTTGGTAAGTTCTTCGGCGCGGTCATCAAACAGCACAATGCGAAAGCGGTCTCCGCCGAGCAGTTTGCCCAGGGCCTGGCTGACGCCGTCCGCCAGGGTGGCCAGCTTGGCATTCATGGAACCGGAAATATCCAGCACGAACACCCAGTCGCTGCCGGTGCTAATGGCTGGCAGATCATCACCAGGGGTGATGCTGAGCATGAAGGTGCCGCGGTCCTTGCCCGGTGCCTTGTAGGCTACCAGGTCCACGCTGCCGGGCAGGTCCTGCTGGTGGCGCCAGTAGACGACGATGTCCTGATTCAGGGTGAAGGCATTGGTCGGCTGGCCATTGGCGGGCGGGGGCGCGAAGTTCGCTCTTTCGCTGTTTTCGTCTTCCTTGCTGGTAACGGTGGCCGCGCGATTATCCAGTTTTACCTGCCATTGTTGTGGGTCCAGTTGCTGGATCTTCGCCTCGGGATGCTTGGGTAGGCGGAGGGCGTCCACCGGGTAGCCGCTACGCAGGTTCAGGGTAAAGCTGAAGTGTTCTTCCAAACTGTCGTTGGCGGTCCAGAACGCCAGCTTCTTCTCGTCCACGCCGCCTTCTTCCAGCGGGTACACATAGCGGCCGATGCCGGTATCCACAAAAGCGGGCTGCATATAGACCAGCCGTACCCGTGTATCCTGGCCGGCGCGCACCGGTTGTACCCGCACATCAAAGGCCTTGTAGCTGTCCTTTTCGGTGAGGCCTGCCTCGCGACCGGCGGCTTTTTCCTGTTCGTAGACCTGGCGGGCCTGCTGTTTTTCCAGCACTTCGCCGATCACCGGCTTGCCGTCGATCCACACGGTGAATTCGGCAACGGTGCCGCGCTCGGGGACCGGGAAGCGGTAATAGGCTTCCAGATCCTGATCATTGGGGTTGTGGAAGACCTGCTCCACTTCGGTGATGGCGTAGCCGTCTTCCACGTCCACGGTGACATGTTGTTCGCGGATCTGCAAGTGGTGGCAGGCTGCTGTTGGCCGGCGTCATCAACCCGGCGGCGAGGGCCGGTGTAGTCATGCTGCCCAACAGCAGGACCAGGCCGGCCAACAAACGGGTAAATCCGTTCCTGAAACCCATGATGATTCTCCTTGTTATCAATCACGGGAACAGTTGTAGGGCATTGGAGAGATTTTGTTAAACGGTGTTCATTAACAATTCATGTCGCGAGGTGTTCAATAGGAAGGCAAGTCTGAATCATCAACTGCTTGTTCGGCCCCAGGCACGGGTCGCAATGACCCGTGGAGCGATCTTCGATCAGCGTTTCAGTTGCTGCCGGGTCTGCTCAATTAGTGCAGCAAAATCCGGTTTGGTGATGAAGGCCAATACCAGGCTGTATACGCCATTCAAAATGGCCAGGTGGGCATCTCCCTGCATCAGACAGAAGGCGATAACGATCATGGCAACAAAATCGATCAGGCCCAACAGAATGAACATGCTGGTCTGCACTTGCATGGCGGCTTTCTCACCGTCGTTGGCTGGGGTGCTGCCTTGCAGGGGGCGCTGGGCAATGGTTGCCGGAGCCATCAGCAGGTTGCGCAGCGGTCTTGCCACCACCAGCATCAGTGCCATGGCCCCCAGCGCGCCCATGCGCAGGGTGTCCTGGGGTACCAGATCCATGGGCGCCTGATACTGGCCGAACCAGATCATCAGGGCGATGGCGATACCGATCATCATGGGGGCGGCGAGGACGGTAAACCAGAGCAGGTTGAGGCGTGGCACTGCCGGGTGCGAAGAAGCGGACATGAAGTCTCCTTGATTATTGTTATTGGTCCTTGAGCCAGCGAGCCCTTCGCCAGCCTCTGTAGGAGCTATGCTTGCATGGCGAACTTTCCCAACACCGAATTCGCCATGCAAGCATAGCTCCTACAATTAGTACCTAGTCTCTGAAATTATTGAACTGCAGCGGTGTTTCAATGCTTGATTCGCGCAGCAGTGACATCACCGCCTGCAGGTCATCACGCTTCTTGCCATTCACGCGAACCTGGTCGCCTTGAATGGAAGCCTGCACCTTGAGCTTGCTGTCCTTGATCATCTTTACGATCTGCTTGCCGAGGGGTTGCTCAATGCCCTGACGGAAAGTCAGTGTCAGCGAAAAAGTCTTGCCGCTATGTTCAGGCTTTTCCGGACGGTCGGCGCCAGCGACGCTGATGCCCTGCTTGACCGCCGCCTTGGCAAACAGCTCTTCCAGTTGCTGCACCTGAAAATCCGACTGGGTCTTCAGTGTCACATCCAGACCATTCTGCTCAATGCTGGCCTCGACGCCACGAAAGTCGAAACGGTTGGCTAGTTCGCGGTTGGCGTTATCCACCGCGTGGCGCAGGGCCACTTCATCAATTTCAGAGACGATATCGAAAGAAGGCATGGTAAGTCCGCAAGCATATTCCGTTGTAAGAAGGTTGCGATTATAGTCTTTTTGGTCTGCGGGTGCCCGTCAGGGTATCGACAGGCTTCATCGTTCAGGAAGAACGGCAAAAAAAACACCATAAAGATCGCGAGGGAACGTAATGAGTCAAGCTAATGCAATCGTCGTACTGTGTCCAAAACGCCCGGATTTAGCCGGCCAGCCTCTGCTGGGGCATGTGGGGTGGGGATTTGAACTGCCGGATGGGCAGTGGATGGTGGGAGCCGTGGAAGGTGACGGCTGGGCCAACGGAAATGGCATGAACGGCTTCTGGTCACGCAGAGTGTCGGGAGAAAGGCAGGCCACCCAAGTGTTTGCCAACATGGTGCATCATGGGGCGGAGTATAATTATTTCAAATATCTGACCATGACCAGTCAGGTATGGCCCGATCCTGATGCGGCATTGCGTGTTATGGCCTGGGTCAGCGCCCAGCCGTACCAGTTGTTCGGTCGCAACTGCATGAATTCCACCTACGATATTCTGCGCGCCTTTTCCCGTGGTGGGCATTTCAACGGCAAGATCCTGCCCAGCCCCGATTTCAACTGGATTCCCAATGGCTGGTTCAATGCCATTCAGGTGCCACAGAGTGATTATCACCATCTCCCTCCCGCTTCGCAGTCGGTACAGACGTTTGCGGCAGCCGAGGCCGATCTGCAGGAAGTCGCGGAATGCCCCGACTGGCGCAAACCGGAGTCAGAGGATTATTTGCCGCTAGGGGAGACACCAGAGGAGCCCGTTCCGGCGGTACAGGTAGTTCCGCCGACGGATTAACCGGGAGTGAGGCGACCGGCAAATTGGTACGCTCGCTTTATATGCAATAAATGCCTGTCTGGTTAGAGTATGAGCGCACACCGGAGTGTGCGAACTCAACCCTGCCAGGAGGCAAACATGTCACTAAAGGAACGGTTGTCTGCGGACAACCTGCTGGATTCTCTCCCGGTTTCCCGGGATCTTCTCACCCGCCTGGGCGTTCTTGGCGCCCAGGTTTCCCGCAAAATCGCCATCGATCAAGTCAGCGTGCAAGACGGCACGCTCAGTAACCTGCGCGTGGACAAGGTCACTTTGGGCAGTGCCAGCATCGGCAATCTACACGTGGAAAATACCCAGGCCTCGGTGGATAGCGCCAAAGCCGTGCTCAACCAGGTGCGAACCATTGTCGAGCTGGGGTTCCGCCTGGACTGGAAAATTGACTTGGGCTGGCTAGGCAGCTGGGATGGCAACGAGGATATGGGCAGCCTGGATATCCCGGTGGATCTGGGCACCATCACAGTGCCGGACCTGGGTAATATCGACCTGCAGATTCCGGCCATTGATATTCCCGGTCTGGTGGCGCAGATGAAACCCATCGACCAGCTCAATCTGGGGAACCTGGATCTGTTCGGTATTCGCCTGGATAAACTGGGCCTGCCCAGCGCCGGGTTGTCCGTGACCGGTATGGGCATCGGCGAGCTGTCGCTCAGTTCCTTGTCGGTGCCAGGAGCGAACGGCGAAACCCTGCGGGTGAATCGGGCGGCTCCGACCGAACAGCTGGTCCTGCCCGGCGCCAGCCTGGAAAACATCAGCATCCCGTCCGTGACCATGCCGGCGGCCACCAGCCAGGCGTTCAATGTGGATGCCACGGCCTCGGATAAATCCCTGGGCGTGGATCTGGGCATCCTCAAGGTGAGCATCGCTGTCACCCCCACGGTGCATTTGAACGTGGGCAGCATGACGCTCAGTGATGCCAAGCTCGGTGCCACCCTGGGCAAGGTGTCGCTCAACGACATCAGCCTGCCGGTGGCCCTGGAGGGCATCAGCGGCGGCGAGCTGGGGCTGAACAGCATCAGCGTTAATAAACTCACATTCTGAACAGGGAGGTTGTCATGACATTGAGCCACAAGGAATTCGAAAAACGCTGGGAGCAGGCCCACCGCAAACAGCACATCACCCAGAAGAAGTCGTCCATTGCTCCGTTGGTGCACCTGTCGGTACTGACGATTCTGGATAACTACATGCACCAGCTGCACAAGGCGGTGGATGGCCATGCGCTCAGCAAGGAAGAGTGCGACGCGGTCTGTGAAAAAATAGCCGAGCTGAAACCGCTGGCCAAAAAAGCGGATGCCAAGGCGGCGAAATATCTGAAGGTTTGACCCTCCCTCCATGCGCCACTGCCGTCCAGTGGCGCTTGGTTCCTTGCGCCAAGCCCCTTACCATCGCGGTTTGATTCAGGGCGGATAGCAGGAGCCATGACAGATCACGATTCCCTTCCCATTGATGGACTGAAAACCCAGGTTGACGCGGCGTTGGCCGATGGCTCCATAGTGGTTTCAGCGGCCACAGGCTCAGGCAAGTCTACTCGCCTGCCGGTGTGGGCCGGGGCGCTGGGTCCCGTGTTGGTGGTTGAGCCGCGCCGCGTGGCTTGCACTGCACTGGCCACTTTTCTGGCGTCTTGCCGTCGCGAACACGTGGGCCAGTCTGTGGGCTACGCGATCCGTTTTGACCAGGCATTCAATGAAGACACCCATATCGTTTTCGTAACCCCAGGTATTGCTCTGCGCTGGTTGCAGGAAGGTCAGTTGGGGCGTTTTGCCACTATCATGCTGGATGAATTTCACGAGCGCCGCTGGGATACCGACCTACTGCTGGCCCTGCTGCGTGAGCACGGGCAATGTCGCTTGATTGTCACCTCGGCGACTCTGGATGGTGACCGCCTGTCGCGCTATCTGGATGCCCCGCATCTGATGTCTGAGGGACGTGGTTTTCTGGTGAGAGAAAACTATCAGGCCAGCAACGACCGGCAGATGCCATCGCGCCATGATCTGGCCAACCGTGTGCACAAAGCGGTTAGCGCAGGGCTGGCAAACACAAACGGTGATGTACTGGTGTTCATGCCCGGTCGCGGTGAAATCCAGCAGGTCGTATCCGTGCTCAAGGGATTGGAGGCGGATGTCATCCCCTTGCATGCGGGGGTGCCGGCGGCCGGGCAGCAGCTCGCCCTGCAGTCTGGTGCCCGTCGGCGCATCATCGTTGCCACCAATGTGGCGGAAACGTCCGTTACCATTCCCGGTGTCACCCTGGTGGTGGATAGCGGTATGGAGCGCCGAACTCATCAGCGTAATGGGCGAACGGTACTTTCCCTGCAACCCATCTCCCGGGCCAGCGCCGATCAGCGAAAGGGGCGTGCCGGGCGAACCGCGCCGGGAAGTGTCATCCGCTTGTGGGGTCGAAATGCTCCACTGGAGGAGCGCACTCCACCGGAAATCCAGCGCGAGGAGCTGGTGGATCTGGTGCTGGCATCGGCCTGTGTTGGCACACCGGTGGATACGTTAGTTTTTCCCGATCCCCTGCCTCCTGCCACACGGCAACGGGCTCTGGGTCAGCTCGCTGCCCTGTCCGCCGTGGATGAAAAGGGACTGGCTACGGCACGTGGCCTTGCCCTGTCGGCCCTGCCGGTGGATACCTTTTTTGCCCACCTGATCATGGCCATGCCCGACGCTGACGCTAAAGGCTACATGGTGGATCTGGCGGCGGCTCTCAGCGTCTGGCGGCGGCCGGTGACGTTGCCGCGCGGCGAGGAAGGGCGGCAGGTCATGGCAGCCTGGCAGCCACAGCCCTGCGACGCCACGACCCTGATACAGGCAGTCCGTCAACGACCGCCCCGGGAACTGCAGCCGAACCTGGCAGCAAGAGATGAGGCGCGCAAGCTGGCAACACAGATGCGTCGGACTCTGGGTCTGCCGGAGATACCGGATTCGTTACCCAAGTCTCTGTCGGGTGTCTGGGGAGCGGCCGCCCGGGTGGCCCCGGATGCCGTATTTGTGCGGCGGGAAAAACGCAAGCGCCGTGAGGCCATGGGTAACGGAGTCAGTGAACTATGGATCGGTGATGACTCTCGTTTTGACGATAATGTGGAAGCCGCTCTTGTGCTGGATAGCCACAGCGTCCCCGGTCGCGGCACCCGCGAGACCTTCACCGCAGCCACCTGCCTGGCGCCATTATCGTTGTCGGTGTTGGTAAGCCATGGATTGGCCGAACCCCGGGTCGGTCCGGTCCGGCAGCATAATGGTGAGCCGGTGGCCACCCGGGAATGGTGTTATGCCGGCCGGGTGATTCACACCGAGGTGGCGGAACCGGAAGGAGCGGCTGCTCGTCAGGTCCTGGCCCGGCTGATTCTGTCAGGGGAGTGTCTTCATCCCGCCGGTGGGCAGTTGCTGGACGATCTGGAAGCCTGGCGATTGTATGTGGCCCTGGAGGAAGATGAGGGGGAGGTGCCGGAAGCAGAGGACTGGCTGCTGAAGAAACTGGCAAGCCTGGGTGTGGAGCGGATGGAAGACAGGGCACTTCTTGAGGCGGGTGACATGCGTTTTCCGGGGATACCCGACTGGGAGCGGGAACGATTCGATGACAAGTATCCACGCCGGGTAAACCTGAGTGATCTGAAACTTCGCATCCACTACAAGGTGCCGGTGCGCCAGGTTATTGCCGAATATGTCAGTGGTGGCCGAAAGGGTGATCCCAAGCGGTGGGAGCTGCCTGCCTGGTCGGGATGGAAGGTGAAATATCGCAAGGCCAGCCGGGTGGTGGATGTACGTTAGACAGGCGCCGCCAACCCCTCCCCCTCACCACTGCCTGGTGCATGGGAGAGTTGTTGAACATGCGTCCTGATGTTGTGTGGCTTCAGTCTGTGGTATCGGGCTCATCAACGTTGGCGACAATCCTCACGCGACGATTGTTCTGCCGCCCTTCGGGAGTGTCATTGGTGTCGATGGGAACGCTCTCGCCAAAACCTGCCGTCTCGATGCGATCGGCGTTAATCGCATAGTACTCAACAAGATAGTTTCGCACGGCCATTGCCCGCTGTTCGGACAGGTCCTGATTTTTGGCTTCCGGACCGAGACAATCACAGTGGCCCTCAATGTACACAGTGGCTTGCGGGTTCTGTTCAAGAAACAGGGCCAGTTTGCGGAATATAGTCCGCTGTTCTCTGTCGATATCGTCGCTGCCTTTGGCAAAATGCACGGTTCCTTCAAAGGAGTCCGGCTTGATAACCGGTGTGCTCACCAGCACAGGGACTTCCACGGGCACTTCGACAATTTTTGTGACCGTTTCCGGGCGGGGTTTCTTGAAATGGTAGGTTGCCGCAATATCAATCCCGTGGTCACCACGGTTCTGGTATTCCAGATTGATGTCCCATTTGTCATGGATCTGGAAGTTCACACCGAGCATACCTCCCATGCTGGATTTAGCGTTGATGGTTTCGCTAACGTAGCGCGTATCAACGAACCCTGACACGTCTGCATTCGTATCCAGGTAGAAGGCGCCGCCGTAAACATCAAACGCATTGAAATGCTTTTGCACCATGGCGCCTGCCAATAGATCTCTTAGGCCATCAGCCTCAATGACATAATCGGTTGAGCCCACGGTTCCCACAAAATCGTAGTCGGCATGGTTGGTATACTGCACAAAGGTGCCGATGTCGAAGGCATCAGACTTATAAATCCGTCCTTTCAGCTGCATGCCAAAAAAGGTATCCCGCATATCTGAACCCAGCTCCAGAGCATCCTGGTCAGGGTCGTTGGCGATGTCCTCATAACCATAAATGCCTGATAGCAACCAGCCTGGATAGAACTGATAGTTCAGGCGCAGATAAGGCGCATCACGGGTAATATCTCCCAGCGCATCATCGGCTAACGGGCTGTCAAAGCCTTCAAGGTCACTGCGCTGGTAATAGTACCCCGCGTCAAGGGAAAAGAGGCCGTCGTTATCCCTGACGCTGGGCAGTGATCCAATGCCTGTTGCCAATGCCGGTGAGCTAAGCAGAGTTACACAAGGCAGCAAAAACAACGCTTTTTTCATGTCGAAAATTCCAAGCCCTGATTGATGTACGGATAACGGTGAACATGGTTTTCTGATCAGCATGCTCAGGCCTCCTTCTTGCCGTTATCTTTGCGGCGGCGTGCAAGCAGCAGGCCAGCCACAGGAAACATCAGAATCCCCAGCGAACCGCCACTTGAGGAAGATTCCATGAAGGGCACGCTGTCTGCCGGATCGACGACGGGTTCATCCACTCTTACCGTAATCAGTGCCGAGTTTGACAGTTTGCCGTCCACCAGCACGTTGTAAGTGAACCTGTCAGATCCCACATAACCATTCGCCGGCGTATAGGCGATGGTATTGTCTTCTTCCACTACAGCCGAACCATTCAGCGGGGTGTTATCCACGCTAACCAGGATGGAGATCGGGGATCCCTTGTTGAGGTCGTCATTGGCTAGCACATCCAGCGTTACGGGTGTGTTCCGGAAAGTGACAGCCGCATCATTGGCAGCAATAGGGGCATCCGGAACCGGCGTGGGTTCCACGTTAACCGTCACGGTTGCCGTATTGGATTCAATGCCGCCAGCGGCTGTAACGCTGTATTCCAGGGTATCGACACCGGAGAAGTCAACATCGCCGGTATAGATGATGGTGTTCTCCAGTGCCGGGTCAGAGCCGGAGTACACCTCGGCGGTACCATTGGCGGGTGCCGTCAGAATATTCACCGATACAACATCCGTGGCTTCAAGCGCTCTGACATTCATATCCGCCACCTTGAAAAGGTCATTGGCGAGTACGTTGATGGCCTCGGTGATGTTTTCTTCCGTAGCTCTTACATCGTTGAGAGCGATAGGTGTGTTGTCGTTGCCCGGCAAGTAGTCAGCCAGGCTCGGGGCATTGCTCACCAGCGGAGTAGCCGGGTCCATATCATCGTCAATCATCCAGTCAGGCGCTTCGGTGCCGGCCACATCGCCGATGACCTGGGCCACCGAATTGGCAGTCACTCGCAGGGTGATGGAATCCAGCGTTGGCTGGCCGGTTTCGTCCAGCAGTTTTTCACCGATGAAGATAAAAATGTCCGTATTCAGGCCTGACAAATCATCGCTCAGAAAGCTGTCAAAACGGATGATCTGTTCTCCCGGGGCTTCACCCAGCTCGAGGCCAAGCAGTTGCCCCGCCCATTGCTCCAGCTGATTGTCAGGAATGATGGTGTAGTTGTCGGGGGTGGTAGCAGGGTCACCGTCCAGGCCGGCGCGTCCTGAGCGCCAGTTGGTGCCGTCCCAGATGGCATGAACTTTCTCGGACTCGCCGCCCACATCATTGGTGTGATACTCACCGATCACGGTTGGCAGCAGTGAGTCGGGCAGCATGTAGCCCAGCATGTTGCCGGGAAGGGTGACACCCTGGGTACCGGCCACATCGAAATAGTTTGGCGTGATGGAGCCAACTCTGCCATCAACAATGGTCAGGCCGCTGTCGATGATAGAGCTTTTTTCAATCCCGGCCGCCGGTATCTGAGGCGGCAGGAACCCCGCAGCCTGATGATCCAGGAACCCGGGCTCAAACCGGTCACGACTGCCGTCATCAAACATTTTCGGTGAGAAGGTGGCAAACCGTAGCGGATTCCAGACACGAATATCCGGTGCGCCGGTTTCCCCTTCCAGGAATTCGCGCGGTACCAGACTGCGCATCTCAAAGGACACACCATCATCTTCGTAGTTCAGGGGCTGGAACGCATCGCCCAGGCCGGTACCGATTTCGAACTTGAAGCTGGCAATGCGCTCGTCGGTATTATTGATGATTTTCTGGATCACACGATAGATGCGACCGATATCATAGGTTTCCCGGAATTGGGCGAGCTCCTCGCCGCCGTCAGTTGCCGGGTCCTTGATGCCTTTGTAGCGGATATCCTTGGCCCCAAGGTTAAATACCAGGTCCACAGGCTCATCGCTTTCTGTCAGTTCAAGGAAGTAACGTTTTGAGCTCCCCTCCGGGTCACTGCAGGTTTTGGGCAGGACAACGCCAAATTCGTCACTTTCCAGCTCGCCCGAGGCCATGATGCAGTTATTGGTAGGAAAGTCGAAATCGTCGGTGACTACCTGGATACCCGGTGCACGACCGCTACCGTTATCGAGTTCCCAGTAAACCGCAGCAACGCTGCCGATGTTTGGGTCGTTTTTTGCGTCAACGGATTGATAGATATGGCTTTTCGCGGTGGCGCCAGTGGTGCCATCAATGGTGTGAACATTGATGTCGCTCCAGCTGGTTAACTGCGGAGCTGGCAAGTCAACATAGGTGTTGGGTACCGTGGTGGGTTCGCCGGCATAACCGCTTGGACTGGTCAGCAAGGCAACAAGTGCAATGGAGATGCTTTTCTTCATGGCATGATCCCGATGTTCAGTGGCTGCATTCACAAAACAAAAAAATATATGCTTATAACATTATGTGTCATTGACCAGAATCAACAAAGTGGTAAATAGATAGTCAGCATTGCTGCCCACAGGCTGGGCGGGTGATGCTTTGCCTTGTTGTGTTTACCAGGACAGGGCGGTGATTGCCTGCTCGCGGAATTCATCGAATAGTCTTGGGGGGAATGTTGATTCCTCCCTTTGTCATGTTCGCTCCCCTGAACTAGGGTGAAAGACAGGACCATTGCCGGGGGAGTCGTATGCCGTTTCAGCCCGATGTACACCTCAACCTGAATGTCCGAGGCATGGGGGTGTCTGCCACCCTGGCCATCAACGAGCGCAGCAATGCCCTGCGTCAGCAGGGGCGGCAGGTCTACAAGTTGGGCCTGGGGCAGTCACCGTTTCCGGTGCTGGCCTCGGTGGTGGAGGCGTTACGTGAGTTTGCCGGCGAGAAGGATTATCTGCCGGTCAAAGGCCTGCCAGCGCTGCAGGAGGCCATTGCCAGCCATCTGGACCGCGAGCACGATGTGGCCTTCCGGGGCGAAGACATCATGATCGGCCCGGGTTCCAAGGAGCTCATGTTCATCCTGCAATTGGTCTACTATGGTGACCTGGTGATCCCTACGCCGAGCTGGGTGTCCTATGCGCCCCAGGCCAGCATCATCGGCCGTCGAGTGCACTGGCTGCCCACCCACCGACACAATAACTGGAAACTGAGTGCCAAGAGTCTGGATGCCTTGTGTCAGCGTGATCCGGGTCGTCCCCGGCTGGTGATCCTCAACTATCCAGCCAACCCCCATGGCTATACCTTCACCGACGACGAGCTACGTGATATCGCCGAGGTGGCGCGCTATCACCGGCTGATTCTGCTTAGTGACGAAATCTACGGGCGCACCCGCTACGACGGGCAGCACCGCTCCATCGCTCGCTATTACCCGGAAGGGACCATTATCAGCGATGGCCTGAGCAAGTGGTGTGGTGCTGGCGGGTGGCGTTTGGGTGCCTTTGCCTTTCCGCCCAACCTGTCCTGGCTGCGCGATGCAATGGCCACCGTGGCCAGCGAAACCTACACCTCGGTGGCGGCGCCGATTCAGCATGCGGCAGTGAGAGCCTTTCAGGGCGGTGCCGACATTGACGACTACCTGTTTCAGTCCCGGCGTATTCTCAAAGGGCTGGCGCGTTATCAGGTGGAGGCCTATCAGCAGGCCGGGCTGGATCTTGCCATGCCCGATGGCGCCTTTTACCTGTTTCCGGATTTCAGTCCGCTGGCAGAGCGCTTGCACCAGCGGGAGATTCACGACAGCACGGCCCTGTGCGAAACCCTGCTGGAAGACACCGGCGTGGCCACCCTGCCCGGGGAAGCCTTCGGTCGCCCGGCCGGGGAGCTGACCTTGCGTCAGGCGTTTGTGGATTTCGATGGCCAGGCGGCGCTGGCGGGGGCGGCAACGGTGCCGGCGGAACAATCCCTCGGTGATGATTTCCTGCGGCAGTATTGCGGCAACTGCACCACCGCCATGGACCGCATCGTGGACTGGCTGGCGTAGCGTTTCCTCGTTCCGTTGGAGCTATGCTTGCATGGCGAACTGGTTTGCGCTGATCGCCTTCGGCGGTTCGCCATGCAAGCATAGCTCCTACAAAAAAACCATTCGGTATATATGGAAGCGGGACATGTATGTTCTGTTTGTTTAAGTGACAGGAAAAATATCTTTTTTCGCCACTTTCTGATTGTTTTGGTCAGGTTGATTGCCCGCTTTGTGTAGAGCCGGGGCGCTACCCATGGAACACTCGTTTCCCCAACCCTTGCGGTTAAGCGAATAACGAGGAGGCGAGTCATGGGTGCGGTATTGGACAGTGAAAACCTGAAGCAGTCACAAAGCTGGGCCGGTGCGGCGGTAGAGCTGCAGCGGCGGTTTTTCGAAACCGGTGCCACCCGCAGCTATGACTTTCGGCTGCGCCAGCTTACGAAATTGAAAGACGCCATCGTGAAATATCAGGAAGAAATTCAGGATGCGCTCAAGGCGGATATTGGCCGCCCGCCATTCGAGGCCTATATCGAGATCAGCACCGCCATCGAAGATCTCAAGCACACCCTGAAACACCTGAAAAGCTGGATGAAGCCGAAAAAAGTGGGCACATCAATGTGGGCCCAGCCCGGCCGTAGCCGCATCGAGTCCACTCCACAAGGGGTGACTTTTTTGCTCGGCCCCTACAACTACCCCTTCCTGTTGCTGGTTCAGCCTCTGATCGGTTCCATCGCTGCCGGTAACACGGCTATTCTCAAGCCGTCGTCACTGAATCCCACCGTGGCGAATGTGATCGAGAAGATGATGAAGGAGTGCTTCAGCGATGAATACGTGGCGGTATTCAAGGGCAGCACCGAAGTGACCAATGCGCTGCTGGAAGAGCGCTTCGATCATATTTTCTTTACCGGTAGCCCCCGTGTCGGTCGTATCGTGATGGCGGCCGCAGCGAAGCATCTCACCAAGGTCACCCTGGAGCTGGGCGGCAAGAGCCCCACCATCGTACACAAGGACGCCAACCTGAAAGTGGCGGCCCGGCGTATTCTCTCCGGCAAGATGCTCAACGTGGGACAGACCTGTATCGCGCCGGATCATGTTCATGTCCATGCGGATATCCGCGATGCCTTTGCAAAGGAAATGGTGGAGACCCTGCGCGAGTTTTACGGTGATGAACCGAGCCAGAACCCGGATCTGGGGCGCATGATCAACGATCGGCATTTCGATCGGGTGGCCGCACTGATCGACAAGGCCAAGGTGCTGGTGGGTGGCCAAACTGATGCGGGGCAGCGTTACATCGCGCCGACCCTTCTGAAAGATGTCTCCATGGATGATGCGATCATGCAGGAGGAAATCTTCGGCCCGGTGTTGCCCATGCTGACCTACTCCACCCTGGAAGAGTTGATCGTCAACCTGAAGAAACTGCCACAACATCCGCTGGCGTTGTATTTGTTTACCAGTAGCGATCAGGTGGAGCGCCAGGTGCTGGATAACACCCAGTTCGGTGGCGGCTGTATCAACAACACGGTCATGCATGTGGCCAATCCCAACCTGCCATTTGGCGGCGTGGGTGAAAGCGGCATGGGGGCCTATCACGGCAAGAATTCATTCGATGCCTTCTCCCACAAGCGCAGCATCCTCAAGGCCACCACCCTGTTCGATATCAAGTTCCGCTACGCGCCTTACAAGGACAAGGTGAACATGCTCAAGAAGATGATCAAGTAACGACTGGCGCCGTTTTCGGTGCAGTTCGCCTCAGGCGAACTGCACCGCAGTGATCGATTTAACGAGCACCAAAACCACCCCAGGAAAACGGAATCTGGTAGCGGGTCATCAGCCCGCCCACGGTGATCAGCACCCGCACCATGGCTACGAAGGAATCCGGCATCACCAGTCGCAGGCGGCGGAATTCGTCCAGCAGGGTGCGCAGGTTATCCGCCAGGGTGGCATCGGTATCCTGGCGGGCGGAGACCAGTGCTGCCGACAGTTTTTCCAGTCGCTCCTCTGTGAGCCCGCTAAAACCGGCGGCTTCGAACAGGGGTAGCAGCGGCCCGTCGCCCATCCCCAGCAAGCGCATCAATAGCGCGGTGTAGTGTTGGCGGTCCTCGGCGGCCACATACTCCACGGCACCGAAATCCAGTACTGCCAGATCGCCGTCCGGGGTGACGATAAAGTTGCCCGGGTGCGGGTCTGCATGAAACAGGCCGAACTCCAGTACCTGCTGCATCATGCTGGCCTGTAAACGCTCCAGCAGCGGCCTGGCCTGCTCTTCGTCCTCACGCAACAACGTGGAAAGACTCTTCCCCTCGATCCACTCCGTTACCAGCATCTGCGCACTGCATAGAGTCGGGTAGACCCGCGGCACCTTGATGCCGGGCAGGTGTGGCAGTTCGCTGAAATCCTGCATGTGGGCCATTTCCAGGCGGAAATCCAGCTCCCGTTCGGTGGTGGTGATCAGCTGGTTGACGATCTGTTCCACATCCACTTCGCGCAGCAGCGGTTTCAGCGCCTTGGCCAGCAATCGCAGCGCGGCGGCATCTTCGGAGAACTCCTGGCTGACCCGGGGTTGCTGCAGTTTCACGGCCACTTCGGCGCCGGATTTCAGGATGGCGTTATGTACCTGGGCGATGGAAGCCGCGGCCATGGGGATGATATTGAAGGCGCTGAAAGAGTCCGCCCAGTCATGGCCAAGCTGGGCTTTCAGCCAGGGCTGGATGTCATCGAAATGGGCTTTCGGCGCGTTTTCCCGGAGGTGGGAAAAGGCGTCGATATAGGGCGCAGGCAACAGGTCCGGGCGGCAACTGAGAAACTGGGCAAACTTGATCCAGGCGCCGCCGTTGTCGCGAAACAGGGTGGCCAGGCTGGCTGCCACATCCTCATGAAGAGGCTGCAGCGCCTGCTCATCGCCACTGCCCAGCACCTTGCGATGTTTCCACACCACTTTCTGCAGGCTGGCGGCAGTGGCCAGTACCCGCTTGTAGCGGCCACGGGCGTTCCACAGCATGCGCGTGGTTTCACCCAGGCTCTGGGGCTGGTCGGGCGTGCTCGATTCCATGGGGATCCCTGTGCCAATACGATATTGGCAGCATAGCAAAGGTGCTCTGATTATGTGCGAAATCAGGGAAGGCAGAAAAGATGGGCCCCGTCCTGATTGCTGGAGGGGCCCATGCCGCTGCTAGAAAGCAGCGAGGAGAGGTTTAGAACTTGTAAGCGGCACCAAGCTCAAGGGTTTGCCGGACGACTTCAATTGTCGCGTCTGCTCCTAAACTTGAGCCGCCCTGAGCTGGTATGGCAGTAAAGTCGAAATCGCCATAATCGGTGTAACGATATTCTGCTCTCAGAACCAGGTTATCAGAGAGGAAATGTTCCGCCCCAATACCTAGCGCCCAGCCGCTCATGCGCTCGTCATCACTGAAACGCTGGAGCCCGTCAGCCGGGTTGCAGACGTTGGTGTCGGCGGGGCAGGTGCTTGTCGTTTCGACTTCAAGCTGGGATACGCCAAGGCTGCTGTACACCATGGTGTTGTCATGCAGCATGTACCCGCCGCGAACGCTAAGGCCCAGCGCCAGGTCGTCAGTCTCGACTTCAGAAAAACTGGTCGGATTGGAGTTGGGGTCTCCCAGCCCGGGGATACGATTGCGGATCTCGTCACTGGCATCAGTCTGCACCGCGGAGAATTCCGCGCCCAGCACCCATTTCCCCTGACCAACCACCCAGTTATAGCCAGTAAAGAGGCCATAGCTGGCATTGGAATCATCCAGTGATTCGGTGGTGTCTGATGAGGGAGCGATAACACTACCGTTGGGGGCTAGTGTTAGGTTGGTTTTCCAGTCCATATCCGTGGTCTGGTAACCGAGCGTTGCGCCAGCGTAAAACCCGCCAGGGCCGGTCTCAGCCATGGCAGGTGTTGACAGGGCGGCAATTGAAAGCGCGCCGGTCATGGCAAGCAGGTGTTGTTTTTTCATTGGTTCCTTTCCCTTTTTTTGTAGTCCAGCTGTCATTTTAATCTATATGTCACTATTTGTATAAATTTTGAATGGCGCATCTAATGCGGGAACATTAGCCGGGGAAAGCCTGTATTGACGCACTTGCGTTCGTTTTTAATAAAAACTATCACCTCATTTGGCAAACTAAACTGGCCAATCCGGCATCAAAAGGACTACAACAGAGTAACAAATACGCCGAACCCACCTACAAGGAAGGAGAGCGCTATGACAGAGAGTAAATGTCCGATTAACCACGCAGCAGGTGGGGGGACGACCAACCAGGATTGGTGGCCCAATCAGTTGCGTCTGGACCTTCTCAATCAGCATTCCGCCAAGTCCAATCCCATGGATGAAGGTTTTGATTACGCCAAGGCATTCAACAGTCTTGATCTCGCTGCGGTGAAGAAAGATCTGGATGCGCTCATGACCGACTCTCAGGACTGGTGGCCGGCGGATTTCGGTCACTATGGTGGTCTTTTTGTTCGCATGGCCTGGCACAGTGCTGGTACTTACCGCATCGGTGATGGTCGTGGCGGCGGCGGCCGTGGTCAGCAGCGTTTTGCGCCGTTAAATAGCTGGCCGGACAACGTGAACCTGGACAAGGCCCGTCGCCTGTTGTGGCCGATCAAGCAGAAGTACGGCAGCAAGATTTCCTGGGCCGACCTGATGATTCTGGCCGGTAACGTGGCGCTGGAATCCATGGGCTTCAAGACCTTCGGTTTTGCTGGCGGCCGGGAAGATACCTGGGAGCCGGACAACGACGTCTACTGGGGTGCCGAGCAGGGCTGGCTGGATGGCGACAAGCGCTATTCCGGCA
Organism: Alcanivorax sp. IL3; assembly: GCF_047495465.1. NCBI lineage: Bacteria > Pseudomonadati > Pseudomonadota > Gammaproteobacteria > Oceanospirillales > Alcanivoracaceae > Alcanivorax > Alcanivorax sp. IL3. The sequence goes on from NZ_CP179931.1 coordinate 367,411, forward strand.
AGCGCGACCTGGAAAACCCGCTGGCCGCGGTACAGATGGGCCTGATCTACGTGAACCCGGAAGGCCCGGACGGCAACCCGGACCCGAAGGCCGCGGCCCATGACATCCGCGAAACCTTTGCGCGTATGGCCATGGACGATGAGGAAACCGTCGCGCTGATCGCTGGTGGTCACACCTTCGGCAAGGCTCACGGTGCGGGCGACCCGGAAAAAATCGGTCCCGACCCGGAAGCGGCAAGCCTGGCCGAACAGGGCATGGGCTGGCGCAACCCGGTGGGCACCGGCAAGGGCGACGACACCATGGGGGGCGGCCCGGAAGTGACCTGGAGCCAGACGCCTACCCAGTGGAGCAACTACTTCTTCGAAAACCTGTTTGGCTATGAGTGGGAGCTGACCACCAGCCCGGCGGGTGCCAAGCAGTGGGTAGCCAAGGACGCAGATGAGGTTATTCCTTACGCCCAGGACAAGAGCAAAAAGCACAAGCCGATGATGCTGACTACGGACTTGTCGCTGCGTTTTGATCCGGACTACGAAAAGATTTCCCGGCGCTTTTATGAGAACCCGGAGGAATTCGCCGACGTGTTTGCCCGTGCCTGGTTCAAACTGACCCACCGTGACATGGGCCCCCGTGATCGCTACCTGGGTCCGGAAGTACCCAAGGAAGAGTTGATCTGGCAGGACCCGGTGCCGCCAGTGGATCATGAGCTGGTCAACGACCAGGACATTGCTGCTCTCAAAAGCGAGATCCTGGAGTCTGGCCTGTCCGTGGCTGAGCTGGTATCCACTGCTTGGGCGTCTGCCTCCACCTTCCGGGGTGGCGACAAGCGTGGCGGCGCCAATGGTGCCCGTCTTCGTCTGGCCCCGCAGAAGGACTGGGAGGTAAACCAGCCACAGCAGCTGGCCAAGGTGCTGAAGACCCTGGAAGGCATCCAGAGCGACTTCAATAGCGGCAGCAAGAAGGTGTCGTTGGCAGATCTGATCGTACTGGCCGGCGGTGTCGGTATCGAGAAAGCCGCCAAGGATGCCGGGCAGGCCATCACCGTGCCGTTCACTCCGGGGCGGACCGATGCCAGCGAGGAGCAGACCGATGTGGCGTCCTTCGAGCCCATGGAGCCGGCGGCGGATGGTTTCCGCAACTACCAGAAAGGCCCGTTCAGCATCGGTGCGGAACACCTGCTGGTGGATCGGGCGCAATTGCTCACCCTGACTGCGCCGGAGATGACGGCACTGGTGGGTGGTCTGCGAGTATTGGGCGCCAACCATGACGGTAGCCAGCACGGTGTGTTCACCGACAAGCCGGGCACCTTGAGTAACGACTTCTTCGTCAACCTGCTCGACATGGGGACGGAGTGGAAAGCTACCTCCAGCGATGAAGAAGCGTTCGAAGGTCGTGACCGCGACAGCGGCAAGGTGAAGTGGACCGGAACCCGGGTGGATCTGGTATTCGGTTCCAACTCGGTCCTGCGGGCCCTGGCCGAAGTGTATGCCTGTGCCGATGGTCAGGAGAAACTGGTCAACGACTTCGTGGCCGCCTGGACCAAGGTGATGGACCTGGATCGTTTTGATCTGAAGCAGTAATCCATCGCTTGTCAGTCAAAACGGTGCGCTGGAAACAGCGCACCGTTTTTTTTGTTGGAGCCTTGCTCGCAAGGCGAAAGGGGTTTAATTGATGCCGGATCATTCGCCTTGTGAACAAGGCTCCAACGGCAGATGTTTGATCCTGATGGTATTCTACGTGGAGTTATTGCTACCGTGAGCCGTCATGCCACCCCTGAGCTGGCTACAAAAATATCGCCCGCAAAAGTTGCCGTTCCGGCGCCACGTTACCCGTGCCTCGGTGGCGCTGATCTACCGTGGGCCCCGTTCGCGTGATGGGGAGCTGTTCTTTATTCAGCGGGCCCGCCGCGATGGCGACCCCTGGTCCGGCGACATGGCCTTTCCCGGCGGACGCCTGGAGCGCAGCGATACCTCAAGCCGCCACACCGCCATGCGCGAAACCCTGGAGGAAACCGGGCTGGATCTGTTTCGCCAGGGCGAGTATCAGGCGCGGTTGTCGGATCTGCTCACCCGCCACCACAGCCGCTGGAGTCCCATGGTGGTGACGCCTCATGTGTTTGCCTGGCAGGGCGATCACAGGGTCTCGCTCAACCATGAAGCACAACAAGGCATCTGGATTCCCCTCGATTACCTGAGCAATCCGGCACACCGTTCCACGCTGCAGATCCGCACGCCGGTGGGGAAAATGACGTTTCCCTGTTGCCGTTATCAGGGCTACTGCATCTGGGGGTTGAGTTACAGCATGCTGCAGGAGTTTTTGAGAAAGCGCGGGGAGGGATAACAAAAAAACGGCGGCGCTTGTGGCGCCGCCGTCGGGTTCTGAGTGCCGGCGCGGCCTTGTGGGCCTGCCGGCGTTGCAGGGCAGATCAGAAGCGTACGCGGTCCAGGTTCATGACCTTGGTCCAGGCGTCGACAAAGTCCTGCACGAACACGTCATCGTTATCGTTGAGCGCGTAGTACTCGGCCACCGCACGCAGTTCTGCATTGGAGCCGAAGATCAGGTCCACCGGGGTGGCGGTCCACTTCTGTTCGCCGCTCTGGCGATCCATGCCTACATACAACCCTTCATTCTCTGCGGATGGCTGCCATTTCGTGGACATGTCCAGCAGGTTGACGAAGAAGTCGTTGCTCAAGGTGCCCGGCTTGTCGGTGAACACGCCGTGGTTGCTGCCGTCGGCATTGGCGCCCAGGGTGCGCATGCCGCCTACCAGCACTGCCATTTCCGGCACGCTCAGGGTCAGCAGGTCCGCCTTGTCCACCAGTGCATCGGTGGGGGCCAGGTGGCTGTCCTTGCTGAAGTAGTTACGGAAACCGTCGGCTTTCGGTTCCAGCACCGCGAAGGAATCCACATCGGTGAGTTCCTGGGTGGTGTCGGCGCGACCCGGCGTGAACGGTACTTCGATGTCGTAACCGGCATCGGCAGCGGCCTTTTCGATGGCGGCGGCGCCGCCCAGCACGATCATGTCCGCCAGGGATACCTTGCTACTGCGGAACAGGCCGCCTTCATTGAAGTCGGCACGGATTTCCTCAAGGGCAGCCAATACCTTGTCCAGCTCGTCCGGGTTGTTTACCGGCCAGTCGTTCTGCGGTGCCAGAGCCACGCGGGCGCCGTTAGCGCCACCGCGCATGTCGGAACCACGGAAGGTAGACGCGGACGCCCAGGCGGTGCGGATCAGCGCCGGTACCGTCAGGTCGGACTCCAGGATCTGTGCTTTCAGATCCTCGGCCTGCCCGGCGGAAATCAGCTTGTAGTCCACCTCGGGGATCGGGTCCTGCCAGCTGAGGGCTTCAGACGGGACGTCCGGGCCCAGGTAGCCCTCGCGGGGCCCCATGTCACGGTGGGTCAGCTTGAACCAGGCGCGGGCGAAGGCGTCTTCGAAGGCTTCCGGATTTTCATGGAAGCGCTTGGCGATTTTCCGGTAGGCCGGATCTTCCTTCAGGGCGAGGTCAGTGGTGAACATGATCGGCGCGTGGCGCTTGCCTTCAATGTGGGCGTCAGGCACCAGGTTGGCGGCCTGGCCATCGGCGGGGATCCACTGAGTGGCGCCAGCCGGGCTCTTTGTCTGCACCCACTCGAAACCGAACAGGTTGTCCAGGTACTGGTGAGTCCAGGCTACCGGGTCTACCGACCAGGCGCCTTCCAGGCCGCTGGTGATGGTGTCGGCGCCCTTGCCGGTGCCACAGTTGTTTTTCCAGCCGAAGCCCTGTTCTTCAATGGCGGCAGCGGCAGGTTCGGCTTCCAGGCATTTTTCCGGCTTGTGGGCGCCGTGGGCCTTGCCGAAAGTGTGGCCACCGGCGATCAGGGCCACCACTTCTTCGTCATTCATGGCCATGCGACCGAAGCTTTGGCGAATGTCCTCGGCGGCCAGCAGTGGGTCCGGCTTGCCATTGGGGCCTTCCGGATTCACATAGATTAGGCCCATCTGAACCGCGGCCAGAGGCTTTTCCAGCTCCCGGTCACCGCTGTGGCGCTCGTCGCCCAGCCATTCGGTTTCCGAGCCCCAGTAGGTAATGTCTGCTTCCCAGTCATCCACGCGGCCACCGGCAAAGCCATAGGTTTCGAAGCCCATGTCTTCCATGGCAATGGTGCCGGCCAGCACCATCAGGTCGGCCCAGGAGATATTGTTGCCGTATTTCTGTTTGATCGGCCACAGCAGGCGGCGGGCCTTGTCCAGGCTCACGTTGTCCGGCCAGCTGTTGAGCGGCTCGAAGCGCTGTTGGGCGCCACGGGCGCCGCCGCGACCATCATGAATCCGGTAGGTGCCGGCGCTGTGCCAGGCCATGCGGATGAAGAGCGGGCCATAGTGGCCGTAGTCCGCGGGCCACCAGTCCTGGGAATCGGTCATCATCTTGCGCAGGTCGGCTTTTACCGCTTCCAGATCCAGCTCGGCAAAGGCGTCGGCGTAGTTGAAGTCGGGGTTCAGCGGGCTGGATTTTTCAGCGTGCTGACGTAGCGGGCGAAGGTCCAGGGTTTCCGGCCACCAATACGGGCTGGCCATGGGGGAGCGGGCGGGACTTTTCTGATAATGGGGATGGCCAATGGGGCTGGCCGTGAGGGTGGCTGAGGCGGCGAAGGCAATGGCGGCCGCCAGTGTTGCAGTCTTTATTCTCATGGTGTGCTCTCCTCTTGGTTGTTTCTCGCAAGGCACCAGGAAAATATAGACGTTACTCATTTATGACAGCAATGCTGGTTTCCTATGGTCGGTATCAGGAAAGCTGATAGGGCAGGGGGCGCGGCAGCCCAGTCACCATGCATACATGGCTCCGACAGGGTGTCGGTCTGGTGTGGTTCAGGCGAAAAAGCACATAAAAAAAGGGCGCGTCCCGAAGGAGGCGCCCTTTTTTGTTACCGGAACGATCGCTTACAGAGCGACGATGTTCTCAGCCTGAGGACCTTTCTGACCTTGAGTCATGGTGAACTCAACTTGCTGGCCTTCGGCCAGGGTCTTGAAGCCAGAGCCGGTGATGGCGCTGAAATGTGCGAACACATCCGGACCACCTTCCTGCTCGATAAAACCAAAACCTTTAGCTTCGTTGAACCACTTAACGGTACCTTTCACTGTAGACATAATACTAATCCTGAAAATAATGATGTTTCGCCGGTTAAGGCTTGTGTAGCTGAAAAACGGAACTTGGACTTGTGGACTGCAGGACGAGTTATACGAATAAAACAGCGAAATGTAGTACTTGATTCAAGCGTGATTTTTTAGCTATTGGTTACGTTACAGAGGTCGCCAGCGCCTGTCCAGCTAAATTTCACTACCGACAGTCGGATAGGGTGACAGCTGCCGGAGCAGGGCGGTAATCCGATATACTCCCGTTTTTTCATAGCGGAGCACTTAATGAGTCACCATACGGAAGGCCGCAAACGTCGGGCTCCCCTGGGCCAGCTGATCGCCCAGGCCCTGCTGCGCCTCACCGGCTGGCGGGCGGGCCCCTTCCCGGACATCGACCGCGCCGTGATCGCCGGCGGCCCGCATACCTCCAACTGGGATGGTGTGCTGGCCCTGGTCAGCCGCTCTGCCTTGCAGCAGGACGTGAACGTGATGATCAAGCACAGCCTGTTCAAGGGCCCACTGGGCTGGCTGCTGCGCAAGCTCGGCGCCATGCCCATTGAGCGCGGCAAGTCGGGCGGCATGGTCGAGCAGACCGTGGCGCAATTCCGCCAGCGCGACAAGCTACTGATCGCCGTCACCCCGGAAGGCACCCGCAGCAACGCCGAGCAATGGAAGCTGGGCTTCTACCACATCGCCAAGCAGGCCAATGTGCCGATCATCCTGGCCCTGGCGGACTACAAGGCGAAGACCTTCTCCTTCCCGGTGGTGATTTACCCCAGTGACGATATGGAAGCCGATCTGCAGCAGATCTATGCCCACTTTGCCAGCGCCACCCCGAAGCACCCGAGCAAACTGTCCGGGCCGGTGCGGGCGCATTACGGAAAGTAGGCGTTGAATGCCTGATGCTGTCGTCTGCCTTCTCTGCGTCCCTTGATTGCAGCGCCCTGGATGAGCCTCCGGAATAGAGCCGGAACATTGACGTAACCTTGGTGCTGCCAGAATTACGCTGATTTACTACGCAGGACTCACTCAGCAGGCGGGCTGGCGCCTGGAATAGCAAGGAAGAGGCATTGAGATGAAAGGAATGAAGCGCTTTCTGTTTATTGGCCTGGCAAGTCTGGTTTTCATGGGGTGTTCGGATTCTTCCCCCTCCGCCGACAGTCTGCTTGAGGCGGCCGAAAAGCAGGAGGCCGGCGTGATTCAGTCGCTTGAAGACATGGTGCTGATCGAATCCGGTTCTGATGATCTGCCGGGGGTGGCCAGGATGGCGGACTACGTGGAGAAGCGATTACGCAAGCTGGATGCCAAGGTCTCCCGCATCAAAACCACCACCGGCACCGCGGATATCATCAAAGGCACACTCAGTGGTAATGGCGCTCTGCGCATCATGCTGATTGCCCACACCGATACGGTGTATGCCAAAGGAATTCTGGAAAACGAGCCGCTATATCGCGAAGGCAATCGTCTCTATGGCCCGGGTGTGGCGGACGACAAGGGTGGCATCGCGGTGATTTTGCATGCCCTGGATATTCTCAGGAAGCAGGGCTGGCAGAATTACGAACTGATCACCGTGCTGTTTAACCCGGACGAAGAAATCGGCTCCACCGGCTCCGGTGAGATCATCGCCGACGAAGGGGCCAGCCAGGATGCGGTGCTGTCGTTTGAGCCCAGCCCGGCCAGGGCGATGCTGGGCGCTGACGGTGTGCTGCTCGGGGCGGCGGGCACGGGGCAGGCTGTACTGACGGTAGAAGGGCGAGCCGCTCATGCCGGCTCCGCCCCGGATCAGGGCCGCAATGCATTGCTGGAGCTGTCTCACCAGCTACTGCAGACTGAAAAAGTCGCGGATGATATGGACGACGCCCAACTGAACTGGACCACCGCCCATGCCGGACTCAAGCGCAACCAGATTCCGGCTGACGCGCAAGCCTCCGGTGATGTGCGAATATTCAGCGAGGAAGCCGGTGAACGATTGCTGGCAGCGCTGAATGAAAAAGTCAGTGAGAGCCAGCTTGTGCCGGATACGCAAGTGAGTGTGCGCCTGGAGCCGGGCCGTCCACCTTATATGGCGGGCGAAAAAGGCATCGCCCTGGCGCGCAAGGCGCAGGCGATCTATGACGAGCTGGATGGCCGCAAGCTGATCTTGATCCCGCGCACCTTTGGCGGCACCGACGCCGGCTATGCCGGCCGCTCAGGCAACCCGGCTGTGCTGGAGAGCCTGGGCCTGGCCGGCTGGGGCTACCACGCCAAAAATGAATACATCGAAATCGATTCCATCGTACCCAGACTGTATCTGGCATCCAGATTGATGATGGAGCTGGGGGACGAGTACGCGCAGTAACGAGTACCTGCATGGCACGGCATCTTTGTTGTGATCAGAAAATGCCGTGTGTTGGCTAGTCAGAGGCGTATCGGCACGGACGTTGCCTTGTCTATTCACCATCAAGACTGATCGGGGTGCTCACGAAGTGGGGTTCTCCGCTATCACGTTGTCCCTTTCAGCTAACCTTGGTCTCTGCGCCTGGGTTTCACCGTTCCCTGTGGCCTGCCCGGCTTGCGCCACAACTGCACGCCTCCGGGAATCAAATGCCCGGCCACATTCATAAACCAGATCAGCCCCTTGGGGTTGCCGCTGAGCCGGATCTTCCGCTGGCGCATGCCGGTCACAAAGACGCGCTGGTTTTTCAGTAGCTGGATCAGCGTTGCTGTCCCGTACTCCGCATCGTGAAAGCTCACGGTGACATGGCATCGGTCACGCAAGCCGGAGCCGCTGCGGACGCGATTTTCGGTGAAATGAAACCAGCGAGCGATGCGGCCGTCATGGGTGCGCCACAGCATCAGGGTATTGCGCCGTTGCAGCGCCCTGCGAAAGACCGGATTGCGCCAGGCCAACCAACGCAGGCGCAAGCTGACAAACAGCATGATCAGCCAGAAACCCATGTTGTGTTTCATTCTGGCAAGCCGTTGACGCGCAGCAGAGTAAGCCCTGGATAAGGAAGGTGGTGTCATTATTATTCGGCAGGCACGTTATGGTTGATGAACCTTGGCAGCTGGATGCGGTTGGCTAAAGGTGGCGAGTGTCAGGGGCTTTAGCTTGGTGGTTCGTAGCGGGTTAGCTCAGGGCCTGATTAGTCGTTTTCCCTAAGTGGCTGCCCCTTTTCCTTTCTAGTAAACAGCAAAAGGCTGACATTCTGGTCAGTTATTGTGCTTGATGGTTGTGAGAGGCAGTATGGTTGGATAATAAACCAAGGGAAGGTAATGACTATGAAGAAGGTAATGGCCGCTATTGCTCTGATTATGATGGTCTCTGGCACCGCACTGGCTCACTCCGGCGGTACTGACGCCAACGGTTGTCATGCAGGGAAAAAACCATATCACTGCCACTGATTTTCGGTGCGCGATAGTTTCTTGGTATCGCGCCACTACTCTTCCTTTCGGATGTCATCTGGGGTAACCGTGTTTTCGGTCTGCTTCGGAGGTTTTTGCGTGTCCCTTTTTCCGCTGCAGGATTATGGGAAATGGGAGGCCTGACCCCCGTGAGCCTGTGCGCGATAGCTTCCCGGCTATCGCGCGATACTCCCACTTCCCCCGTTGTGATTGTCTAGTTACTGCGCGCCCCTGTCTTCCCGCCGGGCCTTGGTTCGCGGTCGCCATATCTGTACGCCGCCCGGGACCAGGTATTCAGAGACGGTTTTGAACCAGAGTAGTCCCTTGATATTGCCGTTGAGCCTGATCTTTCCCTGACGCATGCCGACAAAAAACAGCCGCTGATCGTCCAGCAGCTGGATTAGAGTCGTTGCCCCATAGTCGGCATCCCTGAAGCTCACGGAAATATGGCAACGGTCGCGCAGGCCGGAGCCGCTGCGAACGCGATTGGGGCCGAAATGAAACCAGCGAGCGATACGCCCGTCATGGGTGCGCCACACCATCATGATGTTTCGCCGTTGCAGTTCCTTGCGAAAAGCCGGGTCGCGCCATGCCAGCCAGCGCAGACGCAGGGCGACAAACAGCAGGATCAGGCGAAAGGCCAGGTGATGTTTTCTCCTGGCCAGCCATGCACGGGAGCGGGTGGTGAGTCGCGGGGCTGGTGGCATTCTTGTTCTGTGGGTTTGTTGTGGTGAGCGAACCTTAGCAGCTGGAGCAGGGCAGGGGCACGTATGAATCAGGAAGGCCAGCCGGGGACTGCAAGAGGCTGGTTCCTGCGGAGTGCCGCTCTGGTAAGTTATGCGTGTCCCCTATTGCGTTGCTCCGGCTCCAGTACAATTTTTGCTATTAATAAGTTTGAATTGGTTGTGCAGATTTAATTTTGCTCATTATCGAACTTTCAATCAATTGCCCACGTTCGTCTGAAAAGCAATCCGGGTCGTAATCTATCTGCCATTCAAAGCTTTTAGGGTCTGGAACTTTATAGGAAGACAGTGGGTGCCCGCAAAATAATGCAATATTGAAGTAGCTCTGCCTTAAGAAACGATAAGTGGGGATTATTTTTTTTTAGCACAAAAAAGTGTCCTTGGGGTACTGTCTATGAATGATTCTGAGCTTAGATCTAAGGCGTAATTGTTGGATATTTCTACATCAAGTGTCATGAGGTTTGCTGCAGCATTTAGATGATCGGAAGCGGCCACATAGCTTCTTTGTATTTCATCTTTGTCTTTCGATGTTAGTGCAATACAAAGATTTTTTCTTGCTGACAATAAATCGTCTTTTATGCATCCTAGATAGGATTGAGAGTAGCTTCCTATTCCTTGGTGTGGGCTAGAATCTGGGTAAAGAAAACGAAAGGTTCCTGGGTCTATGCTGTAGCTGCAATTTATTTCTTTTGAGTTTTTATCATTCCTTAGAGATTTGAAGTAATCAATATAGAATCTGAAATGAGTATAGTAAGAGTCGGAAATATTTTTCTTTTCTGATTCTGTGATTTGTGCGGCTGCCTGAATCGTTCTGTGTATGCTTGATACGACAGCTGTGGCTGGAATCATGGCGCCAATTATAATTAGAGAAAGCTTGTTGTTTCTTATGAAAAAGTCATATTCTTCTGGGCCTAGTTTGAAATCGTATTCATAAGAAGCATGTACGGCCAAGGTTGTCCCTAGGAATATCGGTGTTAGTAGGGCAAGCCAAAAAAGGCCTTGAGTATGAAGGGCCTTTTCGTCGATAAGAAGGGCGTGTCTTGCCCTAGCTCCTTTGTTGAGAGAAGGGATTAAGACGGATATGAGAAGAGCTAAAAAAATTGGAATGATAATTATAGCGTAATCCATTACCTAAACCTTCTGGATTTTTTAAGGGAAGACTGGGGGAATGCACTCAATGAGCCTCTTCCCAATTCTCCCCAACCCCCGCATCCACAATCAATGGCACCTTCAACTCCGCCGCTGACTCCATGCGAGCCTTCACTTCCTTGACCAGATCGTCCACCTGATTTTCCGCCACTTCAAACACCAGTTCATCGTGTACCTGCATGATCATCTTGGCGTCGAAGTGGGTGGTGTCGAGCCAGTCGTGGACCTTGATCATGGCCTTCTTGATGATGTCCGCCGCGGTGCCCTGCATGGGGGCGTTGATGGCGGTGCGTTCGGCGGCCTGGCGGCGTTGGCCGTTGCTGCTGCGGATTTCCGGCAGGTAGAGGCGGCGGCCGAACAGGGTTTCCACGTAGCCTTGCTCGGAGGCCTGGGCGCGGGTTTCTTCCATGTAGCGTTTTACGCCTGGGTAGCGTTCGAAGTAGAGGTCGATGTAGTCCTGGGCTTCCTTGCGGGGCAGGCCGAGCTGTTTGGCGAGGCCAAAGGCGCTCATGCCGTAGATCAGGCCGAAGTTGATGGCCTTGGCGTTGCGGCGGTCGTTGTCGCTGACTTCCTCCAGGCTTTTGCCCCACACTTCCGCGGCGGTGGCGCGGTGGATATCCAGGCCTTTTTCGAAGGCGTCGGTGAGGCCTTTATCCCCTGATAGATGGGCCATGATGCGCAGTTCGATCTGGGAGTAGTCGCAGGCGACGATCTTGCGCCCTTTGGGTGCCAGGAAGGCCTGGCGGATCTTGCGGCCTTCTTCCGAGCGCACCGGAATGTTCTGCAGGTTGGGGTCACTGGAGGACAAACGCCCGGTGGCAGCCACCGCCTGGTGGTAGGAGGTGTGCACGCGGCCGGTGCGCTGGTTGATCAGCTCCGGCAGTTTGTCGGTGTAGGTGTTCTTGAGCTTGGCCACGCCACGGTAATCCATGATCACCTGGGGCAGGGGGTACTCCAGGGCCAGTTCCTGCAGTACCGGTTCGGCGGTAGACGGCGCGCCCTTGGGGGTCTTCTTGATCACCGGGATTTCCAGCTTCTGGTAGAGGATTTCGCCGAGCTGCTTGGGGCTGCTCAGGTTGAATTCCTGGCCGGCGATTTCGTAGGCCTTTTCCTGCAGTTCGGCCATGCGCTTGGCCAGGAACTGGCTCTGGTGCTTGAGCAGGGTGGCGTCCACGTAGGTGCCGTTGCGTTCGATGCGGCTGAGCACGGTAACCAGGGGTAGTTCGATGTCGCGGAATACCTCTGTCAGGCGGCCTTCTTTTTCCAGCTTGGGCCACAGGGTCTGGTGCAGGCGCAGGGTCACGTCGGCATCTTCGGCGGCGTAGCGGCTGGCTTCGTGCAGGCCTACCTGGTTGAAGGTGAGCTGCTTGGCGCCCTTACCGGCGATTTCTTCAAAGCTGATGGTCTTGCGGCCCAGGTACTTGAGCGACAGGGAGTCCATGTCGTGGCGGGTGGCCACGGAATCCAGTACGTAGGATTCCAGCATGGTGTCGTAGGCCACGCCGCGCAGGGTGATGCCCACATCTTCGGCCAGCACGCTCATGTCGTACTTCAGGTTCTGGCCGATCTTCTTGAGGTTGTCGTCTTCCAGCAGGGGCCTGAAGGCGTCCATCACCAACTGCTTACCGAGCTGGTCCGGGGCGCCGGGGTAGTTGTGGCCGAAGGGAATGTAGGCGGCCTTGTCGTCCACGGCGATGCAGAAGCCCACCAGTTCCGCGTTCATGTAGTTGAGGCTGGTGGTTTCGGTGTCGAAGGAAAACTCGCCGGCGCTTTTCAGTTTGTCGATCCACTTATCCAGTTGTGCCTGGGTGTAGACGATGTCGTAGGCGTCGCGGCTGAACGTGGGGGCCGCGGGCGCATCGTCATCCGCATCCATCTCGACCTGTTTGCCTGCGTCGTCGGCCACCGGGTCCTTGCCGCCCAGCAGCTCCTTGAGCCAGCCCTTGAATTCCAGGGTGCGGTAGTACTCGGCCAGTTTCTCCGCGTCCGGGGTTTGCAGTTGCAGGTCGTCCAGGTTTTCGCTGAGTTCGCAGTCCAGTTTGATGGTGGCCAGCTGGTAGGAGAGGAAGGCCATCTCCTTGTGCTCTGCCAGCTTCTTGCCCAGGGTCTTGGCGCCGCGGAAGCTGAGCTCGGCCACCTTGTCGAGATTGGCGTAGATGTTTTCCAGTGAGCCCAGGCCCTGGATCAGGCCCAGGGCGGTCTTTTCACCCACGCCGGGCACGCCGGGGATGTTATCCACCTTGTCGCCCATGAGGGCGAGGAAGTCGATGATCAGTTCCGGGCCCACGCCGAATTTCTTTTTTACGCCTTCAATGTCGTAGAGGGCGTCGTTCATGGTGTTGATCAGGGTGACCTTGTCGGTGACCAGCTGGGCCATGTCCTTGTCGCCGGTGGAGATCAGCACTGGTGCACCCTGCTCGCCGAAGATGCGTGCGAAGGTGCCGATCACGTCGTCCGCTTCCACGCCTTCCTCGATGATCAGTGGCAGGCCCATGGCGCGGATCAGGTCGTGCAGGGGTTGCACCTGTTCGCGCAGGTCGTCGGGCATGGGCGGGCGGTTGGATTTGTACTCTTCAAACAGTTCGTCGCGGAAGGTTTTGCCTTTGGCATCGAAGATCACCGCCATGTATTGCGGGTCGTAGTCCTTGAGCAGTTTGCGCAGCATGGACGCGACCCCGCGCACCGCCCCGGTGGGCTGGCCGCTGGAGGTGGTAAGCGGCGGCAGGGCGTGAAAGGCGCGGTACAGGTAGGAGGAACCATCGACCAGGATGATGGGTTTTTCGGCTGCGGACATGAGGCTCGACTTCTGCTGACTAAAAGATGCAGAGAGTGTAGCGGAAAAGGGGGCTTTCGGCAGGGCGTGGCTAACTGTAGGAGCACCTCTTGAGGTGCGAACCCGTTCTGGATCGCCCTGTGGGGGATTCCGTCGCCTGGGCTCCGGTTCGCGGCTCAAGCGCCGCTCCTACGGAGAGGGAGGGGCGGCGTCAGGGGTGTTTGTCGTCGTCCGGGTTGCCCAGGATGTGGGTGTCCGGGTCGTAGCGGTTTTTCAGGTCGTCCTTGAGCATCTTGTCCCACAGGGGCACACCGACGAAGTAGGCGGCGCGGCCGATGGCGTGGGCGGCCACCGGGGCGGTGAGCAGGATGAACAGGATGATGGCCAGGGTGCGGGCGGTGACGCCGGCATCCAGGAAGTGGGTGGCCACGGCCAGCATTACCAGGCCGGCGCCCAGGGTGCCGGCCTTGGTGGTGGCGTGCATGCGCATCAGCAGGTCGGGCATGCGCAGCACGCCGATGCCGGCCAGAAACATGAAGAAGGTACCGGCGACCAGCATCACCGATACCAGCAGGTCATTGATCACCTCGGTGGCCTCCTTTTTCCAGGTAGCGGGCAAAGCCCACGGCGGTGAGGAAGGCGGTGAGCGCCAGCACCATGGCCACATCCAGGAAGGCGGTGCGGTCGTTGCTCAGGGCATAGACGCCGATAAAGGCCACGGTGAGCGAGGCCATCAGCTCCAGGGCCACCACCCGGTCGGGCAGGGTGGGCCCGCGCACCAGCCGCACCAGGGCGCAAAGCAGCGCCAGGCTGAGCAGCAGATAGCTGATAAAAAGTGCGCCTTCCAGCATGCCTCTCTCCGTTTTCAATCGCCTGTGTTTCTTTCGTAGGAGCTATGCTTGCATGGCGAACCCGCTGCCTTCGCAATGAAATTCGCCATGCAAGCATAGCTCCTACGGCGGGTTTGTCATGTTGCCTGCCACCTGCCGCGCGTCCTATTCCAGTAACGCCAGCACCCGGTCTTCCAGCGCGTGAATCTGCTGGCGTAGATCCGCTTCGTCGTCCAGGTACATGACGTGCAGATAGAGCACGCTGCGGTCGCTGGACACGTCCAGGCTCAGGGTGCCCGGGGTCAGGGAAATCATGTTGGCGAGGATGGTAATGGCGCCATCGGTTTTGGCTCGCAGGGGCACCGCCACCACCGCCGGGCGCATATAGTGGGTGGGGGTGAGTACGTCGTAGGCCACCCGTAAGTTGGATGCCACCAGGTCTCGCAGGAAGTGGCCCAGCAGCAGAAACAGCCGGGGCACTTTTTTGCGATAGCGGGCGAAGTCCGGCACGTCGCGCAGGGCGAAGCCGAGAATCAGGTAGCCCAGTACAAAGCCCACCAGCAAGTTGGCGCCGCTGAAGTTGCCGGTGACGGCGGCCCAGATCAGGGCCAGGATCAGATTCCAGCTCAACGGGCTCATGGCGCCTCTCCGAGTACCGCAGTGATATAGAGGCTCGGGTCCAGCAACTGTTCGGCGGCGGCCTGGGACAGTACCAGCACCGGCTGGGCGCCCAGGCCGATGGCCACGGTGATCAGCGCCAGGCCGGTCACCGTGGCATAGAGCAGGGTGTTGCTGCCGCTGGCGGCGGGGGGCGTGTTCTCCGGGGCGGCTTTCCAGAATACCTCAGCCCAGATCTTGGTCATGGAGTAGAGCGTCAGCAAGCCCACCACCAGGGCGGCGGCGACCAGGGCCCAGGCGCCGGCCTCCACGCCACCGCGAATGACGATGAACTTGCCGAAGAACCCGGACAGCGGCGGCATACCGGCCAGGGACAGGGCCGGGATCAGAAACAGCAGCGCCAGCCAGGGCTTGTCCCGGTACAGCCCGCCCAGCTGCTTGAGCTCGTAGCTGCCGCGCAGGCGGTAGACCAGACCGCTGACAAAGAACAGGTTCGCCTTCACGATGATGTGGTGAATGATGTAGAAGATACCGCCGGCCAGGGCCAGCACGCTCACCGAGGCCAGCGCCAGGCCCATCATCATGTAGCCGATCTGGCTGACGATATGGAACGACAGGATGCGGCGGAATTCGAACTGGGCGGCGGCGCCCAGTACCCCGGTGACCATGGTCAGCCCGGCGCCCCACAGCAGCACCTGATGGATCAGCGGGTCATCCATGCCGAAGATCAGGGTGAAGACCCGGAACAGGGCATACACGCCCACCTTGGTCAGCAAGCCGGCGAACAAGGCGGACACCGCCACCTGGGGGTGTGGTAGGAGGCGGGCAGCCAGAAGAAGAAGGGGAACGCGGCGGCCTTGATGCCGAAGGCCACCATGAACAGCATGGCGATCACGGTGGTCATGCCGGTATCCACTTCGCCCAGCTTCACGGCAATGTCGGCCATGTTGAGCGTGCCCACCAAACCATAGAGCAGCCCGATGGCGGACAGGAACAGGGCGGACGACACCAGGTTGAGGGTCACGTACTTGATGGCCCCTTCCATTTGTGCGCGCTCGCCGCCCAGGATCAGCAGGGAGAAGGACGCCACCAGCATCACCTCGAACCACACGTACAGATTAAAGATGTCGCCGGTGAGGAAGGCGCCGTTGACCCCGGCCAGCAGCAGGTGCATGAGCGGGAAATAGCCGGCCTTGCGATGGGCGATGCTGATGCTGCCCAGGGAGTAAAACGCGGTGGCGGCACCGGTGACGGCGCTGAGCAACACCATGATGGCGGCCAGCAGGTCACTGACCAGCACGATGCCGAAGGGGGCGGGCCAGCTGCCCAGCTCGGACACGATATGGCCCTGCTCCCAGGTGGCCAGTAACAGCGCCACGGCACTGATCACCAGGGCGATGCCGCCGATGACCGCCAGGGCGCCCTGCACGCGCTGGGAGTGGCGCCCCAGCAGGGACAGGGCGCCCGCCGCCAGCGGGATCAGAATGGGCAGGATCACCAGAAGATTCATGTGTCGGTATCCCGCATCTGGTTCATGTCGTCCGCTTCCACGACTTCGTAGGCGCGGCGAATCAGTACCACCGCAAAGGCCAGTACCCCGAAGCCAATGACGATGGCGGTGAGAATCAGCGCCTGGGCCAGCGGGTCGGCCACCAGGCCGGCGGGCACCTGGGCGTCATCCGGCACCAGCGGCGGGGCATCCCGGTGCAGGCCGGCGGCGGTGAAGATCAGCAGGTTGGCGGCGTTGGACAGCAGCACCAAGCCGATCACCAGTTTGACGATGGAGCGGCGCAGCATCATGTAAATGGCGGCGGCGTAGAGCACGCCCACCACCAGGGCCATCAGGCTGGTCATGTGTCCTGCTCCGCCAGGTTGATGATGATGGTGCTGGCGGTGCCCAGCACCACCAGAAACACTCCCAGATCGAACAGCAGCGGCGAGCCCAGCTTCAGTTCACCGAACACCGGCAGGCTGACGGTGAGCCAGTGGGCAGTGAGAAACGGCTGGCCACTGAACAGGCCGATGACCCCGGCGGCCAGCGCCAGGATCAGTCCCCAGGCGATCAGGTCGCGGGGGTCTACCCGCAGGACCCGGCGGGCGCCGGCTTCGCTCATGGCAAACAGGTGCACCGCGATGGCCGCCGACGCTACCAGCCCGGCGATAAAGCCGCCGCCCGGCGCGTTGTGGCCGCGCAGCAGCAGGAACAGGGCAAACAGCAGCAGCAGCGGCAGCAGGAAAAAGCCGGTGGTGCGCAGGATCAGCGACTGGGTGCGCAGGGCGTTGCGGTCCGGTGGCGGAATGCGGCGCTCTCTAGTCATGGGTTTCCTCCGGTTCCGTGGTGTCGCCCTTGCTGCGCAGTTTGAGCATGGCGTAGACCCCGGTGGCGGCCAGCGCCAGTACGAAGATTTCGCCCAGGGTATCCAGGGCGCGGAAGTCCACCAGAATCACGTTGACGATATTGCGGCCGTAACCGGCGGGCACGCTCTCGGTGATGAAGTAGTGGGCAATGCTGCCGTGGTAGCGACTGCCCAGCACGCTGAGCAACAGCACCGTGACCATGCCGCCTACGGTAATGCCCACCAGGGCGTCCGCCAGCCGAGTGCGGGTACGGGTGAGGCGCAGGAAGCCCGGCAGGCGGAACAGCACCAGCACCAGCATGATCACCGTGAGGGTTTCCACCAGTACCTGGGTGATGCTCAGGTCCGGGGCGCTGAACAGCACATAGAGCAGGGCGATGGAAAAGCCCACCGCGCCCAGGCTGGCCACCGCTCCCAGCCGCGATTGCAGGGTCACCGCTGCCAGGGTGGCGCTGACCAGCACGGCGGCGATCACTGCTTCGTGGAGCTGGATGTCGGTGAAGTCCGGGCGCAGTTTGAGGGCATCCGGGTGCAGCCACAGGGCCGCGGCGACCAGGGCCACCAGGGTCAGCAGGGTGCTGATCAGGTAATAGCGCAGGTAGCCGCTTTGCAGCAGCCGGGTCTGGCCATTGGACAGGGCGACCAGGCCATTCATGAGGCGGTGATAGGCCTGTTCCGGGCCGAAGCGGGCAAGGCTGTCCGCCCAGCGGGTGTGATGGCGAAAGCCCTGCCAGTAGCGGAACAACACCAGCCCCACCAGCACCGCGCCGATGCTGATCAGCAGGGCGGTGTTGATGCCGTGCCACAGCGCCAGCGGTTGCGTCACCGTCTCGCCCAGACTGGCGCTGGCGGCGGCACTGAGCAGGCTGCGGTCAATCAGCCCGGGAATCAGCCCCAGCAGCAGGCCCAGGCCGGCCAGCAGGGCCGGGCCCAACAGCATGGCCGGCGGCGCTTCGCTGGGGGTGTGGGTGAGTGCGGCGGGCTTGCCGAACCAGGGGCGAATACCGATCACGGCGGCCACGGCCACCCCCAGGGCGGCGGCGACCACGATGGCTGCGCTGAACAGGGGCGCCAGGGCATGGCCGTGGTTGAGGCCGGCTTCCAGTAATTGCTCCTTGGCGATAAAGCCGAACAGGGGCATCACCCCGGCCAGGGACAGAGCGGCCAGGCCGGCGCAGGCACTGGTTACCGGCAGGTAGCGTGCCCAGCCGCCGGTGTCGAGAAAATCCTTGCGGCCGGTCTGATGATCGATGATGCCGGCCACCATGAACAGGGCGCCCTTGTAGAGCGAGTGGGCCAGCAGGTAACTCATGGCGGCGAGCAGGGCGGTGCGGGTGCCCAGGCCGATCAGCATGGTCAGGGTGCCCAGGGCCATCACGGTGGAATAGGCCAGCATGCGCTTGATACCGGTGGCGCGCAGGGCCAGGAACACCCCCAACACCATGGTGATGGCGCCGGCGCCGCCCAGCAGAAGCAGCCATAACTCGGTGCCGCCCATGGCCGGGTGCAGTCTCGCCAGCAGGTAGATGCCGGCTTTCACCATAGTGGCCGAGTGCAGGTAGGCGCTCACCGGGGTGGGCGCGGCCATGGCGTTGGGCAGCCAGAAGTGGAACGGGAACTGGGCGCTCTTGGTAAAGGCGCCGAGCACGATCAGCACCAGTGTCAGCCCGTAAAGCGGGTGGGCGGTGATGGTGTCGCCCCGGGTGATCAGCACTGACAACTCATAGCTGCCGCCGATCTGCCCCAGCAGGATAAAGCCGGTCATCAACGCCAGGCCGCCGCCCACGGTGACGATCAGCCCCTGCAGGGCCTTGGCCCGGGCGTTGGCGTCTTCGTGGTTGAAGCCGATCAGCAGATAGGAGGTGATGCTGGTGAGTTCCCAGAACACGAACAGCACGATCAGGTTGTCGCTGAGCACCACGCCGAGCATGGAGGCCATGAAGCATAGCAGCAGCACATACAACCGGGGCAGGTCCCGGTGGTCTTCCAGGTAGCGACCGGCATAGATGAAGATCAGCGCGCCGATGGCGCAGATCATCAGGGCAAACAATAGCGACAGGCCGTCGAGCATGAAGCTTAGCGGCATGGCCAGCGCAGGAACCCAGTCGATGTGGGTAAGCAGCGGGCCTTGCTGGGTGACGGGTAGCCATTGCAGAAAAAAATACAGCGTCAGCCCGGCGGGGAGCAGGGCGAGAAGCCAGCCGCTGTAACGGGGGAAAAGCCGATGCAGGGCAGGGGCCAGGGGTGCGAGCAAGAATCCAGACAAGATGCCTGTCAGCATGGCGCTCCGTTCTCAGTGGCCCGCTTTCGCGGAAGATGACACCGCCGTAAAGCGATGATTAGTTTGGAATTATCCTACGCATGATGTGAAAACTCAGGCAAGGTAAAGTTCCGATTCAGGGCGAAAAAAGGGGCTTGTTGCTTCTTATTTAAGAGCCTTGATTGGTGTAAAAAAATATGCATATATTTTTGCATAAGCCGATAAACGCCATCCCGGCTCATTGCTAATCCTGATGGTCGTCGGTTTTTTGTTGTCTTGTTTGTCCGCTGTTACTGAAGCGCCACGGTGGGATTCTTGCAAGGGAAAGGGGGCATGGCATACTTGCCGGGCTTTGCTGCCTGGTGGCAGCACAAGGATTGATATTCAAGAGAGCACATGATGTTGCCTGCAATTGTTCTGCTTCCTCTTCTGGCGGCGCTACTCCCCATGTTCACCCGCCATCTGGGGCGCCGTTGGTGTGCCCTGCTGGTGGCGCTGCCGGTGGTGGCCGCCCTGGGCTTGTTGGCCCAGGCGTCCCTGCCGATCTGGGAAGGGGGGATGCAGCAGTGGTCCATGGCCTGGCTGCCGTCTCTGGGGTTGAATCTGGCCCTGCGCCTGGATGGCCTGGCGTTGCTGTTCTGCGTGTTGATTCTGGGTATCGGGTTGCTGGTGGTGGTGTATGCCCACTATTACCTGCCGGCCAAGGATGACGGTGGTCGCTTCTACACCCTGCTGCTGCTGTTCATGTTCAGCATGCTGGGGGTGGTGACCAGCGATAACCTGTTGTTCCTGGTGTTTTTCTGGGAGCTGACCAGCCTTAGCTCCTTCTTGCTGATCAGCTACAAGCAATACGACAGTGCCGCGCGCAAGGGCGCACGGATGGCGCTGACGGTCACCGGCATGGGCGGCCTGGCGCTGCTGGCCGGGGTGCTGCTGATCGGTCATGTGGTGGGCAGCTTCTCGTTGAGCACGGTGCTGGAGAACGGCGCCCTGGTGCAGCAGCATGCCCTGTACCCGGTGATCCTCTGCCTGGTGTTGCTGGGGGCGTTTACCAAGAGTGCCCAGTTCCCGTTCCATTTCTGGCTGCCCCATGCCATGGCGGCGCCCACGCCGGTGAGTGCCTATCTGCATTCGGCCACCATGGTGAAAGCCGGTATCTTCCTGCTGGCGCGTTTCTATCCAGTGCTGGCGGGGACGGATCTGTGGTTCTATCTGGTCACTACCGCCGGTATGGCCACCCTGTTGTGGGGGGCGGTCTGGGCCTTGTTTCAGCATGATCTGAAAGGGTTGCTGGCGTTTTCCACCATCAGCCACCTGGGTTTGATTACTCTGCTGTTTGGCCTGAATTCGCCGCTGGCGGCGGTGGCCGGGGTGTTCCACATCATCAACCACGCCACCTTCAAGGCGGGCCTGTTCATGGCCGCCGGGATCATCGATCAGCAGACTGGCACCCGTGATATGCGTCGTATCAACGGCCTGTGGAAGTACATGCCCTACACGGCGGTGCTGGCCATGGTGGCGTCGGCGGCCATGGCCGGGGTGCCGTTGCTGAACGGTTTCCTGTCCAAGGAAATGTTCTTTACTGAAACCCTGCAGTCCGACCAGCTGGGTGCCATGAGCTGGTTGTTGCCGCTGGGCGCCACCTTGGGCGGGGTGTTCTCGGTGGCCTACTCGGCGCGCTTTATCCACGATGTGTTCTTCAATGGCGAGCCGGTGAATCTGCCCAAGTTTCCGCCCCAGGAACCGCCCCGCTACATGAAGATTCCGGTGGAAATCCTGGTGGCCCTGTGTGTGGCGGTAGGGGTGTTCCCGGCGATTACCGTGGCGGCACTGCTGGCGGTGGCGGCCACTGCCACCCTGGGCGGTACCCTGCCCGAGTATCACCTGGCGGTGTGGCACGGGCTCAATATTCCGCTGTTGATGAGTGTTATCGCCCTGGTCGGGGGTATCGCAGTGTATGCCTGCCGCCGTCGACTGTTTACCTGGTATGCACGCTTGCCGGAGATTGATGCCAAGCGGGTGTTCGAAGGCCGTATTCAGGCCGTGGTGCGACTGACCGCTGGCGTGACCCGGCGATTGCAGACCGGGTCTCTGCAGGGGTATCTGGCCTGGGTGCTGGCGCTGGTGGCGGCCGTGCTGGTATGGCAGTTGCCCAACCTGACCAGCTTCACCGGCGAGCGCGCCATGCTGCCGGTGGACGGGGTGTCGGTGCTCTGTGCCTTGATGCTGATTGCTGCGGCCTTGCTGACCACGGTGCTGCATCGCCAGCGGATGATGGCGATTATCTGCCTGAGCGTGGTGGGGCTGATTGTGTCGCTGATCTTCGTGCGCTTTTCAGCGCCGGATCTGGCCCTGACCCAGCTTTCTGTTGAAGTGGTCAGCGTGTTGTTGTTGATGCTGGCCATGTACTTTTTGCCGGCGCGGGCCAAGGCCGATTCCAACCCCCTGCGGGTGAGCCGTGATGCGGTGCTGGCGGTGCTGATCGGCACTGGCGTGGCCGTGGTCGCCTTGCTGGTGATGACCACCGACACCGCCACCATCAGCCCATTCTTCCTGGAGAACAGTGTGCCCGGTGGTGGCGGCACCAATGTGGTGAACGTGATCCTGGTGGATTTCCGCGGCTTTGATACCTTTGGCGAGATTACTGTGCTGGGTATTGCGGCTCTGGGCATCTACGCCCTGCTCAGTGATCTGAAACTGGCGTCGGCCAAGTACGATCCCTTCGGCCGACCCTGGGCCCATGACGCTCACCCGCTGGTGCTGGTGACCCTGTCGCGGCCGCTGTTGCCGCTGGCGCTGATGATCGCGGTGTATATTTTCCTGCGCGGCCACAACCTGCCCGGCGGCGGCTTTGTGGCGGGGCTGATTACCTCGGTGGCCTTGCTGCTGCAGTACGTGGCATCCGGGGTGACCTGGGTGCACAAGCGCATTCCCGGCGATTACCACCCGCTGGTGGCGTTGGGTGTGTTGCTGGCCGGCCTGACCGGGGTGGGCAGCTGGGTCTTCGGTGCGCCTTTCCTGACCAGCACCTTTACCCATGTGCACCTGCCACTGATCGGCGACTTCGAGCTGGCCAGTGCCATGCTGTTTGATACCGGCGTGTTCCTCACCGTGGTGGGCGCCACCCTGCTGATACTCGCCAACCTGGGCAAGCTGTCGCTGCTGGATGACAAGAAGGAGACCACCTGATGGAATTGTTAGTGGCGCTGATTATCGGCGTGCTGGTGGCCACCGGCGTATACCTGTGCCTGCGTGCGCGCACCTTTTCGGTGGTGCTGGGGCTGACTCTGCTGGGTTACGGGGTGAATGTGTTCCTGTTCTCCATGGGCGGCCTGAAGATCAACCAGGTGGCAGTAGTGGGCGCCAGTGCCGACCCCACCGACCCGTTGACCCAGGCCCTGGTGCTCACCGCCATCGTGATCGGTTTCGCCATGACCGCCTTCCTGGTGGTGCTGGCCCTGCGTAGCCAGGGGAGCAGCACAGTGACCATGTGGATGGTCAGGACGGGGAGCAACGTTCATGACGCACTGGATTATTGCGCCCATCCTGATTCCGGCCCTGGCCGGCTTGCTGCTGTTGCTGGAGGTCCGCGAGCGGCAACGGCTGCGGCGGGTGACCGGTCTGCTCTCCTGTATCGCCCTGATACCGGTGGCGCTGGTGTTGTGGCAGCAGGCGGCCCAGGGTGACGTGGGCGTTTACCAGCTGGGTAACTGGCAGGCGCCGTTCGGCATCGTGCTGGTGCTGGACAAGCTCAGTGCCCTGATGCTGCTGCTGACCGCCGTGCTGGCGTTGCCGGCGCTGTTGTATGGCTGCGCCGGTGATGATCGCCGGGGGCCCAACTTCCATTCCCTGTTTCAGTTTCAGTTGATGGGCATCAACGGGGCCTTCCTCACCGGTGACCTGTTCAACCTGTTCGTGTTCTTCGAGGTATTGCTGATCGCCTCCTACGGCCTGGCGCTGCATGGCCGCGGCCCGGAGCGGGTCAAAGCCGGCCTGCATTATGTGGTGCTGAACCTGGCCGGCTCGGCCCTGTTCCTGATCGCCCTGGGGCTGATCTACGGCACCACCGGCACCCTCAACATGGCCGATTTCGCGGTCAAGGCCCAGGCCCTGGAGGGTAGCGACCAGATCCTGCTGACGGTGGCGGTGTTGTTGCTGTGGGTGGTGTTCGGCCTGAAGGCGGCCCTGTTCCCGCTGTACTTCTGGCTGCCGGCCACCTATGCCAATGCCACCGCGCCGGTGGCGGCGTTGTTTGCCATCATGACCAAGGTGGGGATCTACGCCATCCTGCGCATGCAGGCACTGGCCTTCAGTGACGGGCCGCTGGCCGGGCTGGGGTCCGACCTGCTCTGGTGGCTGGCGCTGGTGACCCTGGGGCTGGCGGCAATCGGTGCCCTGGCAGCGCAACGGCTGGGCGGGCTGGTGGCCTACCTGGTGGTGATGTCGGTGGGCACGCTGGTGGCGGCGCTGAGTCTGGGAGACCCGGAGACTGTCGGCCCGGCACTCTATTACCTGATTCATTCCACCCTGATCTGTGGCGGCCTGTTCCTGCTCTGTGATCTGCTGCGCCGCTCCCGGGGCGATAGCGATGACCGGCTGGAGTCCGGTCCGCCACTGGCACATGGCAACTGGCTGGGTGCGGCCTTCTTTGCTGCTGCGGTGGCGGTGGTGGGGTTGCCGCCCCTGTCCGGTTTTGTCGGCAAGGTGGCGCTGTTGCAGGCGGTGCCCAGCGCGCCTTACTGGGCGCTGCTGTTGCTGGGGGGCTGGCTGGCCTGATGGGCCTGAGCCGGGCCGGTTCCACGCTGTTCTGGCGGGTGCACGGAGAGGTTGTCGGCAAGACACTCGGTAAACGGCGTGTCTTTGCCATGCTGGCCCTGTTGCTGATGAGCCCGGCGTTGACCCTGGCCGCGGAGCCTCTGCTGCAGCTATGCGCTGGCGTGGCCGATCAGCTGGCGGACCAGACGATTTATATTCGCGCGGTGTTGGGAGGTGCCTCATGAAGCACTTGCTTCCCTATCCCAGTCTGACTCTGGTGCTGTGGCTGACCTGGCTGCTGCTCAATGGCTTCAGTGTGGGCCATGCCCTGTTGGGGCTGATTCTGGCGGTGGTGTTGCCGCTGGGCACCCGGCCCTTCTGGCCACAGGTGCCGCTGGTTCGTGATCGCATGGGCCTGCTGCGTTTCGTGCTGCGGGTGGCCAAGGATATTTTGCTGGCCAACCTGGCGGTGGCCCTGAAGGTGTTGGGGCCGGTGAAGGATCTGCAGCCCGGTTTTGTGGAGGTGCCACTGGACCTGCGCGACAGCTTTGCCATTACCGTGCTTACCAGCACGGTGTCGCTGACCCCGGGGACAGTGTCCGCCGATGTTAGCGAGGACCGCACCCGGTTGCTGGTGCATGCCCTGCACGTGGAAGATCCGCAGGCCCTGGTGGCGGAAATCAAGCAGCGCTACGAAGGGCCGATCAAGGAGATTTTCGAATGCTAGAGAGTGCCATCTCGTTGACGTTTGGCCTGCTTACGGTGGCCTGGGTGTTGAACCTGTATCGGCTGGTGATCGGACCCTCCTTGCCGGATCGGGTGCTGGCCCTGGATACCATGTACATCAACAGCATCGCCCTGATCGTGGTGTACGGCATCCAGGTGGATAGCAAGCTGTACTTCGAGGCCGCCATGCTGATTGCCCTGATCGGCTTTGTAAGCACCGTGGCGGTGGCCAAGTACATTACCCGCGGCGACATCATTGAATAATGCCTGGCACCCGGTGCCAGGCAAGTGGAGCTTTTATGAACGTCTTGATCGAATGGCTGGTGGCAATTTTTGTGGTGGTGGGCGGCATCTTTGCGCTGATCGGCTCCATCGGCCTGGCGCGGTTGCCGGATTTCTACACCCGCCTGCACGGCCCTACCAAGGCCACGACCCTGGGCGTGGGCGGCACCATCATTGCGTCACTGCTGTTTTTTTCCTGGCAGGAGCGCGGGCTGCAACTCCATGAGGTGCTGATCACCCTGTTCCTGTTCATCACCGCCCCGGTGTCTGCGCACATGCTGGCCAAGGCGGCCATGCATCGGGATCTGAAACGGATGAAGGGTACGCGGGGCGAGCCGTGGAAGCAGTAAGGCAGCGGCGAGCTTCTAGCTGCTAGCTTTGAGTCGCGACATGACGGTGGGGAGGCCTTGAGGCTGTACCCGCGTTTCGGGATGTTTTGGAGTTGGGGTGAATCGCGGTGGAGAGTTTGGAAGTGTGGCGCTTGCCGATAACCGCGTCGAAGCTAGTAGCTCGCAGCTTATCTTGTAAGAAATGTAAAAGGTGAAGCCGGCAGGAACTTTCGGAAAAACGCTACGGTCCTAAAGAATAGCTACGGATTGGCACCCCCCGATCCCCCAGTACCCTCGCTGATCCGTAGCATTTTGGACTCCCCAATCTCTCCCCAGAGGTTGGGGCGGCAAGCCTCCCTGGCAGCACAGTCGTTCCCTTCCCCCAAGATTGCTGCCAGGGATTTTTTTTGCCTGCCGATTGGTGCTGGCAGGCCTCAGCAAACCGTAAAATCTTGTCGTTTTGTCTCAGCGTGCTGATTGCCGTCTAAATAACAAGCAATCGCTGTGCCAGATTTTCTATGTGGTCATTAGTGCTTTCTGATCAGCAAGATAGGAATTTTTTCCCACGTGAAGCCAGAGGTTTATGGTGCCCGGAGGTGAGACTGGAGTGCCCTTTAGCGCCAGTTTTGTGACGCACATCGACAGTCGGGCAAAAAAGAAGATGAAGGGCTGGAACTTTTTGCAAAAAACGGCAGTCTCTATAAGTGCGACGGGCCGGCCCCCCCGATCCCCCAGTACCCTCACCGGTCCGTCGTGTTTTGCCCCGGTCCTCTTCCCCCAAAGAGACCGGGGTGGCAAGCCTCCCCGGCAGCAAGTCGTTCCCTTCCCCCAAGAATTGCTGCCGGGGATTTTTTTGTCTGTAGAAAAGTCGATCGCCTGACGCTAACTAAAAGATGGCCTAGTCGCCCGACGTCTCACGGTCGGCGTCTGACCCTATTTCCAGCCATTCCCCCAGTTTTTCCCAGGCGTCGTCGCAGCCGGTACCGTTGGTGGCGGAGAATAATTGCAGTGATAGTGGGGCGGGGTGCCCCTTGAGCTGGCTTTGCACCTTCAGCAGGGTGGATTTGGCGGCACCGAACTTCAGCTTGTCGGCCTTGGTCATCAGGATATGGATGGGCATGTTGGCCTGGGCGGCCCATTCCAGCATCATCAGATCGAAATCCTTGAGCGGATGGCGGATGTCCATCATCAATACCAGCCCCACCAGCACCTGGCGTTCAGCCAGATAGTGGTCCAGGTGCTCCTGCCATTCGTTGCGTTTGCTTTTGGCGACTTTTGCGTAGCCGTAGCCGGGCAGGTCCACCAGCCGGCGCTCGTCGTCCAGGGAAAAGAAGTTGATCAGCTGGGTGCGGCCGGGGGTTTTGGAGGTTCTTGCCAGGGATCTCTGGCCGGTTAGGCGGTTGATGGCACTGGATTTGCCGGCGTTGGAGCGGCCGGCGAAGGCCACTTCCCGGCCCTCGTCAGGCGGGCACTGGTCCAGGCGCTGGGCGCTTTGCAGGAAGCTGGCCTGGTGGAGCAGGATTTCAGCGGGATGTTGTGGCATAACCTTACCCTTCACATGGAATATGACGGCGCGTGCCAGACTGGTATATAATCCCGTCCGCCTGACCCTCCTGGCGGTTGCCAGGGCGGTCGACGTTCTACAAGGGTTTGACGGGAAAGGCAAATCCACACTTCGCCAGCGGTTGACGCCAGCATAGCAGAGGTAGGATATGAAGGGTTTGGTAGCAGGTATTGCATTGATGATGATGGCAGGAGCGGCCAGCGCCGCCACCGTGGAAGAGCGCTATAACAGTAGCTGCACCTTCTGCCATACTTCCGGCGCCGCCGGTGCCCCCAAGGCCCACGATGAGGCCGCCTGGAAGCCGCTGTTGGCCAAAGGCATGGATACCCTGGTGAAGCACGTGAAGGAAGGGTACAACGCCATGCCGCCTAAAGGCATGTGTAACGACTGTAGCGACGACGAATACCGTGCTCTGATTGAGTACATGTCCAAAAGCAAATAAGACGCTGTACGAAAGGATAGGCCATGAAGTTTTTCAAACTGTTCGTGCTGATGGCGGCTGCCGTAGTAGCCAACCCGACTCTGGCTGCAGGTGATGCTGAAGCCGGTGAAGCAAAAGCCGCTACCTGTGCGGCTTGCCACGGCCCCGGCGGTAGCAAGCCGATTGCGGGTAACTATCCGAAGCTGGCGGGTCAGGGTGAAGCCTACCTGGTCAAGCAGCTTCAGGATTACAAGTCCGGTGATCGTGAAAATGCCATTATGGCTGGTCAGGTCGCTAACCTGAGCGAGCAGGATATAGCAGATCTGGGCGCCTATTACGCTTCCCAGGAAGCCGAGGCCGGTCAAGCTGACCCAGACTGGGTCGAGCAAGGCGCCAAGCTGTACCGCGGCGGTGATATGGCCAACGGCCTGCCGTCCTGCTCCGGTTGCCACGGCCCCGCGGGTCAGGGTGTCGATGGCGCCAAATACCCGCACCTGGCTGGCCAGAACGCCCAGTATGTGGAAGAGCAGCTGAAGGCTTTCCGTGCTGCTGGCCGTAATGACCTGGGTGATAACGTGGTCAAGCGTACCAATGATCCTGCCAGCATGATGCAGACTGTTGCTGCCAAGATGAGCGACTCCCAGATCAAGGCGGTAGCCAGCTATATTACTGGTTTGTCCAAATAGAGCTGATTGGTTACGGTTTGTAGAAAAGGCAGCCTGCGGGCTGCCTTTTTCGTTGTTATCATGAAAAGATAAATGGCCCCTCCCTGCGCTGACGGTTTTTTTGCCTGGCCGCGGGAGAAAATAATGATTCCGACGGTCCTACCGTGCGGAGACCAACAATAAGGAGAGGAACCAATGCTTCGCTTTGTGACGGCTTTGCTGATGAGTCTGGGCCTGGCAACCACTGCGGTTGCGGCCGAAGAACATGCCCGTTTTGCTGTGGATACCCACTACAAGATTCTTGATGTACCCGGCAATGTGAGTGACCCCAGCAAGGTGGAAGTGCGGGAGTTCTTCTCCTATGCCTGCCCCCATTGTTACTCTCTTGAGCCTGCGGTAGATACATGGCTGGAATCCAAGCCGGACTTCATCGATTACGTACGCACGCCGGTGCTGTTTCTGCGTAATGCCGAGCCCTTGGCCCGCGCCTACTATGTGGAAGAAACCCTGGGGCTGACAGAGGAAATCCATGCTCCCCTGTTTGATGCCATTCACAAGCACCGTGAGCCGCTGTTCAATGAGCCGGCACTGGCCAACTTCTTCCGTAAATACGGCGTGGAGCCGGACAAGTTCAACCGTCTGTACAGCTCCTTCGGTGTGTCTACCAAGGTCCGTCAGGCAGAAGCGCTGACCAAGGAATACAGAATTCCCGGCGTGCCCAACTTTGTCGTCAACGGCAAGTACCTGGTGTTGCGCGAGAACCTGAAGACCACCGACGAGCTGTTCGAGGTCATCGAGTATCTGGCCAACAAGGAAAAGACGGGCGGTTAATGTAGACCCCTATGCTGCTGGATCGTGCCCGCACCGCCTATCGAGACTGGAAAGCCCGCCCTGCGGGCTTTTCCTTCGCTCGGCAAGGGGTGCGACGCACCCGTCAAACTCGTGAAATCCTCCTTCCTGACACGAGCATCAAGCTGCTCAGCTTCAATATCCAGGCCGGTATCGGTAGCCAGAAGTTTGGCGATTACATCACCGGTAGCTGGAAGCATCTGGTCGCGCACCCGCGTAGCGTAGAAACCATTGAACAGATTGCCGAGGTGCTCAGCCACTTCGATGTGGTGGGTCTGCAGGAGGTGGATGGTGGCAGCCTGCGCTCACGCAACATGAATCAGCTGATGCACCTGGCATCGTTGGGCGACTTTTCCTTCTGGCACCAACAACTCAACCGTAATCTTGGCCGCCTGGGCCAGTTCAGTAATGGCTTTCTCAGCCGTCACCAGCCCTTTGAGGTCAAGGATCACCGGCTACCCGGGCTGCCCGGTCGCGGTGCCATTCTGATCAAGTATGGTCACCCGATACAGCCTCTGGTGGTCGTGGTGGCCCACCTCGCCCTGGGGGAGAAGGTACGCAATACCCAGCTTGCCTACCTGGCCAGGCTGCTTGAAGACTATAAGTATGTGGTGGTGATGGGTGACTTCAATTGCCGCCTGGAGCACCTGGAAGCCTCGCCGCTGGCAAGCCTGGGGCTGCGGACCGTGGAGGCAGACAGCCTCAACACCTATCCGAGCTGGGCCCCGGATCGACATATCGACCACATCCTCCTTTCCCCGGCGCTGCAATGTCGTCACACCCGTGTGCTGGCAGACTGCCTGCTCTCCGACCATCTGCCTCTGGCGACGGAAATTCTGATTCCGGACGAGGTGGTTGCGGCGACGCGGGAGCATCGGTTGCCGCTTATCAGTTAACAATGAACAGTGAATAGTTCGCGATTGAGTTTATGGGTTACTCCAGCCTTTGAGGCCGCGCCACATTATGGGTCGCGGCCTCTTGCGTTGGGGGGGGGGGGGTAGAAAGCGTTGCCCGCTTTTCACTCTTCACTGTTAACTATTGAGTCCCATAACTGGCCCATGGGGAAAAACATGAAGCGAATGCTCTATCTGCTTTGCGTGCTGTTGCCGGGCGCTCTCCTTGCCGATTGCCCCAGGGTGTCTGGCCAGGAAGACGATCGCAGTGCCAATGCGGGCTGCCTGATTCTGAACGAAGACAAAGTGCTGCTGATCACCCACCGCTGGGGTGGCAAGCTGGGGGTGCCCGGCGGCACCCGGCAAGCGGATGAATTGGCACAGTGCACGGCGTATCGGGAAACCCATGAGGAAACCGGGCTGGATGTGACCGTGGGCCGGCGTCTCAAAGTGATGAAAAATGGCTTCCATCTATACGATTGCAAGCTGTCGTGTTCTCCGGGAAAGCTGGATGTGCCCGCTTCTGGTCGCCTGGAAGTGAGGGCGATAGGGTGGTATCGACTGGATGAACTGGACAGGGAGAGCTGGCGTTTCTCATATCAGTTCGAGGACTTTCAGCAATTGCTGCGTGAGCAGGTTGGCTCCAGCGTTGCGTCTTCACGGGGAGGGTGCTGACACTGACAGTGTCGTCACAACAGTAGGGATCCCCTTTTTATGCTGATTGACGATGCGGCTGCGGCCGCCGGATCGGTTTGGTTCACTGGTGACACTCCGCCTGCTCTTCTGTCATGGTGCAGTTGATTTTAATGTCGGGGTGACGACAGGAGGAGGGGGAATGACGGGGTTTTCCACATCGGATCTGGCCTTGCTGTTGTATCAGGCCGCTCAGGATAAAAATCGTTGGCCGGTGTTGGTGGCGGCACTGCAGGAAACAGCCAACCCTTTTGACGACGATGCTATCTACAGGAATCCGGCCGCCAGGCGAGAGTTGCTGGATCAATTGCTGCCTCATATCAGCCAGGCGCTGGACATGGCAGACCGGTTCGAGTCTCAGGCGGTATCACAGAATTTGCTGGATCGGACACTGGAAATGCTGCCGATGGGAGTGGCATTGCTCGATGATGAGTTGAACATCATCATGCTCAACCAGCAGGCCGATCGAACCCTGGCAGAGCATGAAATGCTGGCCAACCATGATGGCCATTTCAAGATCAATAATCGTGAGCAGCATAAACTGCTCCATCATTATATAGAGCGATCTCTCGAGGACGGCAGCAGCCACGCCTTGATGCTGTCACCGGGGAATCCCCGCTCCGTTTCTTTGCTGGTATGCCCTGCGGATCTGGTAAAAGACAGAGACGACAATGATCCCCCCGCCGTGACTCTGTTTTTATCCAATCCGGACTTCCAGTCCTTGATCGACGAGCAAACACTGACCGACCTGTATCGGTTGTCCGCTGCGGAGGCAGAGCTGACTCGTGATCTGATTCATGGTTATGATCTGCGCAGTATTGCCCAGCGCCGTCAGGTCTCGGAGCTGACGGTACGTACCCAGTTGAAATCCATTTTTCGGAAAACAGAAACGGCGCGGCAAGCAGAGTTGGTGTCGTTGGTGCTATCTGGCCTGGCTCCTCTGCGGGGTAGAGAATCTGTCACCGCGAAAGTGGCTGATGACATCGGCGAATCGACGGGGTTACGTTATTGCAAGGGCGCCCACGGGCAGAGGCTGTGTTTTGCGGAGTACGGCGATCCGCAGGGTGTTGCAGTGATGTTCTGTCACAGTGTGCGCGGTTCCCGTCTTGAGGTGCCTGGCGGCGACAGTGTGTTGCGGGACATGCACATCCGGTTAATCATCCCAGAGCGCCCTGGTTATGGTGATTCGGAGGCACTTGACGAACGGACTGTGGATGACCTGGCCGAGGACATGCGGTGCCTGGCCGATCATCTGGAGCTACCGCAATTCCATCTGCTTGGTTACTCGCTGGGTGGCTTCCTGGCCCTGCACTGTGCAGCCCGGTTAGGAGATCGAATCAGCCGTCTGGGGCTGGTTTCCAGCCTGGCGCCACCGGGCAAGGAGGCGGGTAAACCGTTGAAAGGCATGATGCGTCTGGCGGTTGCCCTTGCAGACAAGGCGCCTGGGCTGGCGGAGACCGTGCTGGACCATATGGCGCGCACGATTCTGAAAAACCCTCGCCGCCATTTGGGCTCGTCGGTGGATCGCAAACTGCTCGCCGAACCGGATCACCAGGAGCGTTATTTACTGGCGCTGAGAGAGTCGTGTCGACAGGGC
This sequence comes from Alcanivorax sp. IL3, assembly GCF_047495465.1. Classification (NCBI taxonomy): domain Bacteria; kingdom Pseudomonadati; phylum Pseudomonadota; class Gammaproteobacteria; order Oceanospirillales; family Alcanivoracaceae; genus Alcanivorax; species Alcanivorax sp. IL3. The sequence continues at coordinate 399,412 of NZ_CP179931.1, forward strand.
TCCATGGGGTTCGTTCAGGATTTGCAGGCGGTGGCTCGAACGCCGTTACCGGAACCGTCATCACTGGCGTTGCCGGTTTATCTCTGGCATGGCGAACAGGATGGGCAGGTGCCTGCTGATCAGGCCATACAGCTTGACCGCTGGTTGACCAACAGCGAGCTGACGCTGCTGCCGGACGGCGGGCATTTTTTTATCTATTCCCGCTGGCCGCAGATTCTGGCCAACTTTGTGGCTGAGTAAGGCAGTGTTGGGATCGGCTGCCCTCAGGCCTGTTGCGTGATGGCTTGTGGTACCGAACCGGCCAGTGCCTCAATAAACTCTCGCCAGCATTCAATCACCGGGTAGCGACCCTGGTCTTTCAGTACATGAAACCGGGCGCCGGGGATCGCCTGGGCCATCAGCCTGGCTGGTTCCAGCTGCACGCTGCGATCCAGGGCGCCGTGCCAGACCAGGGTAGGAATCGCGATGTCCTCCAGCTCGAACCCCCAGGGCCGCAGCACCCGGAGATAGTCATCTATGATCACTCTGGCGCCCTGAAACCAGCGCTGCCGTAATTGCGGCAGGGTGATTGCCTGCACGGCCGGGTCGTTGATCAGGCTGGCGTCCTTGTCATCCAGCACCCGAGAGAAAAAGGAAAAGAATTTTTCCGGAGAGCGGTTCACGCCACGCAGGGCCAGTTTGCCCAGAGCGATGAAGAGCCGTGGATCGCGGTCGACCATTTTCAGCAGACGATTATGCATTGGGTCCAGTTGCCCGGCCTGCATGTATTGCCAGGGCACGATGCTGCCAATGACTCCGACCCGCTCGAACAGTGACGGGTACCTGGCCGCAGCGGCCAGCGCGTAGGGCCCGCCGAAACAGTAGCCGGCCAGAATGGGGCTTTGCAGGTTCAGCCGTTCGCAGAAATAGCGCAGGTCTACCGCGAAATCGACGAAATTGCCGTTCGGGCAGGGGCTGGAAATGCCGAACCCGGGGCGCACTACCACGAGTACCCGTAATCCCTGGGAGACATACCAGTCATGGTGGGGTTCGTGGCAGGGCATATTTCCGGCCTGGTTTTCCATTACCAACAGGGGTTTGCCTTCCGGGCAGCCGTACTCGAACCAGCTCAGTACCCTGTTATCGGGCAGCACCATGAAGCGCTCCTCGCGCCCGTCATGGGTGCGCAGGGACGGTGTAGCAAGCAGTGCATGGCTCATTGCCCGGCTGACCAGGGCGACTTGGCTACTGATGCCGGTCTTGCCCATGATCGATTTAAGCTGGGTGCGTGCAGTGTGTACGCTGACTGAGAGCAACTCGGCACTCTGACCAAGATTACCCACCTTGCAAAGCAGGTGTAGCAAGCGGGCTTCTGCGGGAGAGATGCCGAACAGGTTGGCCAGCGACTGAACTGATGGCGCAGCGACGCTCCGGTCGGCAAAAACCCAGACCACGGTAGTAATTCGCGACACGTCATCGGGTGCATCCGAGCGGAATACCGGCATGCACAGTAGCACCAGTTTTTCCTGTTCCGAGTGCAGCAGCTGGCTGTCGCGGCCCCGTTGTAGGCGAACAACCTGTTGCAGTTGCTGTTTGAGAGTGGGGTCGCTGAGCATCAGCGCGCCGCCATCGGCCATGCGTAGCGGGCCCGAGGCCATGATGCGATCTGCTGCCGAATTGTGTTTTACCACATGTAGCTGGTCATCCAGCATCAGCATGGGCCAGGGTAGACGGTTGGTCATGTCGTTGAGGAGATGGTTCTGGTCTTCCTGGGAATGCATGTGGTTGCTGCTGCGCACGGCACGATCCAGGTGCTGCAGTAGCGATTCCATGGATTCCAGGTCCTGGTTCTCCTGCTGGCACCAGTCGATCATGGGCTCCAGCAGCTCGCCCCAGTCACCCGGCGAGAGAGCTGTTTCGTAGATGCGTCCTATCAGGGCATCCCATTGTTTTCGTTCGGCATCCATGTGAATTCCCCTGTTCCCTCTATGAGAACTGTATCAAATTTTGGGGAAAAGGTTAGGTAGGCCAAGACACCGTGGAATGATTACGGTGTTGGGAATGGTTCGCTCTCTTTCGACTCAGGGTGAGCCTGATCCGAAGGAGAGCGAACGAAGATAGTTATTGTGCAGAAGCCAGCGATTTCATTAGCCCTGGATAGATGGCATCGGCTGCCTTGATAGCATCCTGGTAAGTGCTTTCATTGGCGTAGTGTGTTTTTAAATAACGAGCCATGTCATCCAGGTTGCGGAATGAGAGGTCTGAAGTGGTGCGGATGTAATCCATGCCCCCGGAGCTGTTGATGGCGGTAGTTCGCCCCACTTCCTTACCGAGTTTTGAGCCGAGGATGCCGCCAATGAAAGGCACATTTTCCAGTGCTTTCTGCCCCGCATAAGCGCCCACGGTGGAACCGATCGCACTACCCATATTCGCGTTGATGGCCTTGTCGACCCATTCCGCGAGAACACCGTCACTGGTCCACGGGTTCATATACTCACCGCTGTTATCCGGTATCAGCAAAGCCGCAGTGACATTGTCCGATTGGCTTTTTCTGGTGGCGGCCATGGCGGGCGGTGGTGTCCGTGAGGTGCTACGAATCATGGAGGCAATCAGATCGCTGGACAGGCCCATCCTGCGCAAGCGTCGGGTTTCTTCATCATCGAAGCTTTTGTAGGGGCCTTGTGTCTCTGTTCTGGCAGCTAGCACTGTCTGGCTGGTCCCTTTTTTGATGGCATCTACCAGGTCAATGACTCGCAGATCTTCAGGCCCGATAAACCACAGGGCGTCTTCCTCTGGGAGCATTGCTGCGTAGCCTGGAAAGAGCGCGACGTTTTCCCGATGCCAGTCTAGCGCGTTGCCACGGGGAGTGTGGCTGGCCAGATTGCCGAGAATGTCACCGGCAAACAGGCTGCGAGGATTGTCGATCAGCCATTGTCGCTGTTCCAGGATGTCTTTCCCGGCCACCTCTTGATCGTATTGATGCTTTTCAGCAGTAACCCATTTCTCCAGCGCTTGCAGGTGGCGACGCATCATATCGTTGGACAGGTCCTCGGAGGCGATGGCCGGGTCTTTTTTCCAACGAAAAGCGCAGAGGGAGAATAAACCGATATATAGCTTCGAATCTTGCCATTGGCCTGGGAGGTGAAAAGGGTTTCGCCTCCGGTTGCCACTGAGAGTTCGCTATCAAACTCTATATCGGAGCTGCTGGGCAGAGTGAACAGGGAACCGATATACATGAGGAAATGGCCCCAGTTCATTTTGATCGTGGAGTTTTCCATGCTGACAGCCAAGTTGGCAGACTGACTGGGTGATGCGTCAGCGGATAGCCCTTGTATCTGCGACTCCATGGAGTTTTCGATAGCAGAGGTTATTTTTGTCCATTCCGGGCTTTTGACCATTTGAGTTTTGCTGGTCACTGTTGCAGGGGCCGCTTGAAAAGCAACGGGCAATGAGACGCTGCCTGTCTCGGGAAGCACTTCTCCCTCTGTCGGCACATAACGATAGGACATGCAGCCGCTAACCAGGAGGATGCTGGTCATGACCAGGGTGAGAGGGTAAACGGATCGAATTGACATAGTGGGTTCCTGAATCAGCGCGCCGAGTTGGCCACGGCGGTTTGCAGGCCCGGATAGATCTTGTCGGCGGCCTTGATTACGTCCACAAAGTTGCTCTTGGTGCTGTGGGTGGTGGCCAGCCATTGCGCCATGTCACTCATGGAGTTGAAGGAAATGTCTGAGCTGCTGCGGATGAAGTCCCAGCCGCCGGACGCTTCCAGGGCGGTGTTGCCGCCCACGGCCTTGCCAGCCTTGGAGCCCAGGAATCCGCCCAACATGCCGCCGAAGGGCACATTTTCCAGTACCTTGTTGGCCGCGTAGGCGCCAGCAACGCCACCGACTGCGGAGCCGGTGGCCTTGCCCATGGAGACGTTGATGGTCTTGTTGACCCATTCGGCGGTGACGCCGTCGCTGGTGTATGGCGAGAGGAATTGGCCGCTGTTGTTCTTGAGCGCCAGGCCATCGATTTTCTGTTGCTGGATGGCGGCCAGCTGTTCGCTGGTTTGCTCGCGGCGCTCCAAGACTACGTCACGGGTGCCGGCAGTGCCCGGAGACATGATGCTTAGTCGTGCGAAGGTGCCTGGCTCTCCACGCATTTGCGCAACCAACTGGTGCAGAGTCTGGCCGGCAGTGGGAGTCATCTCTCCGTTCTTGCCATCGCCGATGGCAACGATTAAATCGCCGCTCTGTAGCAGGCCGCTCTCTTCCGCTGCGCTCAACGGTACCAGGCTTTCCACTTTCAGAAAGTGCTTGTCTTCAGTCTGGTGGATTCGGATCCCGAGCAGACCATCACCGAGAGGTTCATCGCTTGTCGATACGCCCTGGGCTCCCGTCGAGTTCGGGTCGAGAGTAGCCCAAACCTGCTGACCGCCTTTGCCATAATCAATACAGCGCCAGGCACCGACAGTGTGTTCGGCCTGGACCTGAAAGCTTCCCGAAGGGACCACTAGGGAGTGGTACATCAGCTTGCCAGATGACACTTCGGTCTGCAGGCAGGCGGCGGTTTTGTTGTCACGGGCCTGAAAGACCTGCTTTTGATAGGCCTCGGAACCGGTTGACGATGTAACCGGGCCGTTGACGGTGGTCACGGCGGGGCTGCTTGTGCCACCTTGTTGATAACTGGAGGCGCAGGCGGCGAGTAGTGCAGAACCCAGCACGACCGCCCCCAAGCGGATGCAGGTAAAAATACGTTCCATGATGGTGTCTCCTGATAATACCTGTCCCTGCGGGCGGTCGTTCCCGTGGCGTCCGCGGACAGTAAAGGGTTAGCGGTAAAGCACGTTATCCTGGGTGGCCTTGCTCATTTCAAAGCCGTCGCCCCACACCAAGGTGCCCAGCTCCATGTCTACCATTTCGAAAGAAATGTAGTGGTAGCGCTGGCGCATCTGGCTTTGCCGATCAATGGCGTCCTGGGAGGTGATGGTGGCGAACATCTGGTAGTCGACCCCGGCGGTGGCCTGGGTCTTGCGGATGGTGCCACCATCCACCAGGCCTTCGCGTTTGATTTCGCGCTCTTTCTGAATTGCCGCCAGGTTCTGGCGATTCACGAACACCATGCGGCCGTTGGCGGCACGGGTGAGCTCGATTTGCAGCCGTTTGGCAAGCATGTTGAGGTTGATCACCGAGGTGCTTTCGTTCTTGAAACCTTCCATATCAATCAATACCCGGGGCGGGGTAGGGCGGTTGGAGACCATGGGATTGGATAGCAGGCTGCGCATCATTTTGTCGGTCATGGCGACCACGTCCTGGGATTCGATACCGACCCCCTGAACCCGCCCGGCACTGCCTACGTCCTGGTATACGGAAGGCTGTCCGGCGGCGTTATCGACCCGCGACGGCGCACAGGCGCTGACCAGCACAGCGGCACCGAGGATGGCGATGGGTTTGAAAGCGTTCATGGTGTTCCCCTCATGGAATTCGTGGATAAATAAGGTGCTTACTGGCTCATCTGGGCCATGGTATGCAGAGCAATTTCCTTGCCGGTGGCGCTCATGGGCTGCGGGCGATCGCGCTTTTCGAAGCCGCTTTCAGCCACCACCCAGGCATGTTGGTCTTCACTGCCTGGCGGTTTGCCATCGGTGTTGAAAACCGCGAGCACGCTGGCATCTTTCACGGACAGCACGCGCACCTGGTAGAGGCCATCGCGGTCAAATTCGCTGCCTACCACCAGTTCCAGTACATAATCCGCTTGCTGGGACAGAGCGCGCATCTGCAGGCGCAACTGATCCGGCGAGGCGCGTTCGAAGGTGCCGTCTTCCAGGGCGTTATCGGTGATGCGCTGGGCCATGGCTTGATCAATGACGGTGGCGCCGCCTTGCTTGAAGGCGCTGATAAGCCCGCCCTGCAAACCCATGGCAATGGCGTTGCGATCGCTGGTACGTAGCCCGCCGCGGCTTTCCTGTTCCATCGTCAGGGTAGCGCGGCCTTTTTCTTCGCGGGCCTCCTTGCCGGTGACGCTGAGCTCGCCCTTGGCATTGAGACTGCCGCGGTAGTGGCTGTACCAGTCGCTGACGCGGCTGGGGAATTCACGATTCCAGAACACCGCAATACGTGGTTTTCCCTGGTCGGGAAAGGCCTGACGAAAACGGCTGATGATGTCCTGCTCGGGCGGGCGCTGAGATTGATCACGCAGGCTTTCCGCGTAGGCTTCCTCGCTCATGGGAACCTGGGCCGGTGCCATCATTTCGGTAGCAGGATGGTCCTGTTGAGAAAGAGCCTGGCTGCTGAGAAGCCAGGTAAAAGGGAGTACGAGAAGGGTCGACGTTTTCATTTTGCCTGCCTCACTTCCACCCGGTATTTCAGTTTCGCGGTGGTGGTGGATTTTTCCAGATAGACACTGGTGGAGTTGGCGGGAACCACCACACGCTGCCAGCGGGGAGCCACATCGGTAGGGATTTCGGATTGATCGAAGAATTGGGTGCGGGCTTCGAGGATGCTGTTGTAGTCGGTGTGGTTGCGCAGTACGACGAAGACTTCGGAGGTATTGGCCGGGGTGCGGCGAATGCCATGCTTGTCGGTGGTAATACGGAAGACCTTGTCAGGGCCGGGAATGCCACCACTGAAGTTACGGTTCAGATCGTAATCAGTAAAAGTGACGCTATTGTAGGTAGTGAGTGCCGTACGCTGTTCCAGTTCCAGCTTGCTGCTTGACTGGCAACCGGCAAGCAGGGAGCAAGCCAACAAGCTGGCGGCAATGGCGAATTTCGCGTGCATGGTGTTCTCCATAACGTGGGTTAACGGGCACTGGCGAAAATGACGCCGTTGCCATTCTTGTCGAAGAAAATGCGGGCAGGTTTACTACCCGGGGGCTGGGTGATGCCGGCCTTGTTTGTAAAGGTGACACTGGCGTTTTGGGTGTCCGGGGAAAGCCGGGCGCTGCCCAGATGCAGGGTGTCGGGCAGGCTGCGCCAGTAGCGAGTGTCAGCCCGTGTCTTGGCGCGAGCAGACATGCCCTGGGCGGCGACACCAATGGCGGTGATGGTGTTGAAGCCCGCGGCAAGGCCGCCACCGGCACCGGCGGCGATGCCGGTGATCAGGCTGTTGTCGCTGAGGCTGGTCATGGCGTCGCCCACGTTGCCGGTGGTCTGCTTGAACTGCACCTTGCCTTCGATGATGCGATCCACCGCCCGGCCGCCCCGGGTGGAAGCCTGGAAAAACACATCTTCCGCCGGGTAGAGGGTCTGATTGAGGCCATCACCGGCAATCTTTGCGCGGTTCTCGGTAAAGCCCTTGCCGCGACGGTAGACCAGCTCATAGTGACCGACGCCGTCGGCCAGTTTGCGTGGTGAGGTGCCGGTTTCGGCCACGATCAGGGTGTTGTCGCTGTCATCGGGGACCGGGCCGTCGGGGCGGAACTGACGGTATTCCTCGAAATGCTCGCCGGCGAGACGCTCGTTGCCATCCAGTCGCGCCGCCCAGCCGGCCAGATAGACCAGTGAGGCAAAGTCGGTGGTGTGCTGCTCTTCTTCGGCAAAAGCATCCTGCAGCAGGCCATTGAGAAAGGTGGCGCGGGCATTACCGTAATCGCCATCAATCAGGTAAATCAGGCCGCGATAGTAATAGACCATGGAGCGTTCATAGGGCTCGCCCTTGAATTCCTTTTCGCCTTCCTCGTACCAGAGACTGCGTGCCTTTCGCGCGGCATCGTTGTCCGCATAGACGCTTTCGATGTTGGCGATGGCCTCATCCAGGGTGCGGCGGGCGGTATCCAGATCCCCGGTCTTGAACGCGGTGGCGCCGATTTCCATCAGGTTCAGCACTTCGTTGCGGCGCCCTTCCTGGAACAGCTTGCGCCAGGCGGGCTGCAGGGCTGCAGGCTGGCTAGCTACGTATTCCTGCTTGGCTGGGTCCAGCGGCGTCACCGCATATTGCTTGGGCCCGGTGGCGCAGGCGCTCAGCAGGCCGGCTCCGATCAGTGATAGCAGGAATTTTTTGCAAGCATAAAGGGGGCGTTCCCCTGAAACAGCAGGCGTAAACGTGTTAGCCATCAACTTCCCCGTTGGATGGATGCTTTTTGGTGTCGTGCGGGGCGTCCCCTGACCCTCACCCGCGCGAAGTCGTTAGCTACAAGTATTGAGCAGGCGCAGAGAGGCGCGCATCCCCCATATGGGGGATATTAGTAAATGAAGCTGTCGGAGTTCAGTAAATTGCAGTCAGATGGCGAGCATTAAGCTTATGCCTCAGTAGGCTTTTTGTAGCGATGCTAAATGAATTGTGTTTCCTGCCACAAAAAAATTGAGACAAATATCGCATTTTGCTAGCTTCGCACCTTGGAATATCAAAACCAACTCAGGGAAGGGACATATATGAAGGGAATTTTTGCCCTCACCCCCCTCGTTGCTGCGCTATTGATCGCCGGTTGTGGCGGCGGAGGCAGTAGTGGCGGGGGAGGCTCCTCAAGCAATGACGGCGGGCCATCAGGCACGGCTCTTAAGGGCTCTGCGGTGAAAGGCCCATTGGCCAACGCGGCGGTCTCTCTGTATGCCGCTGATCCGAATCAGCCTGATGGTCTTGGCGAACTGCTGGATAGAGGCGATACCAATGGTAGCGCCGCGTTCTCAGGGGTTTCGGTGCCCGATGGCACTACAGGCACCGTGATCGTTGAAGTTGTAGCAGATGCGGACACCATTGATTTGACCACAGGCCAGGCGCCGGTCATCAGCCGATTGCTGTCCGTCTCTACTGCGGAAGACATTGCAAACGGTGGAACGAATTATCCTACCCCCCTTAGTACGCTGGCTTTGCAGTTAGCTCTGAAAAATGCAGACAGCCCCGACGGAGGCTTTGCCGGTAATGATGACGGCAATGTTTCCCAGGATGAGTGGCTTCAGGCTCTGGGGATTGCTCAGGAAAAAGTGAAGAGCGCTCTAGGGTTTGACCTGCTTGGTGATGATGTCGATCTGTTTTCCAGTCCTCCTCTAATCACTTCTGCCGACGATGACCAGGCCAAAGTGGTTCAGCTGCGTACGGCTGTGGAGGCTGTATCTGCATTGGCGGCAGAGCTTGCCAAAAAGGCGAAAGAGGCAAATGCCGCCAGTGAAGAGTCTGCTGACAGCATGTTCTCTGCGCTGCTGCAGGATTTCTCTGATGGAACGATTGATGGCCAGTCAGATGGGCAGGCCCTGAATGCCTTCAGTGACATCCCTAACCTGGCGACAGAAGTCACTCAGGACCCGTCAATGCTGGTTATTCCCGGCACAGATGGCGTCACGGTTGGTCAGGCCAACACGGTCGTGGCCGATGAAACGGCGGATACGGGGCAGGCTGAAGTGGATACCAGCACAGCCTCAGCTACACCTGCCGATCCCGCCCCAGCGAAGGTCGAGAGTGACCTTGACGGCGATGCTGACCCGGACAGTACCGATCCTGATATCGATGGCGATGGTGTCCTGAACGCCGACGATCCTGCACCTGGCAACCCTGATCGTGATGACGATGGTGTTGTCGATGGTGACGATGCCTTCCCCGATGATCCTGAAGAAACCGCTGATTCTGACGGCGATGGCGTGGGCGACAATGCGGATGCCTTCCCGGAGGATGGGAGCGAGACCGTGGACTCCGATGGTGATGGTGTCGGCGATAACGCTGATGTGTTCCCGAATGATCCGGAAGAAACCGCTGATTCTGACGGCGATGGCGTGGGCGATAATGCGGATGCCTTCCCGGAGGATGGGAACGAGACCGTGGATTCCGATGGCGATGGTGTCGGCGATAACGCTGATGTGTTCCCGAGCGATCCAGAAGAAACCGCTGATTCTGATGGCGATGGCGTGGGTGATAATGCGGATGCCTTCCCGGAAGACGAGACCGAGACCGTGGACTCCGATGGCGATGGTGTTGGCGATAACACTGATGCGTTCCCGAACGACTCAGGAGAAACGGCAGATACGGATGGTGATGGTGTGGGGGATAATACTGATCCCTTCCCGGAGAACCCCGAAGAAAGCGCCGACTCTGACGGCGACGGGGTCGGCGATAATTCAGATGCTTTCCCTGATGATGCTACCGAAAGTGAAGATGCCGATGGTGACGGCTTTGGTGACAACGTAGCTGATCCAGATCCCACTGATCCTTGTGTGCCCAGCACCACTGTTACTGCCTGCACTGGCACTACTGTCCAGGCAGTATGGGGTGAAACCAAATGGAACGAAGCGAACTGGCAGTAAGCCGGTTCGCCAACTAATTACGGAAGAAGGAACAACACAATGAAAACATTTATGATGACTGCTCTGGCTGCTGCAATGGCAAGTTCCGTGGCTGTGGCGGAAGTATCCGTGCCAAATACTTTTACGCAAGGTGAGAATGCGGTTGCGGAAGAGGTCAATGCTAACTTTGGTGCATTGGTGGCCTCTATAGAGGAAAGCAACAGCCGTATTGCCGTTCTTGAAGAGCAGCTTGAGAGCTCTAAATCTTTAGATGTTGCTGGCTCAGGCTATGTGCTTCAGCGGTCTTCAGCTTCATTGGTGACAAAGGATGCAGAGCAAAACGGGACAGGTGATTTTGCAGGTTGGGCAGTAGAGTTGGTCAATGAAAGATTTTTTCTGACGTTTAATGAAGACGCAGATAATACAGTTTCTTTGGTTTTCGATATTGAACAGGAAGGTAGGCTGGAGAATTACATTAACGGCCTGTCGTTAGAAACAGAAGAGGACGATCAGTCTGAAACGGAAACCCTTTATTGGACACAGGAAGGTAATTCCCTTCATCTTTCGGAGTCATTGGGCGGTGATCCGGTGATTGAATTTATTGTAGCAGAGGGAGGGAGTATAATTTATTCCTCTTTCACTGAAGTGAGAAATGAAAAGCAGGAATTTGATGATAGCTGCGGTGAATTGCACAACGAAATTTGCTATAAAGAATATTTTGATAGTGGGTCGTTGCTAGGAATTCGTCAGAGTGTTGCGCAACAGTAACTTCTGCTAATGAAATAAATGCAGAGCCGAGTGTGCTAACTTGGGCGCTCGGCTTTATTGTCCTCAATACCGCGTTTCCGCCATTCCTGAAAACTGCTTGGCCAAATAGGTCGCGTAGTTGTCAGTCATGCCGGCAAGAAAATCCAGTGCCCGCATGATGCACTGATAAATCCTTTCCTGTTCCGGCAGTGTCGCCAGATTCTCCGGAAAACTGTGGCGGCCGATCAGGTCGATGATACGTTCATGGCGATAGTTCCGGGCGCTATCACAGGCATGAGACACCGCCGCTTCAATCAGGCCGTCCAGTAGCGCGCCCATCACTTCGAAGGCGCCGATTTCCAATTCGATTTTTCGTGGATGCTCGAACACTTTCGAGCGTGCCAGTTGCTTGGCGTTTTCCACAACATCGCGCACCGCCGGTTCGCAATGGCTGATCAGGTCCCCTTCCATGCTGCCGCCCAGCAGGTTGTCGTGATTGGCGACAAAGGCTTCCACGCCGGCTTCAATAAAACGCTCGATGATCTTGCCCCGTAACAAGGCAGCCTTGCGACCGTCACGCAGGTCGGAATGGATCAGGTCACGCACTTCGGGCGTGTCCGGCAGGGCCGGTTGCAGCAAGGCATAGACCTCATCCCAGTGCAGCAGATCCATCTCCAGGCCGTCTTCCAGATCGATGATCGCGTAGCAAAAGTCATCAGCGGCCTCCATCAGATAGGCCAGCGGGTGGCGGCAGAAGCGGCCGGGGGATATCTCCAGCAGGCCCGTCGCTGCAGCCACTTCGCGGAACGCATCGGTTTCCGAGACAAAGGCGCTGTACTTGCCCGGCTTGCTGCTGGCGGCGCCGGCATCGGCGGACAGCCAGGGGTATTTCAGGAAGGTGGCCAGGGTGGCGTAGGTGAGACGCATGCCGCCATCGTACTGGTGGTATTCGCTCTTGGTGATAATGCGAAAGCCCTGGGCGTTGCCTTCGAAAAAGGTCAGGTCGCTTTGTTGTTGCGGGGCCAGCATATCGAGAAAGCGCTGCCCCCTTTCCTGGAACCAGGCGCGGATGGCTCGCTCGCCGGTGTGCCCGAACGGCGGGTTGCCGATATCGTGAGCCAGACAGGCGGACTGGACGATATCGCCAAAGTCGGTGGCGCTGACCGTGTCCGGCAGCCGGTTCTGCTGTTGCAGTCGCTCCCCCACGCGGATACCCAGGGTGCGCCCCACGCAGGACACTTCCAGAGAGTGGGTCAGCCGGTTGTGGACATGATCGTTGGTGGCCAGCGGGTGTACCTGGGTTTTGCGTGCCAGCCGCCGGAAGGCCCCAGAGAAGATGATCTTGTCGTGGTCGCGCAGGAAGGCGGTACGGCCGCTTTCGTCCTTGGCGCTGCGACCGCCCAATCGGGCCTTATTGAGTAACTGGTGCCAATCCATACAAAAAAATCCGCCTGCGGGCTTGATGAAAAACGCCGTCGCACCCAACGTGAGAAGAACCAATCACAGCATGTTGCCATGGGCCGTGCTGGGATGAACAGAACAGGAACGCAGTTGAACACGAACGGGAGGCGTAATGAATCTGGATAAACCCCTGCTGATGCTGGTGACCAGCGCAGCGCAAATGGGCCAGGGTCAACAGACTGGCCTGTGGCTGGAAGAGTTCGCGGTGCCGTGGTTGCTGTTCCGGGAGAAAAATATTCCGGTGGTCGTGGCCAGCCCCCGGGGCGGCAAGATCCCGGTGGACCCCAATTCCGTGCCGGATGACGAACAGAAGGCCCTGTGGTCCGAGGCCATTGCGGCCCTGCAGGATACCCGGCCTCTTGAGGAAATCTGGGAAGACGGCTTTGCCGGCGTGTTTGTGCCCGGTGGTCACGGCGCCATGTTCGATATGCCCGATCACCCGCTGGTGGCGGCGGTGATGGAGCGCACCTGGGCCCAGGGTGGCTTGCTTGGTGCGGTGTGCCATGGCCCGGCGGCTCTGGTGGGGCTACGCAATGAAGATGGCACCCCTTTGGTGCAGAACCAGACCCTGACCTGCTTTACCAATGAGGAGGAGCAGGAAGTGGGGCTGGATGAGGTGATGCCGTTCCTGCTCGCCACGCGCCTGGAAGAGCTGGGCGCCAAGCTGGATCTGGCGGAAAAGTTTGTCAGCCATGCGGTGACGGATGGGCGACTGATTACCGGCCAGAACCCTCAATCGAGCCAGGCCGTGGCTGACGCCCTGGTTGATGCTCTGTACCGGGAATAGGCCGCCGGGCATTGCGGCTCGCGGCAAGCGCTTTCTGGAATCCACACGCCGCCGCGTTGCCGCTGAAAATGACCCCTGGCTTGCAGAGCACCGGCGACAGGGTTCTGATGGGAATGGCTGCACGGTACAGTCGCAAGCACCACCTGGAGACAAAATGCACTCCGGCACGGTTGCGTATAGACTCCGAACAGGCTCTAAGTTACGACATCGCGCCGCTGGGCGTTTGTTTTGTTATGGGAGACACAATGGGAATTTACGATTACACCGCCACTACCCTCAGTGGTGAAGACAAGGCGCTGGCCGACTTCAAAGGCAAGGTGCTGTTGGTTGTGAACACCGCCAGCAAGTGCGGTTTCACCCCTCAGTACAAGGGCCTGGAAGCGCTTTATGACGACCTGCAGGAAAAGGGCCTGGAGATTCTCGGCTTTCCCTGCAACCAGTTCGGCAAGCAGGAGCCCGGCGCGGCGGACGAGATCGGCGCTTTTTGCGAGAAGAATTACGGGGTCAGTTTCACCATGTTCGATAAGGTCGACGTGAACGGTGACAACACCCATCCGCTGTACGCCTACCTGAAAAACGAAGCCACCGGTGTGCTGGGCAGCAAGGCGATCAAGTGGAACTTCACCAAGTTCCTGATCAACCGCGATGGCAAGGTCATCAAGCGCTACGCGCCCACCGACAAGCCGGAAGCGATCCGCAAGGATATTGAAAAGCTGTTGTAGGAAGCTGTGTTTGTAGGAGCGGCGCTCTCTGTGCCCTGCGGGTATGAGCCGCGAACCGTACCAAGTACGGCATCGTAGGCAATTTCGCGGCTCATACTCGTAGGGCACAGAGAGAGCCGCTCCTACGTAGCCTTAGCCCTTCCGATATTCCAGCCATTCAAAGGCGGCCATTCCCGCCATCATGGCGGCGACGAATATCACTGCCTTGAGGCTGCCGGTGCCCAGTGCGACCAGCGCGGGTCCAGGACAGAAGCCCGCCAGCCCCCAGCCAACCCCGAAACCCAGCGAACCGAGGACCAGCCGCCGGTCCAGCTTGCGATTACCGGGAATCTGGATGGGGTCGCCGCTCCAGGCCAGGCTGCGGCCCCGGGTGAGGGCAAAGCCCGCCGACGCTACGGCGATAGCACCTACCATCACCAGCGCCAGGGACGGGTCCCAGGGGCCGGCCAGATCGAGAAAGGCCAGTACCTTGGCCGGGTTGGCCATGCCGGCCAACAATAACCCGGCGCCGAAAATCAGGCCGACGACAAAGGCGCTCAGTTGCGACCGGTTCATACCGCACCTCCCAGCAAATGGCGAACCACAAACACGGTGACAAAGCCGCTGCCCATGAAGGCCAGGGTGGCAGCCAGTGAGCGTGGAGACAGCCGTGATATTCCGCAGACCCCATGGCCACTGGTGCAGCCGGCGCCGTAGCGGGTGCTGATGCCGACAATCAGCCCGGCGACAATCAGCAGCGGCCAGTCGGCGGCGATGATCAGCGGGGGCAGGGTGGCCGCCAGGCTCCACAGCAGCGGAGCGGCAACCATGCCCAGTACAAAGGCCAGTCGCCAGGCGCGGTCACCGGGGACGGGACGTAGCAGCCCGCCGACGATGCCGCTGATGCCGGCAATGCGGCCGTTGGCGTGAATAAAGAGGGCGGCGGCCAGGCCGATCAGGGCGCCGCCGGCCAGGGCCGACCAGGGGGTAAAGGCATTCCAGTCGATAGTCATTGGGGCTCTCCACAAAAAAGGGTGTACAGAGTTTCCAGCACGGCCAGGGCCTTGGGGTCAGCAATGGAATAGTGCATCTGTTTGCCGTCCCGGCGACTGGCCACCAACCCCTCCCGGCGCAGGACGCCCAGCTGCTGGGACAGGGAGGGTTGGTAAACGCCAACCAACTCTTCCAGCTCGCTGACGCTGCGCTCGCCCTCGGTAAGCTGGCAGAGCAGCAGTAGCCGGTCCGGGTGCGACAGCGCCTTGAGCAGCTGGCTGGCTTCGGTGGCGTTATCGCGCAGGGCATCCATATCCAGAGTTTGCATGATACTTCCATAAAATATATTTAAATAAAATATATAATGAATGGTTGGGGCATGCAATAGGCTGACGCGTAACCAGTACCTCGTCGTTTGATTATCCGTTGGAGCTTTGCTTGCAAAGCGAAATCATGGACGCCCCCCACGCTTCGCCTTGCAAGCAAAGCTCCAACGCAACCCGCGCGCCTTGACCTGTTTGCTGTGCAGAATTCCCGGCTGCGGAGGCTAGACCGGCAGCACACCGTAATAGACGGCGAAGAAATGACAGATGCTGCCGCCCATCACGAACAGGTGCCAGATAGCGTGGTTGAAGGGAATAAAGCGGTCGGCCAGGTAGAAAATCACCCCGGCGGTGTAGGTGATGCCGCCGGCCAGGATCAGCCAGAAGCCCACCTCGTTCAATTTAGTGGTCAGTTCCCCGGAGGCGAACAGGATCAACCAGCCCATGGCCAGGTAAATGCCCACCCGCATCAGTTTGAAACGGTGCCCGTACATGGCCTTCAAGCCGATGCCGATCAGCGCCAATGTCCAGATCACTGCAAACAGGATCCAGCCGGTCTGGCCGCGCAGATTCACCAGCAGGAAGGGCGTGTAGGTGCCGGCGATCAACCCATAGATGGCGCAGTGATCGAGCATCTTGAACACCGCCCGCCATTTCGGGTTACGCAGGCTGTGGTACAGGGCGCTGGCGCTGTAGAGCAGAATCAGGCTGGCACCGAAAATACTGAAACTGACCACTTTCCAGGGGTCGCCCTGCAGGCTGGCGGCAACAATCAGTATCACCGTGCCGGCGACACTCAGGGCGGCGCCGATGCCGTGCGTCAAGCCGTTCAACCATTCTTCCAGAATAGAGTAATCCGTTTCCGGTTGCGGGGTTGCGGTCATTGACGAGGTCTTCTTGCGGCTGGAGGAGACTGCATCATGCCGAGCGCCAAAGGCGCCTGTAAAGCGCCAATTCGGACAGATGTGCACATCAGTGTTTTCTATCGATGTAATGAAAGCAATTTTCTGTTGATAGCGCGGGTGCGGCGTTACGGTAATCCTGATCCATGGCGAAACAGGGTTGAAGTTCCTGTTCTCAAGGCCATGTCTGTAAAGCAGAGCGGAAAATCCCGCGTCACATTTGCACAGCAAGGAGCCACGCAATGATTGAACACAACAAGCAGGTTGCCGAGCAGTTAAGCAAGTTGCTGGCCGAGAGCTACACCCTTTACCTGAAAACCCACAAGTACCACTGGAACGTGACCGGTCCCATGTTCCACAGCCTGCATCTGCTGTTCGAGCAACAGTACACCGAGCTGGCCCTGGCGGTGGACACCATTGCCGAACGTATTCGTGCGCTGGGCTGGAAGGCGCCGGGTAGCTATGCGGAGTTTGCCAAGTTGTCCACGGTGAAGGATGCGGTGGGCGATCCGTCTGCCAGTGATATGATCCGTGAACTTACCGAGGATCATCGCACCGTAGCTGAACAGGCCAACCGGGTGCTGAAGCTTGCCGGCGAGCACGAGGATGAAGGCTCCTCCACAGTAGCCAGCGACCGGATCGAGATTCACGAAAAAGCGGCCTGGATGCTTTCCGCTCATCTTGATTGATAGCCAATGGCAATCATTGAGATAGAGTTAATACGTTTTAAAGATGGGTAAGTGGATGGCTATCATATGGGTATGACTCATCGAGTCACCCTCTTATCCATGTTTAAGGAGAGCCAATATGTTGGACAACCGTGAAGGGCAGCCCGTCCCCCAAGTCACCTTCCGTACCCGTGAAGGTAATGAGTGGCGGGATGTGACCACCGATGACCTGTTCAAGGGAAAAACCGTGGTGGTATTCGCCCTGCCGGGCGCGTTCACTCCGACTTGCTCCTCCACACACCTGCCGCGCTACAACGAGCTGGCGCCGGTACTGAAAGCCAATGGTGTGGACGACATTGTTTGCCTGTCCGTGAACGACGGCTTTGTGATGAACGCCTGGGCCGGTGACCAGTCTGCCGGCAACATCCGTTTTATTCCGGATGGTAACGGCGAGTTCACCGACAAGATGGGCATGCTGGTGGACAAGCAGGATCTCGGTTTTGGGCCGCGCAGCTGGCGCTATTCCATGCTGGTGAAAGACGGGGTGATCGACCGTATGTTCATTGAGCCGGAGAAGCCCGGGGACCCGTTCGAAGTCTCCGATGCCGACACCATGCTCAACTACATCAATGGTGAAGCGGCCCTTCCCAAGCGGGTCACCGTTTTCACCAAGCCGGGCTGTCCACACTGCAGCCGCGCAAAGAAGGCTCTGGCAGAAAACGGCTACGCCTTTGAAGAAATCGAACTGGGCAGCCGGGGCCTGAGCTACAGCTCCCTGGCAGCGGTAACCGGTGCCGGCACCACGCCGCAGGTGTATATCGAAGGCGAACGCATTGGCGGCGCCGACGAGCTGGACGCCTGGCTCAAGGCCTGATCAGGCCGCAGGCATCGTAAAGAGCAACCCCGTGACGCGCTCACCGTCATCGCGCGGCAGGTCGGGTGGACCCACCCGCCGTGCACCTTGATCCCCCCTCGGGCCGACATCTGTCGGCCCTTTTTTTACGGTAAATCCCCGCGGCTTTGCGAGACGTAGGGTGCACTGAGCCTAAGGCGAACTGCACCATCAAGCGCCGGGTCGGTGCAGTTCGCCTTAGGCTCAGTGGCACCCTACGCAG
The DNA here is from genome assembly GCF_047495465.1 of Alcanivorax sp. IL3. NCBI lineage: Bacteria > Pseudomonadati > Pseudomonadota > Gammaproteobacteria > Oceanospirillales > Alcanivoracaceae > Alcanivorax > Alcanivorax sp. IL3. Next base: position 417,286 of record NZ_CP179931.1, read on the forward strand.
TCGGCGTTGGCGGTCAGGGATTCAGGGTTAAAGTCCCATTATTCGGAAGCCGTTTCCCTATACAAAGACACCACAGTCATTTCAGGTCAGAATCCGGTAGGGTTTTGAATAGGCTTCACGACACTGTGGCAAGGTATGTGATAATTGGTACTGACAAGTACCGTAATACTGGGAGAGCACGCATGGGACGTTTCTGGGCACTGGTTGGCCTGTCTCTGGTGATGGCGGGATGTGGCGATGAGCCGCCGGCGCAGGCGCCTTTACCGCAGCCGGTGAAGCTGTACACGGTGAACGGTGACAGTGCCGGGCAACTGCGCCATTACCCGGGGCGGGTGGTCGCCACGGAAGGGTCGCAGCTGGCGTTCCGGGTGTCCGGGCAGCTGGTCAAGCTGCCGGTGCGGGCTGGTGAACAAGTGAAGAAAGGGCAGTTGCTGGCGGCCCTGGATCCGGCGGATTTCAATAACCAGCTGGCCGATCGCCAGGCCCAGTTCGATCTTGCCGAGAGTCAGTATCAGCGGGCTATCAGCCTGCGCGAGCGCGGGGTGATTTCCGAAGCCCAGTTTGACGAGTTGCAGGCCAAACGTCGTCAGGCCCGGGCCGCTCTGAGCATGGCCCGTGACAATGTGGAATACACCCGGCTGAAGGCGCCCTATGCGGGTACTGTGGCGCGCACCGAAGTGGAAAATTACCAGTTTGTGCAGGCCAAGGAGCCAATCCTCTATCTGCAGGGCGACGACAACATCGATATCGAGTTTGCCGTCTCCGAACGCTTCTTTACCAACCTGCGCAAGGGGGGAAGACTATGAACCTACGGTACGTTTTGAGGGGGCGCCGGACCGCACCTTCAAGGCCAGCTATAAGGAACACGAAGCCAGCGCCGATGCGCGCACCCAGACATACAACATCACCCTGACCATGGCCAACCCGGAAGGGCAGGTGGTGCTGCCGGGCATGAGCGTGGACGTGGCCATTGATCTTAGCCAGATTCGCAAGGCCGCCGCCGACCGCCTGCAGGTGCCGGTGGAAGCCGTTTTCAAGCAGGATGGCAAGGAGGGCGCCTTTGTCTGGCGTTATCAACCGCAGGAGGATACCGGCTCGGTGTCGGCCGTGTCGGTCACCCTGGGCGAGGTGGTCGGTGAAGGCGTGGAGATTATCGATGGCCTGAACAGCGGAGACCGGGTGGTGAGTGCCGGTGTCCATCATCTGGAAGAGGGGCAGAAAGTCCGTGAGCTGGTGAAAGAGCGGGGGCTGTAATGAATATCGCCGCATACAGCATTCGCCACCGGGTGGTGAGCTGGCTTTTCACCTTGATTCTGCTGGTGGGCGGGATCGTCAGCTTTTCCCGCCTTGGCCAGCTGGAAGACCCGGAATTTACCATCAAGACTGCCATGGTGATTACCAGTTACCCGGGCGCTTCGCCTCGTCAGGTGGAAGAAGAAGTCACCTTGCCGGTGGAAATGGCAATCCAGAACTTGCCCTACGTGGATTATGTCACCTCCATTTCCAGCAATGGCTTGTCCCAGGTGCAGGTGGAGATGAAACCCACCTATCGGGCCAGCCAGCTCAAGCAGATCTGGGACGAGCTGAGACACAAGCTCACTGACCTGCAGCCGGAGCTGCCTCCGGGCGTCGGCACCATTCAGGTGCTGGATGACTTCGGTGATGTGTACGGGATTTTGATGGCGATCACCGGAGACGGTTATCGCTACCAGGAAATGCAGGATTACGCCGACTACCTCACTCGCGAGCTGGTGCTGGTGAAAGGCGTGGGCAAAGTCGTGGTGGGTGGCCAGCGCCAGGAGCAGGTGCTGGTGGAACTTTCCCGCACCCGACTGGCGTCCCTGGGCATCAGCCCGGAACGGATCTTTTCCCTGCTACAAACCCAGAATACGGTCAGCCCCGCAGGCAAGGTCAGGGTGGGGGACGAGTATATCCGCATCTACCCTACCGGTGAATTCCCTACCGTACAGGACATGGGGGATCTGCTGATTTCCGACCCGGGCGCCGATGAGCTGGTCTACTTGCGTGATGTTGGCACCATTGAACGGGGCTATGCGGAAGTGCCGGATCACCTTTATCGGTTCAACGGTGACGCGGCTCTGACCCTGGGGATTTCCTTTTCAAAGGGAGTCAATGTGGTGGAGGTAGGCGCGCGAGTTGAGCAGCGCCTGGCTGCACTGGAATACCAGCGGCCGGCGGGCATGGAACTGGCCACGGTGTACAACCAGCCCCAGGAAGTGGATAGCTCGGTGGGCGCCTTCCTGCTCAATCTGGGCGAGGCCATTGCCATCGTCATCGCCGTGTTGCTGGTGTTCATGGGGGTGCGCTCGGGTCTGCTGATGGGGGGCGTGCTGCTGCTGACCATCCTTGGCACCTTTATCGTCATGAAGGTGCTGGCCATTGATCTGCAGCGGATTTCCCTGGGGGCGCTGATTATCGCTCTGGGGATGCTGGTGGATAACGCCATCGTGGTCACCGAGGGCATCCTGGTGGGCATGAAGCGCGGTATGTCGAAGCTGGAGGCGGCGGTGGATATTGTCCGCCAGACCATCTGGCCGCTGCTCGGGGCCACGGTGATCGCCATCATGGCGTTCGCACCCATCGGCCTGTCTGAGGATGCCACCGGGGAATACACCAATACCCTGTTCTGGGTGCTGCTTATTTCATTGCTGCTCAGCTGGATCACCGCGGTGACCCTGGTGCCTTTCTTTGCGGACCTGTTTTTCTCCGACAAGGATGTGGGCGGGGCGGGCGGTGAGGCCGAAGATCCCTACAAGGGCAAACTGTTCGTGATCTATCGGCGCCTGTTGGACCGGGCCATTCATCATCGGGTGTTGACCCTGTCCGGCATGGGCATCCTGCTGGTGGTGGCGGTGGTAGGCTTCGGGGCGGTTAAACAGGCCTTCTTCCCGCCCTCCAATACACCCATGTTTCTGGTGGATTACTGGCTGCCCCAGGGCAGTGACATCCGTGCCACCCGCGAAGCGGTGGAGCGCCTTGAGGCGTCGCTGCTGGAAATGGACGAGGTCACCGGGGTGACCAGCACCATCGGTCGTGGCGCCGAGCGCTTCATGCTGCCCTACAACCCGGAAAAGAGTTACCCCAGCTATGCCCAGCTGATTGTTCAGGTGAGCGAGCGGGAGCAGATTGATGCGGCCCTGTCTGCCACCCGGCAACTGATTGGCGAAGAGCATTTGCAGGCCTTTGCCAAGGTGAAACGGCTGATGATCGGCCCCAGCCCGCCGGCATCCATCGAGGCCCGCTTCAGCGGCCCGAACCCGCAAACCTTGCGCGAGCTGGGCCTGAAGGCCCAGGCGATCATGCGTGACGATGGTGGCCTGGAAAGCATCCGCCATGACTGGCGCCAACAGGAAAAAGTGATTCGGCCCCAGTTCCAGGAAGCCCAGGCGCGCCGTGCCGGCATCAGCCGGGAAGATCTGGACAATACCCTGGCGCTGAACTTCAGTGGCCGCAATGTGGGTCTCTACCGTGACGGTAGCCAGTTGCTGCCCATTATCGCCCGCCCGCCGGAGGATGAGCGACTCAGCGCCGACAACCTTAACGATGTGCAGGTGTGGTCGCCGGTGTACGCCACCTACATTCCAATTACCCAGGTGGTGTCCGATTTCAGCACCGAGTGGGAGAATGCGCTGATCCTGCGTCGTGATCGCAAGCGCACCCTGACGGTGCAGGCGGAACCGGATGTGCTCGGCGATGAAACCGCCGATCAGGTGCTGCGCCGGATTCGCCCGGCCATTGCCGCGCTGGAATTGCCGCCTGGTTACTCACTGGAATGGGGTGGAGAATACAAAGCATCGAAAGATGCCCAGACGGCGGTATTCGGCAGCCTGCCCATGGGTTATCTGTTCATGTTCATCATCACCATGCTGCTGTTCGACTCCCTGCGACAGCCGCTAGTGATTTGGGCCACCGTACCGCTGGCCATCATCGGCGTGACTCTGGGTCTGCTGCTGCTGAATGCGCCCTTCGGCTTCATGGCGTTACTGGGCTTTCTCAGCCTGTCCGGCATGCTGGTGAAGAATGGCATCGTGCTGGTGGAGCAGATCAAGCTGGAAATGGAAACCCTGGAGCCCTTCGAGGCGGTGATGATCGCTTCCATTTCCCGGGTGCGGCCAGTGTGCATGGCGGCGGTGACCACCATCCTCGGCATGATCCCGCTGTTGTTCGATGCCTTCTTCGAATCCATGGCGGTGGTGATCATGTTCGGCCTGGGCTTCGCCACGATTCTGACCCTGATTGTGGTGCCGGTGCTCTATACCCTGGCCTATGGCATCAAGCCGGGGCGGGAGGAGCATGGTTAGCTACGAGCTACGAGCTAGAAGAGACCGGCTCTGGCGTTAATGCGCGGCGCGCATCCTTTGCGGGTGCGCCGTGCAATTTCGCGCCTGGCAGATAGGAGCTAGAAGCAAGCAGTTCAATGACAGGTGCCAGCCTTCCCGCTCTCTGCCACAATGCCCGCCTGACACGATTCATTACCCCAAGGAGTCCCCATGTTGCTGGCTATTGCCGCCGTGATCGCTGGCCTGATTGTGCTGGTATGGAGTGCTGACAAATTTGTGGAAGGGGCGGCCGGTACGGCGGCCCATGCGGGTATGCCGCCGTTGCTGATCGGCATGCTGATCGTCGGTTTCGGCACCTCGGCACCAGAGATGGTGGTGTCTGCCATGGCCGCGCTGGATGGCAATCCCTCCCTGGCACTGGGTAATGCCTATGGCTCCAATATTTCCAACATTGCGCTGATTCTCGGGGTGGTCGCCGTCATGAGCCCCATCGCGCTGAATTCCGCGGTTCTCAAAAAAGAGCTGCCAGTGCTGACGCTGGTCACGCTGCTGGCGGGTTATCAGTTGCTGGATGGCAGCATTTCCCGGGTGGATGCCTGGGTGTTGCTTGCCGTGCTGGGGCTGCTGATGGGCTGGTCTATCTATGCTGCCATGAGCGGCAAGGGCGATGTGCTGGCGGGGGAAGTGGAAACCGATCTGGCCGAGCATCCCCTGCCATTGAAAACCGCCCTGTTCTGGTTGGTGGTGGGCCTGGCCCTGCTGGTGGCCAGCTCCCGATTGCTGGTGTGGGGGGCAGTGGATATTGCCCAGTCCCTGGGGGTCAGTGACCTGGTCATCGGTTTGACCATTGTGGCGATCGGTACCTCCCTGCCAGAGCTGGCATCCAGCATCGCCGCAGTGCGCAAGGGCGAGCACGATATTGCCTTTGGGAACGTGCTAGGCTCGAACCTGTTCAATACCCTGGCGGTCGTCGGCATCGCCGGTGCCATCCAGCCCATGAGTGTAGAGACGGTGGTGTTGCAGCGTGACTGGAGCCTGATGATGGTGCTGACCCTGGCCCTGTTTGTGATGGGTTTTGGTCTGTGGGGTCGCAAGGGGCAGATTACCCGCGGCAATGGTATCGGTCTGCTGGTGGTTTTTGTGGCCTATATGAGTTACCTGGGCGGTGGCGTGTTGATGGCTGCCAGCTGATCCAGCTAGTGAATTTGCAGAAAGGAAATGGATGGCGATGCAGGATACGGATATATCGGTAAAGCTGGAGCGGGGCACGTTTCTGTTTACGCTGGTGGCGGTCAGCGTGGCGTTTGCGTTGTTGCTGAAACCCTTCTTCGCCCCCATTTTCTGGGCCTGCGCCATTGGTGTGATTTTCTATCCGTTCCAGAAACGCCTGCTCGGCAAGTGGCCCCATCGTCGTAATCTGGTGTCACTGTGCACCCTGATTTTGTGTGTGGTGCTGGTGGTGATCCCGGTACTGGTGGTGGCCTCCTCCTTCGTCACCGAAGGGGTGTCCCTGTTCCAGAAGGTGCAGAGCGGCGAGCTCAACCTGGCCGACTATGTGGACCGCATCAAGCAGGCATTTCCCTGGTTGCAGTCCCTGGCGGAACGTTTTGATATCGACCTGGAGCGGATCAAGTCGCAGACCGTGGAAGCCTTCACCGGTGCCGGCCAGTTCCTCGCCAAGCGTGCCTTGGCGGTGGGCCAGAATACCTTCCAGTTTTTCCTCAACCTGGGCTTGATGCTGTATCTGGCGTTCTTCCTGATTCGTGATGGTGATGCCATGGTCAACATGCTGATTCGGGCCCTGCCGCTGGGCGACGAGCGCGAGAAACTGTTGTTCGCCAAGTTTGCCGAAGTGACCCGCGCCACCATCAAGGGCAACCTGCTGGTAGCGGCCACCCAGGGGGCCCTGGGTGGCCTGATATTCTGGTGGCTGGGCATACCCGGTGCCTTGTTGTGGGGGGTGGTGATGGCGGTGTTGTCATTGATTCCCGCAGTGGGGGCGGGCCTGATCTGGCTGCCGGTTTCACTCTACCTCTATGCGGTTGGTGATGTATTGAACGCTACCATCCTGGTGTTGTTTGGTGTTTTTGTCATCGGGCTGGTGGACAATATCCTGCGTCCGATCCTGGTTGGACGAGACACCAAGTTGCCGGACTATGTGGTGCTGTTTTCCACCCTGGGTGGTCTGGCCATGTTCGGCATCACCGGCTTCGCGCTGGGGCCTCTGCTGGCCGCACTGTTTGTGGCCTTCTGGGGCATTTTCATACGCGAATTCAATGAGGGTGAAAGCCCCGCCGCCCTGCTCGAGCAGCAGGGCAGCAGCGAGGAACCATCCGGGAGTGAGGCATCATGATTTTCCTGCGTCTGGTATTGGCCGCGTCCGTGGCAGGCCTGTCTACCTTCGGCTGCGATGAGGACGACGACAACAGTCTGTTTTCTGACAACGCCAGAATCTATTTCCATAACCAGTTGACCCAGGTGGGTGGTGGCAGCGAAGACGATGTCACCGTGGACCTGTTCGTGGACAACCAGAACAGTCCGTTGCAGAACGATGTGGGCTACACCATTACTGGCAATGTCAGCGCCGAATCCATCGAGCTGGACGACGACAGCGAGTCTCTGTCTTTCGATGTGCGTGGCAGCAGTTCCGGCAGTACCCTGGTGAACGGCCCGTTGAATCGCACCCTCACCGCGGGTGATCGCTATACCGTGGTGTTAATGGGCGACACTACCCTGGACAACCGTCAGCTTCGCACCTACCGACATCAGCAAATGACCGTGACCAGCGGCCAGATCCGGGTGCGCTTCATCAATACCCTGTCGCGCCTATCCGGCGATGAACTCAGCGTTGCGACACCGGGCCCCGCCGGCCAGTCGCTGGTATCCGGTCTGGAGTATGCCGAAGGCAGCAACTATGTGTCGGTCAATGCCAGTGGCACCCTCGAGGTGACGGTCAATAACGAAACCCAGGGTCTGGAGATCGATCAGGTAAGCTGTAGCGTCAGCAGTGGCCGCAGCTATGATGCCATCATTGCCTACCGTCGTTTCGACAGCGACGATGACCAGATTGCCCTGTACTGCCAGCCGTTCAACTGAGCGGCTGGTACTTGGTAGTGAAGTCGTAGAAATATTCTGCCAGCAGGTTGAAGGATCCTGAGCAGCTCCCCTTGTTTTGTAGGAGCTATGCTTGCATGGCGAACTGTTGGCCGGTTTGCCATGCAAGCATAGCTCCTACAGCCCAATCCGCATTTTTTCAGTCGTACTGATGGATCCAGGTCAGGGGCTCGCCGCCCAGCAGCGTCACCCGGTTAGCATCAGGCTGTCACGGCCACAATCGAGAGAATACCGCTCACCGACCTGCAGGTGGGTTTAAACGTTTATCGGGATGTTGCGGGCAAGGAATATATCGATCGCACCCTGGCCTGCAGTGGTGAATTGACCGATGAGCAGCGCCAGCGACTGCTGGAGATTGCCGCCAAAACACCCGCTACCAATGCCGTGCGTCAGGGCACCCCGATTGCCACGGATTGGAAATAAGCGGCAAGGTGTCGACGCTTTTGGCATACTCGCGCCTCCATTGACTCAGCGGAGGCCCTTGCATGTTCAAGGTCAACGAATACTTCGATGCCAAGGTGGCATCCATTGCCTTTCAAGCCGAAACCAAGCCCGCCACGGTGGGTGTGATGGCGCCCGGGGATTATGAGTTCGGTACCAGCGAACACGAGACCATGACGGTGGTGAGCGGCGCACTGACCGTGAAGCTGCCCGGCGCTGCCGACTGGCAGACATTTGCTGCCGGTGACACCTTTGAAGTGGTGGCAGATAGCCGTTTTCAGGTAAAGGTGGCAGTGGATACCGCCTACCTGTGTCTGTACGGCGAATAACAACACGGAAGAACGGGGGATCGGAATGCCGTTATTTCCTGCCAGGGACGGCCAGTCACTGCATGTGAGAATTCTGGGGCGTGGCCAGCCGGTGCTGATGTTGCACGGGCTGGGCATGCAGGGGCGCGACTGGCTGCCTTTTGTGCTGCCATACCTGCGTTGTTATCAGTTTTATATGCCGGATCTGCGTGGGGCGGGGAATTCTGCTGCTGCCCGTTTCAACCAGGCCGATGTGTTTCATAACCACATGCAGGACATGGAAGACCTGGTGAGCCACTTTGGCCTGCAGGATTTTCATCTGGTGGGCTATTCCCTCGGTGCTACCACCAGCCTGCACTGGCATGCCCATGGGGATTTTTCTCCGGTGGGCCGTTATCTTCATATTGATCAGACCCCCTGCATTGCCAACCAGCCTGACTGGGCCCATGGCCTGTTCGGTGACCGTCAGGAACACTTCTTTTCGCAATTGCGGGAGTTGCTGGTATTGCTGGACGCGGCTCCGGATCACGGGCGAATCGCCAACCTGGCCGCCGGAATGCGCGAGGCTGTACTGCGCCAGCTGACCCATATTCTCGCCCAGGTAGCCGGTCGCCCGGAGCTGCATTCCGCCTTTCGGGCTACCTCCCGCTGGTCCGGGCTGTGGGCTCGCCTGCTGCCGGTGGCGGAGCTGGCGGATATCCGTGCCTATCTGCAGGCGTATCTGTCCGGTAGTCATGATTACCGACCTTCCGCCGCAGATTTTCCGGTGCCGGCCACGGTGATTACCGGTGCCCGTTCACCCCTCTATCCCGCTGAAGGGCAGGCCGCCTTTGCCAAACTGATGGGTGCCCGTCATGTTGTGCTACCGCGCTCCGGCCACGTGCCGCTGATGAGCCAGCCGTTGGCATTCACCCGGGCGCTGGGCGAGTTTCTGGCTGGCACTGAGTGATCGTGAGAATGGATGCGGCACAAGCATCGATGTTGCGTAGGGTGCACTGAGCCCAAGCGAACTGCACCAACCCGTCTGGTTTGTGGCCCCTTGAATCTACAGCAGAATGCAATTTCGGAAATCTGGCAATAGCGGGTAGCATGCATAACTTTCCTGAGTCGGTTTCGGAGAGAGCAGGTGGTCGCCATTCACAGCAGAGCCTCCGCGCTAACGGTGCGTGCAGGCACTGATGCCATTGCCCATTTGCGCGAGTACGGGTTACGCGCCGAGGATGTGGACATTGTTCCCGGTGCTGCCGGTGGTCCCAAGGCTTTGGGTATCAACGGGTTGGACCGGGCGGTGTTCGGTGACTTTCTACCCCGGGCGCCTCGACGTCGTACCCTGATCGGCGCCTCCATCGGTAGCTGGCGTTTTGCTGCTATCGCCATGGGTCAGGATCCGGCCCTAGGGCTGGAGCGGTTGGCGGAGCTCTACACCAGCCAGCGATTTCCCAAGGGCATTACCTCCCGGGAAGTGAGTCGTCGCTGTGCGGCGATGCTCTCCGAGCTGCTGCAAGATCGCGACCAGCACATCCTGCATAACCAGGACTACCGGCTGGTGATCGTGGTGATTCGCAGCCGTGGGCTGATGGCTCGCAACGGCGGTCTGGGTCTTGGCCTGGGACTGGCCGGACTGATCGGCACCAACTTCTTCAGCCGCCAGGCCACTGGCCTGTTCATGGAGCGTGGCCTGGTGTATCCGGACGGCAGCCCCTTGCCGGTGGGGCCGCTCAATGATTTCACCACCCATCATATTTCCATGCGGGCAGAGAACCTGCGCGCGGCCCTGCTGGCCAGTGCGGCCATCCCCATGGTGCTGGATGGGGTCAGCGAGTTGCCCGGGGCGCCGGATGGGGTTTACCGGGATGGTGGCATGCTCGATTACCACCTGGACCTGCCTTATCAGAGTGCGGGCATTGTGCTCTATCCGCACTTCACCGACCGGGTGATCCCCGGCTGGTTCGACAAGCCCCTGCGCTGGCGCAACGGCGACCCCAAGCGTCTGCGTCGTTTGCTGCTGGTGTCTCCATCGCGGGAATACCTGGCCAGTCTGCCTCACGGCAAACTGCCCGACCGGACCGACTTCAAGCATTACCTGGGCGACGATGCCGGCCGCGAGGCCTACTGGCGTAAGGCGGTGGGGGAGAGTCAGCGGCTGGGGGATGAGTTTCTTGAGCTGGTGGAAACCGGAAAACTGGTGGATCGTATCCAGCCGCTGTAAGAATCCCCCGTAGGAGCGGCGCTTGAGCCGCGAACCTGCTTGCGACAGGCCGTGCCAGGTACGGTTCGCGGCTCAAGCGCCGCTCCTACGGGGAACATGTTACCCTCGCCAGGTTTCCCTATTGACCCGGATTGCCCGTGACTGAATCCAGCCCCTCCACATTGTCCCTCGTCCGCCAGCTCTGGCAGCAGACCTGGCCCATGGCGCTTGGCGTTATGTCGTTACTGGGGTTCTACCTGGTAGACAGCATTTTTGTGGCGCGGTTGGGGACGGCGCCGCTGGCGGCGCAGTCGTTTACCTTTCCGCTGTCGTTTCTGGTGATCGGGGTGCAGGTGGGGATCGGCATTGCCATTGCTGCGCTCATCTCCCGGGCCATCGGTGCCGGTCAGCAGGATCAGGCCAACCGGCTCGGTGCCCTGGTGCTGACCGGTGGCGGCCTGTTGCTGGGTGTGCTGCTGTTGCTGCTTTGGCTGCTGCAAACCCCGGCGTTTTCCCTGATCGGCGCCAGTGAAGCCATTCGCGAACTGATCCGTCCCTACTGGGCGATCCAGGTCCTGGCTATGTGGGTGGGCGGGGTACTGTATTTCGGGTACAGCCTGTTCCGGGCCCACGGCAATACCCGCTTCCCCGGGTTGATGATGGTACTTACCAGCCTGCTCAACCTGATTCTGGATCCGTTGCTGATCTTCGGGGTTGGTGACTGGGAGGGGTTCGGCCTGCCCGGTGCCGCGTTGGCGTCCCTGCTGGCTTTCTCAATCGGCATGATCATCCTGGTGTTGGCCCTGCGGGGGCAGGGCTGGGTACAGCGTCATGGCATGCTGTTACAGATGCGGGTATCTGCCTGGCCGTTCGCGCAGATTGCCGGCCCTGCCATGATCAGCCAGCTGATGCCGCCGTTGGCGGCCATGCTGGCCACCGCCCTGGTGGCCCGGGCCGGTGACCAGGCGGTGGCTGCCTGGGGTATGGCTAGTCGGCTGGAAAGTTTTTCCATCGTGTTGGTGCTGGGCATGACCATGGCGCTGCCGCCCTGGTTGGGCCGCTGTTATGGCGGAAACGACTGGGACACCGTGCGCCGGCTGATGCGGGTGGCGGCGGCCATGGTGATTGGTTGGCAGGTTCTGCTGGGACTGGTGATGGCGTTGCTGGCGGCGCCATTGGCGAGCCTTCTGGTGGAGTCGGCACCGGTCCAGGCTTACCTGACACTGCTGATTCGCTGGTTGCCGCCCAGTTTTGGTCTGCTCGGTGTGTGCATGCTGGTGGTCTCCGCCAGCAATGCCCTGGGCTGGCCCATGCGTGCCATGCTGATTTCCTTCCTGCGCCTGTTCCTGTGCTATCTGCCGTTGCTGTGGCTGGGCTACCAACTGGGCGACTTCGGCGGCCTGGCGTTGGGGGCGGCGTTCGGTAATCTGCTGGCGGGGGTGATGGCGTGGGGGTTTTATCAGCAGGCGTTGAAGGCAGTTGACAGTTGATAGTGGACAGTTGGCAGCTACGCGGACGGTTTCTTCTTTATCCTGAAACGTAAGAGGCCGCGCCCAGAGTTTGGGCGCGGCCTCTTACGTTTGAAAGTTGGCAGTGGCTGTTTCGCGCCGCTGTCAACTGTCCACTATCAACTGTCAACTATTATCGTTTCTCTCCCACTCCGGCGGCTTCCACAGATGTTTCAGCCGCTGTCCGATGGGGCCGCGCTGTTTGATGTCGCGGAACATGTCCACGTATTCATGGCACCAGTTCACCAGCAGGTTGTTGCTGTACACCGGGCGGGTGATGCCGTATTCCACCGGTTCCTCGTCCCGTTCTGGAGTAAAGGTGCCGAACAGACGATCGAAGACGATGAAGACGCCGCCGTAATTGGTGTCGATATAGTCCGGGTTGCGACCATGATGGACCCGGTGGTGGCTGGGCGTGTTGAACACATATTCGATGGCCGGGTGCAGTCGCTTCACCAGGGTGGTGTGGATAAAGAACTGGTAGACCAGTGACAGGGCATAACATACCCCGATCCACACCGGGTTGAAGCCGACAAAAGCCAGCGGCACGTAGAACAACCAGCCACCATTGAAGATGTTGGTGGCGTTCTGACGCATGGCGGTGGAAAAGTTCATCCGCTCGGAAGAGTGGTGGGTCACATGGGCGGCCCAGAACCAGCGCACCCGGTGGGAGCTACGGTGCATCCAGTAGAAGCAGAAATCCGTCAGCACCCAGAGCAGGGCGCCCGTGAACCAGGTCAGCTCGATATCCAACAAGCGGTGGTGGTAGGCGAAGGCATATACCGGGAAGGCGATCAGGCCGGCGAACAGCAGCTCGGTGGTCTGGTAACCGGCACCCAGCATGAAGTTGCGGATGGATTCCCGGCTATCTACCAGTTCGGCATTGTGGCGGATCTTCAGGAACTCCCACAGGAATACGCCGATGAAGAAGGGCGTGGCCACCATGAAGATCAGTTGCCGCTCGTCCAGGGCCAGCCAGGGGGCGATCGTTTCCCACAGTGGCGCCAGGCCGCTGTTTTGCCACACGCTGTTGAGCCAGTCCATCAGAGCCATGGGTATCTTCCCGTTGTGATTGATGATGGAGTCATTGTGCGATGGAGGACCGGGTTTGTATTGACACTCTATGCCGTATTTTTGACAATATATGCCATTGGATGAACGGCGGGAGAGCATCATGGCCACAGCCATGCGCGTCACCGGGGCCTGGGTACAGTTGCTCACGGACTGGCTGGACCGGGAAAATCTGCCGGCGCCGGCCCTGCGCACCGTGCTGGACAGCCGTAGCCCGGCGGACCTGGTGCCCCTGCCGTTATGGCGTGACCTGCTGCAGCGGGCGGTGGCCCTGCGACCGGACCGGGTGGCGCCGGGGTTGTCCATCGGCGCCATGGTGCAGCCCCGCCATGTGGGCATGCTCGGCTACCTGATTCTCACCTGCCGCACCCTGGGTGAGGCCATGCAGGCCTACCAGCGTTACGAGACGCTGTTTTACGGCCAGGATATGGTGGAAGTGCTGGGCCTGGGGGATCAGATGCAGGTGCGCTGGTCCGGTGAAGATTCCACCGGGGAGCTGGCGGACACCGTTGCCATCGCTGCGCTGATCACTTTCCTGCGTCGGCTGGTGGATGATCCGCCGTCACCCGCCTCGGTGTCTTTCGTGTTTCCGCCGCCGTCGGCGACAGCCTGTCAGGCCTACGAAGCCTTCTTCGGCTGCCCGGTGTTGTTTGCCCAGTCCCACACCTGCGTCAGTTTCCCGATCCACTTTCTCGCCATGCCCCTGCCGCACAGTGATCCCAGCATGCGCAATCTGCTGGATCGTCAGGCCGGCGCCATGCTGCTGGCCCTGCCGGATTCCGACAGTTTCGACCGGGCCCTGCAGCAGGCGATGGTAAGGCTGTTGCCGGAGGCGACGGTGACCCTGCCGCGTCTGGCTGCAGAGCTGCACATGTCGGTGCGCACCTTGCAACGACGCCTCGCCGAGCGACAACTCACCTGGCGGGTACTGCTTGATCGCACCCGCGAACAGCTGGCCCGTCATTATCTGGCGGACCCCTCACTGACCCTGGGTGATATTGCGCTGTTGTTGGGGTTTTCCGAGCACAGTGCCTTCAGTCGTGCCTACCGGCGCTGGACCGGCACAACCCCGGGCAAGGCCAGAAAAACCCTGGGCCGCGCATACAAAAGCGAGGTTGCTGTCTAATCCAGGCTTGTTGATGCGTTCTCTTGATGAAAGCGGAAAGCGTTGTAATACAGGCGTTTGCTGCCTGATCCATGGCAAGTGCTAGCCAAAATTCCCGAGGGGGTGAACATTCCTGTCATTGCTGCAAAATAGGGGGCTTGAGTACGTTGGCGCCATCCAAACGCCCCCGGAGCCTGTTCTGCGGGGCAGGCCTGAATTCAGTAAAGGGACCCCATTCATGAAGACACGTATTACCGAATTACTGGGTATCCAGTATCCGATTGTGCAGGGCGGCATGCAGAATGTGGGCTATGCCGAACTGGCGGCGGCGGTATCCAACGCCGGCGGCCTGGGTATTATCACTGCCCTGACCCAGCCCACCCCGGAAGATCTGGACAAGGAAATCAAACGCTGCAAGGAAATGACCGACAAGCCTTTCGGCGTCAACCTGACCATCCTGCCTACCATCAAGCCGGTGCCCTATGAGGAATACGCCCGGGTGATCTGCGGAAACAATATCTCCGTGGTGGAGACCGCCGGCCGTAACCCGGAACCCTTCATGCCCCTGTTCGAAGGCGCCGGTGTAAAGGTGGTGCACAAATGCACCTCCGTCCGTCATGCGTTGAAGGCAGAAAAGGTGGGTGTGGCTGCGGTCTCCGTGGACGGCTTCGAATGTGCCGGTCACCCGGGGGAAGACGACATCCCCAATCTGGTGCTGCTGCCGGCAGCGGCCAAGGTGATCAAGATTCCCATGCTCGCCTCCGGGGGTATTGGGACCGGTGCGCAGATGGCGGCCTGCCTGGCGCTGGGTGCGGACGGCATCAACATGGGCACCCGTTTTCTGGCCTCGAAAGAATCGCCAGTGCACGAAAACATGAAGCGCGCCATTGCCGAAGCCTCCGAACTCGACACTGCGCTGATCTTCCGTCCGCTGAAAAATACGGCTCGTGTTTTCAAGAATGCGGTCGCCACCCAGGTCAACGAGATTGAGCGCGAAAAAGGCCAGGACATGAAGTTCGATTACATCATGGATCTGGTTGCCGGGGTGAAAGGTAAGGCGGCGCTGACCTCCGGTGAAATCGACGGTGGCATCTGGACCTCTGGCATGGTCCAGGGGCTGATCGACAGCTACCCGAGCTGTGCGGAAATCATTGATGACATCATCAGCGAGTGTGTGGGTACCATCAATCAGCGCCTTGCGGGTTTTATCAACGACTGACTGTTTCCGGTTTTAGTCTCGCTCTCCCGAGCCATAGCCAGGGCACTGCCCTGGCTTTTTTTTGCCGTTTTCCCGGGCTGGTCGAGTTTTTGGATATTGCGCATGTTCCTCGGTGGGGGATTTGACGGTAAGCTGACCACGCAAAAAGGAGAGGGGATCATGAAGGGATGCATCAAGATACTGCTGTTTGCTTGTGCCATGCTGTTGTCGGGGCAGGTCTGTGCAGAGATCTACACCTGGACTGATGCGCAGGGGCGCGTCCATTTTGGTGACAAGCCTGCCGATAACGACCGGGCGCAAGCCGTCAACGTCCGCATCAATACATTCGAGAGCGTGACCTACGACAGCCTCGGAAAGGGCGTCCCGGAGCCGGCAGCGCGTGGGGGCAACGTTATCATGTATGCCACCCAGTGGTGCGGGGTGTGCAAGAAAGCCCGCCGTTACTTCAATGACAATAATATTTCCTTTACCGAATACGATATTGATAAAGACCCGAAAGCCCAGGCACGCTTTGACGCACTGGAAGGCAAGGGGGTGCCCGTCATTCTGGTGGGCAAGCGGCGTATGAACGGTTTCAGCGTCGAAGGGTTTGAAAGAATATACCGGTAATACTTCGCGCCCTATCACAAGGAAAAGTGATGTTTACGCTTTATGAATTTGCCTCGTCCGGCAACTGCTACAAGCTGCGGCTGGCCATGGCCCAGCTGGACATACCCTTTCAGCGTATCGAAAAGGATATCACCCGCGGCGAAACCCGCACTGCAGAATTTCTCGCCATCAATCCCAATGGTCGTATTCCGGTATTGGTGACACCAGATAACAGGGTGTTGCCTGAATCCAGTGCGGCGCTCTGGTATCTGGCCAGAGACAGTAAGCTGATGCCCGAGGACCCGTTTCAGCAGGCTCAGGTGCTGCAATGGATGTTCTTTGAGCAGTATAACCACGAACCCAACATCGCCACGTCGCGCTACTGGATTCATGTGCTGGGAGAACAGGAAAAGTATGCTGAGGCGCTGGCGGAAAAACAGCAGAAAGGTCATGACGCCCTGGCGGTAATGGAAACCCATTTGTCAGACCGGGACTTCTTTGTCGGCCGCGATTATTCCATTGCCGACATTGCCTTGTATGCCTATACCCATGTGGCCGGGCAGGGTGGTTTCTCTCTGGATGCTTATCCGGCGATACGGGGTTGGTTGGAGAGGGTTGAGCGGCAGCCGGGTTACGTTGCCATGGAGGCTTGATAATTCACAACATCGAATGACCGGGTGGTAGGGTGGATTAGCCTGAGGCTAATCCACCCTACGTGATGGCGCTCTGCTTGAAAGATCTATTGCGTCAGGTGATGAAAGTGATATTTCAGATGATCGTCAATAAAGCTGGCGATAAAGAAATAGGAATGGTCATAACCTGGCTGCATGCGCAAGGTGATCGGCACGCCGGCTTCTTCACAGGCGGCACTGAGTGCTTCCGGCTGTAGTTGGCCATCCGTGTAGAAGTTGTCCGCATTGCCCTGATCCACCATCAAGGCCAGCGAGCTACCATTTGCCTTGATCAGCTCGCAGGCATCCCAGGCCTTCCAGCTTTCCTGATCATCGCCCAGGTAACCGTTCAGGGCTTTTTCTCCCCATGGACATTGCATCGGATGGCTGATCGGCGCGAAGGCGGAGACCGAGGTGTAGCGCCCCGGTTTTTTCAGCGCGCAGATCAGGGCGCCATGGCCTCCCATGGAGTGGCCGCTGATGGCCTCGCGACCGTTGAGCGGGAAATGGTCGCGCAGCAGTGCCGGCAACTCATCGGTCACGTAGTCATACATGCGATAGTGCTGGCTCCAGGGCGCGCGGGTGGCATTCACATAGAAACCGGCACCAGAGCCGAAATCATAGCTGTCGTGCTCACCGGGCAGATCGGTGCCGCGCGGGCTGGTGTCCGGGCAGACCATGGCAAGGCCCAGCTCGGCGGCGGTGCGTTGCGCGCCGGCTTTCTGCATGAAATTTTCATCGGTACAGGTAAGGCCGGACAGCCACCACAGCAGCGGCACGTCGTTTTCATCGGCTGCCGGCGGCAGATAAATGGCGAAGATCATTTCGCAATTGAGTACCTGGCTGCGGTGCTTGTAGCGTTTCAGCCAGCCACCAAAGGATTTGGTGGCGGAAACCAGTTCGATATCAGACATGATTATCCTTTCTGACGAAGCCGCTGCAGGAGCACCTCGAGAGGTGCTCCTGCAGTCGGAATTCATTGCCTCTTAAAAAAGAATCACCGAACGAATGCTTTTGCCTTCGTGCAGCAGATCAAAGGCGGTGTTGATCTCGTCCAGGCCCATGGTGTGGGTGACGAATTCGTCGATCTTGATTTCGCCTTTCATGTAACGATCCACATAACCGGGCAGCTCGGTACGGCCTTTCACGCCACCGAAGGCAGAGCCTTTCCAGACCCGGCCGGTGACCAGCTGGAACGGACGGGTAGCGATTTCTTCACCGGCACCGGCCACGCCGATGATGATCGATTCGCCCCAGCCCTTGTGGCAGCACTCCAACGCCGAACGCATCACGTTCACGTTGCCAATGCACTCAAAGGAATAATCCACACCGCCGTCGGTGAGTTCGACAATCACTTCCTGAATGGAGTTGTTGTAGTCCTTGGGGTTGATGAAATCGGTGGCGCCGAACTGCCGGGCCAGTGTTTCCTTGGCCGGGTTGGTGTCGATAGCAATGATGCGCTCTGCCTTGGCCATCACCGCGCCCTGAATCACTGATAAACCGATGCCGCCGAGCCCGAACACGGCCACCGTGGAGCCTGGCTCCACCTTGGCAGTATTGAGCACGGCGCCGATGCCGGTGGTGACGCCGCAGCCGAGCAGGCAGATCTTGTCCAGCGGGGCTTCCTTGCTGACCTTGGCCAGGGAGATTTCCGGCACCACGGTGTATTCAGAAAAGGTACTGGTGCCCATGTAATGATGCAGCAGTTTGCCGTTCAGGGAAAAGCGGCTGGTGCTGTCCGGCATCAGCCCCTGACCCTGGGTGGCGCGCACTGCCTGGCACAGATTGGTCTTGCCGCTGAGACAGAATTTGCACTTGCGGCACTCGGCGGTATAGAGCGGAATCACATGGTCGCCGGGCTTCAGGCTGGTTACGCCTTCGCCCACTTCCTGCACGATACCGGCGCCTTCGTGGCCAAGAATGGAAGGGAAGATGCCTTCCGGGTCCTTGCCGGACAGGGTGTAGGCATCGGTGTGGCAAACGCCGGTGGCAACGATCTGCACCAGCACTTCCCCGGCCTTGGGGCCGGCCACATCCACTTCTTCGATCTGTAGGGGTTTGCCTGCTTCCCAGGCGACGGCGGCACGGGATTTCATGGTGATTCCTTCTTGATGAGTAGAGGGCGTTAACGCGTTTCGCGATGCAAGGCATGGCGAATGATGGATTCACTATACGCAGACACGAATAGAGCTATAAGGCACAATTCAGCAAGAGATTATTGTCAGGTAGCAACAATGCAGCACTGGGATCGTATTGAAGCCTTTGTAGAAGTGGTGCGCCGGGGTTCCTTCGCCGATGCCGCCCGACACCTGGGGGTGTCCAGTTCTCACGTGAGCCGGCTGGTGTCGCGACTGGAGACCCAGCTGGGCACCCAGTTGCTTTACCGCACCACCCGGCGTCTGAAACTCACCGATGCGGGAGCCGTTTACTTCGACCACTGTGGTCAGTTGTTTGACGGTTTCCAGGAGGCGCTGTCGGCGATCAGTGATTATCAGCAGCGCCCCACCGGGGTGCTGAAGCTGACCTGCGCCACCACCTTTGGTGAGCGCTATATCGCGCCGCTGGTAAATGATTTTCTGGCCCGCCATCCGCAACTGTCGATACAGCTGGATTTCACCAACCGGCGGGTGGATATCATCGACGAGGGTTTTGATGTAGCCATCCGTACCGGTGCCCTGCCGGATTCATCGCTGATTGCCCGCAAGCTTTGCCCGCGTCGGGAATACATTGTCGGTTCCGCCGACTATTTCCAGCGCCATGCCCGGCCCCACACCCTGGGGGAGTTGAGCCAGCACAATTGCCTGGTTGGCTCTGCGGACCAGTGGGCGATGGATGTGGAGGGTCAGCACCGGCAATGGAAAGTGCAGGGCAACTGGAAGGGCAATTCCGGCATGGCGCTGCTGGATGCAGCCCGCAAGGGCCTGGGGTTGGCGCAGCTACCGGATTATTACGTGGAAGACGATCTGGCCGACGGTCGCCTTGTCTCGGTGCTGGATCAGTATGCCTGCACTCACACAGCGGTCTGGGTGGTCTATCCCCGTCACCGGCATCTGTCGCCCAAGGTGCGTCAGTTTGTGGATTTTCTGGTGGAGGGTATGGTGCGTTGAAAGGCGCTGATACCTTCTTGCAGGAGCGTCGCTGGCGGCGCGATTGGGAACTCTGATTCAGGCTTGGGACTCAGGCCCGGGAAATTGTTCTGCTGTAGGAGCTCCTCTTGAGGGGCGAAGACGGATGAAAAGGGTGAGTCGAGCAGGTAGCAATCTATTCCGAAAGGCTCTGTCGAGTTCAGGAAGGCCTGACCGCCCTGCGGGGAATTTCTGCGCAAGCGCGGTTCGCCCCTCAGCTCCTACAGCAACTAAAATGGAGTGGATATGTATACGGGAAGTTGTCTTTGCGGCGGTGTCACGTTTGAAATCGCCGGTGAGCTGGCACCGATTCAGGTCTGTCACTGCCAGCAGTGCCGTAAGGCCCAGGGCACCGCATTGGTGACCAATATTCCGGTGGAAAACGGCAAGCTGCATTGGGTCAGTGGTGAAGCCTTATTGAAACGCTATGAATCCTCGCCGGGCAAGCAGCGGGTGTTTTGCCGGGAGTGTGGTTCGCCGATTTACAGCTGCCATGAGAGCAAACCTGGCGTGGTACGGATTCGGGCGGGGTTGTTGAATGAGCCGCTGGCCACGCGGCCTGCGTTTCATATCTATACGGATTCTGCCTGTAACTGGTGGCCCATCGACGATGGGCTGCCGCAGTACTCTGAAGGTAAATAAAGAGGCCCCGCAGTGCGGGGCCTCTTGGGAGGGGATTATTCCCCTTCCACTATGGTGCAGAAGTTGCTGAACAAGCCCAGCACAGTGGTGCTCTGGTGGTCGATGTTGGCAACTTTGCTGATGTCCGCTTTCTGTTTGGCCGTGCTGATAGAGGAGTCACCTACAGCAATCAGCCCCAGGATGTTCGTGGCACAAGATTGGCCGCTTTTGCTGATCCCGGTGCTGGTGGTTGCATTCACCGGGCCTTTCACCGAGGTGAAAAGTGCGCCATTACCCACCGGGCTGACCGCAGTCGCGCAGCCAGTGGTAATGATAACCGTTGCCCCCACAATAAATGCCTTGATCATCTTCATATTATTCAACCCTGTTATACGTTATTGGATGCTTCCTTCCTGGAAGTGCGGGCATTGTAAAATAGTTGTCACAATATTGGCAGGGAAAACAGGGATCCAGGGCAGTGCGCCGGACATTTTCTGTCCGGCGCAAAGGGGGTGCGCAGGTCTATACAGCAACGAAACTGATAGTCGATATGCAACGCATCAGAGATGCGAACGTAGTAAGCGGTTACGCCATCTCCGCTTTCAGCGCCTCGATCTCGTGAGCGTCGCTGTTGCGCGCCAGGAAGGCTTGCCAGCTTTCGGCTGCCAGGCCTTTGAGCGCCTTGGCCACACGGGGCAGCTCCGCCTCAGGCAGGTGGCCGAACAGACCCAGCAGCTTGCTGTCGTGGGCCTGCCCCAGCGCCTGGCCCAGTGCCTCGGGCTGGCTACCGGTGAGCACATCCACCGCCGGCGTCAGGTGTTCCTGATCCAGTAGCGGCAATAGGGTGAGCAGCTCATCCCAGCTGTTTTCGCTGGCCACGGTGGCAATCAGGCTTTCCATGATGTCTGCTTCGCGCAGCTTGGGCACATTTACCACCATCTGCTGATGCTGGTTATCCATGGCATTCACGGCTTGTAGCAGGTTGGTCCACAGGCGCTGTTCGCTGGCCACTTCAATGATGTGACTGATGACGGTTTCGCCCTGCTCGGCCACCAGGTTGCCCATCTGGCCGCGCAGCTCGGTGTTCAGGTGTCCGTTCAGGGACAGTACCGCCGGCCACAGTTCATGGTCGGTGGCGGCTTTCAGGGTAGCTCGTTGCTGTGTTTCGCTGAGTAGTGCCAGCAGGGTGTCCAGCTTGCTCTTGTCTTCCAGGTAAAGGGCAATCTTTACCATGGCTTCGCCGTCTTCGATGCTGCTGGTGACGGCTTTCAGGGCTGACGTCTGAATCACGGCCACAAAGCGGGCCAGGGTGATGTGCTCGCCCATGGCCAGCAGGGTCTTGGCCACAGAGGCGACAATCTTGTCAGGCATGGCGGCCAGCAGGTCCCGGGAATACGTGGGCTCAAGATGGATGCAGAGCTTGGCCAGAAATTCTTCCGGAAGCTTGTCGGCCAGCTTGATGGCGCGTTCGGGGGGCAGCTCGGAGGCAATGCCGGCGGCGAGCACGGAGCCCAGTACAGTGGTGGCCAGTTTGGCGCTGGCACCGGTGGGCACCAGCTTGCTGATGCCGGCCAGGCGCTGATAGCTGTCCTGGTGTTGTTCGTAGAAGAAGCCGGATACGGCACCACGGAAGGCGGCCAGGGCGCCAAGATCCTGGCCGTCCAGGAAGGCCAGGTTGTTTTCTTCGGTTTCCAGCAGGCGGCTGAGTTTGAGCAGTTCGGCCTGAGTTTCAATATGCATGTCTATCTCCTTAACCGAACAGCATTTTCTTCACCGGGCGGCGGAAGGGCCCGGGCACGACGTTAAGTGCGTTGTTCATCGCTTTTTCGACTCTGGCGTCTTTGGTTTCCAAAGCCGCAAGGACGGTATCGGCCAGCTTGCTGGCCTGATCGGCGGGCAGGGACTCGATAAAGGCCAGCGCGTCCGCTGGCAGCCCCTTGTTCTTCAAGGTACTGATGGAATCAGACATGGTTCCTCCTTCACTACAGCGGCGCGGAGCACAGTCCGGGCCGCCCTGAATACAGGCTGTCTGGCGCAGCCTGCCTATGGCTGGCGCTACTATGCCAGCAATGGAGGAGGATGGGTGTTGCCGAAAAGCCGTTGCCGCGCGGCGCTCAAGAAAGCGCAGCGGTGAGTGTTCAGTTCGGTTCTGTGCCGATAAAGCCCATATTGCCCGCGACCGGTTGTCGATTTATCTCACCGGGCAGGTTCAGGCAAAGTCCATCTGGTCGGAGATAAAGCCCACACTGATGGCACCGGGGCCGATATTGACGCCGCCGGTGAGCCCCATGTGGCTGATCAGCAGATCTACCTGGTGCTTTTCCGTGGTGGCTTTCAATTTGCTGAAGCCGGGCATCTGGTAGACCGCGTCCGGGTCGCCGGCGTAGCTGACGCAGACGATGGGGGTCAACAGGCCCTCTTCCACGCAGGTGCAGGCGTGGGTGAACATCTTCTCCACGGCGGTTTCAAAGCCACGCACCTTGGCCACCGGGAAGGTCTGGTCCTGGCGGGCGCAGAGGATGGGTTTGATGTCCAGCGCCGAGCCCATCAGCGCGCCAACAAAGCCCACGCTCTTATCGCCTTTCTTGCGGGCTCGTTTGTGCACGTAGTAGAGATCCGGCACTACAGCGTAACCCGAGGTTTTCGGGGTCAGGTCGCTGATGCGCTGGCGGATGTCACCGACTTTCATGCCGGCATTGATAAGCCGCATGGTTTCTGCCGCCAGAACTCCCTGGCCGGCAAACAGTGTCTGGCTGTCACTGACCCGGATGCGGAACGGCCCTTCACGACCGGCGGCTTCACGGTACTTTCTGTAGTCGCCGAGGATGGCATGGGCCGCCTCCGTGGCGTTTTCGAAGATCGGGCTGCGACTCTTTGGTACCGTTTGTACCAGCGCGTAATCGAAGTCTCCCACCGCCTGTTCCAGGAACAGGGTGCGGATCTGGTCCACCGTGGGCGGAGCAGTTTCCGCATCGTGGTTCTTGTCCACTTCATGGCGGGCGTAAAACTCCCGGGCCCGTTGCGGGTCGCGGTCGTCCACGAAAATTTCCTTGCCGATGCGGATGGGCACCGGCATGACCAGGATGTTGTTAGCGTCAATAAAGTCCTTGGGCAGATCACAACCCGAGTCCACAACCAGACCGATTCTCATTGTTATGCTTCCTGTGGGAAGGGTAACAATGAGTCTAGTACCGCCGTTCCGCTGCTGGCGTCTTTTTGCGTATGGGAATGGTTAGGGGCTGTTACAAGACAGACGGTGTGTTACTGAATATTGCCGCCCACCTGGATCACCTTAAGAGTGTTGGTGCCACCATGAGCATCGTTGTAGTTGCCCTTGGTGATCAGTACCCGGTCGCCGTTCTGTACCACACCCATTTCTTCCAGGATCGCTACTGCACGGCGGTTCACTTCATCGCTGGCAATGGCATGGCTATCAAAGGGGATGGCGCGCACGCCCCGCAGAATGGCGACCCGGCGCTGGCTGCTGGGGTAGGGGGTGAAGGCATAGATGGGGATGCCGGAGCGCAGCCGTGACATCAGCCGCGGGGTGTTGCCGCTTTCGGTCATGGCAATGATGGCAGTGACGTTGCTGAGACGGTTGGCAGCCTGCATGGCGGCCATGGCGATCACTTCATCAATGTTGTCGGCATTGTCGTTGATGGGACGATCGGTGCGTCTTTCCTGCCAGGTACGCTCGGCCCCAAGAATGATGCGGTCCATGGCCTGTACGGTTTCTACCGGATATTCGCCCACCGCAGTTTCCGCTGACAGCATCACCGCGTCGGTGCCATCCAGTACCGCATTGGCCACATCGGAGACTTCTGCACGAGTGGGTTGCGGACTATGAATCATGGATTCCATCATCTGTGTGGCGGTGATCACGAAGCGGTTCAGTGCCCGTGCCCGGCGAATAATATGTTTCTGCACCCCCACCAGTTCGGCGTCGCCAATCTCCACGGCCAAGTCACCGCGCGCCACCATGACGCCGTCGGAGGCCTCAATGATGGCATCCAGAGTGGCGTCGTCAGCCACCGCTTCGGCTCGTTCAATCTTGGCAATAATGCCGCCCTGGCCACCGGCCTGCCGGTAGCGGCGGCGGGCTTCTTCCACATCTTCAGCGTCGCGAGGAAAGGAGAGGGCCAAAAAATCCACGTCCATGTCGGCGGCGGTAATGATGTCAGCCAGATCCTTGTCGGTGAGCGCCCGGGCGCTGAGCCCGCCACCCTTGCGGTTCACTCCCTTGTGATCAGACAGGTCGCCGCCCACCTGCACCGTGCAGTCCACCCGGGTACCAGTGATGGCCGTGACTTTCAGCTCCAGCAGGCCGTCGTTCAGCAGCAACACATCGCCGGGCTGGCAATCGTCCGGGAGTGGCGGATAACTCACGCCTACCTGTTGATCGTTGCCGGCGTCGTCGGCCAGGGCGGTATCCAGGGCAAAGGCCTGGCCGGCCTTCAGCAGGATGGGGCCACCGGGAAAGCTGCCGATACGGATTTTCGGACCTTGCAGGTCTGCCAGAATCGCCACGTGCTCGCCACATTGCTCCGCGCAGTGGCGAATGGTTTGCGCGGTTTGCCGGTGAGTGTCGGCGTTGCCGTGGGAAAAGTTCAGGCGGAACACATTGACGCCAGCCCGGATCAGGGCATCGAGTCGAGTCTCGGAGGACGATGCAGGGCCAACGGTGGCGACAATCTTGGTACGGCGCAGGGGGGAGCGGGACATTCGAAGCATTTCCATCAGCTGATTTTTGGTCAGCATACCATGGTGAAATGCAGGAGTGATGACAGGAAGTCGGCGGGCCCGGAGGAAAACTGGAGGCCCTCACCCGGTGACCGGGTGAGGGGTAGAGATGACTATCAAGATTTAATGCAGCATGGCGAAGGAGCAGGACTGGGCCTGACTGAGGCGCAGGAAATCGCCCATGCCCATCTTGATCACTTCCGTGTGGGTACCTGCGTTAAAGGCCAACCAGTCCTCGCTGAGCATGGTGTCATCCACATAGACCTTCATGTCATAGAGATTGCCGAAGGGCGGTTCGCCGCCGGGCTCGCAAAGAGGGAAACGGTCCTTGAAGTCTTCCTCGTGGGCCAGCCGGACGCTGTTGGCATTCAACGCCTGGCGTAACCGGTCCGGATCCAGGTACTGATCGGATGGCAACACCGCCATGGCCAGTTCACCGTCCACATCCACGATCACCGTCTTTGCCATGTGGCGTCCCGGAATATGGCTAAATTGGGCCACCTCGGAAGCGGTCATGGCAGGCGGGTGGTTATAGCAGTGATAGTTCACATTGTTGTTGTCGAGAAAATCAGCCAGTGCGCGGGCAGGCATGATAAACCTCCTCCCGGAGATGATAGCCCGGGAATAGTGAGCCGCCGCAGGGACAGTTTGTGACCGGCCCGGGCCAGCTCCATGAATGTTCATATTCAAGCTTAGGGAGGAGGGAGCAGGTGGGGAAATACGGTTATGCGCTAAGGGAAATAGCGGAATGATCTAGCTACGAGCTACGCTCGATTGGATTGGGGGTGCTCCAAGGGTTTCGCCATTTCTACGAAGCCGCGTAGGAGCACCGCTTGAGGTGCGAACCGAGCGTAGCGAGGCAACAGAGATTCAAGGATTCCACAGCGCTATGAATGAGGCCTGTCGAGTGCTTGAATGCCTGATCGCCCTGCCGGCGATTTCCTTGCTGCGCAAGGTTCGTGGCTCAAGCGCCGCTCCTACAGCGGCTCCGACTCGAGACTAGTCGCTGCCTGTCAAAGCCCCAGATTATCCAGAATCCGCAGATTCGGGCCGGCCTGGTTCATGGTGTAGAAATGCAGGCCCGGTGCGCCCATGGCCAGCAGGCGTTCGCACAACCGGGTGACCACTTCCTCGCCGAAGGCTTTCACTGCCGCGTCATCATCCTTGATGTCGTTGAGCTTGCTGTGCAGCCAGCGGGGAATGTCGGCGCCGCAGGTGCTGGAGAAGCGCACCAGGTTGGCCACGTTGAGAATCGGCATGATGCCTGGATAAACCGGGGCGTCGCAGCCGATTTTCTGCAGCGCGTCCAGATAGTAACCGTAGGCATCCGCGTTGTAGAAATACTGGGTCAGGCCGCTGTTGGCGCCGGCGTCGATCTTGCGCTTGAAGTGGGCAATATCGTCTTCGAAGCTGCGTGCCTGGGGATGCATTTCCGGGTAGCCAGCCACTTCCAGGGTGAAGTGATCGCCGGTTTCCTCGCGGATCAGCTGTACCAGTTCGTCGGCGTACTTGATCTCGCTCTGGGCATAGCCCATGCCGGAGGGCAGATCGCCACGCAGGGCCACGATACGGGTAACGCCGGCGGCCTTGTAGCCGTTGACCAGTTCCAGAATTTCCTCACGGCTCTGGCCAATGCAGCTCAGATGCGGGGCCGTATCGCCATGTTGATTGCGCAACTGGTTGACCATGTCGCGGGTGTTGTCACGGGTGGAACCCCCGGCACCAAAGGTGCAGGAAAAAAACTCCGGATTCTTGGCCAAGAGTTTCTGCTGGGTAGCCAGCAGCTTTTCTTTTCCCGCATCGGTTTTCGGCGGGAAAAATTCAAAACTGATTCTTTTGCTCATTTGGCTAGTGCCTTTTCGATCAAAAGCTATTTCACCACAGAGGTCACGGAGCACACAGAGTTAAAAATGCGCATTGAATGTGCGTTCTTTTTTCCTCAGTGTTCCCTGTGCCCTCTGTGGTAAAAATGCCTTTAGTACTTGTAGTGCTCTGGCTTGTACGGGCCGTTCACGTCCACGCCGATGTAGTCTGCCTGCTCTTTGGTGAGCTTGGTGATCACGCCACCGAAGCCCTGCACCATGTAGCGGGCCACTTCTTCGTCCAGGTGCTTGGGCAGCACTTCCACCTTGAGCATTTTTTCTTTCACGGTGTCAGAGTGCTTGGCGTAGCCCTGGTCGAACAGATACATCTGCGCCAGTACCTGGTTGGCGAAGGAGCCATCCATGATGCGGCTGGGGTGGCCGGTGGCGTTGCCCAGGTTTACCAGGCGACCCTCGGAGAGTAGCAGCAGGAAGTCGCCCTCGGCCTTGTTGCGCCATACCTTGTGCACCTGCGGTTTGACCTCTTCCCATTCCCAGGTCTTGCGCATGAAGGCGGTGTCCACTTCGTTGTCGAAGTGGCCGATGTTGGAAACCACAGCGCCTTTCTTCAATGCCTTGAGCATGTTGGCGTCACAGACATTGAAGTTGCCGGTGGTGGTGACCAGAAGGTCGGTGGTGCCCAGCAGCTCCTTGTTGATGGACGCCTCGGTGCCGTCGTTGACTCCGTCCTTGAACTGGCTGACCACTTCGTAGCCGTCCATGCAGGCCTGCATCGCACAGATCGGATCCGCTTCGGTGACCTTGACGATCATGCCTTCCTGGCGCAGGGACTGGGCAGAGCCCTTGCCCACGTCACCATAGCCGATAACCAGCGCTTTCTTGCCGGACAGCAGGTGATCGGTGCCGCGCTTGATGGCGTCATTGAGAGAATGGCGGCAACCGTACTTGTTGTCGTTCTTGCTCTTGGTGACGGAGTCATTCACGTTCACCGCCGGCACTTTCAGAGTGCCCTTGTTCAGCATCTCGTAAAGACGGTGCACGCCAGTGGTGGTTTCTTCGGTGATGCCGTGGATGTTGTCCAGCATCTGCGGGTAGGTCTCGTGGATGTAGCCGGTCAGATCGCCGCCGTCATCCAGGATCATGTTGGCGTCCCACAGCTCGCCGTTGCCGTCACGGCAGGTCTGCTCGATGCACCACATGTACTCTTCTTCGGTTTCTCCTTTCCAGGCGAATACCGGTACGCCGGCGGCAGCGATGGCGGCAGCGGCGTGGTCCTGGGTGGAGAAGATGTTGCAGCTTGACCAGCGCACTTCCGCGCCCAAGGCGACCAGGGTTTCGATCAGTACTGCAGTCTGAATGGTCATGTGGATACAGCCGATGATCTTGGCGCCTTTCAGCGGCTGTTCGGCCCGGTACTTTTCACGGATGGTGACCAGTGCCGGCATTTCGGTTTCGGCAATATGAATCTCGGAGCGACCGTAGGCGGCCTGGGAAATATCTGCCACTTTAAAGTCGGTGAAAGTGTTCGCTTTTGCGTTCATGGTGTTCTCCATTCGTTTTTGACGAATGGGCGCCGTTGCTCTTTCTGTGTCCGCTCTGCGAGCCTCGCGGTCATGCCGCTGCAGCGCCCCTCACTGGGCAGACGTTATCGGGATGTTGTCGGCGCCGTCGCAAAGACGCCGCCGGCAGTGATGTCGTTATTAAAGCGCCTTGGCCAGGTCTGCCGCCTTGTCGGTTTTCTCCCAGCTGAAGCCTTCGCGGCCGAAGTGGCCGTAGCTGGCAGTGGGCCGGTAGATCGGCTTGCGCAGGTCGAGCATTTCGATAATGCCGCGCGGGCGCAGGTCGAAGTGCTCGCGGACCAGGTCGACGATGGCGTTGTCGCTGATCTTGCCGGTGCCGAAGGTGTTAACGGAAATAGAGGTGGGCTCGGCCACGCCAATGGCATAGCTCACCTGGATTTCGCACTTGCTGGCCAGGCCGGCGGCGACGATGTTCTTGGCCACATAGCGACCGGCGTAGGCCGCGCTGCGGTCTACCTTGGACGGGTCCTTGCCGGAGAAAGCGCCACCACCGTGACGGGCCATGCCGCCATAGGTATCCACGATGATCTTGCGACCGGTCAGGCCACAGTCACCCATGGGGCCGCCGATCACGAAAATCCCGGTGGGGTTCACGTGGTACAGGGTGTCCTTGTGCAGCCACTCTTCGGGCAGTACCGGCTTGATGATTTCTTCCATCACCGCTTCGCGCAGGTCCGCCAGCTTGATTTCCGGAGCGTGCTGGGTGGACAGCACCACCGCGTCCACGGCCACCGGCTTGCCGTTGTCGTAGCGCAGGGTGACCTGGCTTTTCGCATCCGGGCGTAGCCACGGCAGGGTGCCGTTCTTGCGCAGTTCCGCCTGTCGCTCCACCAGACGGTGGGAGTAATAAATCGGCGCCGGCATCAGGGTGTCGGTTTCGTCGGTGGCAAAACCGAACATCAGGCCCTGGTCGCCTGCGCCCATTTCCTTGTCCTCGGCCTCGTCGACACCGATCGCGATATCCGCGGACTGTTTGCCGATGCCGTTGAGTACCGCACAGCTGGCACCGTCGAAACCCTTGTCGGAGCTGTCATAGCCGATATCCAGAATGACCTGGCGAACGATGTCCTCCAGTTCTACATAGGTGCTGGTGCGGACTTCGCCGGCGACGATGGCCATACCGGTTTTCACCATGGTTTCCACCGCCACCCGTGCATGGGGGTCATCCTTGATGATGGCATCCAGAACGGCGTCCGAGATCTGATCGGCCATTTTATCCGGGTGGCCTTCGGATACAGATTCGGAGGTAAAGATGGAATATTCACTCATTACTGGAGTGCTCCCGTTATTCAAGTGTGCGTTACGTTGCCTTCAACAGGCGCCAAGAACTTTCAACTCTTCCTGAAGGTGCGTACCTGCACCTGAAAACCATTGCGCAGGGCCAGAAATTGGCTTTCCTGCAACTCAAGACCGGCACGGCCGGCCCAGTCCACCAGATCGGCTTCTTCGAAGCCAAGCCAGAAATCACCACAGGCCTCATGGGCCCAGTGCTGATCGTGCCGACACAGGTCGGTGATCAGCAGGGTGCCGCCAGCATTCAATTGCCGGGCCGCCGCACCAATGGCGCTGGCGGGGGCGGGCAGATGATGCAGGACCATGTTAAGCACCACCGCATCGACTGTGGGCAGGGTGGTGGCGCTGGCCGGCCATTCACCCAGTATCAGTTCCACATTTTGCCGTTTGGCGACAGCCAGGCTCTGGCGGGCCCGTTCCAGCATGGCCTCGGCATTGTCCAGGCCCTGCACGGTATCGAAACGGGCGGCCAGCTCGAGCAGGAACTGGCCATCTCCGGGGCCGATTTCCAGGGCGCTCTTGTTCTCTGGGCCCTCCGGGCAGGCCCGGGTGAGAAGCTCCAGGGCCTGCTCGGCGTACTGGCCGTAGTCGGCAATCAGCTCCTGCTGGTCGTCCAGTTCCGCATGGCGGGCAAAAAAGGCCCGGCTTTGCGCCGCCCGCTGGCTTTGTACCTGCTCCAGTCGCTCGGCAACACCGGCATCCAGGTGGCCATCATCCAGCTCATCCAGCAAGGCGCCGTGAAGTGCACCCTCCACGCTGTCCGCCTGGGGCAGGCGCCGGCGGTAGAAGATCGAGTTGCCTTCCCGCCGTTTCTCTACCAGTCCGCCCTGGGCCAGTACCTTCAGGTGGTGGCTCATGCCGGACTGTTTCATGGCCATGATGTCGCACAGCTCCAGCACCCCGAAGCTGTTCTGGCCCAGCACCTGCAGCACCTGCAGACGTAACGGGTCGCCAGCGGCCTTGAGGAAGCCCGCCAGATGATCAGTGATCTCCGGTGCGTCGGGTGCTTGTGCATTCATAGAGAGGGAGTCTAGCGTAACGGGAAGCTAAATCAAAATAAATTGATATAGGTTTTTGCGGGCGCCGCCAAGGCGTCAGGCTGGCGGGGCGAGCGATATGTCGCCGATGCCGTCATGGCCGCCTTTCAGTGGTTTGCGGGCTGCCCTCCGGCTTGCAGCTTGCGGCTTGTAGCTATTACCCCCATGAGGGACAATAGCGCCCCTTTTCAGCCACCAGCCAGTTTGGAGCCCTGCATGTCCAGTGCCCCCGCCCGCCGTGAACTCGCCAACGCTATCCGTGCCCTGAGCATGGATGCGGTACAGAAAGCCAATTCCGGGCACCCCGGTGCGCCCATGGGAATGGCCGATATCGCCGAGGTACTCTGGCGCGGCTTCCTCAAGCACAACCCGCAGGATCCCACCTGGCCCGACCGGGATCGCTTCGTGCTGTCCAATGGTCACGGCTCCATGCTGCTTTACAGCCTGCTGCATCTGAGCGGCTACGGCGTCAGCCTGGACGACATCAAGAACTTCCGTCAGCTGGGCAGCCCCACTGCCGGCCACCCGGAATACGGCGACGCCCCGGGCATCGAAACCACCACCGGTCCGCTGGGCCAGGGTATTGCCAATGCGGTGGGCATGGCGCTGGCGGAAAAGATGCTGGCGGGTCAGTTCAATCGTGAAGGGCACGCTATCGTCGATCATTACACCTACTGCTTCCTGGGTGATGGCTGCATGATGGAAGGCATCTCCCACGAAGCCTGCTCCCTGGCCGGCACCCTGGGCCTGGGCAAGCTGGTAGCCTTCTATGACGACAACGGCATTTCCATTGATGGTGAGGTGGAAGGCTGGTTCACCGATGACACCGTGGAACGTTTCCGTGCCTACGGCTGGCAGGTGATTCCCAATGTGGATGGCCACAATGCCGAAGAGGTGCAGGTGGCCATCGAGAATGCCCGCGCCAATACCGATCAACCCACCCTGATCTGCTGCAAGACCGTTATCGGTTTCGGCAGCCCCAACAAGCAGGGCAAGGAAGAATCCCACGGTGCCGCCCTGGGTGAAGATGAAATTGCCCTGACCCGCGAATCGCTGGGCTGGAAGCACGGTCCCTTCGAGATTCCCGCCGAGATCAAGCAGGCCTGGGATGGTAGCGAAAAGGGTGCCTCCGCCCAGAGTGACTGGCAGCAGCGTTTCGATGCCTATAAAGCGGCCTACCCGGAACTGGCGGCGGACTTCCTGCGTCGCCAGGCCGGTGAACTGCCCGCCAACTTCCTGGAGCAGGCGGATGCCTACATCCGCGAGTGTCAGGAGAAGGGGGACAAGGTTGCCACTCGCAAGGCCAGCCAGAACACCCTGGATGCCTTCGGCCCGTTGCTGCCGGAACTGGCCGGCGGCTCCGCCGACCTGGCCGGCTCCAACAACACCATCTGGAAAGGCTGCAAGTCGGTCACCGCCGATGATGCCAGCGGCAACTACATCCATTACGGGGTGCGTGAATTCGCCATGACCGCGATCCAGAATGGTCTGTGTCTGCACGGCGGTCTGCGCCCCTACGGCGGCACCTTCCTGGTGTTCATGGAATACGCCCGCAACGCGGTGCGCATGGCGGCGCTGATGCACCAGCCCAACATTCTGGTCTACACCCATGACTCCATCGGTCTGGGTGAAGACGGCCCGACCCACCAGCCCATCGAACAAATGGCCAACCTGCGCCTGACGCCGAACATGCGTACCTGGCGCCCCTGTGACACGGTGGAATCCGCCGTGGCCTGGAAGAAAGCCATCGTCCGTCAGGACGGTCCCTCCGCCCTGATCTTCTCCCGCCAGGGTCTGCCCTGCATGGAGCGTGGCGAGGCGCAGCTGGTTGATGCCGAGAAAGGTGGCTACACCCTGCTGCAGACCGGTGACGGCACCCCGGACGCCATCATTATCGCCACCGGCTCCGAAGTGGAACTGGCGGTGAATGCGGCCAAGGCACTCACCGGCAAGAATGTGCGTGTGGTGTCCATGCCCTGCGTGGAAGAGTTCCTGGCCCAGGATCGCGATTATCAGGAAAGCGTGCTGCCTTCCGACGTGCGTGCCCGGGTCGCAGTGGAAGCGGCCATCGCCGATTACTGGTACCGCTTTGTGGGCCTGGACGGCAAGATCGTGGGCATGAACAGTTTCGGCGCCTCCGCCCCGGCTGGCGACCTGTTCAAGCACTTCAATATCACTGCCGAGGCAGTGCAGCAGGCCGTGGAGAGCCTGCTCTAAGTGAAAGTCGCGATTAACGGCTACGGCCGTATCGGGCGTTCCTTTGTCCGTGCCCTTGCCGAGCGCGAAGGCGCCGGCTGGCAGGCACCGTTTACGCTGGCGGCGATCAATGACAAGGGTCGCCCGGAAGACCTGCTTTACCTGACCCGCTATGACACCACCCATGGTCGTCTGGCGGAGCCGGCGGAGCTGATTGAAGGCATGCTGCGTATCGGTAACCAGGCTCCCCGGCTGCTGGAACAGCCGAAGCCGGAACAGTTGCCCTGGGGTGAGATGGGCGTGGATCTGGTGCTGGAATGCTCCGGCCATTTCCGCAGCCATGCCGGTGCCTCGCGGCATCTGACTGCTGGTGCCAAACGGGTCATCATTGGTGCGGTGCCGTTTGATCTGGCCGATCAGATCGTGGTGTATGGCGTGAACCACAGGGACGTCCGCGACGATAGCAAGGTGTTGTCGGCGGCCTCCTGTACCACTCACTGCATCGCACCGCTACTGACCCGGCTGGATCAGGCCTATGGTATCCGTCAGGTACTGATGAAGGAAATCCACTCCTACACCTCGGACCAGACCCTGCTGGACCATGTCCATCGGGATCCGCGACGGGGCCGGGCCGGGGCACAGAACATCGTGCCCACCACCAGTAGTGCCATTGGGGCAGTACAGCAAGTGTTGCCGCAACTGGCGGGCAAGATAAGCGGTCATTCCATCCGTGTGCCCACGTTAAATGTGGCCATGGTGGAGCTGACCCTGCTGCTGGAGAAGACCCCTGACGGGGACAGTCTGAACCAGTGGCTGCAGCAGCAATCGAAAGAAGCCAGCGCGCTGATTGGTTACAATGACGCACCGCTGGTGAGCGTGGATTTCAACCATCGGCCGGAATCTGCCATCGTCGATGGCACCCAGACCCGGGTGCAGGGCGAGATGGTGCAGGTGGTGGCCTGGTACGACAACGAATGGGGCTATGCGAACCGACTGCTCGACTGGGTGGCGACGCTGGCTGAATCACATCAAGCTTGAATGAATGGATGCACCCGAGCGGGTGGCCGTGAATGAGGTAAGTACGACATGAACTTCAAACGCATGACCGACCTGGATCTGGCAGGCAAGCGTGTTCTTATCCGTGAAGACCTGAACGTGCCGGTGAAAGACGGCAAGGTCACCAGCGACGCGCGTATCCGCGCCTCCCTGCCCACCATCGAGCACGCTCTCAAGGCTGGTGCGAGGGTAATGCTGATGTCCCATCTGGGCCGCCCCACCGAAGGCGAGTATGCCGAGGAATTTTCCCTGCAGCCGGTGGCCGATCATCTGGGCAAGCTGCTGGATTGCGACGTGCCGCTGGTAAAAGAGTGGCTGGACGGCGTGGATGTGGCAGAAGGCCAGGTGGTGTTGTGCGAGAACGTGCGCTTTAACAAGGGCGAGAAAAAAGACGACGAGGCACTGTCACAAAAGATGGCTGCCCTGTGTGATATCTATGTCATGGACGCGTTTGGTACCGCTCACCGGGCCCAGGCGTCTACCCATGGTGTGGGCAAG
Organism: Alcanivorax sp. IL3; assembly: GCF_047495465.1. Taxonomy (NCBI): domain Bacteria; kingdom Pseudomonadati; phylum Pseudomonadota; class Gammaproteobacteria; order Oceanospirillales; family Alcanivoracaceae; genus Alcanivorax; species Alcanivorax sp. IL3. Next base: position 451,769 of record NZ_CP179931.1, read on the forward strand.
TTTGCTCCGGTAGCCTGTGCCGGGCCGCTGCTGGCCAATGAGCTGGATGCCCTGGGCAAGGCGCTGAACGCACCGGAAAAACCGCTGGTGGCGATTGTTGGGGGCTCCAAGGTGTCCACCAAACTGGAAGTGCTGGAATCCCTGTCCGATGTGGTGGACCAGTTGGTAGTGGGCGGCGGTATAGCCAACACCTTCCTGGCGGCGGCCGGCCACCCGGTAGGCAAATCCCTTTATGAGAAAGACCTGATTCCGGCGGCGCAGAAAATTGCCGACAAGGTCCATATCCCGATCCCGGTGGATGTGGTTACCGCCAAGGAATTTGCCGAATCCGCTGAAGCGACTGCCAAGAAGGTGGCAGAGGTGGCCGACGATGACTTGATTCTGGATATTGGCCCGCAGACTGCCCACATCGTCGCGGCGCTGATGAAGGAAGCCAAGACCATTATCTGGAATGGCCCGCTGGGTGTGTTCGAGTTTGACCAGTTTGGCGAGGGCACCAAGGAAATGGCAGAAGCCATTGCCGACTCTGATGCCTTCTCCATTGCTGGTGGCGGTGACACTCTGGCAGCGGTGGACAAGTACGGTATTACCGATCGCATCAGCTACATCTCAACCGGTGGCGGTGCCTTTCTGGAATTCGTGGAAGGCAAGGTGTTGCCGGCGGTAGCCATGCTGGAAGCGCGGGCGAAAGACTGAAGAAAAGGTCGCTGCGGCGGTCTTTGCAATGACTGAACAGGAAACGGGCAGCATCGCTGCCCACGGAACCGAAGGGGAAACACAATGGCACTCGTAAGCATGCGACAGTTGCTGGATCACGCCGCCGAATATGGCTATGGCGTACCGGCCTTTAACGTCAATAACGTGGAACAGATGCGCGCCATCATGGAAGCCGCGGACCAGACCAATTCCCCGGTGATTGTGCAGGCCTCCGCCGGCGCCCGGAAATATGCCGGTGCCCCTTTCCTGCGTCATCTGATTCTGGCGGCCACCGAAGAGTTTCCGCATATCCCGGTGGTGATGCACCAGGATCACGGCACCAGCCCCTCCGTGTGTCAGCGTTCCATCCAGCTGGGCTTCTCCTCGGTGATGATGGACGGTTCTCTGGGTGAAGATGGCAAGACGCCGATGGATTACGACTACAACGTGCGCGTGACCCAGGAAGCGGTGGCCATGGCCCACGCCTGTGGCGTCTCCGTGGAAGGCGAGCTGGGTTGTCTTGGCTCCCTGGAAACCGGCCAGGCCGGTGAAGAAGATGGTATTGGTGCCGAAGGGACCCTGAGCCACGATCAGATGCTCACCGATCCGGAAGAGGCGGCGGACTTCGTCAAGCAAACCAAGGTGGATGCCCTGGCGATCGCTATCGGCACCAGCCACGGTGCCTACAAGTTCACCCGTCCGCCCACCGGTGACATTTTGGCCATCGAGCAGATCAAGGCGATCCACAAGCGCATCCCGGATACTCACCTGGTAATGCACGGTTCTTCCTCCGTACCGCAGGACTGGCTGGCCATCATCAACGAGTACGGTGGCGAGATCGCGGAGACCTACGGGGTGCCGGTGGAAGAGATTCAGGAAGGCATCAAACACGGCGTGCGCAAGGTGAACATCGATACCGATCTGCGCCTGGCGTCCACCGGTGCGATTCGTCGTTTCCTGGCCCATAACCCGGCCGAATTCGACCCGCGCAAGTACCTGAAAGAATCCATCACCGCCATGCGTGATATCTGTATTGACCGTTACGAGGCCTTTGGCACCGCCGGCAATGCGGACAAGATCAAGCCGATCAGCCTGGAAAGCATGTTCATGCGCTACGAAGCCGGCGAGCTGGATCCGCGCGTCAAGTAATCCAGTGCGGCAAAACAGCACCGGTATCACAACAAGGCCCCGCAATGCGGGGCCTTGTTGTATCTGGCGCGGTTATTTCTGACGGGAAGCTTCGATCCTTACCTCGTCAGTGCCGCTGAGGATCAGTTGCCCGTCTTCGCTGATATCGGCCTGGTTCACTCCTTCCAGGGCATCCAGAAACTGCTGCTCCAGTTTCATCAGCGGCTGTGGGCAGGCCATCATGGTGACGCCACCGGTCTTCACCGTGAAACTGTCATCCTCCAGCGTATAGCTGGCCATGTAATTGTTGCAGGCGGCTTTGCCAGCCAGTCGACCGGGTTCGTGGAAGTTAAGGGTAACCAGCGCGTCGCCCACGTCAGAACCATTGAGGTTATTAACTTGCCAGGCGCTGCCCTGAAGTTGCTCGCTGGTTACCATGGCAGTGGTCCCTTCCGGGTGACTACTGCAGGCGGCAAGAGCGATGGCGGCGCCTACCAGCAAGGATAGCTTTGGTGTTTGCATATCGGGTCCTTCTCGATGACGCGGTATTGGGTCGTCAATTAGTCCCCGACAGGGTGCAATAGTTTCCCTGGCATGGCTAACCCTGATCGCTGCCTGGGTTGACCGGCTCCAGGCGATTCAGGGGTTGGTCCGGTTTGGCGTAGCTCCAGCGTGCCTGGCGGTGGGTCAGGTGATAACTGTCCAGGCCTGACAGGGCCACCGTCCCGGCTTTCTCAATATCCACATAACCGTCACTGCCGAGGGCATAGCCGGGCAACTGGATATGTTCGATGGCGCCAATCACCATCACGGTGTCGTTGATCTGCAGGGTGTGGGTTTCCAGCAGCACCATGCCCAGGCGGATGCGTGCCTGCTCCACAAACGGTGCCGGGAAATCAGGCAGGTAAGCCGGCGTCAGACCGGTGGCCGTGAACTCGGACACCTCGCGCGGGTAGCGTGCGGCGGTCTGGTGGGCGGCAGGCACCATGTCGCCATGCACCTGGTTGAGCGTATAGAAGCCGGTTTCCATCAGGTACTCCAGGCTGTGCCGGTCCACGGAGTGGGGGCGAATGATCATGCCGATCAGGGCCGGGTCGGCGCCCAGATGGAAGCAGGAGCTGACAATGGACAGGTTCTCCTGGCCATTACTGGCGCGGGTGCCCAGCAGGTTTGCGCTCTTGAAGCCGGACAGGCTGTTGATCAGGTTGACCCGTTGTTGGCGTGGCAGGTCCTTGAGAGTATCGGCGGTCAGGTGCATGGTGTGCGTCCTCCTGGCGCCGTATTATCAGAAGCCGCCGTGAGTAAACCGTGGAGACCTCTTACCGGCTATGGCAAATCCTTTCGACCGTGAGCATATTGTTCAGCAGTGGCAGCCCCTCAACTGGGAAGCGTTTGATCCGCTCAGTGAATCCACCCGGCGCTACGTTGCCTACTATGGCCTGAATTTCGCAGAGCGCCTGCCGAATCTGGAGCATGGCTTCGGTTATTTCGAGGCTGCCGGTCACCAGCTGTCGGTGCATGCCTGGCGCCCTAGGGAGCCGCGCGGCACCGTGCTGGTCTGCCACGGCTACTTTGACCATGTGGGCCTGTACCGCCATATCATTGGTCATGTGCTGGAGCTGGGTTATGCGGTGCTGGCGTATGACCTGCCCGGCCATGGTCTCAGTTCTGGCCCCCAGGCGGTGATCGATGATTTTCGTACCTACCGGGATGTGCTCGAGCAATGTCTGGCGCTGGCGGATAACCACTTTCCCGGGCCTTGGCATGTAATCGCCCAGAGCACTGGCGGCGCCATCGTGATGGACTACCTGTTAAGTCGCGGTGACGGCGATGCCAACCCTTTTGAGCATGTGATCCTGCTGGCGCCACTGGTACGGCCGTTCAAGTGGTCGTCGGCGCGCTGGCTACATACGTTTATCCGTCCCTTTGCTCGCAGTATCAAACGGGTTTTCACCATCAACTCCAATGACCCGGATTTTCTGGATTTTCTTGAAAATCAGGATCCGCTGCAGGCGCGCCGGATGTCGGCAGTCTGGGTATCCGCGTTGAAAAAATGGCTGCCGGGTTTTGAGAAAGCATCACGAATAAAGATATCGCCGGTGGTGATACAGGGGGACATGGATGAAACCGTCGACTGGCGTTATAACTTGAAGGTAATTCAGGAAAAATTCCAGGATCCGCATATTCATATGCTGCCAGGAGCGCGCCATCAGCTGGTTAACGAGGATGAGGGGTTTCGCCGGAAAATTTTCGCGATTATCGATCAATATCTCGACTGATTATCGATTTTACGCTTTGTTACTTGAGCTGTGACGCAAATTTCCCGATGGTAGCGTCACATATTGGCAATATGCCTTTTGATTGTTGTTTCAAGGAGACAAAGCATGGATAAGAAACTGATTCTGGCGATGACCGCCGGTGCCGCAATGATGAGTCAGGTAGCAGTAGCCGACCTGAACGCGGGTATCAACGCTGCTGTTAACGCCGAAGCGGATGCCAAAGCCACCGAGCAGTCTGTTCGTGATCAGCGTGATGCAGGCAAAGCCAAAGCCGAACAAATGAAGGAAGAGGCCAAGGCTCGCAAGGAAGCTGCCAAAGAGAAGGCTGAAGCAAAGAAAGAAGAAGCCAAGGCCAAGAAAGAAGCCATGAAGGAAGAGGCTGAAGCCAAAAAAGAAGCAGCCAAAGAGCGTGCTGAAGCAGAGCGCGAAGCCGCAGAAGATCGCATGGAAGCAGAGCGTGAAGCTGCTGAAGACATGAAGGAAGCCGCCAAGGCCAACGCTGAAGCCGATGTTAATGCCAGTGCCGAAGTCAATGGCAACGGTGCCAAGGCTAACGCAAATGTGAATGCCAATGCCAAAGAGAACGCCAGCGAAAAAGCCTGGTTCAACTTCTGGGATTAAGTCATTCGCTTTGCGAAAAAAAGGGCCGCAATTTGCGGCCCTTTTTTATTGCTTGAAATACAGAATTCAATACTGATTGACGCTGCCGCTCTCGCCCACCAGCACCACGTCGGCAGGCCGTTTGGCAAACAGCCCATTGGTAACCACGCCGACAATATTATTGATTTTCTCTTCCATCTCGATGGGATTAAGAATATCCAGATTGTGCACGTCGAGAATGATGTTGCCGTTGTCGGTAACAAAGTCTTCCCGGTACTCTGGCTGACCACCCAGAGCGACCAGTTTACGAGCCACATGGGAGCGCGCCATGGGGATCACTTCCACCGGTAGCGGGAATTTCCCCAGCCGTTTTACTTGCTTGGACCCATCAACAATACAGATAAACTGTCGGGCCACAGCGGCGACAATTTTTTCGCGAGTCAGTGCGCCGCCACCGCCCTTGATCATTTCCCGATGGCCGTTTACTTCATCGGCGCCGTCCACATACACCGGCAAGCTGTCCACGTCGTTCAGTGACAACACCGGAATGCCGTGACTCTTGAGTCGTTCTGCGGTGGCGTCGGAGCTTGCCACGGCACCCTTGATGCGGTCTTTCAGGCTGGCCAGGCCGTCGATGAAGAAGTTGGCGGTGGAGCCGGTCCCCACGCCGATGACTTCGCCCTCGGGTACAAAGCGGAGCGCCGCCTCGGCGACCTGTTTTTTCAGCGCATCCTGGTCCATGAAATTGTCCTGTCGTGCGGGTAAAAGAAATGTGCGGGAATTATAGGGCAGGCGTGGCGATGACTCGACCCTGGAGAGTCCCGACCTATCGCATTTATCCCGGCCAGCCCCTAGACTAGACCCTTCTGCGCACCAAACACCAACCCGGAACTCCCCATGCTGGATAAATACGTCAAACGGATACTGCAATCCCGCGTCTACGACGTGGCGGTGGAAACCCCCATCCATGCGGCGCCGTTGATTTCCAAGCGTATTGGCAACCGCGTGTTGCTCAAGCGGGAAGACCTGCAGCCGGTGTTTTCCTTCAAGCTGCGCGGCGCCTATAACAAGCTTTGTCAGCTCAACGATGAGCAGCTTCAGCGCGGGGTGATCTGTGCCTCCGCCGGCAACCATGCTCAGGGGCTGGCGCTGGCAGCCAGTTCCATGGGTATCAAGGCTACCATCGTGATGCCGCGCACTACGCCGGACATCAAGGTGAACTCGGTGCGCAATCATGGTGGAAAGGCGGTGCTCTACGGCGACAGTTTCGATGAGGCTCTCGCTCATGCCCGCAAGCTGGAAGCGCGTGACAACCTGACCTTTGTGCACCCCTATGACGATCCGGATGTGATTGCCGGGCAGGGCACGGTCGGTATGGAAATCCTGCGTCAGCAAAGTCGCGACCTGGATGCCATCTTTATCCCTGTGGGCGGCGGGGGGCTGGCCGCCGGTGTGGCGGCCTATGTGAAATATGTGCGCCCGGATGTGAAAATCATCGCGGTAGAACCGGAAGATGCCGCCTGCCTGAAGGTGGCGCTTGAGAAAAATCGCCGTGCAATCCTGCCTGAGGTGGGGTTGTTTGCCGATGGCGTGGCGGTGAAACAGATTGGCAAGGAAACCTTCAAGATCCTGCGTCACCACGTGGATGAAGTGATTACCGCCACCACCGATGAAATCTGTGCGGCCATCAAGGATGCCTTCGAGGATACCCGGGCCATCTGCGAGCCCGCCGGCGCGTTGGCCCTGGCCGGTCTGAAGAACTGGGTAGCCAAACACCAGGTGGAAAACCAGACCCTGGTGGCGATTCAGAGTGGCGCCAATGTGAATTTCGACCGTCTGCGCCATGTGTCAGAGCGGGCGGAGCTGGGTGAACAGCGCGAGGCTATTCTGGCGGTGACCATTCCCGAACGCCCTGGTGCGTTTCGTGCTTTCTGCCAGGCCCTGGGTCGGCGTGGTATTACCGAGTTCAACTACCGTTACAGCGATGACCGGGATGCCAACATCTTTGTGGGCATCCAGCTGCGACCGGGCGGGGAAGCCCTTCAGGCCTTGATGGCAGACCTGGAGGAGCGTGGTTACCCAGTGGTGGATATGAGCGGCAACGAAATGGCCAAGTTGCACATCCGCCATATGGTAGGAGGGCATGCGCCACGCCAGGATATGCAGGAAAGGCTGTTCCGGGTGGAATTTCCCGAACGCCCCGGTGCCCTGATGAAGTTTCTCCAGTCCCTGGGAGAGAAGTGGAATATCAGCCTGTTCCATTACCGTAACCATGGCGCGGCCTATGGCCGGGTGTTGGTGGGCTTTCAGGTGGAGGCCGGGAAGTATTCCCGACTGCTTGCTGATCTCAAAAAGGTGCCTTATCCCATGGTCGAGGAAAGCGACAACCCGGCCTACCGCCTGTTTCTGGACTAATACTGAACTAAATAGCGGTGGTTCGGTCACTCCATGGCGACTTTGCTGGAAGGCCAGAATTGAAATAGTTGGCACAATCACTATTTGCGTTTAAAGCGGGTGTTTTTAGCCAGTTAATGAGCCTTTTTGTTAAGAAACGTCAGCAAAGCCGGCTAAGTGCTTGACTTTACATTGCGAAATGATCAAATTTTGACCCGGTTGGCATTTTACATTTTGTAATAGCTTTAAGGTGACACTCTTGTTACGACTTTCGGGTCGCTTTGAGTATTGCTGTACCGCTTTTTGGGGATAGAAAAATGAAGAAAAAGCCGGACGCCCTGGTGCTACTGGCTGTGATATTCGGCTTGGGCGTGCTGATCAGCAGCCTGACCTACGGCGGCAACGAAAACGATTACCAACGCTACGCAGATAGCGCCGGCGTTGTTGTCAGTCACATCCAGTAGTAACAGTCAGATCTACCGGTTGGTCCCACGGGGCTACCGGTAGCGTTCCCTCCGTAACCTTTTGAAAGTCATAACCCACCGCCACCAGTATGGGTCGCCTTGGCCTGCGCGCCAGCTCTGCCAGCGTGCGGTCGTAATACCCTCCCCCCATGCCTAGCCGATAGCCGCAGGCGTCAAACGCCACTGCAGGCAGCAGAATCACGTCCAGTGCCCACAACGCCCGACCCCGATAGTGGTGTGCCGGTTCGGCAATGCCGTAATGGTTGGGGTGCATGGGGTGGTGCCGCTGCCAGAGGCGAAACTGCAGGTGGCCACGGCGGATCGGGTCCAGGCGTGGCAGGTAGGTAGTGGCAAGCTGGAAGCGGTTGTGGTCGAGCCCGGGTAGCAGATCGAGCTCGCCGTCGTTGGCCAGATACAGCGCCAGATGGCGGGCCGGGCGATGGCCTAGTGCCTGATCCAGCTGAGCTCCGACACGGTGGCTGGCCCGGCGGCGCTGGCCAGGAGTCAGGGAGCGGCGTTGCTGTCGGAACTGGCGGCGCAGTTGCCGCCGCGTAGCTGCGGTCATGGGCTGGCCAATGCAGAAATAAAGGGTGCTTCCCGGTCCGCCGCTGCGGGTTTGACCCTTGAACCGCAGGTTCAAGGTGGAGGCAGCAACCCCACCTTCAGGCTTTCCGCTCAATAGGCGGACATGCACACAGGCAGGGCAATATTTGCCCCCGGGTATTACTTTATCGGCTCGGGGACATGACCCTCTGGCGAACGGGCCAGGAAGCACTCGGGTGCAGTATAACAGTGGTATCGGGGACAGGTCAGGACTTGACAGGGAAAGGATTTCGTTGGCCTTTACTCGGAGTCGCTGTAGGAGTTCCCTTCCAGGGGACGAACCACGCGTCAGCGTGGAAATCGCCCGCAGGGCGATCAGGGATGCCGGGGATCGACAGGTCTTTCCAGAAAGGAATGCGTGTTGGTCGGGGCTTTTCCTCGCCAAGGCTCGGTTCGCGCCTCAAGCCGCGCTCCTACAGGGGGGTAGAAACGTGGAGGGAAGAGACTACAGCTTGCGGCGGGCGTCTTCGAAGGCCTGGATTTCGTCTTCCAGGCGAGTGAGCAGGGTCTGGACGCGGGCTTCGCTTTCGGAGTCTTCGGACACCGCCTTGCGGGCGTTGAGCAATTCGTGGCTCATGTTCAGGGCGGTCATGATGGCAATGCGTTCCAGGCCGATCACATTGGCATCGCGGACTTCACGCAGTTGTTTGTCCAGATAGCGGGCGGCGGCGAGCAGGTTGTCCTGCTCACCGGCCGGGCAGGCGACGCGATACTCCTTGTCCAGTAGATGAATTACCAGGGAGTTTTCGTTAGACATGGCCGAGGGCACCGCATTGGCTGTGGATCAGTGTCAGGCAGGATGTCACGCTCAGGACTCCTGCTCCAGGGATTTCAGACGCGAAATAATGGCTTCGACCTTGTTGCGAGCCACATCGTTTTTTTTCAGCAGTTGGGCCCGTTCTTCCACCAGCTTGGCCTCGCGTTCATGCAAGGACTGGTTTTCCTGACGCAGGCGCGCACTGATGCGCAGCAGGTCATCGACGCGGGCTTCCAGTTGCCGTAGTTGTTGTTCCGTCGTCATGGCAAAATGTACGCTGTTCGCCTAAGGTGTGGACCTTTCTCGGCCCGGCGTTCCCGTAGAGCCTGTTTATTGGCCCTCACCCTGCCGGTATTTTCCGGCAATGGCATTCCCACCCGGATTACAGGTTGTTTCAACTATAGGTGTGGGGTTTGCAAGGGTCAACGAAATTCAATAGTGGTAGCCACTTAGCGCACATTATTCACGGGCTGCCTGAGAAGCTGTGCGGCGTCCGGACAGGAGCCGAGATAACCTTCCCATTCCCGCAAAACGGATAGAGTCATGTCCAACCCGATTGATTTTGAAGCCCTGGCCCAGGGCCTGGCTGCCGCCGGTGTGGCCCATTCCCCCAGTGAACTGCAAGGTGTCATGGCGGGGCTGCTGGCCACTGGCCATGGCGGTCACGATGAAGAAGTGATGGGCGTACTGGCGGCCCATACAGATATTGATGGTGGCTTTGACGGCGCTCTCTCGGTGGCACTGCTTTCATTGCGTGATCAGCTTCACGAAGGGTTCCAGGGTACCGGTCTCGATCTGGCGTTGTTGCTGCCCGGCGATGAAGAAGAGCTGGGCCTGCGTGTGGCGGCAGTGGCCCAGTGGTGCGAAGGCTTTCTGGTGGGGTTCGGTACCGGATCGGCCAACACCCATGACAAGGACCTGTCGCCGGGTATCCAGGAAGCCTTGTCCGACCTGGCAGCAATCAGTCAGGTGGCCACGCCGGACGATGACGGGGACGAGCAGGAAGATATGTTCGAGCAAGTGGCGGAGCATTGCCGGATGGCAGCACTGATGATTTACACTGAGCTGGTCATGCGCAACCAGGACAAGCCGGCACCAGCGCCGCAAACGCCACCTACCCGGCACTGAGAATCGCCGTTATCGCTGCCACTACCAAGGAGAGCTCTTGAGTATCAACCGTCAGGAATTCGATCGTCGCCGCCAGGAGCTGATGGGTATCATGGGGCCCAACAGCATTGCCATCCTGCCGGCTGCCCCGGAACGCACCCGTAATCGGGATGTGGAATACCCCTACCGGCAGAACAGCGATTTCTGGTACCTCACCGGTTTTGGCGAACCAGAAGCGATCATGGTGCTGCTGCCTGGCCGGGAGCACGGCGAGTATGTGCTGTTCTGCCGCGAACGCGATCGGGCCATGGAAATCTGGAACGGCTACCGGGCTGGGCCGGATGGTGCGGTGAGCGACTTCGATGCGGATGATGCTTTTCCCATCGGGGACATCGACGAGATCCTGCCGGGCCTGATCGAAGGCCGTGAACGGGTCTATTACGACTTGGGCCACGATGCGGAATTCGACCGTCGCCTGATGGGCTGGGTTAACAGTATCCGTGAGCGGGTCCGTTCCGGTGCCCAGCCGCCCGGAGAGTTCGTTGCCCTGGCCCACCATCTGCACGACATGCGCCTGTTCAAGAGCGCCGCTGAAATCAAGTTGATGCGCCGCGCTGCCAGCATTTCCGCAGGTGCCCATGTGCGCGCCATGCAGGCGGTCAAACCGGGCATGATGGAATACCAGCTGGAAGCGGAATACATCCACGAATTCATGCGCAACGGCTCACGCAGTCCCGCCTACCCGAGTATTGTCGGTGGCGGTGCCAATGGCTGCATCCTCCACTACATCGAAAACAGCCAGAAGCTGAAAAGCGGCGACCTGGTGCTAGTGGATGCCGGTTGCGAGCTGGAGAACTATGCCTCGGACATCACTCGTACCTTCCCGGTGAGCGGTACCTTCAGCAAACCGCAGCAAGCCTTGTACGAACTGGTGCTGGCCAGCCAGCATGCGGCTATTGAGGCTACCCATCCGGACAATCACTGGAATGTCCCCCACGAAAAAGTGGTGCATATCCTCACCCAGGGTCTGCTGGATCTGGGACTGCTCAAAGGTGAATTCAACGAGGTGGTGGAAACCGAAGCTTACCGCCGCTTCTTCATGCATCGCACCGGTCACTGGCTGGGGCTGGATGTGCATGATGTGGGCGACTACCGGGTGCAGGAACAGTGGCGGCAACTGGAGCCGGGCATGGCGCTGACCGTGGAGCCTGGGCTGTATGTGGCGCCGGACGACGACAGTGTGGACGAACAGTGGCGCGGCATCGGTATCCGCATTGAGGATGATGTGGTGGTGACCAAAGACGGCTGTGATGTGCTTAGCCATGAAGTGCCGAAGGAAGTAGCGGATATCGAAGCGGTGATGAAAAAAGCTGTTAACAGTTGATAGTGAATAGTTAACAGCGAAAACCGGTGCTAATACGCTCCTGCAGATACCCCTTATATGGTTTCGGGAAAACCTGGATGACGGAACAGAGGCAAGACCCCATTCTTATCGTCGGCGGTGGCATGGCCGGGGCGTTGCTGGCCTTGTTGTTGCGGCATCACGGTGCGTCGGCGGTGACGCTGGTGGAAAGCCATCCTCTGACCCTGCCCGATGAACCGCCGCTGACGCCCAGCTTCGATGCGCGCAGCACCGCGCTGTCCGCCGGCACCCTGTCGGTACTGGATGAGTTGGGATTGGCCGAGGCCATTCGTGAACATGCCGCCGCTATCGATACCGTGCACGTATCTCGCCGCTCGCGACTCGGCATCACCCGCCTGCGCGCCCGCGAAGAAGGGGTGCCGGCGCTGGGGGCGGTGGTGGAAAACCGCTGGCTGGGTTTTGTGTTGTTGCGGGCCCTGTATGCGGATGCCGCTATCCAGGTGCTGGCACCGGAACGGCTTAGCGCCATTCGCCGTCTGGCAGATGGCTATGAGGCTACCCTGGAATCCGGCCGCACCCTGACCACGCCGTTACTGATTGCCGCCGATGGTGCCGGGTCACGCACCCGGGAATGGATGGGAGTGAGCGCCCGGGACAGTGATACCGGCCACGATGCCATGATCGCCAATCTGTCACTGGCCAGTGACCACCAGGGCATTGCCTACGAGCGTTTTCTCAACGATGGGCCGTTGGCGTTGTTGCCACTGCCGGACCGTCGTTTTGCCCTGGTCTGGACTGGCCCCCGTGAGCAGGTGGATGCCTGGATGGCCATGGAAACCGGTGCTTTGCTGGCGCAGTTGCAGCAGCAATGCCCGGCAGAGGCGCCGCGGATTACCGGTATCGGCGAACGCCAGCGTTACCCGCTGGTGCTCACCCATGCCTGTGCCCAGGCGGTGCCCTACGGTGTGGTGGTGGGCAATGCTGCCCACACCCTGCACCCGGTGGCGGGGCAGGGCTTCAACCTGACCGTCCGCGATCTGCTTCAGCTGGCACGCACCGTGGGTGAGGCGTCGGCACCTGGGGCATTATCCCTGTTGCAGCAATACGTGCAGCGCCGGGAGCAGGACCAGGCCCTGATCAGCCAGGCGTCTCGCTGGGTGCCCGAAGTGTTCCGGGTCCAGCAACCGTTGTTTGCTCACAGCCGGCAGCTGGGGCTGGTCGCCATGGATATTCTGCCCGGCCTGCGGCAGGGGTTTGCCCGGCGGGCTATGGGGCTTTGAAAGGCCAGTTAACAGTTAATAGTGAATAGTTAACAGCGAAACCATGCTACGAAGCTGCTGTAGGCACGGAGCGTAGCGGCGTTCCTACATATCAACAGCGAGCATCGACCTTTGAAGAATGCGGCCATGACAGAACAGCCTGATTGCCAACACATCGTCATCGTCGGCGGTGGTATGACCGGGGGTTTGCTGGCGGTGTTGCTGGCGGAGCAGGGGCTGGATGTGACGGTGCTGGACGGGGCGCCCGCACCGGTGATGCCGTCGGGCCCGGCGCAGTTGCGGGTATCCACGCTCACCGAGGCCAGCTACTGGCTGCTGCAGAACAGCGGTGTCTGGGAGCATCTGGACATGAGTCGGGTGCAGCCCTACGACGCCATGCAGGTGTGGGATCAGGATGGCACCGGCGAAGTGCTGTTCCGCGCTGAAGAGGTGGGCGCGCCGTCCCTGGGCTGGCTATTGGAAAACGGTCACCTGGCGGCGGCGCTGTACCGGCGGGCGGCGGACTTTGCCAATCTGGACTGGCGTTGCAATGCAGCGGTGGATAGCGCCCGCCGTGAGCAGGGTGGCTGGCAGGTGCGCGCCGGAGACCAGTGCTGGCAGGCGGATCTGTTGGTGGGGGCCGATGGCGCCCGCTCCCGGGTGCGGGACTGGGCCGGCATCAGTGGCGGAGCCCGTGACAGTGGTCATCATGCCCTGGTGGCCACCATCGCCACGGCCTTGCCCCATGGTGCCTGCGCCCGTCAGGTGTTCATGGAATCCGGGCCGCTGGCGTTGCTGCCGCTTTACAGTGACCCGCAGCAGGGTGAGCAGCGGCAGTGTTCCATTGTCTGGTCCGGCTGGCCGCAGCGAATTGCGGGGCTGCGTGATCAGGCGCCGGCGGAGTTTGCCGCCGAACTGCAAGCGGCCGTTGGCGATGCGCTCGGCGACGTCACCTTGCTCAGCGAGCGGGCGGTCTTTCCCATTCAGGAGCGCCACGCCAGCAGTTATGTGGCGGCGGGCCTGGCGCTGGTGGGCGATGCTGCCCACGTGATTCATCCGTTGGCGGGGCAGGGGGTCAATCTGGGCCTGCTGGACGCCGCGGTGCTGGCGGAAGAGGTGGAGAGGGCGACTAGCAGTGGGCGCTCCTGTGCGGACAGCGCAGCGCTGGCCCGTTACCAGCGTCGCCGCCGCGGTGAGAACCTGATCATGCAGAATGCCATGCGCGGCTTTCAGCACTTGTTTGGCCAGCGCGCCCTGCCGGTGCGCTGGCTGCGCAACACTGGCATGCGCTGGGTCAATCAGGGCGGGCCGCTCAAGCGCCTGTTTGCCAGTCAGGCCATGGGCCGTGGTGCGGATTTACCGGCGCGCGCACGGCCGCAATCTCAGGGTCTCTAAGGCACGCAAATCAGGCTAGAGCTTGGCATGAAATCCTGCCATACTTGCGCCTCAATTAAGAATCATTCTTGTTTCCTTATGCATTTGATGGAGTCCTCTACTATGCGAGCCGTTGCGTTCCTGGCCGCCGCCGCTGTCATGCTTACCGGGCTGTGGGCTTGTTCCGAACCCGCCGCTGAAGAAGAACTGGTGGTCTATACCTCGCGGAATGACCATCTGATCAAGCCGGTATTCGATGCCTATACCGAATCCACCGGCGTGAAAATCCGCTATATAACCGACAACGCCGCCGCTCTGACCGCCCGTTTGCAGGCGGAAGGTGAGCGCTCTCCGGCGGATATGCTGATCACCGTGGACGCCGGCAACCTGTGGAATGCGGCGGACAAGGATCTGCTGCAACCGCTGGAATCCCCGGTGCTGGCGGCCAATGTGCCGGCGGAACTGACCGACCCGGAGAACCGCTGGTTCGGCCTGACCGTGCGGGCCCGCACCCTGGTCTATTCCACGGACCGGGTGGACCCGGCGGCGCTGTCCAGCTACGAAGCCCTGGCCGAGCCCGAGTGGAAAGGGCGTCTGTGCCTGCGCACCTCCAAGAAGGTCTACAACCAGTCCCTGGTGGCGACCATGATCCAGCGTCTGGGCGAAGAAAAGACCGAGGAAATCGTGCGTGGCTGGGTGGCGAATCTGGCCACCGACGTATTCTCCAACGACACTGCCCTGATGGAAGCCATCGTCGCCGGGCAATGTGATGTGGGCATAGTGAATACCTACTACTTCGGCCGCATGAAGCAGGACAATCCGCAGCTGCCCCTGTCCCTGTTCTGGGCCAACCAGCAAAGCAGCGGTGTGCACGTGAACATCTCCGGTGCCGGCATCACCCGCCATGCGCCGCACCCGCAAAAGGCCCGCGACCTGCTGGAATGGATGAGCCAACCGCAGGCCCAGAAATTGCTGGCCGACCGTAATATGGAATACCCGGTGAATGCCGCCGTGGAGCCCGCCGAAGAGGTGGCTTCCTGGGGTGAATTCACATCGGATGATCTGAACGTCAGTGTGGCCGGCGCCCTGCAGGTGGATGCCGTCAAACTGATGGATCGCGCCGGGTACCGCTAACCGGTGCGAACACGGGGAGCCCTTTCCGCCAGCGGTGCCAGCGTTCTGCTGCTGGCCTTGCTGGTGCTGGTGCCCATTGTGGTACTGCTGGCCGCCTGGCAGCAGGAACAGTGGGCCACCTGGCAGCACCTGCTCGACACGGTGCTGTGGCGGCTGGTGGGCAACACCCTGTTCCTGATGGTGGGGGTCACCGCCGGGGTGCTGCTGCTCGGGGTCTCCCTGGCCTGGTGTGTGGCCACCCTGGAATTCCCCGGGCGGCGCTGGCTGCAATGGGCGCTGTTGTTGCCCATGGCCATGCCCGCCTATGTGCTGGCCTTCGTGATGGTGGACCTGCTGGATTACGCCGGCCCCGTCCAGACCTTCCTGCGCCAGTGGCTGCCGGCCCTGGATTTCAGCGCCCGTCATCCCCTGTGGGTGGTGATCACCCTGTCCCTGGTGCTCTATCCCTATGTCTACATGCTTGCCCGGCTGGCCTTCGAGGCCCAGGGGCGGGCGGTGCTGGAACAGGCCCGTATCCTCGGCGACACGGCCTCTTCCGCCTTCTTCCGGGTGGCCTTGCCGATGGCGCGCCCCGGCATCGCGGCGGGTCTGGCGCTGGCACTGATGGAAACCCTGGCCGACTTCGGCGCGGTGAGTATCTTCAACTTCGATACCTTTACCACGGCGATCTACAAGAGCTGGTACGGCCTGTTCAACCTGCAGGCCGCCGCCCAGCTCGCCTCCCTGTTATTGCTGTTCGTGGTGGTGGCCCTGTGGCTGGAGCGGCGTGGCCGCAGCCGCGCCCGCTACAGTGAGATCGGCGGCCGCCAGACCTTGCGCAGCCGCCCGCGGCTGGCCTGGGGCGTCACCCTGTTTGCCTTTGCGGTACTGTTTCTGGCCTTCCTGCTGCCGGTCAGTCGCCTGCTGTACTGGGTTATCGACAATGGCTTGATGCAGGTGGATGCCCGTTTCCTCAACCTGATCTGGCGCACCTTCCTGCTCGGCACCATGGCTGCCGTGCTGGTGCTGACACTGGCCGGCTGGCTGGCCTGGGTGAAGCGGCATCAGCCGTCACCCTCGGTCTCCGTGGCCGTGCGATTGGCGACCCTGGGATACGCCTTGCCGGGTTCGGTGCTGGCAGTGGGCATCATGATCAGCTTCAGCGCGGTGGAGGGCTGGCTGGCGGATCTGGGGCTGGGCATCGTACTGGTCAGCACCCTGGCCGCGTTGCTGCTGGCCTACGTGGTGCGCTTTATGGCGGTGGGTTTCGGGCCGGTGGAAAATGCCCTGCAGCAGGTGCGCCCCAGCCTGGTGGAGGCGGCTCGTACCCTGGGGGCATCCTCGGCGGAAGTGGGGCGCCGGGTCTATGTGCCGATGATGCTGCCGGGTCTGCTCACGGCGCTGTTACTGGTGGGCATCGATGTAATGAAGGAAATGCCCGCTACCCTGCTGCTGCGCCCCTTCGGCTGGGACACCCTGGCAGTGCGCATTTACGAGCTGACCGCCGAGGGGGAGTGGCAACGAGCCGCTGCCCCGGCGTTGACCCTGGTACTGCTGGGGCTGATTCCAGTGATGGTACTGACCCGCCGACGTGCCGAACGACTGAACTCGCCCCGGAACTGATTCTCCTCCCCGTCCGCGCTCCCCCTGCAAAAAGCCTAACTCCCCCGAAAAAGCTACGAACATCCTCCTACCTGCTTCGATATCGAAGCGTTTATTTTTGTGTATATATGTAAATTTGGTGACGGTTTGGGCGTTTGCCGTGATGTATTCGTGAAGGAAAGTTGGTACGTTTATGCCAACTTATTGCGCACATAACTGTGTATGCAATTTGAAAATAAAAACAGCCCCGTTACGGGCGCGTCTTTTTTGGAGAGCTTCATGACAATACGGAAACTGCTGCCAGCCATGTTGGCGGGTGTTGGGGTTGTGTGCATGTCGCCGGCACTGGCCAGCATGGGCAATATCGGTACCACTTACGGGGTGCTGCCCTCTGATCTGGCTTCTGCTCAGGCCCTGTCGTTGTTCAACAGCCAGGTCTCCGCCACCTACTACAACCCGGCCTACCTGGCCCATGACGATCGCGGCGAGCTGACCACCGGCCTGTTGCATGCGGACCATGAGTTGCGTGGGAGCAGCCTGGGTGGTGCTGCGCCGTTACCTCGCAGCAGCGATACGCTGCAGGACTCACCCTCCCAACACACCCTGCTGGGCATGAAGACCGACCTGTCCTCACTGACCCGCTATAACCACCCCATGTACCTGGGGTTCATGCTGGGGGTGGAGAAGTACGGCGAGGAAATGATGGCGTTCAATTCCCAGACTTCCGTTGAAGGTCAGTACTTTGAATTCGGCCGCCAGCCTCTGTTTCTCAACCTGGGCGGTGGCACGAAGATCTGGCGTGGCCTGGATATGGGCTTGTCTGCCCGCATTACCCTGCACTCCGAGGCAGAACTGGTGGCCACCTCGACCCTGGGTGGGGAGACCAGCTACGAGACGCTCAACGTGTCTGCCAAGCCCTCCATTCGTCCGATCTTCGGCATGAACATGGATTGGGGTGAGAGCTTCTGTGGCGAGGGCGATAACTGCTGGTACAACGGTCTGGAAACCGCCTTCAGCTTTCGCGGTTACTCCAACACCAACACCACGGTGGACTCCACCATCACCATCCCCGGCACGGTGCTGGACCCGGGCATCAACCTGGCCATCAGCACCGTGGATTCCTACCAGCCGAACATTTATGCCGCGGGTCTGGCCTACGGTCGTGATCGTTGGCGGGTGGGCCTGACCGTGGAAATGCAGGAATGGTCACGGCTGGAAGAAGAGCTGGAACGCGACACCATCAAGGACCAGGCGGTGAATGCCGCACAGGATGACTATCGCCTTGAGTTCAAGGACATCGTGGTGCCCCGTCTGGGCGGCGAATTCCATCTGGATGACACCTACATGGTCACCGGCGGGGTAGCGTTCAGCGAATCGCCGCTGGATTCCGACGGTTCCCTGGAAGTGAACTATCTGGATACCGACAAATGGATTGTGGGCCTGGGGCTGACGGCCCGCTACAAGTCGGTGCCGGTGCTTGCCTACCCGGTGCGCCTGGATCTGGCCTACCAGTATCAGAAACTGGAGGCGCGCACCTTTGATCTCTACGACCGTCGCTCTCCGTCGTTCCCGCAGCCCTACGAAAGCGTGGAAGCGGACGGGGATGTCCATGTCTTTTCCGGCTCTATCACCCTGAAATTCTAGGAGATCGGCGATGAGAACAAGAAATCTATGGCTGGTCACAGCCGCCGTGACCCTGGCCGCCTGTGGCGGCGATGCCGGAGACACCCCGTCCATTGCCGGTTGGCAGCAGGCCGAGGTCTATTACAGTTACCCCTATGACGGGCAGCAGAATCTGTCCCCGAAAACGCCGCTGGTACTGCGCTTTTCCCACGCCATGGAGGTGGATGCCAGTCACTTCACCCTGCTGCGCTGTGGGCAAGTGGATGATAGCTGCGCGGATACCGGCGACAATCGGGTGGCCTTGAGCGCCCCCCAGGCGCTGGACAGCGGCAAGGGGGGCAGCCTGCAGCCGCTTTCCCCATTGCAGGCGCATACCCACTATCGGCTGGTCATCGACGGCATCGAAACCAGCCAGGGTAGTCCGGTGTTCCCGGACGGCGGCCTGGATTTTGTCACCCGTCTCAGCGAAGACGGCCCCATGTCCAGCCAGATGGCTACACCGGATCTGGCCATCAGTCAGATCATTCCCGATGGTGATGCCCTGCCGTTCATGGATTTTTCCACCCTGCGGCTACGTTTCAACCAGATGCTCGACCCGGCCACGCTGGTGTACGGCGACACCGGCGCGGGTGCCTCCGTGGAGCTGGAGCACCAGGGTGACACCGTGCCTGCGGCGCTGCTGGTCAAGGGCAATGCGGTTACCGTGGACCCGCTGGATGACCTGACCCCGGGCCAGCAGTACACCCTGAAGTTCACCTCGTCGGTACGCGGTGTGGATCAGGCCCAGCTGACCGGTGGCTTCGAGAAGAGTTGGGTCGCCGGTAATTCCATGCCCCGCGCTACCCTGGTACAGGATGTTCTGAGTGCCAGTGATGACCAGGACGACCCCTGCAACGCTTCCGGTGCCCTGGTAGCCAAGCTCACCGGCGCCACCATGAACTGCGTGCCGATTCAGTCCACCCTGCTGGGTGACAAGGACGCCACCATGCAGACCGGTAATGTGTTTGCGGAGCTGGCCCACCTGCCCAACTACCCGAATGTGTCGCCACTGCGCATTCCCCGCAACAGCCTGCTCACCGGCACCAACGTGACCGTCAAGGTGGCCGGGGAAGTGGCCGCCGGCATTGAGACCGGCGCCATCTCGGTGACCTTCCTGTCCGATGCGTCCGGTTACCTGTTGCCCAATCCCTACAGCGATGCCCATCAGGCGCCCAAACAGGTGAAGCTGTACATGGATATGTCCATGACTGCGGAGAACCCGGAGGCCAATGGCGCTCTCAGCCAGACCCTCATGCATGTGGAGCTCAACGGCATGGCACTGGTGAAAGAGGGCCGCATGGAAATTGATGCGGTGGGTATCGTGGAGCCGAAAGTACTCGGCCAGGAAACCGCCTTTGGCTTGCTCAGCTTCCACATGAAGTCCTACGAGGACCAGGAAAATGCCCCGCAACCGGTGCCGGACATGACCGCACCGGTACGGCAATCCATGGTGCCAGCGGTGGATGCGGAGGGTATGGCGATGAATGCACGCCCCGGCGATGCGGTGATCCTGAATTTCAGTGAGCCACTGGACACCGCCACCCTGCGAGCCGGTGATACCTTCGGCCTGCAACACAATGGCAGCCATGTGACGGTGGACTGGTACCTGGATGGCGCATCGCTGGTCATGCGTCCGGTCACGCCGCTGGCATTTGGTGAAAGCTACACCGCCATGGTCAGCGATCAGGTCACCGACCTGGCCGGTAACCCGGTTATCCCCGTGAGCGACGCATTCAGCTTGCCGGAACGTATCGGTGGCAATGCCGCGCCCATGGTGCTTACCAGTTACCCGGGTTTCCCCTGTGCTGCTGACAAGGAGCACTGGGAAATCGAAGCCGGTAATCATGGCTTCTGTCAGGGTGGTAGCACCGATGACGACCGTAACCCGGTGCCGCATCTACCGGCGGATCGCGCTATCCGGGTGAATTTCTCCCAGGATATCGCGGCAGAGTCCGTGGTGTTCGAAAACACCGATGCCTGCAACGTGGGCAGTTTCCGGGTGGAAAAAGTGGCGTTGGACCCGAGCACCGGTCGCCCGTTGCGCTACGACGAAGGTGGCAAGCGCAAATACAGCTGTGAAACCGGGGTAACGGGGCAACTGAAAGTGGGCACCCGCAGCCTGGTATTCACGCCGGACCAGCCCTGGGAAGCCGGCGCTTATTATCGCTATATCCTGATGAGCGTGAACCAGACCTCTGCCCAGCAGCCCGATGATTGCAGCAGCGGCGAGGCTATCTGCTCCAGCGATGGCAAGCGTCTGCAGACAGCCATGCTGCGAGCGCCGGCGGGCGACATGGGCGGGCCGGACATGCATCTGCATTTCATTGCCAGTGCTCCAGTTGCCAGTGTCTTCCAGCCACTCAAGA
The DNA here is from genome assembly GCF_047495465.1 of Alcanivorax sp. IL3. Taxonomy (NCBI): domain Bacteria; kingdom Pseudomonadati; phylum Pseudomonadota; class Gammaproteobacteria; order Oceanospirillales; family Alcanivoracaceae; genus Alcanivorax; species Alcanivorax sp. IL3. The sequence continues at coordinate 472,536 of NZ_CP179931.1, forward strand.
ATCTGCCCACTGCAGATCTCAATGGTAATGGCCGCTTTGATGTGGGCGAACCGGGGTACCAGGGAGGCGAACCCGGTGCCAACACCACGGCGTTGATCATTGATCAGAGCAAGGGAAACAATGGCAGCGAAGGAGGGGTGACCGACCCTGCGTTGATCTGTGATCAGCCGGAGCAGTGCGGTATCCATGTGGTCGGCGGTCTCAACTCCGAGGTGATCGGCGCTACCGAGCCCTACGATGACCCCTCGACAGCGGACGTGGAAGCCTGGCCGGCGGTAAGGGTAGGGTTGTACCCGACCCTGATCCAGGCGTCGTCGGTCACCCTGAAAGTGAAAATTCTCGGTATTGCAGAAAGTGATACACCCACGGAAACCCAGTTCATGCGCATGCGTTACAGCTGTGTCGCCTGGCCGGAGGATGCCGAGAACTTCTGCGGCAAGCAGAACCCGGATGGCAGTTTTGTCTTCGATGAGTGGGAGCGTCAGGGCCTGATTCCGGGCTGGATCGTGCAAACCCCTGACGGCCCGGAGTTCCGTGCCGATGTGAACCTGTATCTGGATGCCCCTTACATGCACATCCTGCTGGACGGTTCCCACAACCAGCACAGCTACCCGTTGACCATGAACCTGGCCGGGCCGGTGACGTTCCTGCCGGATGGTCGCATGGTGATCGAACAGCTCAACAGCAACGATATCGCTGTGGATGTGAATTTGTCAGTGCTGATCCTGAGCCCGAAGATCTACCTGAAAATCCCGGCTGGCGGAGTCAAACTCCAATACCTGGGTGAGCCCATCAAGCAGTAATCTCTGGATGATGAAACCCTTGCCGGCCTTCGGGCCGGTTTTTTTATGGCCATCTACCCTCCCGTCACATACCCGCCTTTGTGAAGGCAAACCGAAACCGCCCGGTTACATCAGTTAACAATACCGGTGCTCCCACCTACTTTTCTCAACTATTCCCAACTTTTTGCCAACGGCGCTGGCACCGTCGTTTTGTTTGACTTATTGCATATACACAGGGGGGAATAGGCGAGAGGCTGCATAGCTTCACGTGTTGTTCTCCTGTCGCCTGGGAGCTTAACCTGAGGCGAAAACCCTAATAACAAACGCCGGAGAAGCGCTATGACTACCAAGACCCTTACCCGCTGGGGAGCTGCTGTCATTGTCAGCACTGCCCTGTCGAGCCCTGTTTTTGCTGCCATGGGCAACACGGCCAGCACCTATGGCCTGCTTCCCGCTGATGTGGGGACAGCCATGGGCCTTTCCATGTTCAACCCCCAGGCATCGGCGCTTTACTACAATCCGGCCTACTTGACCCGGGATCCCCGCGGTGAGCTGACCGTGGGCCTGTTGCACGGCGATCAGGAACTACGTGCCGTCAGCCAGGGCAACCCCAACGGTGGCGCGCCGTCAGTGATTCGTGATGGTGACGTACTGAATGACACCATGTCTCAGCAGCAGGTCATTGCGCTGAAAACCGATCTCACCGACATGACCAAGTTTGAGCACCCGATCTACTTCGCCATTATCGCCGGGGTGGAGAAATTCGGTGAGGAAATGCTGGCGTTTGATTCCAGAACCAGCCGGGAAGGCCAGTTTTTCAACTACGGCCGACAGCCATTGTTCCTGAATCTCGGTGGCGGCCTCGAACTGGCCAACGGTATTACCACCGGTGCCTCCGCGCACATTTCCCTGCGTTCTGAGGCTACCTTGATCGCCAGCGCCAACCTGGCGGGTGAAACCCAGCGCGAAGAGCTGACCGTTTCTGCCAAGCCGGTGATCCGTCCCGTGCTGTCCATGAACCTGGAATGGGACAAGGTCTTCTGCGGCAAGGAAGATTGCGGCATCTGGACCGGTCTGGAAACCGCGTTTGCATTCCGGGGGCACACCGAGGCCCGCACCGCCGTGGAATCAAAACTGACCATTCCCGGTACCGTGATCGATCCGGGTATTACCGTGCTGATCGATACCATCGATTCCTACCAGCCGGATATCTTCAGCGCCGGCCTGCTCTATCACTTCACAGACAACTTCCGTGCCGCTGTTACCGTAGAGCAGCAGAACTGGAGTGACCTTGAAGACGAACTGGCCCGGGATACGGTCAAGGACCAGGCCTTTGCCGAGTTCAAGGATATTGTGGTGCCGCGTATCGGTGCGGAATGGACCGTGAACGACCATCTGATCCTGTCCGGTGGGGTGGCCTACCAGGAAAGCCCGCTGGAAAGCATCCAGACCCCGGACGTGAACTACCTGGACAGTGATAAATTGATTGTCGGTGTAGGCTCTTCCCTGGTCATCAAGAACCCGCCGATCCTCGCTTATCCGTTGCGCCTTGATTTCGGTTACCAGTTCCAGAAACTGGAAGAGCGGGATTTCGAGTTGACCACCAACCGCCCCGGTGTAGCCAACCCCTATGAAGTAGTGACCGCTGATGGCGATGTCCATGTGTTTTCCGGTGCAGTCACGGTGAAGTTCTAACGGAGGTGTTCCATGAAAAAGAACAATATTGCCCTGACAGCGCTGACCGCCTTGATGGTGGCAGGCTGTGGCGGGGACAAGGACCGGGTGAGCTTCGATACACCCACCTTCAATGCGCGCAACCTGCACTATACCTACCCGCTGGATGACCAGAAACAGGTGGCACCGCGAGCGATTGTGGCATTGCAGTTCAGCCATGCGGTGTCAGCCACGGCCGACAATTTCGTGTTCAAGGACGCCAATGGTGCGGATGTGGCCTTTACCCTGGAATCCGTGGCAGACGGCCGTGGTGTTGTACTGACCCCGGTAAACGCGTTGGCGCCGGCGACGGATTACAAGGTAGTCATGAATGGCGTCACCGTGCTCGGTGAAACCACTACCTTCAAGGATGGCGAACTGAACTTCACTACTCGCGCCGCCCTGGAAGGGCCGCTGGATACTCAGCAGACCGCCGCCAGCTTCGAAGTGGAATCCATCTTCCCGGATGACGACCAGTTCGAAAGCATGGATTTCTCCAGTTTCCGGCTGCGTACCACCAAATCCATTGATGCCTCCACGGCGGTCTATGGTGAAACGGTCAGCCTGATGAGCAATGGCGAGCTGGTACCCGCGCAATTGCTGGTAGGGCGCACCGCCATTACCGTGGACCCCCAGGAAGACATGACCCCCGGTCAGACCTATGAGCTGGGCGTCAGTGGTGTGATGAGCCAGTCCGGTGAAACCATTGCGGCCTTTACCCATTCCACCGTGCCCCAGGACACCACCTCGCCGACTACCGGTGAGCGGGCAGTACTGGTCACCAATGCGCCCCCGGCGGATGATTCCCTGGGGTGTCTGGATGAAGGGGTGATCACCTCTGACCTGACCGGCCAGCCGATCAACTGCGTACCGGTGATCGGCACCCTGCTGCAGGACAAGACCGTGTCCAAGCAGTCCGGTGACGTGTATGCCGAGCTTGCCTTTGCACCCAATTTCCCGGAAGTGACCCCGCTGCGAGTGAAGAAGGGAGGCATTCTTACCGGTGATGCGCTGGAAGTGTTTATCGGTGGTGAAGTGCCGGTGGGCTTTGATTCCGGTGAAGTAACCGTACAGATCATTTCCGATGCTACCGGTTACCTGTTTCCCAATCCCAATGCGGAAAGCGATGACGCACCCAAGCAGCTGCGGCTGATGATGGATGTGGCAACCTCCACCTCCGACGCCCGCGCCAATGGCGCCTTTACCCAGAACCTGATGCACCTGGAGCTGGTGGGTACCGGCCTGATTGAAGATGGCCAGCTGAACACCGATGCCATCACTGTGGTAGAGCCGCGCGTGTTGGGTGTGGAAAACAGCTACGGCGTGCTCAGCTTCCGTATGGAGTCTTATCTGGATCAGGAAAATGCGCCGGTCCAGCCGATCGATTCCGTGAATCCCATCGTTCCCGTTCTGAATGGGGATAACGGCCCGGAATTGTCCTGGCAGCCGGGTAATGTGGCAGACCGCATGGAACCGGGTGAGCCCATTGTTATTCACTTCAGCGAAGCTCTGGAGCCGCAAAGCATCAACGCGGGCACTTCGCTGATGCTCAGCAAAGGTGGCGTTGCCGAGCCCTTCAGTTGGGAACTCAGCGGTAATGCGCTGGTGATTACCCCGGATAGCCCGGTGGAATACGGCGTGGAATATGTGGTGACCACCACACCGGAAATCACCGACCTGGCCGGTAACCCGCTACAGATGCTCGACTCTCTGGAAGGCGACAACTCCCTGGACTTCACCCTGCCGGAATACGTGGTGGATGACGGTGGCGACGATGTTCGCCGTGGGCCGTTCGCGTCCACCGTTTACCCGGGCTTCCCTTGCGCCAGCAGCACTGCCAGCCAGGGCGAAATTGACGCCGGCACTCAAGGCGTGTGTGTGTCTTCCAGTCCGGAAGCGGATCAGGTTGTGATTGACCAGCTGCCCATCGTTGGGTTGCCGGCCAACCGCCCGGTCAAGGTGCGTTTCTCCCAGAACATGGACCCGAGCACCCTGGTGCTTGGCGATACCGTGTTGGTACAAGCGGACGACAACGGCACCTGGGTTGATGTGGAGGGTGAGCTCACAGTAGAAACCCGTGGCTTCACCTTTACACCCAATCAGCCCTGGGATGACACCGGTGACACCCTGTACCGTTATGTGATGGCCGGAAATGGTGGCGGTACCGGTTGTGCCGGCATCTGCTCCGCCGACGGGCTTCCCCTGCAAACGGCTCCGTTGCTCGGTGGCGGTTTGAAAGACGGTGGCCCTGACATGGAGATTCTGTTCCGGGGTGAAACCGCTGTAGATACCATCTTCCAGGAGCTGGGTAACCTGCCCAGTGCTGATGTGAACAACAACTTCCAGATCGACAGCAACGAACCGGTGTTGACCGGGGATACCATTGATCCGGCCAATACACCGGCCAATGCCACCATGATTGTGCCTCGCGGTACCGGTGGGGAAGGGTTGGTGGCTTACGCCAATACCGGTTGCGGTTTTGACAACGTAGCCAGTGGTGAGCCCACCCAGTGTGACGGTGACAAGATCATTTACATCACCGGGTTGCTGAATACGGAAATTCTGGATTTCGATGCCGAAAACCAGGGTGTCCCCGTGGTGATCTATCCTACTGCCGTGGCCTTGACCAACCTGGATGCGACGGCGGTTATTGGTCTGCGACTGACCTCGGATGATGAAACCGGTGGATTGCTCGGTATTATCCCGGTGGTCGGTGACCTGCTTCAGGGTGTTGTGGATGGGCTGCTGGGTGCCACTGGCATCGATAACCTCATTGAGGCGGTCGGGCTGGACAACATCGGCCTGGCACCTGTGCCCACCGCCACCGGCCCCAACATCTTGCGGGTGCGCTACGAGCCGGAAGATCCCAATGATCCGAACAGCCCGCGCACCGTGCCGCCGGTAGGCCTTATCGTGGATACCCCGGATGGCCTGGTGTTCCGTATCCAGTTCGACCTGCTGTTCGATGCCCCGGCACTGAGCCTGCCGCTGGGTCTGGAGCACAATGTGAAGAGCCTGCCCATCGACAATGTACAACTGGAAGGGCCGCTGGACTTCCTGCCCGATGGGCGCCTGTTCATCGGTCTGCAAAACCAGGAAGCCCTGGATGTGGACCTGGAGATCACCCTGGCCGGTTTCGATGGTGGCAAGGTGTTGCTGCAGATTCCGCTGGGCGGCATCAACCTCAGCTACCAGAGCGCATCCATTCAGTGATTTCTCTCCAGTAGTTCCTTGAAATATGCCCCGGCTTGTCCGGGGCTTTTTTTGTTTTCCCTGAAGCAGATATCCTCGACCCGTTGGCGCCTTGCTGGCAAGGCGAAGCCCGGACGACCCCGATATCCTGATCTGTGCCCTGGCCGCTGCCGACTTTTTGGCACATTCGTGCCGGACGTGGCGCCCCTTTCTCCTGCCAAGTGCATCACTGTTTTCAACAATTTTACGTATATCTGTCGCGGATTACGCCGATTACCGCTTTCTTCCTATGTGAATGCCTGTGTACTCCTGACTAGGGTGTCATCCCCCTGTCGCCACCCCCGCGACACAGAAAAAGAAATCAGGAGTGCACAATGTCTGTTTCATTCAAGGGACGCGCTGCCGTCGTTGCCGGCGGTTTGCTGATGCAGTCTGTTGCCATGGGCAGCATGGGTAACATCGGTACCACCTACGGCGTGTTGCCTTTCGATCTGGCCACCGCCCAAGCCCTGAGCCTGTTCAACAGCCAGACCTCAGCCACCTATTACAACCCGGCCTATCTGGCCAAGGATTCGCGCGGCGAACTCACCGCCGGTTTCATGCACGCGGACCATGAGCTGCGCGCTAACAGCCTGGGCGGCGCGGATGCGCCGGTACGGAACGGTGATGTGATTCAGGACTCTCCCTCCCAGCATGTGCTGATCGGCATGAAGACCGATCTCACCTCGCTGACCCAATACGATCATCCGCTCTATCTGGGCCTGATGCTGGGCGTGGAAAAATACGGTGAGGAAATGCTCGCCTTCGAATCCCAGACCTCCCAGCAAGGGCAGTACTTCGAGTATGGCCGTCAGCCCCTGTTTCTGAATCTGGGCGGTGCCACCCAGCTGTGGCGGGGGATCGACGTGGGTGCCACCGCCCGGATTACCCTGCATGCCGAAGCCGACCTGGCCGCCACCACGGACCTGGCCGGTAACACCCGCTATGAAAAACTGGAAGTGTCCGCCAAGCCCGCCATCCGGCCGATCTTCGGCATCAACATGGATTGGGGCGAGACCTTCTGCGCCGAAGGCGACGACTGCTGGTTCAATGGTCTGGAAACCGCGCTGGCCTATCGCGGCTATTCCAATACCAAGACGGAAGTGAACGCCAATGCGGTGATCCCCGGGGTAATTTCCAGCCCGGGCCTGATGCTGGCCATCAACACCCTGGATTCCTACCAGCCCAACATCCTCAGCGGTGGCCTGCATTACCAGTCCGGTCGCTGGCGCACCGGGGTGAGCGTAGAATGGCAGGAGTGGTCGGCGCTGGAAGAGGAATTCGAGCGCGACACCATCAAGGACCAGACCGTCAATGGCGATGTGGGTCAGCTGCGTTTCAAGGATGTGGTGATCCCGCGGCTGGGCGCCCAGTACCGCCTCAACGACACCTTTACCTTCAATGGTGGCCTGGCCTTCAGCGAATCACCGCTGGATTCCGACGCCTCCGTGGACGTTAACTATCTGGATAGCGACAAGTGGATCGTTGGCCTGGGTGTGGCCGCTGAGTTCAAGGAACCGTGGTTGCTGGCCTACCCGGTGCGTCTGGACTTCGGTTACCAGTACCAGAAGCTGGAAGCCCGGGAGTTCGATATCTATGACACCCAGTCCGCCGCTTACCCGCAGCCCAGCGAACGGGTGGAAGCGGAAGGTGACGTCCACGTCTTCAGCGGTTCCCTGACCCTGAAATTCTGATTGCGGAGGCAAGCATGATGTTGCGAATACTTTCCCTGATTGCCGCCGCGTCGCTGCTGGTCGCCTGTGGCGGCGGTAGCGAGCAGACGGTGGATTACAGCGCCCGTAAAAAAGGGCAGGTCTATTACAGCTATCCGGCGGATGAACAGACCGGCGTGTCCGTGCATGCGCCGGTGGTGGTGCAGTTTTCCGAGCCGCCAACACTGGCCGATCAGGACGTGAGCCTGGTGGGGCCGGATGGCCAGGTGGATGTGGTGCTATCCCGCGCCGACCAGGACCGGTCCCTGGTGGTGACCCCTCAGGCGCCGCTGGCTTTCCAGAGCGATTACCGACTAGAGCTGGACGGCATGACGCTGGTCGGTTTCAGCGGGGGCGAGCTGGCCTTCACCACCGGCACTGCCGGCAAGGGCCCGGCCAGCGAGCAACAGCAGGCGGAGGCTTTTACCGTCAGCCGCTTTTCGCCGTCCGCTGACGACACCCGCCCGCTGATGGATTTCTCTACCCTGCACGTGCAGTTCAGCCAGCCGCTGGACCCGGGCACCGTGGAGTACGGCACCACCGTCAGCCTGGAAGATGGCAGCGGCAACCTGGTGGAGGCCAGCGTGCTGGCAGGCAGCAACCGCCTCACGGTAGACCCGGCTGGCGACCTGCAACCGGGGCAGAGCTATACCCTGATGCTCGATAGCGCCCTGAGCAGCCGTTTCGGCACGGCCCTGACCGGCGACAGTGAGTTTGCGGTAAACCCGCAGGACTCCCGGCCCCGTGAAACCCTGGCTCTGGAAGCCATGGCCGCCGACCCGGTGAAAGGCTGTAATGAGGAGGGCGTGACACTGTCTCCGCTGACTGGCGCGCCGATCAACTGTGTGCCCCTGATTGCCCGTTTGCTGGGCAACACCACGGTGTCGAAACTGTCCGGGGATCTGTTTGCCGACCTGGCCTTTATTCCCAACTACCCGGACGCCTCGCCGCTGCGGATTCGCAAGGGTGCGCTGCTGAAAGGTGCGCCGCTGGAAGTCTTGATCGGTGGCCAGTTGCCCGCCGGCTTTGATTCCGGCGAGGTGACGGTGAGCTTCCTGTCCGATGCCACCGGCTACCTGTTGCCGGCCCCCTACAGTGCCCGCCCGGAAGCGCCGCGCCGCATCATGCTGACCCTGGATCTGGCGTTTTCCACTGCCGATTCCCGTGCCAACGGCGCCTTCACCCAGACCCTGTTGCAAGTGGAGCTGGTGGGCCGTGCCATCGTCGAAGAGGGGCGCATGGAGATCGATGCCCTGGGTGTGGTCGAGCCGGAAGTGCTCGGTATCGAAACCGCCTTTGGCGTACTCAGCTTCCATATGGAATCCTACCTGGATCAGGAGAATGCCCCGGCGCCACCGGTGGATATCACCGGGCCCACCCTGCAAAGCTGGCAGCCCGGTGACTATGCGGACCGCTTCCGCCCCGGTGATCCCATTGTCCTCAATCTCAGCGAAACCCCGGATCAGGACAGCATCGAAGCCGGTGTCAGTGTCACTCTCACCGACCAGGGGGTGGCGGTGCCGTTCCAGTGGAAGCTGGATGGTGCCTCGCTGATTCTCACCCCGGAGCAGCCGCTGGCATTCGGCACCGAGTATCAGGTCACGCTCACCGACGGTGTGGAAGACCTGCACGGTAACCCGGCTAGCCCGGAAACCCTGCTGTTCAGCATGCCTGCTTACAGCCCGGATGCGCCGCGCACGCCTTACACCACCACTGTGTACCCGGGCTTTCCCTGCGCCGTGGATCCGTCCAGTCGCGATCTGGGCAACGGCATTCAGGGTCAGTGCGCCAGTGCCTTCCAGAACCAGGCCGGCGACCTGCTGCCGGTGGATGCGATGCCTGCCAACCGGCCTATTGAAGTGCAATTCTCCCAGGACATGGATGCCAGCAGCATGGTGCTCGGCCAGGCCTGCGGTGAAGGCAGTGTGCGAGTGGAAAAAATCGACAACGCTGGCAATTGCCTGGAAGCGGTGCCCGGCTACCTGTCCCGCAACACCCGCTCACTGACGGTGATTCCCGCACAGCCCTGGGAAGAGGGCACCTTGTACCAGTATGTGCTCGGGTCCCATGAAAACACCGGCTGCGGCCAGGACGTGATCTGCTCGGTGGCGGGTATGCCCCTGCAGACCGCCCAGTTGCTGGCGCCGGCTGCGGATGAAGGTGGCCCGGATATGGCGATTGCCTTTACCGGTGCCCCGGCCACCAGCAATGTGTTTCTGCCGCTGCGCAACCTGCCGAAGGCGGATGTGAACGCCAACTTCGAGATGGATGCCGGTGAGCAAAAAGCGGTGGAAGACCCGCCGGGCAGCGGCGACTACCCCACGCCCACCAATGCCGCCTCCCTGTTTGTCACCGGCACCGGCGGTCTGGCCACTGGCGCCAACGTGGGCTGCCCACTGAACCAGGATTGCCCCGGCGAGAAGTTCACCTACCTGAACGGTGGCATCAATGCGGACATCATCGGCTGGAACGAGGACGAGCAGGCGGTGGAAGTGCTGCTCTACCCGCCGGTGTTGATGACCACCAACAGCAGCGTCTACGCCCAGATCCTCGGTCTGGTGGAGCCGGAAGTGCCCACCGAGCCACTGGTGATGCGGGCCCGTTATGCGGATGACGGCAACGGCAATCGTACCGAGCCGGTGCGCGGCTATATCCGTCACGACGGCAATTCGCTGACCTTCGACACCACCCTGGATCTGTTTCTGGATGCCCCGGAAATGGAAGCGCCGCTGGGGCTGCCGCACAATCTACACAGCCTGCAGCTCAACGATCTGCAACTGAACGGTCCGGTGGAATTCCTGCCGGATGGCCGTCTGGTGATCGGTCTGCTCAGCCTCAATGCCCAGAACATCGATGTCAGTATCGGTGGCGGGGCGGCCACCATTGACCTGCAGATCCCCACCGGCGGGGTCAACCTGACCTTCCAGAGCGGTTCCATCAAGTAACCGCTGACCTGCCGCGGCCGTCTGCCCGCTCCCGCAACCAGCCCTGTGCTGCCCCTGTGGGAGCGGTCGTTCGACCGCGATCTCCATCACGCCCTGTCGAATACCCGACCAATCCGCCCCTGTCCATGCCGCCAGCCTATGCCCCTCGGCCTCGGGCCGATATAATTGCCGCTCATTTGAATAGTGGTGTTTATATGGGTCATCGCACAGCTCTGTACGACGCGCATCTGGCGGCCGGCGGCAAGATGGTCGACTTTGGCGGCTGGGACATGCCGATCAACTATGGCTCCCAGATCGAGGAGCACCATGCGGTGCGCCAGCACGCCGGCGTATTTGATGTGTCCCACATGACGGTGGTGGATATCGCCGGGGCCGGCGCGCGGGACTTCCTGCGCCACCTGCTGGCCAACGACGTGGATCGCCTCACCCCTGGCCGAGCCCTGTACAGCGGCATGCTCAACGACAGCGGCGGCGTCATCGATGACCTGATCGCCTACAAGCGGGACAATGACTACCGTCTGGTGGTAAATTGCGCCACCCGCGAGACCGACCTGGATTGGATGGAAAAGCACGCCGGCGGTTTCGCCGTGGATATCCGCGAGCGTGCCGACCTGGCCATGCTCGCCATCCAGGGCCCGCAGGCACGCAGCCTGGTGGCCGGCCTGCTCAGCGGCGCCCGCGCCGAGGCGGTGAACACCCTGAAAGTCTTCGGCTTCGCCGAAGAGGGCGACTGGATGATCGCCCGTACCGGCTACACCGGCGAAGATGGCGTGGAAATCATGCTCCCCGGTGCCGATGCGGTGAAGCTGTGGGAGCAATTGCTGGACGCTGGCGTGGCGCCCATCGGTCTGGGTGCCCGCGATACCCTGCGTCTGGAAGCCGGCATGAATCTGTACGGCAACGACATGGACGAAAGCATCACCCCCTGGGAAGCCAACATGGGCTGGACCCTGGTACTCAACGACCGGGATTTTGTCGGTCGCCAGCCGCTGCTCAACCAGCAACAAAATGGCCACGGAGAACTCGTTGGCCTGGTGCTGGAAGGCAAGGGCGTACTGCGCGCCCACCAGCAAGTGTTGTTGCCCAATGGCGAGCAAGGCGAAATTACCAGCGGCACGTTTTCGCCGACGCTGGGCAAGTCCATCGCCCTGGCCCGGCTGCCCGCCGGCGCCACCGGCAAGGTGGACGTGGAAATCCGCAACAAGCGCCAACCCGCCCAGGTGGTCAAGCCGCCTTTCGTGCGTAACGGCAAGGCAGTGTACAAAGAGTTGTAGCATTCGCGATGCAAGCATCGCTTCCCACGGCATCTGAACTGGACCGGGGTTTGTAGGAAGTCATGCTTGCATGACGAAGAAATTGGCACCCAGGCATGGCTTCAACGACAAGCCTGCAGAACATACAGATTTCGGCGTCATGCGTGCAGCATGCCGCGTGAAGCGTTAAACCAAGGAGACAACAATGAGCGAGATTCCAGCCGAGCTGCGTTATGCCGCCAGCCACGAATGGGCCAAGAACGATGACGGTGTGGTGACCGTGGGCATCACCGAACACGCCCAGGATGCCATGGGCGATCTGGTGTATGTGGAGCTGCCTGAAGTGGGCCAGGTGCTGGCCGCCGGTGATGAAGCCGGCGTGGTGGAATCCGTGAAAGCCGCCTCCGACATTTACGCCCCGATCTCCGGTGAAGTGATCGAGATCAACGAGGCGTTGGAAGATGAACCGGAACTGGTCAACAACGTTCCCTATGAAGGCGGCTGGCTGTTCAAGATCCAGATGAGCGAAGCCGGTGATCTGGACAACCTGCTCACCGCCGATCAGTACCAGGCGCAGATCGAAAGCGAATAACGCTAGCGATAACACTCCGTAGGAGCGGCGCTTGAGCCGCGAATGTGCTTGCGATGTCTTTCCTCGCACGGATTCGCGGCTCAAGCGCCGCTCCTGCGGTGCTGATGTAGCGCGCTGTATTAGCCAACACCCAACCTATCCAGGTACCCCAATGCCGTATATCCCCCATACCCCCGATGACGTGCGCGCCATGCTCGACGCCATCGGCGCCGACAGCATCGAAGACCTGTTCGATGAAATCCCCGCGCACCTGAAAGCCGCTGGCAAACTCGACGCCCTGCCCGACGGGCTGAGCGAAATGGATGTGACCCGGCTGATGAACGAGCGCGCGGCCATGGACGCCGGTGCCGTGAGCTTTATCGGTGCCGGTGCCTACCAGCACCACATCCCGGCGGCGGTATGGGAGATTGCCACCCGCGGTGAGTTTTATACCGCCTACACGCCTTACCAGGCGGAAGCGAGCCAGGGCACCCTGCAGGTGATCTACGAATTCCAGACCCTGATGACCCGGCTCACCGCCATGGACGTGAGCAACGCCTCCGTCTATGACGGCGCCTCCGGCCTGGCCGAAGCAGTGCTGATGAGCCTGCGCGCCAACCGCAAGAGCAAATCCCGCAAGGTGCTGGTGCCGGCGGCCCTGAACCCGCGTTACGCCAGCGCCACCCAGGCCATCGTGGAAAACCAGGACGTGGCCCTGGAAACCGTGCCCTTCTGTCAGGAAAAAGGGCAGACCCTGATCGACGCCCTCAAGCACCACGAAGGCGAAGACTACGCCGCCCTGGTGATCAGCCAGCCCAACTACTTCGGCAGCCTGGAAGAAGTGGATGCCCTTACCGACTGGGCCCACGCCAACGGCATGCTGGTGATCGCCGTGGTTAACCCCACCGCCATGGCGCTGATTACCCCGCCCGGTGAATGGGGTGAGCAGGGCGCCGATATCGTGGTTGGCGAAGGCCAGCCGCTGGGCGTACCGCTGTCTTCCGGTGGCCCCTACTTCGGCTTCATGTGCTGCAAACAGAAATACGTGCGCCAGATGCCTGGCCGTATCATCGGCCGCACCGTGGACATGGAAGGCAAGCAGGGCTTCACCCTCACCCTGCAGGCCCGCGAACAGCACATCCGCCGTTCCAAGGCCACCAGTAACATCTGCACCAACCAGGGCCTGGCCATGACCGCCGCCACCATCTACACCTCCCTGCTGGGGCCGGACGGCCTCACCAACGTGGCCGCCCATAGTCATGCCAATACCCAGGCGCTGGCCGACAAGCTCACCGCCATAGACGGCGTGGAACGCGCCTTTGCCGCACCCACCTTCCACGAAGTGGTACTCACCCTGCCGAAACCGGCGGGCGAGGTGCTGGCGGCCCTGGCCGAGAAAGATGTGCTGGGCGGCGTCAGCCTGGCCACTGATTACGACATGGACAATGCGATCCTGGTGAACGCCACCGAAGTCCATTCCGAGCAGGATTTGCAGCTCTTCGAACAAGCCCTGAAGGAGGTGCTGGCATGAGCGAGACACAACTGATCTTCCAACTGTCTCACCCGGGCCGCAGCGCCACCTCCCAGGCGCCCAAGGCACTCAGCGACGATAAGCTGTCGGCGATTCCCGCGCACCTGCGCCGAAAGCAGAAGCCGGGCCTGCCGGAAGTGTCCGAAATGCAGGTGGTGCGTCACTACACCAACCTGTCCAGCAAGAACTTCGCCATCGACAAGCAGTTCTACCCGCTGGGCTCCTGCACCATGAAGTACAATCCCCGTGGCGCCAACCGTGCCGCCATGCTGCCGGGCTTTCTCAACCGCCACCCGCTGGCCCCGGAAAGCCACAGTCAGGGTTTCCTCAGCTGCATGTTCGAGCTGCAGAACTTCCTCAAGGAAGTCACCGGCATGAAGGGCGTGTCCCTGGCCCCCATGGCCGGCGCCCAGGGCGAATTCGCCGGCGTGGCCATGATCCGCGCCTACCACGAAGCCCGTGGCGATGATGAGCGCACTGAAATCCTCATCCCCGAAGCGGCCCACGGCACCAACCCGGCCACCGCCGTCATGTGTGGCTACAAGGTCCGTGAAGTGCCCGTCGGCAAAGACGGCGACGTGGACCTGGAAGCCCTGAAAGAAGCCTGCGGCCCACAGACCGCCGGCCTGATGATGACCAACCCGAGCACCTGCGGCGTGTTCGAACGGCAGATCGAAGCCATCTCCAAAGCCGTTCACGAAGCTGGCGGCCTGCTCTACTACGATGGCGCCAACCTGAACGCGATCCTCGGCAAGGTGCGCCCCGGTGACATGGGCTTCGACGTGATCCACATGAACCTGCACAAGACCTTCGCCACCCCCCACGGTGGTGGCGGCCCCGGTGCCGGCCCGGTGGGTGTGTCCGAGCGCCTGCTGCCCTACCTGCCCACCCCCATGGCGGGCCAACGTGACGACGGCAGCTACCACTGGATCGACAGCGACACCCTGGATACCAGCATCGGCCACCTCAGTGCCTTCATGGGTAACGCCGGTGTGCTGCTGCGCGCTTACTTCTACGCCCGTTCCCTGGGCCGTGAAGGCATGATCCGCGTGGGCGAATTTTCCACCCTGGCTGCCAACTACCTGCTCAAGCGCCTGGAAGCCGTGGGCTGCACCGCCGCCTACCCGGATCGCCGCGCCAGCCACGAGTTCATCCTCACCTTTGCGAAAGAAGCGAAAGAGCTGGGTGTCACCGCCATGGATATCGCCAAGCGCCTGCTGGACTACAACCAGCACGCGCCCACCACCTACTTCCCGCTGCTGGTGCCGGAATGCTTCCTTATCGAGCCCACCGAAACCGAAAGCAAGGAAGCCCTGGACGAGTTCGTGGACGCCATGGCCGCCATCCTGGAAGAAGCGCGAACCGAGCCCGACATGGTGAAAGAAGCGCCCTTCACCCAGCCGGTGCGCCGCCTGGATGATGTGAAAGCTGCCAGAGAACTGGACCTGACCTGGTCAGACTGATTCCCGGCCACAAAAACCGTAGGAGCCATGCTCGCATGGCGAACAAGAACCCGGCGAATGCCGGGTTCTTTTTTATATATCACCCGCGATCCAACGGACTGATCACCCCCAGCCCACCCCTTGCCTATTCCTCGCCTTCTACATTGCTGTCCTTTTAGCCAATATTTTCATGGGGCTCCGTTTTCAGCGCCGAGCAAGTTGAATATTTAGATTAAGGTTTGCAGGTTTCCGGATTTTCAAATAAACGAATCAGTTGATGGGTTCATGAGAATCTATATTCAATAAGGCGTGGATTTTTATGAGTATGCAGGGGATTGAGTAGCCGCAAGTTGGTATGTGGATAATGTGATATGGTATGACTGTTTTTTGAAATAACCGGTATGGTCCTGCTTGGGGCTTTGAGAGTGAGAATGGCAATGAATCTATCAAGGCGATATATAACTCTTATTTTTGTAGGTTGGCTGTCATTTGGATTTACATGCTTTCTTTGTTCCCGTGGTTATACTGGTGGGGCAGAAACATTTTTCTTTTGGCTGTCATTGACCTCTTGGACATTGCTCCCATTGGTTCACTTATTGGTGGCCGTATTAATTGCTGGAAAGAAAAAGAGTGATCCGTCGTTAGTTGCTACAGTCGGCATGTTGTTCGCTGTCCTGGTTTTCATTGCAGGGCTGATAGGATCAGGATTTTCCAGCTACGCCTAGGGGTATTGAGTAAGGATATTTTCAGGGCTCCATGGTTTCATTGTTGATGAAGGTTTTTACATTAAATTTTTGGGAGCCTTACTCTTTGGCGAATATTAATTTCACTGCCTAAGATTGTGATTTTCTTGGATTCGGAGATTACATATGGTTTTAGTCTTGTGTCAGTCTTTTCAAGAAGATCAATATTTCCATTGACTCTATGCAGTCGCCCTTCCTGAGCTCCCTTGGTGACTCATTGTAAGCGGTGAATAGTGCTGCATTCGACGTTACCCCTCGCAGGTGGCAAGCCTCTTTTTATCCCTATTTTGTCTCTTTCTTTCAAGAGGGAGCTGCGGCCTATGCTGTGAAAGCAAAAGGTCAACGGTTGTTAAAGAAGTGGAGAAGTGTACGGTAAAGGGCCAATGCCAAATTTTCGACAGGAGGCGCTCAATGAAAAAAGATCCCAACAAAGGCTATATTGCTTTATTAGGATGGAGTTTGAACGCGGTCGAGGCGGCGGAGAAGTTTGATCGCCGTTATGTGGTTGTGGCCCCGGACTGGGCAGAGGCGTATTGCCAGGAGCATGATATTCCCTACGTGCCCTGGAATTTCGAACGCCTGAATGATCGCTCCATGGAGATTGCCCAGACCCTGAAAGACATGGGTGTGGATGTGTCGGTACCGCTGTATGAGGAAACCGTGGAGTGGGCCGGTGCGATTAATTCGGTGCTGCTGGATAATCCTCGTTTGCTGGGCCAGGCCATGCTGATGCGGGATAAGTCCTTGATGAAGCGGCGCGCACAGCTTGGCGGTATCCGGGTGGGTATTTTTGAGGAAGCCCATGACCGGGAGGACGTGATCCGGTTCCTGAAGCGGGTGAACCAGACCCTGCTCAAACTGGATGGTGATCCCAATGACCCGATTCACCTGAAGGCCTTTGACAAGGCCGGTTGTCTGGGCCACCGGGTGATCCGTACTCCGGATGAGGTGGATGCGATTCCTGATGAGGAATTCCCGTCGTTGATGGAGTCGCATCTGGATGGCTGGGAATTTGCGGTGGAGGCCTGGATCCATGATGGCAAGATCTGTTTTCTCAACCTGTCCGAGTATGTGACGCTGGGGTATTCAGTGTATGTCCCTGCGTCGCCGGATCTTGAGCAATACCGGCCGCAAATTACCCAGCAGATCGAGAAGCTGATCAAGACCTTTGATATCGAGTTCGGCATGATTCATCCGGAGTACTTTGTCACCAGCGATGGTGAGATGTACTTTGGTGAAGTGGCTTATCGCCCGCCGGGCTTCAAGGTGTTCGAGTTGCTGGAACGGGTCTATGAGGGTTTCAATGCCTATCAGGCCACCATGCTGGTGTTCGACCCCAAGGCCACCACAGAGGAAGTGAAGGCTTACTTCCCGAAAGAGGTGGTGGATGCCAAGGGCCATGCCGGTTGTTTCGGGGTGTACCCGCGTCGGCGTGTGGTCAGTCAGCTGGAGATCCCGGAGGAGACCGAAGACCATCCCTACTTCGAGTCCCATGAACTGACGGCGCCCATGGAAGAGGTTGTCACCAAGCGCACCGCCTTTGGTACCCATTGGGGGCTGATTTACTTCATGGGTGACGACCCGAAAGAGATGCACCGGTTGCTCAAGCGGCAGGAAGAGCTGGATTTCTATGTGTGAATACGCTGTCACCATGGGGCCCGCCGGGCCCCCACGGATTCGTTAAGGAACTGCCCTGTGTCTACGACCCATTCAGAGACGTCCGCGTCCAGCAATCTGTCTCTGCTACTTGTGCGGCTGGATGATGCCATCACCCAGTTGGCAGAGGCGCCCTCCTTTACCCGGCCGGCCAAGGTGCCACGGGTACTGGATACGGCCCGGCGGGTAATGATGCAGGAGGGCGGTTGTGCGGCCCTGGGCGAACGCATCGAGACGCTGGAAGCGGCCGGGATTTTTGCCGGGACAGATTGGGCGGAGCCGCAGATTCTGGTTCCCGGTTTCACTACCCAGTCCCTGCAAAGTGCCCAGGCTGAGCTGGTGGTGATCGAGGCCCTGAGCGAGCTGCGCATGCTGGCGGTGGCCTGTGGCGATTACCGCCACACCCTGATTTCCGCCGAGCAGGCCCACCATTTTCTCACCCAGGTGCTGGCGCTCAATCTGGCCATGCTGTTTTCGCCGCCTTCCGAGGCGCAGCGTGAAACCCAGGGCCGCCTGGCGGTGCTGCCACAGAATCTGTTGCAGCATCTGGCCGAGCGCATCGGTTATGAGCATATCGTCGACAAGCTGATTGAAGAGATCTGGCGGATTCTCAATCAGCGCCCCATTCAGACCGAGCCGGTCAAGCAGATGGTCACGCAGATCGCCATCTGCCAGGTCAATCCGGATATCGATCTGGGCAGCAGCGGGCAGGGGGCGGACCGCTTGGTGAGCAGCCTGTTCGGCCCGACCCGGGCCTGCCGGGAAGACCCGGGCGTGGCGATCTACCTTGAGCGGCTCGCCAGCATGGATGCCACGGCCTTGCAGGGCGAAGCCACCGGGTTTGCCCGGGCCATGCATGACACCGGGTTGGTGTCGCCGTATCACCCGGTGTTGCTGCGCCATTTGCTGGAGGAGGGTGACCACCTGGTGGCGGAGGCCATGGGCCTGTCGTCAACCGGTCGCGATTGCCTGCTGTGTTACCGGCAGCTGGTGCAGGCGTTGATTGAAGCGGCGGTGCATCCGCAAACTGCCCAGGCCATTTATGGCCTGGCGTTGGTGCTGGAGCGGGGCATTCTCTATCAACCGCCAGTGGCGCCGGCCCTGTGGCGGCAGCTGGGCCTGGTTCTGTCTGACTGGTCGTGCCAGCGCCTGGCACTGGCTTTCGGGGATCAGGTGCCGCCACAGGCGCATCTGATCGAAGGTGTGCTGTGCATGCTGGGGCAGCCACTGGGCGTGGGGCAGGGCAATAATCCCACCTGCCAGTCCGCCCGGGCGCTGTCCATGTGGTCGTACAACGATCCGGATTACCTGCTGCAAATGGTCACCTGGGCGGCCCGTGACGATGAAATCATCATGCATTTCGAGGGCCAGCCGATTTCCTCCAGCGAAAGCGTTGGCGGTGTGGCCAGTAGCCTGCCCATGGACCTGGACCCGGTGTCTCTGCTGGTTGTGCCCCATCTGGACCGGATCTATGCGGAAATGGGCCGCCGCTGTATTGAGCGTGAGGGTGATCCCCACCGTTGGGTGAACCCGGAGTTTCATGGCTGGTGGTCCGGCCGCGGTTTTCGTATCAATGTGGATGTGGAAACCGGCAAGCTGTGGGAGCTGGATGATTTCCTGCGTCATTTCTATGCGGCCTATCATCCCTACTACAACGGCAATCAGCCGCTGATACACCCCCAGCCTGCGGGGGTCGCTGTCACCGACAGTGCTGCCCGTTTTATCGGCTGGCATGCCATCAGTATCTTGCGGGTGGCGCTGGATCCCCAGGATGTCATGCGGGTGTATTTCTATAACCCCAACAACGACAGCGGTCAGGACTGGGGCGATGGCGTGGTGGTCAGCACCGCAGGCCATGGCGAACGTTTTGGCGAGGCGTCACTGCCGTTCGAGCAGTTTGCGTCACGGCTTTATATCTTTCATTTTGATCCCCTGGAGCGGGGTGAGCTGGCGCAGGTTGAGCAGCAGCAACTGGATCAAGTCAGCGGCTATCTGCAGCGCAGCTGGGGCGCGGACAGGCTGCCCGAGGGTGGCCTGCAGGCCAGTGAAGGGGCGACCGGGCCGGGTTGATCAAGGCCTGATCCCGTCGCGCAAGGCCCGGCAACACGATGACGTCCCATGACGCTGCGAAGAACACGCGGATGATGGATGTCCTGTTGTTCCGGCTGGCAATAGTCGCCTGGCTGGTGTGCGCCATTGCTCCCATCGATGGCACCTGGTTTGCCGGTGTCGGGGTGTTCGTTGTGTCGATGATGGGCAGCGTGGTGATGCTCGCCAACCTGACGCCGGATTATGTGGATAGTCTTGGTGAGATGCTGGGTCTTCTTGCTCTTCTGATGCCCGGGTATAACCTGATTTTTTTATGGGGGTTGTGGCGCTTCTCTTCGCTGGGGCCGCATCCCTGGTCAGGATGGAATCTGCTGCTTTACGCCTGCTCCCTGCATGCGTGTTTTTATGCCTTCGCGTTTTTTGTTACCCCTTCTGATGTATCGCTGACTGTTACTGCTACAGGGATTCGCTGGGTGTTTGCGATCTGGTCCGGCTCGCTACTGTTGTTGGCGTTGGCTTTTCTGGTACGTTGTTATCGGTTACGTCGGTTATTGCGTGAAGGATAAATGAACGTTTCCTGCTCCGGTTTAGTATCAAACCTGTGATTCATCATATCGGATCATGGTTCATGCTTGCCGCAGGAGCGCCGCTCCTGCAGTAAAGGCAATGTCATTCCGGATTAATAAATAACAGGATTTAAAAAACCGTTGGGCCCATCTTTGCTAGCATGAGGCCGTTGTCAGTTACGGAGAGTTGCTACCGGCATTCTCCAGTCGCCAACCCTGTCATCATGGATGAAATGCTATGACGGAAAAACGCACCCTCCCCACCTCGACGATTCTGCTACCGGTTTTTATTCCGGCTGTGGTGGTATCGCTTCTGCTGATTATCGGCACCATCAGCGACCCGGAACGGGCTGGCGAAGCCTTTAACACGGCGCAAGCCTGGATCACCTCGAATTTCGGCTGGTTTTACATGCTGTCGGTAGCGCTGTTCCTGATCTTTATTGTCGGTGTGGCGATGACTCGCTGGGGCAATATCAAGTTGGGGCCGGATCATTGCGAGGCGGAATATTCATTCCCGGAATGGTTCGCCATGCTGTTTTCCGCCGGTTATGGCATCGCCTTGCTGTTCTTCGGGGTGGCGGAGCCCGTGCTGCATTATGCGGAGCCCCCGGCCGGGGCGGCAGAAACGGTGGATGCGGCCAAGCAGGCCATGCAGATTGCCTTTTTCCACTGGGGTTTTCATATCTGGGCGATTTACGGCCTGGTGGGTCTGGTGATGGCCTATTTTGCCTTTCGCCATGGTTTGCCGTTGTCCATGCGGTCGGCGTTTTACCCGCTGATTGGTGAACGAATTTACGGGCCGATCGGTCATGCCATCGATGTGTTCGCGATTCTTGGCACCATGTTCGGTATTGCCACCACCCTGGGTTTGTCCGCCGCACAGATCAACGCGGGGCTGAATTATCTGTGGGGTGTGCCGGTGGCCACCTGGGTGCAGATTACCGCCATTGCCATTGTTACCGCTCTGGCCACCGTGTCGGTGGTGGCCGGGATGGACAAGGGTGTGAAGCGCCTGTCGATTCTTAACATGGTGCTGGCCGTGGCGCTGATGGCGTTTGTGTTTGTGGTCGGGCCGACCATTCATATCCTGGAAAGTTTTCTGCAGAACACGGGTAGCTATTTAAGCGGCATTGTCGAACGCACCTTCAATCTGCAGGCCTATACCCACAGCGACTGGATCGGTAACTGGACCCTGTTTATTTTCGGCTGGACCATCGCCTGGGCGCCCTTTGTCGGGCTGTTTATTGCCAAGATCAGCCGTGGCCGTACCATCCGCGAGTTTGTGGTGGGGGTGATGCTGGTGCCGTCTTTGTTCACCTTCCTGTGGTTCTCCGTGTTTGGTGATACTGCGCTGAACATGATCATGAACGAAGGCGTGAGTACGCTGGTTGGTGATGTACAGACCGACAAGGCGGTGGCGTTGTTCAAGTTGTTTGATGAACTGCCATTGTCGTCGTTTATTTCCTTTCTGGCGGTGCTGTTGATTATCACCTTCTTTGTGACGTCTTCGGATTCCGGCTCCCTGGTGGTGGACTCGCTGGCTTCCGGCGGGGTGCTGAATACCCCGGCCTGGCAGCGGATTTTCTGGGCGGTGCTGGAGGGGACCATTGCGTCGGTGTTGTTGCTGGCTGGTGGCTTGCAGGCGCTGCAGACCATGACCATTGCCAGCGCCTTGCCCTTTGCCATCATTATTATTCTGGCGGCCGTGGGCATGTGGCGGGCGTTGGTGATTGAGGGGCATCGCGAAACCAGCTTGCAAATGCATATGGCGACGCGCCGTCACCTGACCGGTTCCCAGTGGCGCCATCGTCTGAAAGGCATGATGGACTTCCCTGGCCGCGACAATGTGGAAAGCTTCATTCGCGGTAAAGCCATGCAGAGCATGGAAAAGGTGGTCAAAGAGATGAAGGAGTCCGGCTGGGATGCCAGGGTGGTGTTCGATGAGAGCCTGATCCGTGCCGAACTGCAGGTGGAACGTGAAGGGCATGTGGGCTTTGTCTATGACATCCGCCTGGTCAGCCAGCCGGTGCCCGGCTTCGTAACGGCGGGGGGCGCTTCCACGGTGATGAAAGAGGAAAACTATTACCGGGCGGAAGTGTTCCTGCGTCGCGGTGGCCGTTCCTATGATGTGTTCGGTTATGACGAGGATGACATCATTCGCGATATTCTCGACCAGTTCGAAAACTACCTGCATTTCCTGGATCTCACTCCGGGCAAACTGCCCTGGGAAATGGGTGAGCACGATGACCTGCTGCATCCGCCGGAGGATGAAGGGAAAGAAGATCGGTAAGTCTGATACTGTCGGTAAAGAAGGCCGGCAGTTTTGTAGGGGCTATGCTTGCATGGCGAAAGGTGTTCGGGTTCGCCATGCGAGCATGGCTCCTACGGTGGTTTGAATAGACGCGTGAGCGGCTGTCAGGAGGGACGCCGCTGCTTGGCCAGTTTCTCCAGCCACATCAGGGTATCCACCTGGGTGACCAGGTGATCCAGGTAGGCGGGGGAAAGATCGCGCAGGGTTTCCAGGGCGCTTGTGACCAGACGGTGGGAATTGAGCGGGCCGGCGTCGCTGGGGGTCTGATGGATAGCCTGAGCGATGCGTTGGCGTTTGCGCTGACTTTGCTGTGTGGCGCGGACCTGACGCAGGGCTTTCAGCTCCCGTGGGCCGCTATTGTCTGTCGGCGTTGCCGGAGTAGTGATGCCGTGCCGGGCCAGTACGCTTTGTTCCTGCTGGCGTAGCAGGGCGGTCATCGGGTCTCTGTGGTCGTCGTCTTCCTGGGGTGTCTGGTTGGCATAGCAGGCGTGCAGGGCGGCAAACGCAGAAGGGTCTTGCTGCCGTTGACGGGCGCGCAGATGGCGCAGCAGTGCTTTCAGATCCCCTTTCTCCCGCATGGCGGCCACGGGCTCACTCAGCGCCTCCTCGGCCAGTTGCGCATCCACCCGGGCACTCTCGGCCTGAAACGCTTGCTGAAACTCTTCCAGCGCTGTGGCCAGCCGTGTCAGCGGCGTGGGGCTGACACGTGTCAGGGTGCCAAGACGCTCGGCCTGGGCTTCCAGGTAGCGAAAGCGAACCGGGGCAAAGCGGGCTGCGCCCTGATCGCGCAGGCTCGCCAGCTGTTCGGTCATGGCACTGAGCGAGGGAGTGTTGAGGCTAGGAACATCAGCCATTGCCGTCGGCTCCTTCTGCCTGGCTGGCATGCTGGGCGGTACTGACCTTGGCGCCCTGGCGGGGCACGGTGGTCAGTTCTACCCGGCGGTTCTGGGCCCGGGTGGTATCGCTGTCGTTGGGCACCACCGGCTGGTGGGGGCCGAAGGCGGCGGCGAACACCTGGTCAGCGGGCATGCCCTGGTTGATCAGGGTGCGCGTTACGGTGAGCGCCCGCTGGGCAGACAGGCCCCAGTTGTCCTGGTAGCGGCGGTTGCCGCGCTGGATCGGCAGATCATCGGTGAAGCCGCTGACCATCAGTAGTTCGTCATGCTGATCCAGAAACACCTGCAGCGGCTTGGCCAGATCGCGCAGCAGTTCCTCGCCCTCCGGCTGTAGCTGGTCCGAGTTGAGCTGGAACAACACGCTGCCGCTGATGCCGATGCGGCCATCGCGGAAGGTGACCCGGCCACTGGCCAGGGGATCGGCCAGCGCCTCTTCCAGGGCCTGGCGGCGCTGCTCTTCGGCCACCCGCCGGGCCTTTTCCTCTTCCAGTGACTGGCTCAGCTCTAGCTGAATGCCGATGACCCACACCAGCACCAGCACCAGAATGCCCACCAGGGCAGCCATCAGGTCCGAGAAGATGGCCCAGACGGATGAGCTGTCGCTGTCGTGAAGATCGTCCATCAGTTGACCTCGCTGGTCGGGCGTTCTTCGCTGTGGGTGTCGCTGCCGTTGGCGCCGCTGTTGGCGTTATTGAGCGTACCGAGGGCGTCGATCACTTCCTTCTGCGAGGCCATGCTCAGTTCGATTACCTCGCGGGCCTGCTCCACGTAGTAGTTGAGCTGTTCGTCGGCCCGGGCGGAGGACTGCTCCAGACGGCTTTCCACCTGTTGCAGGTTGTCCAGCAGCTTGTCGTTGGCGTCGCTGAACACCTGCACGGCGGTGGCGAAGGCATCGCTGAGGCTGGCCACTTCAGCGGCGCTACCGGACACATCGCCGGCCACCTGGTCGAGCTGCTCGCTCTGGGCGCTGACCTGTTGGGCGAAGGTATCGCTGACCTGGGTCAGGGTGTCGCTGGCGGTGGTGATCAGGGTTTCGATGGCATCCCGTTGGGCGCCAGCAGCATCGCGCTGGCCGCTGAGCAGGGTGTCCAGCTCGGCCATGATGCGGCGGCGCTCTTCCAGCAGTTCGTTGTCCCGTTCGCTGCTGCGGGTCATTTCCTCGCGCAGGCGGCTAATCACTTCCGCCGCCGCTTTCGGGGTTTCCGAAGCAGTCTCGATCAGGCGGGTCATGGGCGCTTCCAGGGCGGTGCCCAGTCGGCCCAGGTGCTCGCTGACGGTACCTTCCAGCTGTGCCAGCCGCTCACTGGCGGCCTCGCTGCGGCCGGCTTCTGCGTCACGCAGGGCAATCAGTTCCTCGCGCACGGTGGCTACCAGGGTCTCCAGGCCGGTTTTCTGGCCGTCCAGCAGGCCGGTGGCGCTGTCCTGGAACTGGCTGTTGTGCTCGCTCAGGGCGCTGCGCAGTTCGCTGATCAGGGTGGTGCCGGAGGCCTGTTGTGCGTCGATACCGTCGCGCCACTGGGCGGCGGCCTGGTCGCTGACCTCACGGAACTGGCCGGTGACAGCGCTGAGCTGCTCTTCGCTGGTGCGGGCCAGCTGCTGCTGGGTATCGCGCACTTCCTGCAGCAGGCTGTGGCCGGTGTCTTTCTGCTCGGCCAGGCCCTGTTGCCACTGTTGCAGAGCCTGCTCGCTGGCGCTGCGGAATTGCTCGGCGATGGCGGCTAGTTGCTGTTCGCTGGCGTTGCCCAGCTCTGCCTGGGTGCTGCGCATCTGTTCGAGCAGCTGGCTGCTGTTGTCGCGGAACTGATCGTGATGAGCGGCCAGGGAGGTGCTGATATCGCTGACCAGGCGGGCGCTGGTCTGCTGATGCTGCTCAAGCCCCTGCTGCCAGTGTTGGGCAGCGGATTCCGTGGTCTCGCGGAACCGCTCGGTGAGGGTGGCAAGCTGCTTTTCGGTGATGGCGTTGAGCGTTTCGTGGGTGCCCTGCACCTGCTGGCTCAGGTCGGCCAGGGATTGCTTCATGATCGGCTGGATGTTTTCCACCGCCAGGCGGCTGCTGTCCGCCAGGGTTTCCTTCAGCGACTGGCTGACGGAATCCGCCAGGGTGCGGTACTGGTCGGTGAGAGTGTGGTGGAAATCCTGCTGGTTGCGGGTCAGGGACTCGCTGAGCTGTTCGCCCATCTGTTCCATGCGCCCGGTGAGCCCCTGCAGGGCGCTGACCAGCTCCGGGAAGATGCGGGATTGATCCTGCAGGGCGGTGTAGGCGGACTGGCGCTGGTGATCCAGGGAGAAGGCATGCAGTTCCAGGTCCACCCGGTCGTCCAGCTTGCGCGATACGGTCATGCGGTCGCGGCGGCACAGGGCGGCGCTGAGGCCCAGCATGGCAGAGGCGGCCACACCGGCAATGGAGGTG
Source organism: Alcanivorax sp. IL3 (assembly GCF_047495465.1). Taxonomy (NCBI): domain Bacteria; kingdom Pseudomonadati; phylum Pseudomonadota; class Gammaproteobacteria; order Oceanospirillales; family Alcanivoracaceae; genus Alcanivorax; species Alcanivorax sp. IL3. The sequence continues at coordinate 498,347 of NZ_CP179931.1, forward strand.
CCGAAGGCCAGGCTGAGCCCGGCGATGGGGGCGGCCAGGGCGCTGCGGATGGCGGTGAGTTCGCTGCTGCCATCCAGGGCGGTGGCGGCCCCTTGCAGGGTGACGATCATGCCCACGAAGGTGCCCAGCAGGCCCAGCATCACCAGCAGGCCGGTGAGGTAGGGGGTCAGCTGGGGGCCGGGCAGGGGCGCCGGGTGGCCATCGATGCGGCGGTGTACCGCGTGGCGCAGGCTGCCGGGCAGGGCCTTGAGCCAGTGAGTCAGGCCATCGCGGCTTTCCGGCAGGTCATCGAGCTGCCGGTCCAGGGTGGCGGTGGTGCGGCGAAAGCGCACCAACTCGGCAAAGCCCAGGGTATAGGCGGCGGCGATGATCAGGGTCACGGTCAGGGCCACCGGGTTGCTCAGAAAGGTGGCGGCGATCCAGACCACGGCAATGGCGCCGAGGAGAAAGGGGACAGCAAAAAGAAAGCGTCTCATACGGTCTTGCTTACCTCGTTATGGGTGGACTGGTTGCCCGTCGCATCGGCGACAAGGGCGTCCAGCAGGCCGAGTATGGGTTCCTGGCGGGCGTCCAGCTCGGCAAGTAACAGCAGTTGCAGTTCACGCCGGAACTGGCTCAGCCACCCCTGTGGGGCGAGCCAGTCCTCGACGGTATGAAAGGGATCACGGGTGTCCCAGAGGGTGCGATAGCGTTTTTCCAGAAAGCCGGGCAGGGCGCCGAAGCAGTGGCGCACGTAGCCGCTCAGGCTTTGTTCAAACACCGCATCCAGTTCCGCCAGCCGGGCCATGGCCTGGCTGTGGCCGATGAGGATACGACGGGACCGCTGGCGCAGGTTACTGAGCCCGGCAATCATCTGCCGTTGGTGGGCCTGATAAAAGCGTTCGTAGGCGCCAAAGGTGGGGCGCTTGTCGGTCTGGGCGTCGTCCTTGAGCGGCGGCAGGGGGATCACCGAGGCCGCCTTCTCTCCGGCAAAGCTTCGGCTCAGGTGGGCCAGCAGGGTGTCGCGGGTCTTCAGCAGGTCCGCCTGCAGGCGTTCGGTGGCGTCCGGCCTGGCCTCGAAGGGACCTTTGGGGCGGTATTGATTGGCGCCGTCCAGAGAGATGGCATCGGACAGATCGAACAGCCGTCCCAGGCGCTCGGCAAAGTCTCCGTGGCTATCCCTGGCTGCCTTGCGATCCAGCTGCGTCAGCAGCGTCACCAGACGGCTGCTGGCGGGGCCGGATGGTGCGGGTGTGTGCGTCCTATGCATACTCTTGGTTATCCATGCTGCAGGGCGTTCTGGAGCGAGCCGGCCATTCTAATCGGGAAAGGGCGGGGATGATAATGCGTCTGTCGGTTGCGCGCTGCTGGCGATGGCGGGGTTGGGGTGGTGAAATAGGTTCAGGTTCCGTGGCGAGCTGCCCGCAGGGTGAAAGGGGGGAGCAATTCGCTATCGGAGCCTGTCGGCTACAGGAGAAACCGGACATGGAAAAAACACTGATAATAGCGGCGATGCTGTTTCTCGCCGGTTGCCAGCCCATGCCGGGTAGCGACCGGGACAAATATGGCTGCCTGGGGTCTGCGGGGTATCAGTGGTGCCCGGCCAACGACAGCTGTGAACGGCCCTGGGAGTTGGCACAAGAGCAGGGCTTTGAGCGAAGCCAGGCGGCCTTTGACGAGTACTGCAGCGGTTAGTTGCAACCCTGAGACAGGACGATGTCAGTCGTCCTGCGGGTCGATGCTGTCCATGTTGCGCGAGGCGGTGCGGGCGTCTTCCAGGGCGGCAAATTGTTCGGAAATCAGCGAGCCGACTTCCTGATTGACCTTGCGAATGGTGTCGTATACCAAGCCGATGGTTTTACGCTGTTTGTCTCTCAGGTTGCCGGCCTTTTCTTCGAACAGTCCAAGCTTTTCCAGCGCGTCGAAGGGCAGCCCGGCGATGTGCTGGTGCACCTCTTCCACGGTGGTGGCGCCGTCTTCAATGGCTTCCTGAATCATGTCTTTGAGCAGTTCTGCCCGTTCAACGTTTTTCTTCATTATTGGTCCGCAACGCCCATGGGTGAGTGGAATGCTCTTGGCAATGTAACGGAATCCACGGGTTACGGCCAGATTTCAGGCGGCCTGGGTGACCGATTGTCCGACGTAATAAACCGTTACCACGCATCGCCTTGACCAGGGCGGAACAATGGGGCCAATCTGGAAGCGGATTCATGCAGAGACTTGCAAGGAGTCATACCGTGGAAAATGCAAAACAGATGCTGGCCGATATCAAGGGCAAGCTGGATGAACTGGAAACAGAACTGGAGCAACTGGAGGCCCGGGGCGTCGGTTCCAGTGGTGATTCCAGTACCGAAGCGGAACGTCACCAGCTGGCCCTGCAGGATGTGCTCACCGATTTGCAGCAGCGCATTGATGAATACCATGAACTGGCCGACATGGATGCGGATGGCCAGGGCAACTGGCAGCAACTGGATCGCGACCTGATGGATCTGGACAAGGATCTTTACGGCGCTAACTGATTGCCGGATTGCTGTTTTGCTACTGCCGTGCTTGCCCGGCGTGCCACAGGAATCTTTTCACTCGCTGTTGTGGGCAGGTGATTAGCCGGAGGTGAAGGACTGAACCTTTGACTTTTGCTGGCTGATGTTCCCCGCTATTCTTGCGCCCTCCATGGACGGACGGTGTTGTGATGACTCTCAAACCACTTAGTGGCGTGCTGCTGCTGCAATCCCTGCGCAAACATCTGGGTTTTTTCTGCATTCTCTTTTTTATGGGGCTGACATTCGCGTCCGTGGGTGTGGGCCTGCTGGTGTGGGCGCACTCCCCGGGAGACTGGGGGTTGTTGCTGTTTGCGTCGTTGTTTGCGTTGATCGGCTTCGGCGTGTTGATCATGGCGTTTGTTACCACTTACAGCAGCGTGGGTTATTACTACGAGCGTGCCCTGTTGAAAGAATACGGCATTAATATCGATGGCCGGGTGGTGGGGGTTCAGCAATATAACCAGCCCGAAGACGGGGAAGAAACTTTGTGGCTGATGACCTTCGAATATCACCATCAGGGCTTGCGCTATGAAGTGGATGCCATGCTGCCCGGTGAGCAATGGGCGGATAAGCTACCGCAGCAGCAATGGCTGCCACTGCGGTTGCTCAAGCCCCGCCCGCAGGTGGCGGAACCCCGTTGGCGAAAACTGAAAAACCAGCTCAAGCTGGACGGGGTTTGGAGTTAAAGGCCTTAAAGACAAAAGCGTTTTTTCACCACCGAGGGCACAGAGCTCACTGAGGAAAACCGTTTCTCCGGGGTATATGTAGGGTGGGTTAGCCGCAGGCGTTACCCACGGATTGCGCGTTTCTTGTGGATTACGCCTGCGGCTAATCCACCCTATACAAAAGCAAAGGTGATGGTTTTTCCTCAGTGAGCTCTGTGCCCTCTGTGGTAAAAATCGACTCCCCTACATCACCAGCAACTGCCCCAGCCCCAGCACCGCCACAAAGCCCACGCTGTAGGCCACCAACAGGTAGAGGAAATAGCGCAGGTAGCTGACGAAGGTCAGCACTTCCACCTTGCTCATGGCGATCACCCCGGCGGCGGAGCCGATGATCAGCAGGGAGCCGCCCACGCCCACCGAATAGGTCAGTGACAGCCATTCCGGCAGGGTCATGTCGATACCGGAATTGAGCAGGGCCGCGGTCAGTGGCACGTTGTCGAACAGGGCCGAGGCGATCCCCACCAGGAAGTTGGCGGCTACCGGGGGCATCACATCGTACAGGGCCGGGAAGTAGGCCAGCATGCCCAGCTCCTTGAGCATCCCCACCAGCAGTAGTACCCCGAGGAAAAACAGCAGGGTGTCGAACTCGATCTTGCGGATGTATTCCAGCACCGGTTCGTCCTTGTTGAGGAACTGCACTACCAGAAACATCAGTGACAGCCCGAACAGGAAGCACAGCACCGGCGGAATGCCAAAGGCCACATTGGCACCGATAGTGCCGAGGATGGTGGCGAAGAACAGTATCGCGATGACCTTGTCGCCTCGATCAATCACGGTTTCCTGTTTCTGGATCTGTACCTCGCCGCTGAGCCCCAGCGACAGCATGCCGGCCAGTACGGCAACCGCGCCGGCGGCGGGCAGGCTGAGCAGGAGAAGGTCGGGGATTTCCACCTTGTCCGCCAGAAAGATCATCAGCGTGGTCACGTCGCCGGTGATCAGCGCAGTACCGCCTGCGTTCACCGAGAACACCACCAGGACCACATAGCGCAGCAGCTTTTCCGCCGGTAGCTTCAGGTTCGTCAGCACGGCAATACACACCAGGGTGGCGGTGATGTTGTCAGCCAGGGAGGAGAACAGGAACGCGAACAGACCGGTGAGCAGCATCAGCTTGCGTTCGCTGATGCGAGTGGGTAGCAGGCGGTTGACGATGCTGTCGATAATGCCCTTGCCGGACAGGTACGCCACAAAGGTCATGGCGGCCATCAGGAACAGCCACAGGGTGGCGATATCCAGCAGGTTTTCGTCCAGCCGTTCCATCAGGATGTCGTGGCTCAGATGGGCCGGCGGGGCGATAAAATACAGCAGCCAGGCCAGGGAGCCGAAGAACAGGGTGGTCTTGGCCTTGTCGATGTGGACCATGTCTTCGACGACGATGGACAGAAAACCCAGTGCTACCAAAATCAGTAAAACGGTGCTCATGACGGGCCTCTCTCACGGCAGGGAGGTGTTGAGGGTGAGGGCGGCGGTATTCTAGGCCTTTTGTGAACTGGGTTCACCACTAGTCCCGCTTTATTTACTGTGAACGCCCCGGGCCTGAAAAAAATCCCCATGAAAGAGCAAATTTGCTGCCTTGCCCCTTTAAATTAATGCGAATAATTCGCATTATTGTGTCTTGAAGTTTTTGGGTGCCCCTGTGACTGGTGCCTGTTCACTTGCCGTTACACGATATTCGAGGAATTCCATGCTGTCCCGCGTCTCTACCGGGGGCCTGTTGCTGGCCTCTCTGCTGCTCTCTGCCTGCAGTGATGAACCCGCTGCCACGCCAGCACCGGCCTACGACGAGGCCCGTGCCCGGCTGGTGATCAATCACTATGCCGACCTGGCGCTGGCTGCCTACAGCGATGCCCTGAGCGAGGCTCGCGAATTGCGTGGGCAGATTGATGCCCTGCTGGCGCAACCCAATGCAGAGACTCTTGCTGCAGCCCGTCAGGCCTGGCGCGATGCCCGGGTACCCTACATGCAGACGGAAGTCTTTCGTTTCGGCAATGCCGTGGTGGATGAATGGGAGGGGCAGGTGAATGCCTGGCCGCTGGATGAAGGCCTGATTGATTACGTGGCCGACGATTATCAGGCGGTGATGGGTAACCCGGGCGCCCGAGCCAATATCATTGCCAGTCAGTCATTGAAGATTGGCGAACAGCAGCTGGATCTGAGTGAGCTGGATGCCGATCTGCTGGCCAGCCTGAACGAGCTGGGCGGGTCCGAGGTGAATGTGGCCACCGGCTATCACGCCATCGAATTTCTGCTCTGGGGGCAGGACCTGAATGGCACCGATGCTGGTGCCGGCGAACGCCCGGCCACGGATTTTGCTACCGGTGAGGCTGCCACCGGTGGCCACAACGACCGTCGTCGCGACTACCTGACCGTGGTGACCGATCTGTTGATCAGTGATCTGGAAGCCATGGTGGCTGAATGGCAGCCGGACCAGGACAACTATCGCGCCGACCTGGCGGCAGACAGTGTGGAAAACGGCCTGCGCAAGATGTTGTTCGGTATGGGCAGCCTGTCCCTGGGCGAGCTGGCCGGTGAGCGCATGAAGGTGGCCCTGGCCGCCCATTCGCCGGAAGACGAGCATGATTGCTTCAGTGACAACACTCACTTTTCCCATTTCTATAACGGCAAGGGTATCGAGAATGTCTATCTGGGGGAGTACCAGCGGGTAAACGGTGAAACCGTCAGCGGCCCGTCCCTCAGTGATCTGGTGGCTGCCAGCGAACCGCAGCTGGACGAGGCACTGAAAGCCGACCTGAATGCCAGCGAGGCGGCCTTGCAGACGCTAGTCGACAGTGCCGCCAGCGGCGTGCATTTCGATCAACTGATCGCGCCGGGCAATGCCGAGGGTGCTGCCACGGTGAACGGGGCCATTGATGCCCTGGTGGAACAGACCACCCGCATCGAAAAGGCGGCCCTGGTACTGGATATCCAGGCCCTGAATCCGGACACCGCCAACCATAGTTTCTGAAAAATCGTGATTAACAGTGACAGGGCAGCGAAGGGTTGCTGCCCTTGCTGAGCCTGCATGCGTGGCCCCTGTGGCTGCGCTATCAAGATAGAAGGATATTCATACCTTGCGTTATCTCCTGCTGACTCTGGCCATTCTGCTGACCGCCTGCGACCAGGGCCCGAGCTTTACCGAAGCGGAGCCCGGCGAGCACCTGTCGGCCGGCGAAGGCACGGTTACCAAGACCGACCAGAACGCTTTTTCCCTGCCGCTGGCCAACCTGTCGCCGTCGCGGCGGCTGGATTTCAGTGTCGGTAATAGTTTCTTTCGCAATCCCTGGGTGATTGCCCCGGCGTCCACCGATGCCCGGGACGGCCTGGGCCCACTGTTCAACACCAACGCCTGCCAGAACTGTCATATCAAGGATGGTCGCGGCCATCCGCCGGCCCCGGACGCCAAGCAGGCGGTGTCCATGCTGGTGCGTCTGTCGGTACCTGCCAGCGCGACCGACGACCTGACCCGCAGCGGTCTGGTGCCAGAGCCCAACTACGGGGGCCAATTCCAGGATGCGGCCATCCCCGGGGTGTCACCGGAAGGTCGGGTGCGGGTCACCTATGAGCTGCAGACCATGACGTTTGCCGATGGTCACCAGGTAGAACTGCGCAAACCGCGCCTGGAGTTTTCCGATCTGGCCTATGGGGACATGCACCCCGCTACCTTGTACTCCGCCCGCGTTGCGCCGCCGATGATCGGCCTTGGCTTTCTGGAAGCCATTCCCGAAGCCGATCTGTTGGCCCATGCCGATCCCCATGACGAGGACGATGATGGCATCAGCGGCCGGGTCAACCGGGTCTGGGATCGTGCCACTGGCACCACGGCCATGGGCCGGTTCGGCTGGAAGGCCGGTCAGCCCAGCCTGCGACAGCAGAATGCGGAAGCCTTTGCCAACGACATGGGGCTCAATAGTCACCTGGTAACGACGGATTCCTGCGCGCCCAGCCAGACCGATTGCCTGGCTATGCCCAATGGTGGCGAGGTGGAAGTCAGCGACAGCATCATGGACAGCGTGCTGTTTTATACCCGCAATCTGGCGGTCCCGGCCCGCCGTAATGTGGATGACCCGCAGGTACTGAAAGGCAAATCGTTATTCCACCAGGCCAACTGTCAGGGCTGCCATGTGCCCAGCTTTACCACCGGCGCCGATGCGGCAGAACCGGAGCTGGCCAACCAGACCATCCGCCCCTATACCGACCTGTTGCTTCATGATGTCGGCCCGGGTCTGGCCGATGGGCGTCCGGAATTCCTGGCCAATGGGCAGGAATGGCGTACCCCGCCGCTATGGGGCATTGGCCTTACTGAGGCGGTGAACGGGCACACCCAGTTCCTCCACGACGGTCGGGCCCGTAACCTGATGGAAGCGATTCTCTGGCACGGTGGCGAAGCCGCCGGCTCCCGGGACACGGTGCTCATCTTCGACGCCGAGCAGCGCGCTGCGCTGTTGGCTTTCCTGAATTCGCTGTAACCCTGTTGGCTTTCATTCTGAGGTTTCCATGCAACGCCTGATAGTGCTGATTACCACCCTGATGCTGGCTGCCTGCAGTGATCCGCGCCAGCAGGTCACCACGCAACTGGCCGATCAGGTGCTGCTGCCTGCGCACCAACAGTGGCAAAGTCGCAACATGACCCTGCTGGACAGCACCCGGGCCTGGTGCAGTGGCGATCAGGAACTGGCCAGCCTGAAGCAGGCATTCCACCAGAGCCAGTCTGCCTGGTCCCGCCTGCAGCCTTTGATGGTCGGGCCATTGTCCGAGGGCAATCGTAGCTGGCAGGTCCAGTTCTGGCCGGACAAGCGAAATATGGTGGCGCGCCAGACCGAGGACTTGCTGGATGAATTTGCCGATCTGACTCAGCCGCAACTGGAAGGTGCCAGTGTGGTGGTACAGGGGCTGACGGCGTTTGAATATGTGCTCTTCGATGAGCAGACGGCTGTCACTGAAAACCCAGACCGCTACTGCCCGTTGCTGACGGGCATTGCCCGTCACCAGTTGACCTTGTCTGATCAGGTGCTTGCCCTATGGCAGCAGCCCGAAGGAATGCTGGATAAGCTCACGAGCTTCCCCAATGCGCGTTACGCCAATGCGGATGAGGCTCTGGGTGGCATCCTGCGTGTTCAGGTCACCGGTGTTGATACCCTGAAGAAAAAGCTGGGTACGCCCATGGGCCGGCTCAACAGCGGCGTGCCGCAACCCTATCAGGCGGAAGCCTGGCGCAGCCGTCATTCCACGGAAAACCTGCAGGCCTCCCTGGCGGGCGCCCAGGCGGTGTGGGAGCGGGTCCGTTCCCTGGTAGGGGATGCCGGACTGGTGGCTGATATCGACCAGGCCTACAAGACAATCCGTGACCAGTTGGAAGCCTTGCCGGCGCCGTTGATGGAACTGGTGCAGGACCCGACCCGCCAGGCGCAGTTGCAGTCGCTGTATCAGAACCTGGATGCCATGGAAACGCTGCAGCAAGACGATCTGGCCCGGCACCTGGGCATCCAGATCGGCTTCAACGCCAACGACGGCGACTAGATTTCTACGAAGCCGCGTAGGAGCACCGCTTGAGGTGCGAACCGCGTCAGCGGAAATCGTCCGCAGGGCGATCAGGTGTTTCAGAGACGGATAAGGCCGCCCGGACATCATTGCAGTAAACATGCATTGCTCCCGCCGCGCTGATGCGCGGTTTGCACCTCAAAGGGTGCTTCTTCAGCAGGATTTAGCAATTTTTGGGGAAGTCCGTTATGCCACTGACACGACGACAATTACTGGGCGTTGGTGCGGCGGTAGCCGGCACCGCCGCCCTGGGCGGCTGGACCGTCTGGTCCGGGCGAGGCCAATCGCCGCTGCTATTGTCCGCCCGCAATGATGATGCTGGCCAGCATTATGCGGTCGGTTATTTTCTTGATGGTCGGCGCGCTTTTGCGACTCCGGTGACGGAGCGTTGCCACGACATTTGCGGGCATCCTTTCCTGCCTCTTGCCTTGTTTGTGGGGCGTCGTCCGTCCCGGGAAAGCTACCTGGTCGATCTGCGTGACGGCACTCTTCTGCAGACCCTGCACAGCCAGCCGCAACGGCATTTCTACGGTCACGCTGTCTTCCACAACAGTGGCCGGTGGCTTTACGCCACGGAAAACGATACCCGTGAACCGGGACGCGGCGTGCTGGGCCGCTATCGGCTGGATAGCACGCGTCTGCAGCTAATCCATGACGGCGAGGTGTCCAGCCATGGTGTGGGCCCGCATCAACTTGCCTGGTTGCCGGACGGCGAATCCCTGGTGATTGGTAACGGCGGTATTCGTACCGAAGGCGGCAGCCGGAAGGAAATGAATTTACCGGCCATGGCGCCGAGCCTGGTGATCATGGATCGCCAGGGTGAGCTGCTCAGTAAAGAAACCCTGCCGCAGCAGAAAAACAGTATTCGGCATCTGGCCGTGGCCAGTGACGGCACCGTGATCACCGGCCAGCAATACCACGGCCCGGCCTGGGACAAGGTGCCATTACTGGCCATCAAGCGCCCCGGTGAGGCATATCACCCTTTCCCGGTGAGTGAATCGCAACTGGCGATAATGAACCAGTACACCGCCAGCATTGCCATCCACAGCGAAAAAAGACTAGTGGCAATGACCGCCCCGCGCGGCAACCGTTTTTTCATCTGGGATCTGGATAGTGCCGCCACCGTGGTGGATGCGCCCATGCCGGACTGTGCTGGAGTTGGTGCAGTACCCGGTGGTTTCGCGGTGACTTCCGGGCAGGGCAAATGCCGTTACTTCGACTGCACCGGCGGTGCAGTGCAAAGCCACTGGCTGACACTGCCTGATGGCTGGTGGGATAACCATCTCTGGCTAGGGTGATCGGTTTCTTCAGCAAGCAAGAGAGATTGATGGCGGGAGGGGAGTAAAACTCTTCGTTTTGCGAGCAACGCTCCAACAGCGGGTTTCTGACCAGCATCCGTGCCCCGTTGGAGCCTTGCTCGCAAGGCGAAGTTCTATCGTCTGTTTCAATCGTGCCAGTTGGATACCTTGCCGGAGCAGACCCAGTCCTTGGAGCCTTTTTCTACCCCGATCCAGTTATAGGTATAGCGGCCATTGGCGTTGCTGGTAGACCAGCTCTTGGTGTTGCCTGCTGAAATGCCGGAAGCGCCGCAATCTTCGGAACCGTTATCGCGCTCATTGCAGAAACGGGCATAAATACGGTTGTTGCAGGTGTTGCGGAAGGTGACGGTAAAGCGTCCCTCGGTGTACTGGCTCCATTTTGTGTCGTGCACTTCCATGCAGGGGCCGCCGCGGCTGTTGCGGCCATCCCAGCAGGTGTCGTCGTCAAGGCTGGAATAATAGTCGGCTACGGCAAATTGCGAGGCGAGCAGTGCGGCAATGCCAAAGGTCCATTTCATGATCTTCCCCTTTTCTGTCCATCGGTTTGGCCCGGTGTGTCCTCAACCGGGAATCGTCGTTCCATTAAGGAGCCTCTGAAGAGCTTCTTGCATGCTCAGTCTTTCAGGCTGGCTCGCCCTCTCTGCCAAGGTAAAGAGGGGCGCAATATCGAAGGTGTGTGTCCACCCATCGAACGAGTGCGGGCCAGCCTGGAAGACCCGGAGGGCGCGGCCTGAAGGGCACATCCGCTGCGCTTTGTCGCTAGGAAAGGGGGCCACCCTGTCCGTCGCGACAAAACACAACAGCTGCACCCTTCAGGCCACGCTGAATACGCAAGAAGCTCTCCAGAGGCTCCTTCATTGTAGAAACTGGGCAGAAATGAGCTTCCCCCATATGGGGTAAACGGCAAAAAAGCCTCAGTGATCGCCGCTGCATTCCTGGTGATCGCTGAGTACCTCGATGACTCGGCACTCGCCGGTATGCCCCTGTTCGCACTCTTCGATCATCCGGTCCAGTTCATCGCGTAATGCCGTCAGCGAGCGGATGCGGTTTTGCACGGCAGTCCGGTGGCGGCGGGCGATGCTGTCGGCGTGGCCATGTTGCTCGCTCATGGCCAGCAGTTCACGAATATCATCCAGGGTGAAGCCCAGCTCCCGGCTGTGGCGAATGAACTGCAGCCGTTCGCGGTGCTTGCGGTGATAGCGTCGCTGGCCGCCTTCGCTGCGGGCGGGTTCGGGCATCAGGCCGATCTTTTCGTAGTAGCGGATGGTTTCCACCTTGCAGCCGGCGGCCTTGCTCAGGGTGCCGATAGAAAAAAGGGTGCTCATGGCGCCTCCGGGGCTTGAACCTGTAGTCACTATAGCTTTTTTAATGGTGACATAACGGTATGGGTTCAAGGAGCTTTTCATGAATGAGCGACAGCGACAGGCCTTCGGGACAGCGATGAGCGAGGCGCGTCTGGCTTACCGCCAACGCCGCTGGGAGCAGGCGTTCGCGCTGCTGGAGCGAGCCCACGTGCTGGGCCAGACCCGGGTCACCCCCCATGTGCAGAGCCACTGGTGGATGCTGAAAGTGGGGTGGCAGCGCCTGGATGCCCGCGAAGTGCGTGGTCAGTTGTTGCGCCTGCTGGCGGCCATGCTGTTGTCGCGGCTGTGGGTGCCCCTGGGTAATACCGGCGGCGCCAACGTCAACCCGCTACAACCCATGCCGATTGCCGATGACCTGCGTGAACTGATGGAGACTGACTGATGGGCTGTTGCGATACCGATATCCAGGCCAGCCCGGCGCCGGCATACCGCCGGGTGCTGTGGCTGGTGCTGCTGATCAATGCGGTGATGTTTGTGGTGGAGGCGACCTCCGGGGTGCTGGCGGACTCCCGCGCCCTGCAGGCGGATGCGCTGGATTTCCTCGGCGATACGGCCACCTATGGCCTGACCCTGTGGGCGCTGGGCCAGTCCCTGGCCTGGCGGCTGCGGGCCGCCCGCATCAAGGGGTTCTCCCTGCTGATCATGGGCGTGGTGGTGCTGGCCAACAGTGTCTGGGCCCTGTGGCAGGGCAGCGCTCCCCAGGGAGAGATGATGATGGGGGTGGCCGGGCTGGCGCTGGTTGCCAATGTGGTCAGTGCCCTGTTGCTGCTGCGTCATCGGCAAGGGGACGCCAATATCCGTTCCGCCTGGCTGTGTTCGCGCAATGATGCGCTGGCCAATCTGGCGGTGCTGGTGTCCGGCAGCCTGGTGCTCTGGCTGGGCAGCCGCTGGCCGGACCTGCTGGTGGCGCTGGCGATTGCCGGCCTGTTTACCCACAGCGCCCTGTCGATTCTGCGTCAGGTACGCGATGAACAGGGCGGCCAGCAATGTGCAGAGGAAAAGGAGTCATGTTGATCAGACTGGAATTTTCCAGTGCGTTGCCGGTGAGCCGGGCTGCTCTGTGGCAGGCAATGACTGCCATGGAAGGCATCAACCAGGAAATGCGACCCTGGCTGACCATGGGGGCTCCGGCGGGTGTCCAGGGATTGCAGGACGTGCCACTGACGCCGGGTAAGCCGCTGTTTCGTAGTTCCATCAAACTGTTTGGCTGGCTGCCGATAGGGTATTCGGACCTGACGTTGCTGTCCCTCACTCCCGGAGAAGGCTTCGTGGAGGCCTCGCCCATGACTGGTATGCGAGCTTGGCGTCATGAAAGACGCTTGGAGGATAGCGACACTGGCTGTAGGCTTCTCGACACCCTGGTGTTCGAGCCGCGGGTATTGCCGACAGTCACGTCGGCGATTATTCGCGCCTTTTTTGGCCATCGTCACCGCCGCCTGCGTCGCCGTTACCGCTGAGTCTCTATGGATTTCAAACAGGAAGATCTGAAAGCCCTGATCGAACGCACCATGCCGTTCGGCAAGTATCAGGGGCGGGTGTTGATCGACCTGCCTGAACCCTACCTGCTGTGGTTTGCCAGTAAGGGTTTCCCCAACGGCGAGCTGGGCCGGCTGATGGCGCTGGCGCTGATGTTGAAAATGGACGGCACTGAAAAGCTGCTGGAGCCGTTACGACAAAGCCATGGATAGCCGCGTGTTTGGCCTTTAGTCTTGATGGTTCAGAGACACGGAAGGATCACACCATGAGCCAGCTTCAATCGCTTACCGACACCATCTGGCACGTCGCCGTCCCTCACGCCTTCATGGGCCTGCATGTGGGGTCCCGCATGACGGTGGTGAAGCTGTCCAGCGGCGGTCTGTTACTGCATTCGCCGGTACCGGTGGATGAGGATCTGGCAGCCGAGTTGGCGGCACTGGGTGAGGTGAAACATATCGTCTGCCCGAATCTGTTCCACCATGTGTTTGCCGCCGAGGTAAAACAGCGTTACCCGGATGCGCTTTTGCATGGCCCGGCCAAACTGGCGGGCAAGCGCAAGGATCTGACCCTGGATGCCACCCTGTCGGAAACCCCGCACCCGGATTGGGGGGACGATTTCGAGCTGGTCTTTATCGAAGGCTCCATGTTGCAAGAGACGGTGTTCTATCATCCCGCCAGCCGTACCCTGATCGCCGCCGATCTGATCGAAAACTTCCGCCAGTGTGACCATGGCTTTACCCGCTGGTATCTGAAGCTGGGTGGTCTGTGGCAAAAGCCCGGCTGGCACCCGATCCTGCGGCTGGTGTATCTGAACCGCAGAAAGGCCCGCGCCAGCATCACCCGCATTCTGGAATGGCCCTTCGAAAAACTCAGCCTGGCCCACGGCGAGGTGATTACCGAAAATGCCCGTAACCAGGCGCGGCATGGTCTGGAGTGGTTGTTTTAAGGGGCCAGGCAGGCCGGAGTCGTTGCTCCGGGAAGCATCGGCCGCCACAATGTGGTAACTGTTTTTCACCTTATGGTCTGCCGTGCTGCCCCTGGTCTACCACCCCGATTACAGCTTTCCCTTTCCCGGCGAACACCGTTTCCCCATGGAAAAGTTCGGCCGGCTGCATGGGCACTTGCGGGGGCTGGGGATAGCCCACGGCGACAACGAATTTCGTCCGGGCCGGGCCAAGGCGGCCCTGTTGGGCCAGGCCCATTGTCCGCAGTATGTCTCGGACATCGTTGCTGGCACCCTGGATCACAAGGCCCGGCGTCGCCTGGGGTTGCCGTGGAGCGAGGGGCTGGTGAAGCGCACCTGCATTGCCCCCATGGGAACCCTGCTTACGGCGCAGCTTGCCCTGAGACAGGGCCTGGCCTGCCATCTGGCCGGTGGTACCCATCACGCCCATTACGATTTCGGTTCCGGCTTCTGTATCTTCAATGATCTGGCGTTCGCCGCGAAACAGTTACTGGCCAGCGGCGCCGTGGAGCGTCTGCTGGTTTTCGATTGCGATGTGCATCAGGGCGATGGCACCGCCGCCATGCTCGCGGATGAGCCGCGGGCCTTTACCTGTTCCCTTCATTGCGAAAAAAACTTTCCGGTGCGCAAGCAGAAAAGCGATCTGGATGTGGGCTTGCCGCTGGGTATGACTGACCGGGATTATCTGGATACGGTGTTCGAAACCCTGGAAAACCTGCTCGATACCGTGCGCCCGCAACTGGTGCTTTATGATGCCGGTGTCGATATTTTCGAGCATGACCCACTGGGGCGGCTGTGTGTTTCCGAGCAGGGCATTGCCGACCGTGAGCGGGGCGTGATCGAGCGCTGCCGCCGGCGGGGAATAGCGGTGGCCACGGTGATCGGTGGCGGCTACGATGATGACCGGGACGCGCTGGCAAGGCGGCATGGGATCGTCGTCGAAACCAGTCACGAACTGGCTACGAAGCCACTGTCGGAGCGCAGCGAAGCGGAGTAACGCAAGCAGTGCGGCCCAAAGGGTGAGCGAAGTGCATAAACCCAAAACCTGAAAATCGGTATTTACCACAGAGGGCACAGAGATCACTGAGGAAAAGAATGGGTTTTCTCTGTGTGCTCTGTGCCCTCTGTGGTGAAATTGCTTTTGATTTACGTGGGTTATCGCGCCGTCAGCGACGCTCCTACAGAAAGATTGATGAGGGAGAGCCCCCATGTCCAAAGCCCTGCTAATCATGGCCCATGGCAGCCGTAGTGACACTGCCAACGATGAATTCCGTGCCCTGGTGGAAACCGTGGCGGAATCCGCCCATGGGGCGGGCGAGGAATACGTGGCGGTGCTGCCCTGTTTCCTCGAGCTGGCGCAGCCTTCCCTGGTGGAGGCGATTCAGCAACTGGAGCACCAGCCGGTTACCCGTGTGCAGCTGTATCCGTTGTTTTTCAACAAGGGAAAACACGTGGGCAAGGACATCCCGGCCCAGGTGGAAGATGCCCGACAACGGTTTCCCGATCTCACCATTGAGTTGCTGGATTATTTTGGCAATGCCAACGGTCTGGCGGCGCTGGTGCTCAAGCATATCGGGGAACAGGACTAGCTGGCATGGCCATGGACGGCACAGTATTCGCCAGAGAGATTGATACGCTGTTTGCCTGGGAATCCTCGGATACGGTCTCCTACGCGGAAGCGTTGAAATCCTGGGCCGCCGTTGCAGCGTTGCTTGCAAAGTAAAAGATTCGGTATGGAGGTGACCGCCGTCCTTTGTTTTCGAGCAACGCCGGAACAGTGAATGGATGTGGTCTGAATCGGCCCTAGAAAGTCTTGGCAAACACCAGTCCGCCCCACAACACATTGCGATCGCCCACGCCGTCTTTCAGTTCGGAAGTGTGACCGCGCAGCACATAGCTGAGCCGGTAGCCGTCGCTGAAAGCCCAGGTATAACCGAGCCAGGCTTCGGCCACGCCATGGTTCAGCTCGTTACTGTCGTAGCTCACTTCGCTGTCACGGAACTGGCCTTGCAGAAAGGCGTTGTAGGCTCGGCCCACCAGAGCGATGCCGCCCCACAGGTAATGCTCATGATCCTGGCTCATGGCGGTGGCGTTGTTGCGTTCACCGTAGTGCGCCAGTTCCGGGCTGGTCTGCCACCAGGGTGTATGCAGACGTCCGGCGCGAAAGCTCAGGCTCCAGCGTGCTTCGGTGAGGTAGCCCAGCGAGCCTTCCACGGTGCTCTTCACTTCCAGGTTGTCGGTGGAAACGGGCAGGATTTTCTGCCGGGCCACGGCATAGCGGAAGGTGGGTTCGCCGCCGTCGCTGACCTGATGCTCCCAGCCCTCCGCCCGGTCACTACCAATCACCTTGTGGACCCCGTTCTGGATATCACCGGCCAGGTCCAGACCCATGGCGCCGACTGTCAGTGAGCTGTGCCAGGCCACTTGCTTGGCCGGGTCTACCTGTACCCGGCTGCTGGAGACATACAGCAGGCTGGCGTAGGGGCGGTCGTCATACAACGGGGCCTCGGCTTCCTTGTCTTCCGGGGTGAACCCGAAGATGCCGGCCTCGAAGCTATGGCCCCGGACATTGCTGTTGGTGATGCCCTCCACCCCGGTCAACCGGTCGATCCAGGTCAGCGGAGTATTCAGTGACAGGGCAAAGTCCCGGGCACGGGTACCGGTGGCGGCGACACTGATGCCATAGGTGTAGTCCTGATCCCGGCTGCCCGGGACCAGCAGATCGTTATCCAGGGTCAGGGACCAGCTGCCGGTTTCCCGCTCCTGTGCCGGGTTGGTGCGGGGGCGACGTGGGCGCTGCTCTTCGAATGCCGGGTCGCCGGCCCGGGCCAGCTGCACGGTATCGACATTGGTGGCCCCGCTGCTGGTGCCGGGCACTGCCAGGCTGGCGAGAAGGATCACAAGCAGCCCGGTCATGGCCGTCCCATGGGAATTGGCAACAGCTGTCTGTCTCTCTGTGTGTTTCATGGCTCCGTGTCCAACTGCGGAGGTGCAGTGCGCCTCCGTGTTACGTTTGCTGCGCGTACAGTAGTGCCGGCGCGTGCAGTAGCGGTATTGGGTTGCTGGACGGTTATTGCCTGTTTCTGCAGAGAGTTGTCGTTATGCCAGCGGTGACGGTTCAGCGAATGTGAGCGTCAGAATAGTGATGACAAGGATGAGCTGGAACAGTTTGATGAAACAGCGGAACTGGCTGGGCGATTTAATCGATTTTTTCGAACTTTACCGTCTGTATGGCGGCCCTGCGCTGACATAGCGGTGACCGAATGGCTGCTTGCCGCGTTGTTTTCTGTCATTGAGCCGTTCCCTGCCTCAAGCGTAGCCTCAAGGTCATTATCGAGTTTTCACCAGTCAACGACGTGTGAGGAGAGGCAAGGTGGCAGAGGCATATATCGTAGCGGCGGTGCGTACCGCCGGAGGCAAGAAGAATGGTCGGCTGAGCAAGGTACATCCGGCGGATATGGGTGGCCGGGTGATTGATGCGGTGGTAGGCCGTATCGGTGTGGCGCCGGAGAAGGTGGACGACGTGATTTTTGGTTGCGTGAGCCAGATCGGGCCGCAGACCTTCAATGTGGCACGTACCTCCATTCTCAGCTCCTGTCTGCCGGAATCCGTACCCGGTGTCACCATCGACCGCCAGTGCGGCTCCTCCCAGCAGGCTATTCATTTCGCTGCCCAGGCGGTGATGAGTGGCACCCAGGATCTGGTCATCGCCGGCGGCGTGGAGTCCATGAGCCAGGTGCCTATCGGTGCTCCGGTAACCGCCGTCAAGGAAATGGGCAACCCGTTTACTGGTGAAATCAGCAAGCGCTATCCCGGTGAAAACTTCAGCCAGTTTATCGGCGCCGAGCGCATGGCGGAGAAGTACGGCGTGAGCAAGGCCGAGCTGGACCAGTTCGCCTACGACTCTCACAAGCGGGGTGCCGCGGCTACCGAAGCCGGCCGCTTCAATGAGGAAATCATTCCGGTGCCGATTACCCTGGAAGATGGCAGCAGCGACGAGCACATCGTCGATGAGGGGATTCGCTGGGAAGCGGAGCTGGATGCGATCAAGGCCCTGCAGCCGCTGCAGGAAGGCGGCCATATCAGTGCCGCGAATGCCAGCCAGATTACCGATGGCGCTTCTGCGGTGATGATTGCCAGCGAAAAGGCAGTGAAAGAATACGGTCTCACGCCACTGGCCCGCATTCATGCCATGGCGGTGGTGGGGTCCGATCCGACCATGGTGCTGGAAGGGCCGATTCCGGCCACCGAAAAAGTCCTCAAGCAGGCGGGTATGACCATTGGTGATATCGATCTGTATGAAGTGAACGAAGCGTTTGGTTCCGTGCCGTTGGCATGGATGAAGGCGGTGGGTGCCGACTACGAGAAGCTCAATGTCAACGGCGGTGCCCAGGCGCTGGGGCATCCGCTGGGTGCCACCGGCACCAAGTTGATGGGAACCCTGGTTTACGAGCTCAAGCGTCGCGGTGGCAAGTACGGTCTGCTGGCTATCTGCGAAGGACTGGGCACTGCTAACGCGACCATCATCGAAATCTTGTAAGCGTCCTTGCAAGTTTCAAGTTGAAAGTGGCAACGCGGGGTTGGTGTGGCGCCAGCGATGAAACGTTGGGTGCCGCGCCGTCGCGTTGTTCGACCATAAAAAAGCCGCCCCGGGAAACCGGAGCGGCTTTTTTATGGTTGGAAATACTCACTGCTCCCCTCGGCATGAAGGTGGATTACGCCTTTGGCTAATCCACCCTACGTTTTATTCAGGGGTTGGCGGTTGATCCCCCCAAACCCTTCGCCATGCACGCATGGCTCCCGGGAGAAGAGGGGAAGATGATCGCCTGGTCAGGAGCCGCTCAGCCTTTCTGCCAGCCACACTCCGGCCAGTATCATGATGGCTATCGAGCCTACCGGCACAAAGATCCGTCGATAGGCCACGGTATTACGGACCAGATAGGCTGCTGGCACAAACAGCAACACAATGGCGACCTGTCCCAGTTCCACGCCCAGATTGAAGCCCAGCAGCGGCAGGAAAATTCCGCTGTCGGTGAGTCCCAGATCGGCCAGTACCGAGGCAAAGCCCAGGCCATGAATCAGCCCGAACACAAAGGCCATTACCCAGCGTTTGGGAAACAGGCGGGGCACCAGGTTGGCCGCTGCACCCAACGCTACGGTGATGGCAATGGCGGACTCCACCAGCCAGATAGGTAGCGTGATGATACCCAGTGTCGCCAATGCCAGAGTCAGCGAATGGGTGACCGTAAAGGCGGTGACAATCGCCAGTGTCTGAGTCAGCGCGCCGGTGATGGTGGGGGCTGGCTGCCAGCCACCCCGTTGCCACACCAGTACCGCCGGGAACAGCAGTGTCAGCAGGAACAGGATGTGGTCATAGCCGATCAGGATGTGGTGTACCCCCTGGCGGATGAACCCCTGGAACGCCTGCCATTGCGACCCGACATCGGTCCCCATCAACTGGTTGCGATGCTGATTACTGAACACGGCGGTGAGGGTGGTATCTCCCTGCTCCAGCCGTAGCAGGCCATGGTGGCTGGGGTCGCGATCAAACAGGAAGCTGTAGCCCACGGCCAGTTGCTCCGGCGGCCGCTGGCAGTCGCCGCGCCAGTGCAGGGCGGCGTAGGTGCCATCCACATGATCGATGGCCTGCAGTCGGGTCAGGTTGAGGGCGCAGGCGTGTCGTTGCGCGCCGTGCAGTGCCTCGATGGTGAGTGCAGGGAGTACGGTGGCGTCCAGGTTGCGTTGCTGCCGGCGCAGTTCGCCCCAGGTGATGTCGCCATCACCATTCTGGTCCAGTGGCAACACCAGCTGCAGGTCGCGCAGGGCGATATCCCAGCGACCCTCAATCAGGGCGTTGCCGGCATTGCTGTTGATCACCAGATAGCTGTCACTGGGTTTGTGGGCGAATGCCTGCCCGGCCAGCAAGAGCAGGAAAAGCAAAGACAGGAGTTTCATTCACTGGCTCCCTTGGCAGGTTGAGTGAGTTGGGCATCGTCAACCTGGTATCGGTCTACAAAGGCCTGTAACTGGCTCAAGGTTGCCTGATCGTCGGCGGCCATGGCGCTGGCGTGCAGCAGTCGCAGGTCAGCCAGTTCCCGTTGTTGCTGCCAATTTTCCCGGGCCAGCGTGAGGGCGCCTTGCGGATCGGACTCTACTTCAAGCAGGAAGCGGGCGTGCTCGCGCAAGTGGCGCTGGCGACCGGTGTCCTGGTCAGCGGCCATGCGGGCCCGGTAGTCCTGCCGCCAGGCCTGGGCCTGAGGGTGCTCAAGGCGTTGCCCGGCAATGGCCAGCCTCAGCAAGGCGCCTTCCCTGTCCTGCCAGTTGGTGAGATCGCGGATGACCGCCGGTGCCTGGTTGCTGGCCAGCCACAGGTCACTTTGCAGGTAGCGTAGATAGGGATCATCCGGGGCCTGTTGCAAGGCGTCACGCAGGTGCTCGGTTGCCAGTTCGAGACGGCCCTGTTGCAGCGCTATTTCCGCGCTCAGGGTGTTCAGCCATTGGGCGGATTTTCCCTGTGGGGCGGCCGGGCTGGATGCCAGGGCCTGCAGGGTGCGATAGGCTTGCTCCCGCTGGCCCGTGATGGCCTGGACGCTGGCCTGACAGAGCAAAACGGTGGTGGGCGGCAGCGTACGGGATGCTGCCTGGCAAGCCTGCCGGGCCTCATCGAGCCGGCCTTGTACCCGGTCAATATTGGCCAGCATCAGCCACGCTTGTCCCTGGTTGGGTGACTGCTCCAGCAGTCGTGTCAGGCGATGACGGGCACGGGCAAATTGATGACGTTGCTGTTCGATACGGGCCATCAGCAGGTTGGCTGCCGGTGACGACATGTCCTGACTGAATGGAGCCAGCGTGGCCTCGGCGTAACCGAGAAAGCGGGGATCGCCTTGGGCACTGGCATAGTCAATCTGTGAGCGGGCCAGTGCCAGCGCTGCTGACAGGTCGCTGGTTGGAGAAGGCGCCTTCAGCGTTGCCGGAACCTGGGGAAGGCGGGCGAGAACCACATGGTCCCCGCCCGGTGTATAGGGGGCGGCGCTTGCGGGGGCCGCCATGCAAAACAAAAAGAGAGTCACCGCAACCGACAAAAGACGCCATATTTTGGCGCCTTTGTCAGTCCCGGAGAAGCTCTCTGAAACGTGCGGGTGAAAAGCCTCCACTACCGCATCGCGGTAGTGGAGGCTGGTTTCATTTCTCCGCTGCCAATACATCGTCATAGGCGTTCGGGTTATTCAGATCACGAAAAATGAAGCGGGTATCATTGATGGGAACCGGATCCCGGGTATCCCCGCTAGTGGCTAGCTGAGCTTTCACAAAGGCGGTGTAGTTGATCGCCACCGGCGCCTGCTGGCGGGGACGGTCATTGTCACTGCCAAAGCACCCGCTCAGCACCAATGCACTCAGGCTGATGATGGTAGCCAGTAGATATCGCATGATGTCCTCCTTCACTCTGCTGCGGCAACGTTATCGGCGCCGGGCAGTGGGGTGTTCAGGTAGGGGAAACGGGTCAGGTAGTCCGCCGCGTTGGGCAGGGCGCCGTCGTTGACGATGGCGCCACCGTTGACCTGCATGTCCTGAGTACCACAGGAGCCAATTTCGCCACCCGCGGCTTCACCGTTCACGTCGGCGCCACACAGGAAGCCTTCAGCCGCAGTGAGGGCGATGTCTACCACATCATCAATCGGGCGTCGGCCATTGGGGAAGCCGGCAAAGTCGCCACCTGCAACACCCAGATCATTCTGGCCACCTGCTGCCGTGGCCGGGATCCCGGTGTTCAGGCGCAGCATTTCGCTGGCGGTAACGGTGGGTAATTGAGTGACCCCGGGCACACCGGTAAGGAAGACAGTGACCAGGTCATTACGGGGCGTTTCCGGTGCCGGTACACCGAACAGGATTTCTACCAGCGCAGGCAGGCTGGGGTTGGTCACATAGGTAGCAAACTGACCATCATCCTTGGGTTCACTGCTGTTGAAACGGTCCTTGTCGGGCAGGCCGATGACCACTTCATTGACCAGCGGAGAGCCAAGACGGGACACCTGGGTAAAGGCGCCGCCTTTCACTGCAGGGCCTTTGGCGTTACTGCTGCCGGTAGTCTCTGAGCCCTGGGGTGCCGGATTGATGACTGTGGCCTGCCGGACGCTTGCGGTGGTCCAGCCGCCGATGACGGTATTGTCACCGGTGAGGCAGTCAGCCGGGACTTCCAATGCCAGGCTGGTGATGTTCTTGTCGGCAATGATGTTTCTGCGCGAGTCCCGTGCACCCAGCGGATTCAACGCGACCAGATCGAAGACTTCACCCAGGTTAACGACAAAGCCTTCCTGGCGCTGTCCGGCAAATACGCGGCCGGGCATGGGGCAGTCAGGGATGGTGACGTCGTAGATGAAGTTGTCCGCGTAGGCTTCGTAGTCACCAATGGATTTGGTGCCGATGTTGTCCAGCGGTTTGGCAAAGCTGCTGTCACCACTGCCGGCCTTGGTCAGGTTTTGTACGTTGCCGGTACGACGGTCGCCGGTCACCATTTCTACGGTGAAGCTTTCCAGTACATTCTGGGCATCGTTGTTCTGGCCGGTTACCGCGCCGATATTAATCAGTGGTACGGGGACAGAGGTGCCGCCTACATCGACCGCCAGGTCGCGGCGTTCGGTATTGAACTGGAAACGGAAGGTAATGTTTTCTTGCGCGTTGCCATCGTTATCAATGTGGATCTCATAGATGGCGTCGTCATCCAGTGAGAAATAATTGGGACCACCATAAGAATCCTGCAGGGGCAGGTAGTTGGCGATCAGAGTGACATAACCCTCTCGGCCGGATTCATAACTGTTGAACATGTAGAAATCCGTACCGTCGACTTTGGGCATACCGGTAATAAATGGCGCTTCTCGGTGGCTGGATGCCATCGTGCCGGCACTGGCCAGCAGAGTGGCGGCAGCACAGGCCGCGGGAAGCAGGGTAAGGCGGGATAGCATGACGAATCTCCTTTCTTGTCGGTGTGTAGGTAGTACGCGTCAGGAGAGGAACTGGATGCAGAATTTCTTTTTCTTTTTTTTGTGCATCCAAATCGGTTTTTTTCACGTATTAACGACAACGCATCTGTCATTAGTGAGGAACGACTTATGGTAATACAGGGGGTGCCTCGTCATGGCGGAAGCAGACGACGGACTAGTACGCGCGCTGGCTCGAATCGCTCAGGGCGACCGTCAGGCTTTTGCTGGTTTTTATCAGAAAACCCATCGCGCCGTATTTGGCATGTGTGTGCACTTGCTGCGTGATCGTGATGAGGCCTGTGACGTGCTTCAGGAAACCTATATTCAGGTCTGGCACCACGCCGGCGAATACCATTGTGACCGCGGCAGCGTGCAGACCTGGATGATGTCCATAGGCCGTTATCGCTGTCTTGATGCCTTGCGCCGCCGCCGCCACGAAGCGGATTACGATAGCGTCAGTGATCGTGAGGAAAGCAACACACCGGGCCCAATGGATAACGTTGGCAATCAGCTTGATCGTCAACGACTCAATCACTGCCTGAAAGATCTGGATGAACGGTATCGTTCCAGTATCGAGATGGCCTACTTTCGTGGTTTCACTCATCAGGAGCTGGCGGTCGCCATGGGCGAGCCGTTAGGAACCACAAAAAGCTGGATTCGTCGCGGGCTGGATGTATTGCGCCGGTGTCTGGACACATGAAGCCGGATAATTACGAACGTAATCATGCGCTGGCCGCAGAATATGTGGTTGGCACGCTGCAGGGCGCCGCCAGGCGACGTTTTGAGCGCTGGATGATGGTCTCTGCCCGGGTGCGTCGTCAGGTATGGTACTGGGAGCGACGGCTGCAGCCTTTCAATGAATCCTTGCCGGAAGAGGCCGCCCCGAAGGCCGTGTGGAATAGCATCGAGCAACGGCTCTTCCCGGGAACGGCACCGGTGGCGTCGCGGTGGTGGCAGACCCTGACCGCCTGGCGCTGGAGTACGGGTATCGCCGTGCTGGCGGTTTTTGCCTTGCTGCTCTGGACGCCGTCACCGCCGGTGGTCACACATTATGTAGGTGTGGTGCAGAGTCAGCAGGCGGAGCCGCTGTGGCTGGTGAATGCCTCTGCGGATCATCGCCTGAGCGTGAAGGCCATGCCGCCGGTTCAGCCGGCGGACGGTGGCAGGGATTACCAGTTGTGGTTGTTGCCGGAGTCGGGCGCGCCGATATCACTGGCGTTGCTGCCTACGGGTGGTGCCCGGTTGCAGATTGATCTCAGCGATCAGCAGGTGCGCCAGTTGTTACAGTCCCGCTCTCTGGCGATCAGCCTGGAACCGGCGGGTGGCTCACCGACCGGCCAGCCCACCGGTCCGGTGGTGTATCAGACACGCCTGGTGCAAATGTAGCGAGCAAAGCCTGAAAGTGAACGCATCAGAATCAGTCGGTGAGTTCACTTTCGGCTTGCTCCAGCGACTC
Organism: Alcanivorax sp. IL3; assembly: GCF_047495465.1. NCBI lineage: Bacteria > Pseudomonadati > Pseudomonadota > Gammaproteobacteria > Oceanospirillales > Alcanivoracaceae > Alcanivorax > Alcanivorax sp. IL3. The sequence goes on from NZ_CP179931.1 coordinate 522,683, forward strand.
CATGGCTTCCAGTAACTGCTCTTCCAGTTCGTCGTGCTGTTTCTTCAGACGCGCCTGATCGCCGAGTAATCCATTCATTTCGTTTTTGCGACTGTCGTCTGTATACAGGGCTTCGTCGCCCAGGGCTGTCTCGATCTCGGCCAGCGTCTGGTCGCAATGGCTGAGTTGCTTGTCCAGTTTTTCCACCTGCTTTTTCAGCGGGCGCAGCTGGTGGCGTTGCTGGGCAGCCTGTTGACGGCGGGCCTTGGCATCGAGGCCGTCGCCGGGCTTGTCTTCCTTGACGGGTTTGCCGTCGCGGCGGTTCTGTTGCAGCCAGCGGCCGTAGTCATCCAGGTCGCCATCGAATCGACTCACTGACCCGTTGGCCACCAGATAGAACTCGTCCACGGTGGTTTCCAGCAAGTGGCGATCGTGAGACACCAGCACCACCGCACCCTCGAAGGATTGCAGCGCCATGGTCAGCGCTTCGCGCATGTCCAGGTCCAGATGGTTGGCCGGCTCATCGAGGAGCAGCAGCGCCGGTTTTTCCTGCACGATCATAGCCAGCGCCAGGCGGGCTTTTTCGCCACCGGAGAAACGGCCCACCGGTGCAAACACATCATCGCCGTGGAAACCGAAACGGCCCAGCTCGCTGCGCAGCTGCGATTCACTCCACTTGGGGTAAAAGCGGGACATCATCTGGTAGGGGGCGTCGTCGGCGGCCAGCCGGTCCACCTGTTGCTGGTGGAAGTAGCCGATCACCAGGTCGCCGTCTTTTTCGAAGCGTCCACCCAGTGGCGCCAGTTCACCCACCAGGGTGCGCATCAGGGTGGACTTGCCGGCGCCGTTGGGGCCGAGCAGGCCGATGCGCGATTCAGGGCGCAGGCTCAGGCTGACCTGGTCAAGAATCGGTGCGCCCGGGTAGCCGCACTGCACCGCATCCAGGTTTTCCATGGGGTTGGGCAGTTTGTTCGGGCTGTGGAATTCAAAGCTGAAGCCGGAATCCACGTGGGCCGGGCCAATCAGTTCCAGCCGTTCCAGTGCCTTCACCCGACTTTGTGCCTGTTTGGCCTTGGAGGCCTTGGCCTTGAAGCGGGCGATGAACTTCTGCATGTGGGCTACCTGGGCCTGCTGCTTCTCGTGCATCTTCTGCTGCAGGGACAGTTGCTCGGCGCGCTGGCGTTCGAAATCCGAGTAGCCGCCGCTGTAGTGCTTCAGTTGTTTGTGTTCGATATGCAGGATCTGGTTGACGGTGGCATCCAGGAAGGCGCGGTCGTGGGAGATCACCAGTAGTGCCCCCGGTTGCTGTATCAGGTAGCTCTGCAACCAGAGGATGGCATCCAGATCCAGGTGGTTGGTGGGCTCATCGAGCAGCAGCAGATCTGCATCGCTCATCAATACCTGGGCCAGGTTCAGACGCATGCGCCAGCCACCGGAGAAGCTGGCCACCGGCTGTTGTTGCTGGGTTTCGCTGAAACCAAGGCCGGCCAGCAAGGTGGCGGCGCGGGCCGGTTGTTGCCAGGCGTGCAGGGCTTCCAGCTCGCCGTGGGCATGGGCGATGGCGTGGTTATCACCGGCGATTTCCGCGTCTGCCAGTGTTTTCTCTGCCCGGCGCAGGGCGCGGTGGCCGTCAAGCACATAATCGATGGCTGGCTGTTCCAGTGCCGGTACTTCCTGGGCCATCATGGCCAGGCGCCAGTCCGAGGGCAGGTTCAGGTTGCCGCCGTCGCTCTCCAGTTCGCCCATGATAAGCTTGAACAGCGAACTCTTGCCGGTGCCGTTGCGGCCCACCAGCCCCACACGCCAGCCCTTGTGCAGGACCACGCTGGCGTCTTCCAGCAACAGGTCGGGGCCACGGCGAAGGTTGATGTGTTCCAGAGAGAGCATGGGGTAATCCGGGGTTGATGAGAACCGGCGCAGTGTAAGCCAGCAAACGTAACGGGGGAACCGTGGACGACTCCATAAAGCAGGATCTGTGGCGCTATGCCCTGGGGCGATGGCAGCACAAGAATTTTGAGCGGGCTTGCCTGCATCTGCAGGACGATTACCAGGTGCCGGTGGCCCTGTTGCTGTCTGGCCTGTGGCTGGCAGAGTCAGGTAAGCAACCGGATGCCGGGGTAGGGCGCCGCATGGCAGAGCTGGCCGGACAGTTTGAAGCCGATTACCTGCGCCCGTTGCGGGCGGTGCGCCGCAAGGCCGGTGAAGACACCCGGTTGCCGGAATTCAAGCGGCAGCTGCAGCAGGTGGAGCTGGAAGGGGAGCGCTGGTTACTGGCCACCCTGCCGACTTTGTGTGACAACCTTATCCCTGCGGGCAAACCGGTGGACGCCATGGGCTGGTTGCTGGTGCTGGTGCCGGAAACGGCGCAGTGCGAAGGGTTGCAGGAATCCCTCAATGATCTGGTTGCGCTCTAGGCATTGCGACGAAGCCGCTGTAGGAGTACCTCTTGAGGTGCGAATCCGAGCCTTGGCGAGGAAATGGTATCGCAGCTACTCCCATCCCTTTCCAGAAAAGCCTGTTGAGCCCTGACATTCCTGATCGGCCTTCGGCCGATTCCGCGTTGACACGCGGTTCGCCCCTCAAGAGGTGTATTCGCTGCGCTCACCCTTCGGGCCGCACTGCACAACGTGCGTTACTTCGCTACGCTACGTTCCTACGGTGCCACCACCTCGCGCTTTGAACTTTTAACGCCTGCCTGCCATCCTTCATTTCCCTTGTGTTTCACTGGATTTCCCCATGACCACCGACCTGGCCTTCGACCGCGATCATCTCTGGCACCCCTATACCTCCACCTCGAAACCCTTGCCTACCTTTCCTGTGGCCAGTGCCAGAGGGGTGCGGTTGACGCTGGAAGATGGGCGCGAGCTGGTGGATGGCATGTCGTCCTGGTGGGCGGCGGTGCATGGCTATAACCACCCGGTGCTGAATCAGGCCGCCAAGGACCAGATTGACCGCATGGCCCATGTGATGTTCGGTGGGCTGACCCATGAGCCGGCGGTGGAGCTGGGCAAGAAACTGGTGGCATTGACGCCGGACCCGCTGGAGAAGGTCTTTCTGGCTGACAGCGGCTCGGTGTCGGTGGAAGTGGCCATTAAGATGGCGTTGCAGTACTGGCTCAGCCAGGGGCATACCGGCAAGGATAAATTGCTGGCCCTGCGTAACGGCTATCACGGCGATACGTTCGGAGCCATGGCTGCCTGTGATCCGGTCAATGGCATGCACTCCCTGTTCAGCGGCGTACTGGCCAAACATTATTTTGCCGAGGCGCCGCAATGCCCCTACGACAGTGATTTTGATACCGAGGATCTCAATTCCATCCAGCAGATGCTGGCGGATCATCATCAGGAGATTGCCGCCGTGATTCTGGAGCCGGTGGTACAGGGCGCCGGCGGTATGAGGATGTATCACCCCACCTATCTGAAGGCTGTGCGCGCCTTGTGTGATCAGTACGGGGTGCTGTTGATCTTTGATGAAATCGCCACCGGCTTTGGTCGCACCGGCAAGCTGTTCGCTCTGGAACATGCGAATGTGTGCCCGGATATTCTCTGCCTGGGCAAGGCGATCACCGGCGGCTACATGACCCTGGCAGCCACCCTTTGTACCGGCCAGGTAGCAGCGGGTATTTGTGATGGTGAAGCCGGTGTATTGATGCACGGTCCCACCTTCATGGGCAATCCGCTGGCCTGTGCGGTGGCCAATGCCAGCATCCAGTTGCTGCTGGATTCCGGCTGGCAGGAAAAAGTGGCGGCCATCGAGGCGCAGTTAAAGACGGAGCTGCTGCCTCTCAAGGACCTCTCCCCCGTGGCTGATGCCCGGGTGCTGGGTGCCATTGGCGTCATGGAAATGAAAGAACCGGTGGCCATGGAACAGGTGCAGGCACACTTTGTGGAACAGGGCGTCTGGATCCGCCCGTTCGGCAAACTGGTCTACATCATGCCGCCATTCGTGATTGAGCCGGAGGATTTAAGCAAGCTGACCGGGGCGATGCGGGATTTGGCGGAGGGCAGTTGACGTCAAGCCCCAACTTTAAAGCCGTTGTAGGAGTTCCCTTCCAGGGGACGAACCTCGCGAAGTGAGGCGACAAGAGATTTCACCTGCCGCACTGCCATGAGTCGACCTGTAGAACCTGATCGCCCTGCGGGCAATTCCGCGTTTACACGCGGCTCGTCCCCTGTAAGGAAACTCCTACAGGTGGTTTACCGAAACCCCGGCATGGTCTGTATCAGATGCCGCTGCACCTCCAGCCACTCACCAATACGACGCCAGTGCTGTTGGTCATCCAGGTGACGGGAGACGGCGGCGTCGAGGACGCCTTCGCCATTGCTCATGGCCTGCACATAGAGTTGAGTATCGCGCAGGGTAACCAGGTAGGGAATCTTCAGGCTGGCGAGAAACTGGCGCAGAGACTCGTACATGCGGGTGCGGGTGCGGGAACGATTGGCTATCACTGCCAGCCGACGCGGACGGCGCCGGTAGCTGGGGGCCAGCATGACGGTTTGCAGGAAACGGGTGGTGGCACGAATATCGATAGGGCTGGGCAGTACCGGGACCAGTACCACCTGTGACAGGCGCAGCAGGTGATCAAGATGATGGGGGTCCAGGCCGGCGGGTGAATCGATGATGGTAATCGGGCCGGCCTGATCGAGCTTCTGTTGCAGTCGGCCCAGGGAGACCGGCTCGCCGGCTGGCCAGCCGAGGCCGCGAATTGTGGTATCACGACGTAGTTTCAGCCATTGCAGAGACGACTGCTGTGGATCCATATCCAGCAGGGATACCTGTCGCCCCAAGGCCTCATAATAGCAGGCCAGGTTGGTGGCAATGGTGGTCTTGCCGCAGCCCCCTTTACTATTTGCGATCAGAATTACCATGCGGGACGGGCTGGACGAACGCGATTGGGAGCCGATCCCCTTGGCAGGGCTGTTCTGTGCGCTATTCATGCCGTGTCTTATTCGTTTTTTTGCGGGGGATTGTACCCGGCGGTTTGGGTGGCGCGATTACCGTCAGAAGAAAAGGTGATGCTGCTCACAAAACCAACAGTACCGCAAAATAAGGCGCATTGATGTAATTTGTGATGTTATTTTGCTCTCGCGGGGAACTGAATCCTGTGAAGACGGCTCAGTAAAGGGGGAGAGGAAACATCATGCGTTACCTGTTGATTATCATCGTGTTGCTGGCAGTTGTGCTGGCAGCGCTGTTTACTGTGCCGCTCGGTGGGGGTAAGCCGCTACTGGACTGGCAGCATGTCGAACAGAACTGGCAGCAGCCGGAACGGTTGCTGGACCGGAAGATTTCTCCCTGGATGGGGGGAAATGGGGAAAGCGCAGAGATGTATCGCTGGCGTGACCCCCAGGGAAACTGGCAGTATGGCCAGATTCCGCCGCCCGGTGTGCAGGCGGAACCCTTTACCGTAAAAGCGCCCAATACCATCACTGCCGAAGAAATGCGCGGTGGTAAGGTGCCGGAACAGCAACAACAACAGTAGGCCAATTGGAGGCAGAATGAAGAAATTGGGAATCGTGCTGGCGGGGACTGTCCTGCTGGCAGCGTGTGGTCAGGAAACGGTTGAGCTTAAAAGTGATGATCAGAAAGCGTCCTACGCACTGGGCTTCCGCAGTGCGGAGCAGATGCGTAGCCTGGAAAACCTGGATCTGGATGCCATGGTGTCAGGCCTGCGTGATGGCTTTGCCGAAGACGGCAAATCCAAGCTGGGTGAGCAAGATCTGGACCAGCTGATTCGTGACTTCCAGGGCCGTATGATTGAAGCCCAGCAGAAGAAGATGGAAGAAGCGGCCGGGAATAACCTGGAAGCCAGCGAAAAATTTCTGGCCGAGAATGCCGAGCGTGAAGGCGTTACCGTCACCGACAGCGGCCTGCAGTACGAAGTGCTGGAGTCCGGTGAAGAAGGGGGTGCATCCCCGACCCTGGAAGACACCGTGGAGGTTCACTACCACGGCACCCTGCCGGACGGCACCGTCTTTGACAGCTCTGTAGAGCGCGGTCAGCCGGCCACCTTCGGGCTGCAGCACATCATTCCTGCCTGGCAGGAAGCGCTGCCGATGATGGCGGAAGGCGACAAGTGGAAAATTGCTGTGCCGCCGTCTCTGGGCTATGGCGAGCAAGGCGCTGGCGGCGATATCGGCCCCAACCAGGCGCTGATCTTCGAGATCGAACTGCTGGACGTGAAAGGCAGCGGTAACGAAGCGAGTGCCGACGAGGAATAAATCCCGTCGTTACACGCTTCAAAAAAGGGCGCCCTCGGGCGCCCTTTTTGGTTTAGTTGCAAGTTGAAAGTTCAAAGTTGAAAGGCGCGACGGAGGCTGGCGCCAAATATTGAGCCCCAGCGCCGCGCCGCCGCTCATAAAGCCCAGCTCGCTCGCGCATTCGGATGCATATCCTATCCGTGCGGCGCGGCTCTGAGCTGTGTCGGGTAGCACGCAACCCGATCGCGCTTTGTAACTTTCAACTTTAAACTTGCAACTCTAGTGTGTCGCCTGCTGCCGTGGCGGCTCCTGCTGGTGAATGCTGAGAATCAGCTGGTCTTCCAGCGCAAACCTTTCCTCCAGTGTCTGCATCAACAGGGTAATACGTTCCGGTAACTGATCCCGCAGTGCCAGCCACTGTTCCGGGCGCTCGAAATGCTCGTTGAAGGCCAGGGCTTCGTCGGTGGAGTTGTCCAGTTGCTGGAGAATCTGTCGGGTGAGGGTAGGGTTGTCGCGATGGAAATGGCGGGCCTCGTTGACCAGCTCCCGGTACACCTCGAAGTAGCCGGCGCTGATGTAGTCCATCAGTAGCTGGCAGAAATTCTGTACCTGTTTCTGCAAAGGCTGACGGTGATCGGACAGGCCTTTCAGGCCCTGCAGAGTGCATAGCAGCACAATCAGTTGCTGACGCTCATCCAGCCAGGCCTGCACCAGCGCCTCAATGCGCTGCCATTGGGCCAGAGTTGCAGAATGGGAGCTCACCATGGTTCCTCCTTGGAGTGCCCGTTGACTATTGTCTTGTTGGGCTATCGAGCCTAGGACTGGCGGGACTGTGCTGGCAATGGGACAAAATCGGCGTGAAGTCGGGTCAGGGGGAAAAAGCACGCTATCTCAGCCACTTGTCGTTAAAGACAAATTTCTTCTAAAAAGCGGTTTTTTAGCGCTATCCGTGTTGCGTAATGCGTGCAGCCTGTCGCGGCTCTTATAGATATTGCGCTACCCAGGGCCACAACCAGGGCAGCGCCAGCGCCGTTACCAGCCCGCACAGGCCTAGCGCCAGTCCGGCAAAAGCACCGGCTTTTTCCCCATATTCGAAGGCTCGGGCGGTGCCGATGGCGTGGGCTACCAGGCCCAGTGCAAATCCCTTGATGCGGTCGTCGGTGACTCTCAACAGGCGGAAGATGGGGCCAGCGGCCAGGGCGCCGACGATGCCGGTGATCGCCACTGCGCCGGCGGCCAGTGACACATAGCCACCGGTGGATTGCACCACCTCCACGGCAATCGGGGTGGTGATGGATTTGGGCGCCAGTGAACCCACCACTTCGGCGGGAGCGCCCAGCCACCAGGCCAGTCCCACGGCAATGGCGGCAGAGATAAAAGCGCCCAGCACGGTGGCGATCAGGATCGGTGTGAGCACGCTGCGTACCGTGTGCAGCTGTCGATAGAGAGGCCAGGCCAGTGCTACCGTTGCCGGACCCAGCAGAAAGGAAATCAGGGTGGTCTGGTCGCGGTATTCCACGTAGTCCACGCCGACCAGGGGTAGCACGACAATCACCGGAATCGAGGCCACCAGAAAGGGGTGAAACAGGGGCAGGCTGTTGCTACGGCCGTACACCCACAGGGCAAAGCGGTAGCTGACCAGGGTCAGCAGGATGCCGAACAACGGGGTGTGCACCAGGTCTGCAAGGTTGTCGAGCCTATCAATCATGGCTGCCTCCCCGCGACTTACCATGTTTGCCGCCCAGCAGCTTCTTCAGCATCAGGGTGACCAGCACCATGCTGAGCAGGGTGCCTAGCACCACAGCCACGCCCAGTGCCAGGGCATAGTCTTCGTAGCGATGCCATTGCAGCACGATGCCTACCCCCAGCGGGAAGATCAGCAGGCTGATGTGCTTGATCAGGGCGCCGGCGGCAGGGGCGACTCGCTGGCTGAAGGGGGCATTGAGTAGCAGGGCCAGCAACAGCAGCACCATGCCGACCACGGAGGCGGGCAGGGGGATGCCGGTGAGGCGGATTAGCACCTCACCAAGAAACTGGAAAAACAGCAGGATCAGCAGGCCGTCGATCATGGGGCGATCAACGTTTGGGGAGCGGGCGGAACAGTTGCACCAGCGCCACCAGCAGCAGGCCGGAAAAGACCACCAGTGACCAGGCTGGCAGGCTCAGGCCCAGGAAAGCCCAGTCCATTTCTGCGCATTCCCCGGAGCCCGCCAGCACTTCCTGGATCACGCTTTGCAGGGGGAACACATCCAGCATGTAATTGAGGCCGGGACCACAGGCGGGCACCTGATCCGGCGGCAGGTTTTGCAGCCAGATATGACGGATGGAGATGGCGCCGCCGCCGATGGCAGCCAAGCCGGTGAGCAGACCGTAAACACGCACACCAATGCGCCCGGGGCCATGCAGAGCCGCAATCAGCAGAATCAGGGCGGCAGCTATCACGCCGATGCGTTGAAAGATGCACAACGGGCAGGGTTCCAGGCCATCAACGTGCTGCAGATAAAGGGCACCGGCCATGGCGGCAATACAAGCCAACAGGGCAAGCAGGTTAAGCTGACGGGGTGCTGGGATAAGGGACGACATGGGCCACTCTTTTCGTCGGGGACCGGCGAAGGGTAGGCAAAAGCGGGGTTGGCGGCAAGGGGGGGATTGAACCGTGGGAGCGGTCGTTAGACCGCGATCTTCATGGGACAGGGCATTCGCGGTCGAACGACCGCTCCCACAGGGTCGAGGTAGAGGGTGGGGCTGCTGTTTGTTCGGATGGTGTCAGGCCTGCCTGGCATCCTGCTCCTGCAGGTTGCGATCATGCCAGGCCTGGATACCCGCTTCCCACCCCTGAAACCACCATTCTGCCAGGGCATCATCGGCGGAATAAGGACAGCGATTGTTGTCGCCTCCACCCATGCCCCACATACATCCTTGATTGTAGGCTTTTTCGCACTGATCACGATCTGGCATCGCGACGCTCCCTTGCCTGTTTGTCCGAGACTACCACCGCAATACAGACTGAACAGGGAAGAAGTACGTCTTTTTGTTGTGAAATTGCACAAAAACCGGACGGAACGGTGGTGTTGAGACGCGGCGCACAGCGGCCTTGTGACAACCGCCCCGGGGTATAAAAACAACCCGTTTCACCACAGAGCACACCGAGAGCGCAGAGCTAAGGTCTTTCTCAGTGTGCTCTGTGCCCTCTGTGGTGAAAATGCCTTTTGCTGTCAGAGTCACTCACGTGGTTGGTCGGGGCTTCAGTCGCGGAAGTAATCCGCCAGGTAATCCTCGAAACTCTGGGTCTCCGCGTCTTCCCAATGGCGCTGCTCGGTGAGGCTGTGTTCGGCCAGTTGTTCCAGGCGCTGGTTGGTCTCGTCGCAACGCTGGCGTGACAGGAAGTGATCCCGGTGGGCCAGAGCCTGATCCATGGCGAACTGAAAGAAACTTTGCTGACGGCTTTCCAGCTTGTCGAGAATGCGCGCGGACGGGGTAGTGTCCGGGTTGTCCACTTTTTCCTGTTGGCGGGCCAGGGCATCGCTGTAGTTGGTGCCGCCGTGAGTGCGGTCGAAAAGCTCGGCAATGGGCTGCATCTGGGTGAGCTTTTCGCTGGCCCAGTCTTTCAGGGAGACGGACTTGCCCCAGTTGCACAGTTCGATGGCTGTGTTGCGCCCCTCGTAGACCACCTTGCGCAGGTTCTCCTTGCTGGCATGGAGATCGCATTTTTCCAGTTGTGGCGATTCGCGCAACAGGCAGTAGGTGGCGAACAGATCCAGGAAGCGGATTTCCTGCTGGTTAATGCCTACCGGCTCGAAGGGGTTCAGGTCCAGGGCGCGAATCTCGATATATTCCACGCCGCGTTGCTGCAGGGCGGTGGTGGGGCGCTCGCCCTTGTTGATGGTGCGTTTGGGGCGGATCGAGGAGTAGTACTCGTTCTCGATCTGCAGGATGTTGGCATTGAGCTGGCGATAGTCGTCGCCCACCTTCACCCCGATCTTGTCGTAGGCCGGTTCCGGCGTCTTGATGGCATGGGTGAGAGTGGCGACGTACTCGTCCAGATTGTTGTAGCTGATGGCCAAGGACGACTGGGCATTGTTCTGGTAGCCCAGGTCGCTCATGCGCAGGCTGGTGGCGTTGGGCTTGAACAGGGTGTGGTCAAAGGTATCCAGCTGGTGTTCGCGACCTGCCAGGAAGGATTTGCACAGCGCCGGGGAGGCACCGAAAAGATATACCAGCAACCAGGAGTAGCGTTGAAAATTGCGGGTCAGGTCGAAATAGCGCCTGGAGATATAGTCCTGTAACGGGCCGTTTTCTCCCTCCAGCACCTGATTCAGTTTCCAGAATTCTTCCGGGTAGGAGAAGTTGTAATGGATGCCGGCGATGGTCTGCATCTTGCGGCCATAGCGGTGGCCCAGACCTTCCCGGTAGACGCTCTTCATGCGCCCCACGTTGGAGCTGCCGTACTGGGCTACCGGCACGTCGTCATCGTTGCGGATCATGCAGGGCATGGAGTTGACCCACAGCACCTCATCATCGATATGGCTGTACACATAGCGGTGCAGTTGTTCGAGAAACTCCAGCGGCTTGTGCAGCTCGGTGCTGGGTGGAGTAATGAATTCCAGCAGGGCTTCGGAATAGTCCGTGGTGATATAGGGGTGGGTCAACGCGGAGCCCAGCGCCGGCGGATGTGGCGTCTGTGCCAGGGTGCCATCGGTGGTAATGCGCAGGCTTTCTTTCTCAATGCCGCGGCGGATGCCGGCCAGGGTGGCGGCGGCGTCTGAATCCAGCAGGGCATGGATGCGTTGTTCGAGCTGTGCCATAGCAGGCGGTTCCGTTATCGAACTCCGGGTGACGAACAGGCCATCGGCATGTCCGCCCTACATTGCACGGGAGCGGCACCCTGTTCCCCTGCGCCCCCGCCACTGGCGAGAGCGGCGCGAGAGGAAGAGGGTGCCGCCGTTTCCGTCAGCCTGAGCCATGACTACAGGCGCTTCTTGCCTTTTTTCTGCTCGTCCTTGGCCTTGGCGAACAGATCCGCAAAGGTGCCGCCAGCGTTGCTCTGGGCCTGGCCGCCGCCGCGTTTGTTGCCGCCCTGACGCTGGCCGCCGCCATTGCCCTTGCGGGCACTGGCAGGGCGTTGCCCGGCGGCTTTCTCGGCGGGCTGGTCGTCCATGCGCATGGTCAGGCTGATGCGTTTGCGGTCCAGGTCCACTTCCAGCACCTTCACCTTGACGATATCGCCGGGCTTGACCACATCATGGGGGTCTTCCACGAACTTGTCGGCCAGTGCGGATACGTGCACCAGGCCATCCTGGTGAACGCCGATATCCACGAAGGCGCCGAAGTTGGTCACGTTGGTGACGGTGCCTTCCAGCATCATGGACGGTTTCAGGTCCTTGAGTGTTTCGACCCCTTCCTTGTACACCGCCGCCTTGAATTCAGGGCGTGGGTCACGGCCGGGTTTTTCCAGCTCGCTGAGGATGTCGGTGACCGTGGGCAGGCCGAAGGTGTCATCGGTAAAGTCGGCGGCGTTGACCTTCTTCAGGAAGGGCACGTCAGCGATCAGGTCCTTGAGCGGCCGGCCGTGTTTCTCGGCGATTTTTTCCACCAGTGGGTAGGCTTCCGGATGGACGGAGGAACTGTCCAGCGGGTTGGCGGCGTCCATGATGCGAAGGAAGCCGGCGGCCTGTTCGAAGGTCTTATCACCCAGGCGTGGCACCAGCTTCAGGTCGGCCCGGGAGCCAAAGGCACCGTGGCTTTCCCGGTAAGTGACAATGTTGCCGGCGATGGTGGTGTTGAGGCCGGCGATACGGGCCAGCAGCGGGGCGCTGGCGGTGTTCACGTCCACGCCCACGGAGTTCACACAGTCTTCCACCACCGCGTCCAGGGAGCGGGACAGCTTCAGCTGGCTCACATCATGCTGGTACTGGCCCACGCCGATGGCTTTCGGGTCGATCTTCACCAGTTCGGCCAGCGGATCCTGCAGGCGGCGGGCGATGGAGACGGCACCACGGAAGGATACGTCCAGATCCGGGAATTCCCGGGCGGCGGTTTCCGAGGCGGAGTACACCGAGGCGCCGGCCTCGGAGACCATGATTTTCTGGATGTTGCCCTTGCTGGCCTTGACCACTTCGCCGGCCAGCTTGTCGGTCTCGCGGCTGGCGGTGCCGTTGCCGATGGCGATCAATTCCACCTTGTGCTTGAGGCACAGGGCAGCCAGGGCAGACAGGGACTGGTCCCACTGGTTTTTCGGCTGGTGCGGGAAGATGGTGCTGTGCTCCAGCAACTTGCCGGTGGCATCCACCACCACTACTTTCACCCCGGTACGCAGACCCGGATCGAGACCCATGGTGCACTTGGGGCCGGCCGGGGAGGCCATCAGCAGGCTCTTCAGATTACGGGCGAACACCTGAATGGCTTCTTCCTCGCCCAGCTCACGGACCCGGCCCAGCAGTTCGGTTTCCAGGTGGGTGTTGAGCTTGATCTTCCAGGTCCAGCGCATTACTTCCTTGAGCCAGTCATCGGCGGCGCGGCCCTGATGCTGCCAGCCGGTTTCCGCAGTGACCATGGCTTCGCAGGGGTGTGGCTGGGCGCTTTCCAGTTCTTCCGGCAGCACCATGGAGACATGCAGGATGCCTTCGTTGCGACCGCGGAACAGGGCCAGAGCCCGGTGGCTGGGGATATTCTTGACGGCTTCGCTGTGGTCGAAGTAGTCGCTGAACTTGGCGCCTTCCTTCTCCTTGCCGTCGACCACCTTGGCCTGAATCTGCGCCTTGTCCCACAGGAAGGTACGTAGACGGGTTAGCAGATCGGCGTTTTCGGCGAAGCGTTCCATGAGAATCTGCTTGGCGCCGTCCAGGGCATCCTTGGCGCTAGCAACTTTGTGTTCTTCGTTCAGGAAGCCGGCGGCCAGCTCTTCCGGGTTCTGGCTCGGATCATCCAGCAGACCGTCGGCCAGCGGTTCCAGGCCGGCTTCGCGGGCGATCTGGGCGCGGGTGCGGCGCTTGGGCTTGTAGGGCAGGTAGAGATCTTCCAGCCGGGTTTTGGTATCGGCGGCCTTGATCGCCTTCTCCAGCTCCGGGGTCAGTTTTTCCTGCTCGGCAATGCTCTTCAGGATCGCGTCGCGGCGTTCTTCCATTTCGCGCAGGTAGCGCAGCCGTTCTTCCAGGTTACGCAGCTGGGTGTCGTCCAGACCGTCGGTTACCTCTTTGCGGTAACGGGCGATAAAGGGGACGGTGGCACCGTCGTCGAGCAGGCCTACGGCAGCGTGGACCTGGCGTTCCTGACAGCCGATTTCCTCGGCGATAATCTGTTCAATACTGCGCATGACATTTCCTGGCTGCGTGCGGCCTGCCGACGTATTGCGTGCAGGCGTAAAACAAAACGACCGAAATCATAGGCAATGATCCCGGTCGTTAACAGATTGACTTGTCGAAGCGGCTATGTTGCGGGGCTGGACTAGCCCAGCACTTCGTTGATCTTGGCGATCAGCTCGGCTTCCTTGGGCGGCTTGATGATATAGCCGGCTGCGCCCTGGCGTTGCCCCCAGACCTTGTCGGTCTCCTGATCCTTGGTCGTCACCAGGATCACCGGAATCTGTTCGGTAGCCGGGTCACGGGTGATTTTGCGGGTGGCCTGGAAGCCATTCAGTTCCGGCATCACCACATCCATGAGGATCAGGTCAGGCTTTTCCTCACGGGCTTTTTCGATACCTTCCATACCATTGGTGGCGGTGATGACCTCATGGCCTTCGCCCTGAACGATCTTGACTAGATTGGTCAGTTGAGTCGGCGAGTCGTCCACCACAAGAATTTTGGCCATGTTGCTCTCCTCGCGCCGATCCTGCTGTGCGTCGGCGGTACTTTGTTTTTGTCTGTTTGCTTTCAGACGCGAATAATACCAGTCACTGGTCAAAAGGTAAGCTGTCGAATTATGGCACTGTGATGCCGTTTTCGGTCAGCGTGTCAGGGTATGGGCGCTGCGCCGACTCCAGAACAGCAATGGCAGTACGATTACGGCAGTGAAAAGGCTCCAACCTGCCAGTGACCAGAACGCGCCAGCCAGCAACTCCCCTTGCCGGCCTGACAGAGGCGCCAATGCCGCTATCAGCAGACTGCCGAAACCTGTCACCAGCAGCCAGTGTACAGCCAGCCCGGTGGCCCGCTGCCGGCGGCGGAACAGTTGCCACAGGAAGGCGCCACCCAGCCCCATCATTACTAGCCACAGCAGCGCGGAAGGCGCTATCACCAGCAGCCCGGCATCGGCTTTCAGTGCCTGCAGCAGCAGCGGTAGTTTGCCCACTATCGTCAGTAACAGCCAGGGGCCGAGAATCGTCACCCACCACAGGTGCCCACCCAGCCCCTGGGGACCCGCTTGCTGGCGGTAATGGATGGGGTCGAAACGCCAGGCGCGGCGGGCCAGTTCGCCCCAGTTGGTTGGCGCCAGGTGCGGGCCCAGGCCCTGAAAGCGGTCACGCTGTTCTTCGATCAGCATCAGCATGGCCGGCACCACCAGCAGGATCAATACGGTGCCGAACAGCAACCCGAAGACAATGCTCACCGCCATGGGCTTGAGGAACTGGGCCTGCAGGGAGCTTTCGAACAGGATCGGGGTGAGGCCGGCGATGGTGGTGATGGAGGTCAGCAGCACGGCCCGCAGTCGCCGCACACAGGCCTCCACGATGGCCTCGAACCGTTCCATGCCTTCGGCCACCAGTTGTTGGTAGAAACTCACCAGCACGATGGAATCGTTGACGATAATGCCGGACAGGCCGAACAGCCCCATGGCCGAGAACATGGAGAACTTGATGCCGAACGGTGCGGTGAGGATATGCCCGATCACCGCGCCGGTGAGGCCGAAGAAAATGGCGGTCATGATCGCCAGGGGCCAGGAGTAGGAACTGAATACCCAGGCCAGGACCACGTAGATCAGCGCTAGCCCGAGCAGGGCGCCGGTGGCCATGTCCTTGAGGTTGTCAGCCTGCTCCTGCAGCTTGCCCTCGTAGCCGACACCGATGCCGTATTTGGCTTTCAGGTCGGGCAGGGTGCTGTCGTTGAGGCTGGCGATGATTTCGTTGGCATTGCCCTGCTCCGGGTCCAGATCGGCGTAGACCGTGACCGCCAGTTCGCCATTCACTCGGCGTAGCAAGTCCACACCCTTGCGGGCGTCGAAGTTCACCACATCACGCAGGGCGATGGCTTCCCCCTGGGGGGTAATGACGGGCAGACGTTCCAGAGCGCTGAATTGTCGCCGCTCGTTGTCTGGCAGCATCACCCGCACCTCGATTTCCTCGTCTTCCTCGTTGTACAGCTGGGCCAGGTTGCCGTCGAAGGCAGCACGTAACTGGCTGGCCACTTCATTGAGGGTCAGCCCCAGGGCCCGGCCTCGGGCGGTCAGTTCAAAGGTCAGTTGTTCCTTGCCGTAGGGCAGGTCGTCGTCCACGTTGCTGACCCCGGAGAAATCGTTGAGGCGTTCCTGCAGGGCAAGGGAGGCCTGTTTCAGAGTCGGCGCATCGCTGCCGGTTAGCTTCACTTCGATGGGCTTGCCGGGCGGGCCGGCTTCCGGCTGGGAAATGGTTAGCTGGTCGAGGCCGGCGGGCAGGGTCAGTTTCTCCCGCCAGCTCTGGATAAGTTCGTCATTGCTGATTTGTCTGTCGGAGCCCACATAGACTTCCACCACCAGGGTGCCGTATTCGTCACCGTATTTTTCCATCCGCCCGCCGGGGTTGGGGAAGCCGGCGGCGGCACCATGATGGCTGATCACGGTCTTGACCAGATGGCCGCCCAGCTCCTCATTGGTCTCGTTCAGGGCGCTTTCCAGTTGCGCCAGGAAGCGGTCCACCTGGTTGCGGTCGGTGCCGGAGGAAAATTCCACCACCGCGCGAAGCTGGTCGCCATCCACCGGTGGGAAGAAGGTGAACTTGAGCCAGCCGGTGGCGATCAGGCTCAGTGCCAGAATGAAAGCGGACACGGCGGAGACGCTGACCAGGTGGCGGTGGCGGATGGCCCAGGCCACCAACGGCCGGAAGCGCTCTTCACGCAGTCGGTTGAAACCCGCATCGATACGTTCGCGTAGCCCCGAGGCCTTGACCTGAATGCCCCGGAAGCTGTGATGCAGGTGGCCGGGCAGCACCAGAAAACATTCCAGCAGGGAGGCCAGGATCACGCAGATCATCACGAAGGGGATATCGAAGGCGATCTTGCCCATGGCGCCGCTCATCATCCCCAGTGGCAGGAAGGCGGCAATGGTGGTGGTGCTTGAGGCCACTACCGGCCAGAACATGCGTCGGGCGCCGCCCAGGGCGGCACGCTGGGCGGACTCCCCCTGCTGCAAATGGGTGAGGGTGTCCTCACCCACCACAATGGCATCGTCGACGATGATCCCCAGGGCCAGAATCAGGCCGAACAGGCTGATCATGTTGATGGTGCCGCCGAACAGCCAGACCAGCCCCAGGGTGGCCATGAAGGATACCGGGATACCCACGGTGACCCACCAGGCCACCCGGGCATTGAGGAAGAAGTAGAGCGTGGCGATGACCAGCAACAGACCGGTAATGCCATTCCACAGCAGGGTGGAAATACGCTCCTCCACCAGCTTCCAGGCCTCGAAATAGAAGGTCATCTGCACGCCTTCCGGGAGGGAGGTGCGGTAGTCGGCACCCCAGCTGCGTACCTTGTCGGCCAGTTCCAGCATGTCGCCGTCTTCGCCGCGCATCACCTGTAGCTCGATGGCCGGGTTGCCCTGGTAGGTGAGGGTGGGTTGGTCATCCCGGGGGCGCCGTTCGATGATGGACACGTCGCCCAGGCTCAGCTGCTGGCCATCGGCGGTGGTGATCAGGGGCAGGTCGGCGAAGGCTCTTTCGTCACGGCGTTGGCCCAGGGCGCGCAATTGCTTGGCGGCGTCATCCCGGCCCACGGTGCCGGCGGGAATATCCTGGCTGAAGTTGCGCACCCGATTACCGATCTCGCCAAGACTCATGCGCAGATCATGGAGGGCGGCAGCAGGCACCTGGATGGCCATTTCCTCTTCCGGCAGGCCGAGGAATTCCACCTTGCCGGCCCCCAGGGCAAGGATCTCGTCCTCCATGTTGCGCACCAGCGGGCGCAGCTCTTCCAGTGAGCCGTTTTGCGTGGACACCATGATGGAGGTGACCAGGGAATAGTTGGTGATCTTCTGGATTACCGGTCGCTCCGCGTCCTGGGGCAGGTTGCGGATGGAGTCGATACGCTGGCGCACTTCATCCAGGGCCAGCCCCAGATCGGTGCCGTCTTCCAGTTCGATAAAGATGGCGGAGGCGCCCTGCTGGGAGCGGGCGATCAGTTTCTTGGTGTTGGGCAGGGTCTTGATGGCCTGCTCCACCGGGATGGTAATGGAGCGCTGCACATCCTCGGGGCTGGCGCCGCGCCAGGGGATAGTGACGGTGATGTAGTCAAAATCGAAATTCGGGAACAACTGGGTGTTGAGCCGGTTGAGGCCGAGAAACCCGAGCATCACCATCAGCAGCATCAGCAGGTTGGAAGCAACCTTGTGCTGGGTGAAGCTGGCGATCAGACCCCGCGACTCACTCACCGGAGGACTCCTCTGGCGATGCGATATCGGCGTTGCTGCCAGGTACCGGTTGTGGGTCCACTGGCAGGCCGACAATGGCCTGGGGGAGCTGGGTGGTCATGATGCGCTCGCCGCCCTGCAGGTCGGGGACTTGCAGTAGCAGTTGTGATTGCGACTGCTCCATGGCTTCGCCGACGATGTCCGCCGCTGTGCGCTGCAGACGGTTGTCGTCATCAATGATGTAGAGCCGGTTCAGTCCGTGCAGGGCGGTGGCGGGCACGGCGATCAGGTTGTCCCGGGCCGGCAGTGTCAGGGTAATGGTCAGCGGGCGGCCCAGGGCCGCAGCGGGAACGCCGTCGACAAATTCGAACAGCCCATCAATGCCGCCACGGGCATCGCTGGCTTCACCGGCCAGCCGTTTCAGATTCAGTGCCAGGGTGCGGCCTTCCAGTTCGGTGCTGGCGGCCAGCTCACCCTGGTCGAGACCATTGCGCACGGCGGCCAGATAACGTTCGGGAATCTGCGCGCGCACTTCCAGATCGGCGTCGGCGAACAGGCTGAGCAAGGGCTCTCCGGGACGCACCCGTTCCCCCGGTGCCACCGGAATGTGCGTCACGGTGCCATCGAAAGGGGCTTCAACACGAGTGCGGGTCAGGTCCAGTTCTGCCTGCTGCAACTGGGCTTCGGCGCTTGCCAGGCGGGCTTCCATCCGTGCCAGCTCATTCTTGAAATCGCTGACACTGAGTTGACGCTGACTCAGCGACAGCTCGGCGCGCGCCTTTGCTTCTTCTGCCTGATCCAGTTGGGTCTGGGACACCAGTTGCTTGCCACGCAGGGATTGCAGCCGTTGTAGATTATCCTCGCTAAGCTGCGCCAGCTGCTTTTCCAGGGCCAGATTTTTCTTGTCGCTCTGGTAGCGAAGCCGGGTGGTTTGCAACTGGGCGGCGGCCTCATCGCGGGAGGCCTTGGCCCTGTCTCTGGCCAGGGCGGCCTCGGTGTCGTCCAGCTGGATTAGCAACTGACCGGCGCTGACCTTGCTGCCTGCCCGCACCGGGATAGTTGCCACGTTAGCGGTGACCACGGCGGTCAGATTAGCGGCACGGGGTGACTGCACCCGCCCAAACAGCTGGATCTGGGGCGAATGGGCGCCGGGGTCGGCCAATATAAAACGCACCCGGTCGTGGCGTTCGCTGACATCGCGGGTGGGGGCCGACGGCTTGAATACGGCCAGCAGCACAATGGCCAGAATCGTCCCCAGGATGACCAGGGCCACGGGTGGAAGCTGTTTCAGGCGGTCTCGCAAGGGAGGAATCCTTTATTGATAGCCATTCTCATTTGTCGCGTACTGTAGCGATTTCTTTTTCTCATGCCTACTTTGAGGGTGCTTCTGTACCGACCACAATGACCCAGATTCGCAGACTGCAATGTTTTTATACAATCTACTCAGGCCATTATCTTGCACGTTCGGTCCACAACGCGTAAATCAGAGTCTGCGATAAGTGGAGGCACCGTGACAGAACAACAGGATAAGATTCTCGTCGTCGACGATGACGCCCGTCTGCGCAGTCTGCTGCAGCGTTTTCTCGAAGAGGCTGGCTATGCCGTGAAGGCAGTGGGTGATGCGGAACAGATGGATCGGGCCCTGTCCCGGGAACTCTATTCGCTGATGGTGCTGGACCTGATGCTGCCCGGTGAGGACGGCTTGTCCATCTGCCGCCGGCTTCGTGAGGCAGAAAACCGCATGCCGATCATCATGCTCACCGCCAAGGGCGATGACGCGGAGCGTATCGAGGGGCTGGATGCTGGTGCCGATGACTACCTGCCCAAGCCGTTCAACCCCCGCGAGCTGGATGCGCGCATCCGGGCGGTACTGCGTCGTCATGTGCGTGAATTGCCGGGGGCGCCGAGCAAGGAAGAAGGCGAGGTGAGTTTCGGCCCATGGGAGCTGGATCTGGGCAACCGCACCCTGCTTCGCGACGGTGACCCGCAGAACCTGACCACCGGCGAATTTGCCGTGCTCAAGGCGCTGATACAGAATCCCCGTGAGCCGCTGACCCGTGACAAGCTGATGAGCCTGGCCCGGGGTCGCGAATGGTCGGCCATGGAACGCTCCATCGATGTGCAGGTGTCGCGCCTGCGCCGCCTGCTGGAAGACGACCCCTCCAAGCCCCGCTATATCCAGACAGTGTGGGGCGTGGGCTATGTGTTTGTGCCTGACTGAGAGACGCTTCACACAGCATGCCCCACGCCCCAAGCGCGTGTTGCCTGATGCGTGCAGCGTGTAAGCTGCCTTGATGAAACTCTATCCCCGCACTGCCTTCGTCCGTTCCGCCATCGTGGTGGGGCTGGTCATCGGTATCAGCCAGGCGCTGACCCTGTGGTTTTTCGCCCGCAATGCCTACCTGCCCGGTATTCGTGAATACGCGCGCCTGACGGTGCTGCAGGCGGAGCTGGCCTTTTCTTCCTCCGGTGAGGAAGATGCTCGCCTGGCTCTGCGCCTGGCCGGCGCTACCGGTATTGAGGTGGCTACCCCGGACAACCTGCATCAGGGTACCGTGCTGTTGTCCCAGCCAGTGGTCAGCCGGTTCCGGGAAGAGGTGCAGGAACGCCTGCGCGAACCGGTAACGGTAAGGCTGGAGGACAGTCGTCAGCCGGTGCTGTGGGTCAGTGCGCCTTCTTTTCAGAAGCAGTGGTTGCGAGTGCCCATGGAATTCTTCCGCGACTATGACCGCTATCTGCTGCTCGGCTGGGGGGTGACGGTGCCGCTGCTGGCCATCATCGGTGGGTTGTTGATTGCCCGGGGCCTTAACCTGCCGCTGCGACGATTGGCCCGGGTGGCCTTGAAAGTGGGGCGAGGTGAAGCGGTGCCGGAACTGAATACCAGTATCGGCCCGGAGGAAATTCAGGCGGTGAATGCAGCCTTCAACCGTATGACCAGCGATCTGCAGCAGGCTCAGCGGGATCGAGCTTTGTTGCTGGCGGGGGTGTCCCATGACTTGCGTACGCCGCTGACCCGATTGCGTCTGTCGGCGGAATTCATGCAGGACGAGGAACTGGCCCACGGCATTATCGAAGACATCGAAGACATGGATGCCATTCTTGATCAGTTCATTTCCTTTATTCGCGACGGCGCCGATGAGCAGCCGGACCTGGAGAATCTCAACGACCTGATACAGGAAGTGGCTGGCAAATACCCTGCCGAACAGATCCGTTTTGAGCTGCAGGATCTGCCGCGCCTGATGCTCAAGCGGCTAACCGTAAAACGGATGCTCGCTAACCTGATCGGCAATGCGCTCAAGTACGGTGCGCCACCGGTGGAGGTGCGTACTGCGGTGATGGAAAACGTGGTGTGCCTGACCGTCAGAGATCATGGCAAGGGTGTTCGCGAAGAGGATATTCCCCTGCTGCTGCAGCCGTTCTCGCGGGGTGAGAAAGCCCGCACCCTCAGTGGCAGCGGCCTGGGGCTGGCCATCGTCAAGCGCATCGTCGATATGCACCACGGCGAGATTCGCCTGGCGAACCATGAGCATGGCGGCCTGCTGGTAGAAGTCCGATTCCCAGTGACCGGTAAGTTTGTGCAGCCGGAATCACTCTCCGCCGGCGTACGTTAAGGAACCTGATGATAACAAAAAAGCCACATTTTCGGGACGGGAATGTGCGCTGGCGCAACTTCTGTTTTTGCCGAGCGGCGCATTCTATTCAGCATGTTATCGACAATACTGTTAAAACAAAAAACGGCAGAAAGAATGGAAGAAATACGCTTTCGGGAATCAACAATATTGCCCCGAAAATATTGCCAAATGGACGCGGGAGAGACCTCTATGATTCGCCCTCAGTGCCAGCGCCATGCCGTGCGCTGACAGTGCTTTCTGCTACCTGATCACTGATTCCTGACCGGGAAAGTCCGTGTTATGAATGCCGATAGCCTGTCGCTGCAGTAGCAGAAACAGGTCGTTGGGCCGCACCTTTGTGCGGCCTTTTTTTGGTCGGCCTTTTAGGGAATGCTTGCTGAGTGGCGGTCAAATAAATACGCTAAAGGACTATTCACAAGCTGGGTAATTTTATGAGGGTAGTGTTAGGCGCTATGTTGTTAGCGAGCTCGGTAACGTCTTTTGCTGAATCCGATTTGGAGAACAAAAACTATTTCGGGTTTCAGTACAGCAAACTGACCCAGGAAAGTGATTTAGGAGATTTCGAGCCTACCGCCGTTCAGTTCAACCTGGGACATCGTTTTAATCCGTATGTGGCGATTGAGGGGCGTCTGGGGTTTCGTCTGAGTGAGGATGAAAAAACAGTCAATGATGTGGAATATACCATCCAGCCGGTGACTTTGTTGGCGGCCTATCTCAAGGTAGGTCTGGATGACTCGCTGCCTGTTCGCCCTTATCTTCTTGTTGGTCATTCCTCGGCAACAGCAAAACGAAAAACGGAAGTAAACTTCTTCCGTAGTATTTCTGATTCAGAAACGGTCACAGCCAGTGATCCTTCCTATGGCGGAGGCGTCGCCTTTAATTTGTCGCCGGATGTCTCTATCCATGGGGAGTGGGTAATGCTTGATGATGACGACGGCTTTGATCTGACAGCCTTTAATCTGGGCTTCCATCGCCGCTACTGATTTTTTCGGGTAAGTGCCTGCGGGCATTTTGCTGCGCTTCTCCTGCGTCCGCCCGGATAGAAAGATCAGTAACCCGCCGATAGCCAGTGCCGCGCCCACCAGGCCGGTGCTGGACCAGGCCAGGCCCTGTTTGACAGTGATGCCTGCCAGCCAGGCGCCTAGTGCATTGGCCAAGTTGAAGGCGGCGTGGTTCATGGAAGCGGCCATGGTCTGGGCGTCTTCAGCTACGTCCATCAGGCGCGTCTGCAGGGCCGGCCCCAGCGCCATGCTGGTGCCCACCAGCCCCACGAAAATGATGCCCGCCACGGTCCAGTCAGCCGCAAAATAAAAGCCTGCCTGAATCAGGGCGCACCAGATCAGAATCAACGGAATGGCCCGCAACAGATTGCCGTCGGCAGCACGGGCACCGGCAAAGTTGCCGATGATGGTGCCGATGCCGAACACCATCAGTACCAGTGGCCCCCAGCGTTCCGCCATGCCGGCCTGCTCGGTGAGAGTGGGCATGACATAACTGAATACGGCAAACATGCCGCCGAAACCGATACTGGCCACGCTCAGGGTAAACAGCACCCGCTGTTTGACCAGGGCGGACAGTTCACGGCGGGGGCTGGCGTTCGGGTCCGGAGCCTGTGCCGGTACCCACAGACGTATCATCAGGGCGGTGCACAGGGCGATCATACCAACGCCGATAAAGGCCACTTCCCAGCCGAACAGGTTGCCGCCCCAGGTGGCCAGCGGCGCGCCTACCACGATGGCAATGGTCAGCCCGCTCATCACCCGGGCCACGGCTCGGGCACGCATGTGATAGGGCACCGCCGATGCCGCCACCAGAGCAGCCACGCCGAAGTAGGCACCATGGGGCAGCCCGGCCAGAAAGCGCAGGCCCACGAAGGTCCAGAAGTCCGTGGCCAGGGCGCTGGCCATGTTGCCCACGGCAAAGACCAGCATCAGCGTAATCAGTAGACCCCGCCGTGGCACCCGGGCCGCCAGGGAGGAAATCAGCGGCGCGCCCACCACCACGCCCAGCGCATAGCTGCTGATGGCATAGCCCACATCCGGCACCGGCACCTGCAGGTCGGTGGCCACTCGTTGCATCAGGCCCATGATGACGAACTCGCCGCTGCCGATACCGAAGCCGCCCAGAGCGAGGGCGAGGGAAAGACGGAGCAAACGAGCGGAGTCGGTGGGCATGGGGGCTCCTGCGCATGGGGATGCGGTAGTGGTGACGGAGGGATTGGGATTGCCGGAATTGAATAGAGTTCATTCTAGCATGGGAGGAAATGCCATAGTGTCCCAGATGAGGGTGCCGGGCTGTCCTGCAAGCAGATAAGGAGAAGGCATGAAAGTGAAGCGCATCATGGCCAACCTGGCCACAGCGGATCCGCAAAAGGCCGAGGCCTTCTATGGGGACATTCTGGGGCTGGAGCGGATCATGGGCCACGGCTGGTTTCGTACCTATGGCTCGGCGGAAACCATGAGAGTCCAGGTGAGTGTGGGGTCGGAAGGAGGCTCAGGGAGGGCAGTGCCCGACCTGTCCATTGAGGTGGACGATCTGGATCCGGCGCTGGCACGAATCCAGCAGGCCGGTGTGGCCGTGGAGTATGGTCCGGTGAGTGAGCCTTGGGGCGTGCGGCGGTTCTATGTGCGCGATCCCTTTGGTCGGCTGCTGAATATTCTCCAGCATCTATGATGCGGGGCGCTCCCTGCCATCGTTGCAATGATGGCAGGGAGGCCGTGCACTCAGAGTGCGCTGGCGGGTACCAGCGGAAGATTCACCCGCGATGGCATGGCCGGCCCGCTGTAGATGGTCATGACGCCCAGCAAACTGGTGAGCAGATCCGGGATCGGGCTCAGGCCGTGGGGCAGGTCGCTGCTACCCACGCTGATGCGCAGCTTTTCACCGGCCTTGATCCGGGCGCTGGTGGGGAACACTTCCACATCGGCCCGGAACGGTTGCAGGGGCGTGATGGTTCGCTGGGAGGCTTCCGTATACGGGTGCCAGGGTTGAACCAGTTTGCCATTCATGAAACGCGACTTGCTGGCATTGAAGGCGCTCATGGAGGCCATCTGAATGCCATGGGTGAGTGGCCTGGCAATGCCGTTTTCGCCTACCACGCTGACTCTGACGGTGACGTTGGTATCCAGGGCGGTGGTGGAGGCCCAGATCTGCCCGGTGATCGGCCCGTTGATAACCATGTCTTCTTCCAGCGGCTCGCTGGTATATACCGCTTCCAGCAGGTTGGCCACGTTGTCTTGTGCGGTGCAGGGCGGCAGGATCATGCCCAGCACGCCGGCGGTCCACTGGCTGGCGCTGGCGGAGCACAGGCCATTCACCGGAGTCTGCAGCAGGCTGGTCTGCTTGTTGGCGACGGGCGCGTTCGGTGAAATGCTGCCGAACAGCGGGGCGCCGGGCTGGCCGTGGAGGAAAAAGGTGTCTGCTTTTGCCTGCGGGTGCGGCCAGTCGGCGGCAGTGACGTAGCGTTCCTCGCCGGTGTAATACTGGGTAACAGGCGGGTAGTCGCCGGCGCCGCTGTCCATGCCTTTCAGATACTGATCAAACCAGGCCAGACGAATATTCGACAGCGCCGGTACCCCGTCGGCGGGCAGTCCGGCGCCGGAAGACCCGTCCAGATGTTCCCAGGGGCCAATCAGCAGTTTAGCGGTGGTGTGATCTTTCAGACCCTCGTAGATCAAGGGCTCGCCGCGCTGAAAAATATCGTTGAGCCCGCCCACCACAAAGGTCGGTGCGGTGATCTTGTCGATCTGCTCCAGGGGTGAGCGGATACGCCAGAATTCGGTGTCGTATTTGTTTTCATCGCCGATCAGGGCGCCAGCCACTACCGGTACCTGGAATTCTGTCAGGGCACCCTGCAGGTGTTGCAGTGTGGTGTTGAGGTAATACCCCGGTTCATTGTTATCCAGCCCGGCGGGGGTGGGAATGATGCCGAGGCCGGTGACCAGGGTCACCCACAAGGGGATGAAACCGGCATTGATCTGGCCGCCGGTGAAGACGATATCCCGGTAGGCATCGCCCATGGGCACAATGGCAAAGATGGCCTTCACTGCCGGGTCTTCCCGGGCACCGGCGAGCAGGCCGGTGATGCCCATATAGGAGGCGCCGTTCATACCGATGCTGCCGTTGCTCCACGGCTGCGTCTTGATGTAATTGAGCAGCTCGCCAATGTCATCCTGATCAATCTGGCTGAACGCCTGCCAGCTGCCTTCCGCAGCACCGGTGCCGCGCAGGTCCACGATGATGTAGGCGTAGCCACGCTTTACCAGAGCTGGGTCGGCGGCACCGATGGCGCCCAGTGCCTGGTTATAGCCGGTAAAGGTGGCGATCACCGGAAACTGGCCGTCGATGGCATTGCCGTTTTCATCCGCCGGCAGGGTCACGGTGGCCGCCAGGCGAATGCCGTCGCGCATGGTAATCAGCTGCTGGGGCAGGTCGACGGTGTTTGGGTATTCCGCCTCGCGCTGGTAGGGCTCGCCCCAGCTCAGGTTCAGCGCAGCAGGGCCTTGCGCAGACTCGCCGTCGTCCCCGGCGCTGTCATTGGTATCGTTACCGGCGTTGGCTTCCGGGTTGTTACTGCTGTTGGATACGGTGGCCGCACTGCCTCCTCCGCCGCCACAGCCGCTCAATGGCAGTGTTATGCAAAGCAGGGAGGCCAGGAGCCATGGCCCGGGCCGCAGAAAGGATGAAGGCATGGTGCTATCCCCGAATTGTTATACATGTTTTAGCCTATGAGGATAGAAGCGGGACCGGGATGGGTCTGTTGGCACACTGGTGCAAGAAAGTGAAGGAGTCGGCGGGTTTTGTGACGGACTGTAAGGCCCCGGCAGGCGCCGGGGCGGTGGATCACAGAGCGGTTTCGAGGCGCAGCAGGGCGCCATTGCTGCTGTCGGTGAGCAGGTATAGATAGCCATCCGGGCCCTGGCGAACATCACGGATACGATCTCCCCTGTCTTCCAGCAGGCGCACTTCCGACAGCGGTTTGCGGCCATCAAAGGCCACCTTGTTAAGATGGGTCAGCTTCAGGGCACCGTGGACGGTGTTGCCCTGCCAGTCCGGGTAGCGATCGCCGGTCACAAAGGCCATGCCGGAGGGGGCGATGGACGGGGTCCAGTGGAGCAGCGGCTGGGCCAGGCCTTCCTGTTTGGTGTCGCCAATACCGGGACCATAATATTCCCGGCCATAGGTGATCTCTGGCCAGCCGTAGTTGATGCCCGCTGCCACCGCATTGATTTCGTCCCCGCCGCGTGGGCCGTGCTCATTGAGCCAGGGTTTGCCGGTGTCGGGATGCAAGGCCAGCCCCTGCGGGTTGCGGTGGCCCCAACTCCAGATGGCCGCGGCCTTGCCAGACTCACCGGCCAGGGGATTGTCATCGGGAATGCGGCCGTCGTCGTGCAGGCGAAGCACGCTGCCGGCCGGGTCCGCGGTGTTCTGGGCGCGCTCGCGCTCACCGCGGTCGCCCACGGTGACAAACAGGTAGCCGTCGTTATCAAAGAGGATGCGGCCGCCGAAGTGTTTGGCGGTGTTAGTGCAGGCTTTTTCCGCTACGTAAACATCGCGGAAGTCTTTCAGGGCGCCATCCTGGTACGTGCCGTAGCCCACCGCCGTGGTGCCGCCATTGTCGCCACAGGGTTTGGCATAGCTCAGATAAAGGCGCTGGTTGTCGGCGAAATCCGGGTGTGGCATCACATCGAACAGTCCGCCCTGGCCTTTGGCCACTACCTCCGGCACGCCGCTGACCGGGTCCTCTTGCAGGCTGCCCTCCACTAGCCGGCGCAGGGTGCCGCGCCGTTCAGTGATTAACCATTCATTACCGGGTAGAAACGCCAGGGACCAGGGGTGATGCAGGCCATCAGTGAGTGTTGTGGCCGTAACGTTGTCATTGCTTTGCGGCGCCAGAGTGGCGGCGTTGTCGGCACAGGCACACAGGCTCAGGGCGGTGAGGGTGACGGTGATCAGTGATCGCATGACGGACTCCCTTGTTCAGACAGGCTTGAGCATGCCATGCCCGGCGTGAAGGGTGAACCATGGTCACGATTGCAGGTATGTTTTCTTGATTGCCCAGGCCAGCATCAGAGGGATGAGAAAAACCACGAAGAAAATCGGTAACTCAGCCATAAAGGAGTACCCGGCGTGGACAATGCCCACGGTCATATTGATGGCCGAGGCGATAAACCAGAGCAGGGCGAAGACGGCGAGCAGGTGGTGTTGCAACCAGGGGATAAGCCGGGCGGTCAGCGCCAGTACGGCGAACAACAACAGCCCTCCGAGAATGACAGTCAACGTATGCATGGGCGGCTCCCAGTCAGAAGAGCGGCAGGCACGTTATGTGCCTGCCTGTGAGGTGTGGCTGGCACTACCGGGTAGTGTAGCCGCCATTGGGAAAGATGGTCTGGCCGGTGATCCACCAACCTTCCGTGGCCAGGAATTTGATGATGGGGGCGATGTCCTCAATTTTGGTCAGGTCCCCGTTCATGGCCTGTGACTTGTGGTAGGCCACCCGTTCCGGGGTTTCCTGGCCGTAAAAGAAGGGGGTGTCCATGGGCCCTGGGGCCACCGCGGAGACCGAGATACCACGCCCACCGAATTCCTTGGCGGCGGCACGGGTGAAGTGCTCTACCGGTGACTTGCCGCCGGCATAGGTGGAGTAGCCATCGGTAAAGGCGGCCAGCAGCGAGGTGAGTACGGTGACGATCTTGCCGTTGTCGTTCAGGTGTTTGCCCGCTTCCTTGATGAAGAAATAGGCGGACTTGGCATTAATGTCGAACATGGAGTCGTATTCTTCTTCACTGGTTTCCACGATCGGTTTGCGCAATACCTTGCCTACGGTATTGATGGCCACATCGATGCCGCCGAACTTGTCCTTGGCTTCCAGGAACAGCGCTTCCACGTTGGCTGGCCGCGTCAGGTCGCCCTGGGTCATGAAGGCTTCGCCACCCAGGTCTTTCACCGCCTTGACCGTGTCTTCCGCATCGGCACGGCTGACATCGCTGTTGTAATGCACCACGACTTTGGCGCCTTCACGGCCGACTTGCCGGCTCAGCAGGCCGCCCAGGTTCTTGGCGCCGCCCGCAATCAGTACGACCTTGTCCTTGAATCCGTAATCCGTCATCAGTCTTGCTCCTCGTTTGTGGTGTCGACATTGTCGGCAGGCTTGGCGTGGGCATAAACCGGTGTAAGCTGACAGCATATGTCGAAAATAACGAACAATGGAAAAGCATGGACCGTCTCGAGAGAATGCATATCTTTGTCCGGGTGGTGGATTGCCTGAGCTTTACCCGGGCAGCGGAAAGCCTGGAAATTCCCCGTTCCACGGTGTCCACGGCCATCAAAGAGCTGGAGACCGAAATGGGGGCGCGTCTCCTGAACCGCACCACCCGGGCTATCAAGGTCACCGAGGAGGGCCGTTTTCTTTATCAGAAGGGCTTGTCACTGTTGCAGGATTATGAACAGTTGCAGGGGGCATTTGTGGCCAACGATAGCCGCCCCCAAGGCAAGCTGCGCATCAATGTGCCCGGGCGTCTGGGGCGGCGTATTCTGGCCCCGGCGTTGCCGGATTTCCTGAATCGTTACCCGGATATTGATATCCAGATGGGGGTCACCGACCGCGCTGTGGATCTGGTTAGCGAGGGCGTGGATTGTGTGATTCGGGTGGGGGAGCTGACGGACAGCAACCTGATTGCCCGGCCGCTGGGAAGCTTGCTGCTGTGCAATTGCGCCAGCCCGGCTTATCTGTCCCGTTATGGCCGACCGGCAACCATAAAGGATCTGTCATCCCATCCCATTGTGGCGTTTGCGTCGTCCATGACAGGCAGGGTGGAGAGCTGGGAATACCGTCAGGGAGACCAGCTGGAGAGAGTGCCGCTGCCGTCCCGTGTCACGGTGAATACCGCAGAAGCACTGATAGCCTGCGCCCTGGCTGGGCTGGGGATGATACAGGTGCCGCACTATGATGTGCGCCATCATTTGGACTCCGGTCGCCTGATCAGCGTGCTGCCGGACACCGTGCCGCCACCGATGCCCATTACCCTGTTGTATCCGCATCGCGAACATATGACCCGGCGTCTTGAGGCCTTTATCGACTGGGTCGTGCCAGTGCTGAAAGACAAGGTGCTGGGGATGGCGTAGTTGGGTTTGGCGAACTTCGACATTCCTCCGGCTTATTCCCCTGAGGGTCTAAGGCAGGATGCCGATGTGGGTGAGTACATCCTGGCCCGGGAAGCCATCAGCCACCATCTGGTTGGCCTGCTGGTAGCGGGCGATGGCCTTGCGGGTGCCGGGGCCCATCAGGCCATCTTCTTCGCCGGCGTCAAAGCCCTGTTCATTGAGGATCTGTTGCAGACGGGTCACCTGTTCCCGGTTGAGGCGCGGTGCCTGTGGCGGTGTTTTGGACAGGGGGGCGGCGCCGGCAATGCGGTCGGCCAGTCGGCCCACGGTAATGGCGTAGGACTCGGAGCGGTTCCAGCCCATGATCACCCGGAAGTTGTGATAGGCCAGAAAGGCCGGGCCCTCATGGCCGGACGGCACGATCACGGCCGCCTCCATGTCCGCGGAGGGCAGGGGTTGGCCATTGGGCAATGTCAGCCCCAGTTCGGCCCAGTCGGCGAGAGCGCGTTTGTTGCCAAAACCAGTAAGCTGGTAGTCGAAATTCTTGGGCAGGCTGATTTCCCGGCCCCAACGCGCTTCCCGTTCCCAGCCTAGTGCCTGCAGGAAATGCGCGCCGGAGGCCAGGGCGTCTTCGGTGCTGCCCCACAGGTCGCGGCGACCATCGCCATCGTGATCCTGGGCGTGTTTGAGAAATACTGCGGGCATGAACTGGGTCTGGCCCATGGCGCCGGCCCAGGAGCCTTTCATCTGTGCAACGTCTACATCTCCGGCCTGCAGAATGCGCAGAGCATTGAACAGTTCGCCCTGAAAATAATCGCCGCGGCGGCCTTCACAAGTCAGCGTGGCCAGGGCATCAAGAGTGGGGATATTGCCCAGGTAGCCACCATAGTTGGTTTCCAGTCCCCAGAAGGCCACCAGATAGTGGCCGGGGATGCCGTATTCCCGGGTCAGGCTGTCGAGAAGTTGCCGATGGCTGCGGTATTTTTCTCGACCTTTTTCAATCCGTTGTTCGCTGACGCGACGGTTGAAATAGTCGGCGAAGCTACTGGTGAATTCCGGCTGGCTGCGGTCCAGTTCCACCACTTTTTCATTCAGTTTCACATCGTCCAGATGCTGGCTGATGACCTGGGCAGGCAAGCCTGCTTCCAGCCCCGCCTGACGCAGCTTGCTGATGCACATGGCGAATGTTTCCTGATCCAGCGCCAGGGCTGGGTGGCTGAAAAACAGGAACAGGAAAATCAATAAAGAACGGGTGGCCATGGGGACTCCGAAACCGTGGCAGGAACATCAATGTCAGGCAGTTTACGATGGCCCTGCCAGGGTTTCATCGGGAGAATTGCAAAATTGCCGGATTGTTCAGGGCGTTTCCTGCGGCGCCTCCCAATGAATGGTGACGGTTTGCTTGCCCCACTCCCGAGCCTCGGCCCGGTCCGCCATCAAGATGTCGATTTTGTCGGTCCAGCGCTTGTTCATCTTGTCGAGCACTACATAGGTGCCCATGCCTTCCACTTCCACTTCCGTGCGATGGGTGAGTCCTTTGGGAATGAGGTCGCGGGACACGGCGATGGCTTTCATGCCGGGTTCCAGCTGGTCGCCCCAGGCGGCAAGGCCTACATTGCCTATCTTGGTTTCCGCTTCGGACAGGGTGTACGCCGTGGCGGTGACTTCCTGGCTAATGGTGTTGTCGCTGTCACTGCATGCAGAGAGAAACAGGGCCAGCAGGGTCAGGCTGATTATGGAAAACGGTGCTTTTAGTGTCATGAGATCCCCCTTGTTGGAATGACACCTTACCGTGGCAATCCGACCGTGAAGGGGGCATGAACCCTGCCAGGCGGCTGATTCCGCAGCCTGTCAGGCAGGGGTTTCGTGAATTTCCCGGCGGACCCTGACGGCAGTGGAGCGGGCACGGATAACCCGCCCCCGGGCTTCACTGTGGGCGCGGCTGAAGGCGGCGCCGAGCAGCAGGATCATGGAGGAGTAGTACACCCACATGAGCAGGATCACCAGGGAGCCGGCAGCTCCGTAGGTGGAAGCGGTTGCCGTGTGAGACAGATAGAAGCCGATCAGGGCGCGGCCAATGGCAAACAGCACGGCGGTGATCAGGGCGGCGGGGGCCACGTCTTTCCAGCTCAGTACCACGTCGGGAAGCAGGCGAAAGATCATGCCGAACAGCAGGGCGATGACGATGATGGAGACCATGACCTCAAGTGCCAGGGCCACGCTGGAATGGAAGGGAATCCAGTTTTCCGCGTAGACCAGCAGGGTCTGCACGGCCACGTTGAGCAACAGGGATACCAGCAATACAAAGCCCAGGGACACCACCACGGTCAATGACAGCAGGCGGCTTTTGATCAGAGCCACGAGGGTATTGCGTGAGGGCCGTGGCACCACTTCCCAGATGGCGTTCATGGAGCGCTGCATCTGAGCGAATACGGTGGTGGCGCCGATGATCATGACCGTCAGGCTGAGTATGCCGGCGAGAACTCCCTGGCTGGGTGCGCGGGTGTTCATGATGGCATTGCGGATTTCTTCGGTGGCGGCGGGTCCTACGGTAGCTTCCAGCTGGCCGAGAATTTCCGCCATGGCGGCTTCGCTGCTCATCACCAACGAGATCACCTTCACGGCGAGGATGATGACCGGGGCAATGGAGAAAAGCGTAAAGAACGCCAACGACCCGGCATAGCTGGCGGCATTACCTTCCAGCCACAGGCGTATGGTGTTTTTGAGAATGCCGAACCAGTAGAGAAAGGTATCTTTCATCGTTGCCTGTCATCAGCGAGTGTTCAGGCAGTGTAGCGGGGGGAGTTGCAAGTTGAAAGTTTAAAGTTGCAAAGCGCGGGGATGTGGCGTTGCCAAACGTGTTGCCTGGGTGACCCGCGCTGCAAGGCAGGGTGCGGCGAGGCGGTTCATTTACGGCTTGTCCTGCCCGCGCGTTGCAGCTTGCAACTGACATCAATGCAGCTGTAGGAGCGGCGCTTGAGCCGCGAAATACTTGGGAAAGCGTATCGCAAGCAGTTCGCGGCTCATACTCCCAGAGCACAGAGAGCGCCGCTCCTACGGGTGCTACGTAGTGTTGCCTTAATGCAGTTTCAGTCGTGGGCGCACCAGCTTGTTGAAGCGGCCGGCGATCAGCAACATGATCGTGCGGGGCCAGCCGTACAGGGCGGCTTGGTGCATGCGATACAGACTGATGTACATCATCCGTGCCAGCCAGCCTTCCACGAAGAAGTTACCACCCTTCAGGTTGCCCATCAGCATGCCCACCGAGCTGTAATTGGACAGCGATACCAGCGAGCCATGGTCCTTGTACTGGAACGGCCGCGGTTCACGTTTCATGATCAGTTGCTGCAGGCTGCGGGCGGTGTGTTGGGCCATCTGATGGGCGGACTGGGCCCTTGGCGGGATGGGCCGCTCTTCGCCTTCCGGGATCAGGAACGCCGCATCGCCGATGATGAAGATGTTCTTGTGTCCCTTGGCCTGCAGGGTCGGCTCCACTTCCACCTGGTTGATGCGGTTGGTGGTCAGGCCTTCGATCTGGCCCAGCCAGTCCGGGCACTTTACCCCGGCGGCCCATACCAGCAGGTCGGCGTTGATGGGGTCGCCTTCCTTGGGTACCAGCGCCTCAGGGGTTGCCTCGGCGACCATGACACCGGTGCGGACTTTCACGCCCGAGGATTCCAGCCGCTGGGTGGCGGTGGCAGAGACCCGTTCGCTGAGCACCGGCAGGATCC
Source organism: Alcanivorax sp. IL3 (assembly GCF_047495465.1). Lineage (NCBI taxonomy): Bacteria > Pseudomonadati > Pseudomonadota > Gammaproteobacteria > Oceanospirillales > Alcanivoracaceae > Alcanivorax > Alcanivorax sp. IL3. The sequence continues at coordinate 555,860 of NZ_CP179931.1, forward strand.
GTGGCGCTGCTTCGATCACGTCCACCTGCAGGTGTTTGCGATCCAGCTTTTCGTGGCCGTAGAAATTGAGCATGGACACCGCATGATGCAGTTCCGCGGCCAGCTCCACGCCGGTGGCGCCGCCGCCGACAATGGCTACGGACACTGGCTTGCCTTCATAGTTGGCGTGCAGACAGGCATTCAGGAAGCGTTCGCGAAAGCGTTCCGCCTGGGCGCGGCTGTCCATGAACAGGCAGTTTTCACGCACCCCGGGGGTGCCGAAGTCGTTGCTCTGGCTGCCGGTGGCCAGTACCAGGTAATCGTAGGGGAGTTGTCGTTCCGGCAGCACTTCCGAGCCGTGGTTGTCCTGGAGCGGAGCCAGCGTCAGAGTCTGCGCCTCCACGTTCACCTGGGTCATGGTGCCCGGCTCAAAACGGTAATGGTTCAGCTGGGCGTGGGCGCGGTAGTCCACCGCATCCAGGTCCGCGTCGATGGCGCCGGTGGCCACTTCATGAAAACGCGGTTTCCAGACATGGATGCTGGAGGAATCTACCAGGGTCACGTCCGCGTGGCCGTATTTGCCGAGCTTGCGACCCAGGCGGGTGACCAGAGGCAGACCACCGGCGCCACCGCCGACGACAACAATTCTGGGTTTGCTCATTGGGGCTCCTGTCGGGCCAACCCTCATGGGTTGCCAGTCAATCATATCCACCTTGGCGGTGAACAGGTCCGGGTTAAAGGAGCCTCTGAATGACGCTGGGCGCACTCAGTGGCTCATCAATGAGGCAGAGCCCTTGTGGGGCAGGGAGCGATGACGGTTGTCGCCACTCCGGGGGTGCAGTCTAGCGCGTGTGGTAAACAAGTCCAGACCAGGTGTTTCCTTTTTGCCTTCCCGGGTGGGCGGGTCTGCCCGCCGGGCGGCAATGAAAAAGCCCGCCGGTGGCGGGCTTTTTCAGTGATCCTTACGGATCAGGCCTTGGGGCCGGCAGCACGGATCTCGTCGGACACGTCCGCATACTTCTCGGCAAAGTTCTTTTCGAACTGTTCTGCCAGATCGCGGGCGCGGGCCTCGTAGTTTTCCGGGTTGGCCCAGGTGTTCTTGGGCTGCAGCAGCTGGCTGTCCACACCGGGAACGGCTTTCGGCACGTCCAGGTTGATGATATCCAGGTGCTCGGTTTCCGCGTTGTCCAGGTCGCCGGAGAGGATCGCGTTCACCACGCCACGGGTAGTGGGGATGCTGAAACGCTCGCCTTCGCCGAAGGGGCCGCCGGTCCAGCCGGTATTCACCAGGAACACGGTGGAGCCGAAATCTTCCATCCGCTTGATCAGCAGCTCGGCGTATTCGCCGGCGCGACGGGGGAAGAAGGGGGCGCCGAAGCAGGTGGAGAAGGTGCTCTTGATGCCGCCACCGGAACCCATTTCGGTGGAGCCGACCAGCGCGGTGTAGCCGCTCAGGAAGTGGTAGGCCGCCGCTTCCTTGGACAGCTTGGATACCGGCGGAAGCACACCGGTCAGGTCGCAGGTCAGGAAGATGATGTGCTTGGGCTCGCCGGCACGGTTGGCTTCTACCTTCTTGTCGATGTTTTCCAGCGGGTAGGCGGCGCGGGTGTTCTGGGTCAGGGACACGTCGGTGTAGTCGGCGGTGCGGCTTTCGTCATTGATGATGACGTTTTCCAGTACCGCGCCGAACTTGATGGCATCCCAGATCACCGGCTCGTTTTTCTGGCTCAGGTCGATGCACTTGGCGTAGCAACCGCCTTCGATGTTGAACACCACATCCTTGCCCCAGCCGTGCTCGTCGTCACCGATCAGGTAACGGTTCGGATCGGCGGACAGGGTGGTCTTACCGGTGCCGGACAGGCCGAAGAACAGGGCCACGTCGCCATCGTCGCCCACGTTGGCAGAGCAATGCATGGGCAGTACGTCTTTTTCCGGCAGCAGGAAGTTCTGCACGGAGAACATGGCTTTCTTCATTTCACCGGCGTAACGCATGCCGGCGATCAGTACCTTGCGCTGGGCAAAATTGAGGATCACACAGCCATCGGAATTGGTGCCGTCACGCTCCGGCTCACACTGGAAGTGCGGGGCGTGCAGGATCTGCCATTCTTCCTTGCTGCGCGGATTGTACTTTTCCGGGCGGATGAACATGGTGTTGGCGAACAGGTTGTGCCACGCGGTCTGCGCGGTCACTTTCACTGCCAGGTAATGGTCCGCATCGGCACCCACGTGCAGGTGGGAAACAAAGGCATCAGCGTCGGCAACGGCAACGCTGACACGATCCCACAGGGCATCGAACTTGTCGGCGGGGAAGGCACGGTTAATAGCACCCCAGTGGATGTGCTCGCTGGTGCTGGGCTCGTCAACGATGTAGCGGTCCATGGGGGAGCGGCCGGTGCGATGACCGGTTTCCACTACCAGGGCGCCGGTGTCGGACAGGCGGCCTTCGTTGCGCTGAACAGCCAGCTCTACCAGCTGGGCCGGGCTGAGGTCGTTATAAACAATCGGGTCGGTCATGGTCATTCCTGGGCTTGTGGCCGTGCCGTTTCAGCGTGTATGGGCGCCGAAACTCTGGTTCGCATTGCGGATAACAGTGCCGGTCTCGTGCCCGTTACTGCCACCGGGCAAGACCAAAGGGGACCGGGGGATGAAACCTCCAGTCAGCACAGGCGCGCGATTATGCCAGAAAAGGAAATCAGTGGCGATTCCCCCTTGGACCGGGCGGTCACGGCAGCACGGCCAAGTTGACAGTTAATAGTGGACAGTTGACAGCTACGCGGGTTAGCCGTGACACACATTTAACCGCAAGAGGCCGCGCTCAAGGTTCGAGCGCGGCCTCTTGCACTTCAGAAACTGATACGCCGGACCGCGACGCTGTCAACTGTCCACTATCAACTGTCAACTACTCTCCCGGATCATCTCTGCCAGATCCACCGCATCAAAGCGTTCTCGGTTGCGGCAGAAGTCGCAGGTCAGGGTCACTTCGCCGTCTTCGTCGAGCAGGGTCTGCAATTCGTTGCTTCCCAGGGAGATCAGGGCATTGCGGTTGCGGTCCCGGGAGCAGGTGCAGCCGAACTGCAGGGCCTGGGCGTCGGGCAGCTGTGGTGGGGTGTCGTGGAATAGCCGGTGGAGGATGGTCTGATCGTCCAGGTTGAGTAGCTCTTCCATTTTCAGGGTGCCGGCCAGAGCTTCCAGGTGCTCCCACATCTGTGTGTTGGCGTCGCTGCTGGCCAGCTGGTTGGGCAGCCGTTGCAGTAGCAGGCCGGCGGCCCGGTTATTGCCGCTGGCCAGCCACAGGCGGGTGGGGAGTTGTTCGGATTGGTGGAAGTAGGCTTCCAGACACTGGGCCAGGGAGTCCCCGGCCAGGGGGACGACGCCCTGATACTGGCGGCCCTGCTCCGGGATGATGGTGATCACCATGTTGCCGTCGCCGATCAGGGTCTGGATGTCGCCATGGCTCCAGTCCTGGCCGTCGCTGTGGCGGGCCAGGGCGCGCAACTCGCCCTCGTTGGTGCACTCGGCCAGCAGCAGGGACACCGGGCCCTTGCCCTGGGCCTGCAATGCCAGGCGGCCCTTGAATTTCAGGGTGCTGGCCAGCAGTGCCACGGCGGCTACCGCCTCGCCGATCAGCCCCTGTACTGCCAGCGGGTAGTTATGCCCTTCAATAATACGGGTGACGCTGCTTTCCACCTGCACCAGTTCGCCGCGGATATCGGAGTCAGGGAACAGAAAGCGTTGTTTGTGATCTTGCATGGTCGTGTCCTGAGGGCTGTTGCTGTCTTCGCGATGCCTTTATGGGGGCGCGATAGCGGTTATTCCAGGGTTGTCTCTCTTGAAGCGCTGGATATCCCGGCGTTCCTTCTTGCTGGGCTTGTGGTCCGGTGCGGCGGCGGCCGCCCGTGCCAGCTTGCGTTGCTCGCTGCTCTGTTCCCGGCGGCTGCGGCTTTGTTCGGTTTCCTGATAGAGGGTCTGGGCCACGCTGGCGGGGCCGCGCTTGCTACTCAGGCCTTCTACTATTACCTCGAAATGTTCGGTGCCCTTGGTAATGGCAATGGTCTGGCCGGGTTGCACATTCTTGCTGGGCTTGGCCTTGCTGCCATCAATCTGCACCTTGCCGCCTTCGATGGCGGCCTTGGCCAGGCTGCGGGTCTTGAAGAAACGGGTCGCCCACAGCCAGGAGTCGATACGAACGGTCTCGCTCACGGCATTTCTCTCATGGTAAGACCCGCAGAAAATCGTCGATGGCCGGGAACGGATGGGTATGGTCCCGCTTGGGCAGGCTGGAATCCGGGTGCAGGATGCTGACCGGCTGGCCGATCCCGTAGAGCTGGGCACTGTGCAGCACCGGCAGGGAGTCATCCACCAGCAGGGCGCGGGCCGGGTCAAAGGGCAGGTGGCGTTGCAGGTGCTGCCAGAAGGACTGGGCTTCCTTGGCGTGGCCATAATCGTGGCTGGAGACGATTTCATCGAAATAGCGGTCGATGCCGGTACGCTCTACCTTCAAGTCCAGGGCATCACGATGGGCGTTGGTGACCATGATGACCTGTTTGTCAGACTCCTTCAGCGCCTGCAGAAACGTGTCCGCGCCGGGTCGCACGGCAATGCGATCGCCGGCTTCCCGTTTCAGGCTGGCGATTTCCAGGCCCAGCTCCGCGGTCCAGAAATCCAGGCAATACCAGTTGAGGGTGCCCAGATGGCTGGTGATCCAGTCGTGGATGATGCGGTCGGCCTCGGCCCGATCCAGCCCTTGTTGGCGGGCGTAGCACTCGGGGACATGTTTTTGCCAGAACCAGTTATCGAACTCCAGGTCGAGCAAGGTGCCGTCCATATCCAGTAGCACGGTGTCGACGGATTGCCAGTCAATCATGAATTTCCTGCGTATTCGGGTTAGTCTTCGGCCTCAAGGAGCTTCTGAGTAACTCCCTACAATCATTGCCGCGAGATCTGACGCTGATTATGGATGAGAAACCGGAGATTCTCGACACCCGACTGGTCGCAAAAAGCCGCCTGTTCGGAATCGAAGAGCTGCACCTGCGTTTTCGCAACGGGGTGGAGCGGACCTATGAGCGCCTGCGCACCCCGCCCATTGCGGCGGTAATGATGGTGCCGTTGCTGGATGACGACACCGTGGTAATGATCCGCGAGTATGGCGCCGGCACCGAAAGTTACGAACTGACCCTGCCCAAGGGCGCCTACGAACACGGCGAGGACTGGCGTGACGCAGCTAACCGGGAATTGAAGGAAGAGGCCGGTTATGGCGCCCGTCACCTTACCTTGATGAAGGACATGACCCTGTCGCCAGGTTATATGGGGCACCGCATCAAGGTGGTGTTGGCGGAAGACCTGTATGAAGAGTCCCTGCCCGGGGATGAGCCGGAAGAACTGGAAGTGCTCACCTGGAAACTGTCCGACCTGGACCGTTTGATTGAGCGGGACGACGTGACGGAAGCCCGGGTGATCGCCGCGTTGCTGATGGCGAAGCGGTTGCTGGAGCAACGTCGATAATTGATCTGTAGGAGCGGCGCCTGAGCCGCGATCCTCGCCTCAGGCGAGGAAATCTATCGCATATGGATGCGATTTTCCGGACTTCGCAGCCCTGTTCGAGGCTCATACTCGCAGAGCACAGAGGGCGCCGCTTCTACAGGTGGCAAAATCTGAATCACAGGAAAAACGAAATGACCGACTTTAATACCCTGCTGGAACCGCTCGCCGAGATCGCCCGTGAAGCGGGCAAGGCTATTCTCACTGTGTATGAGCGTGACGACCTGGGGGTGGAAACCAAGGACGACAAGTCGCCGATTACCGAAGCGGATATGGCGGCGCACAAGATTATCGAAGCGCGCCTGCAGGCGCTGACCCCGGAGATCCCTGTGTTTTCCGAAGAGTCCGGTGGCATTGCCTACGCGGATCGCAAGGACTGGCCCCGTTTCTGGCTAGTGGACCCGCTGGATGGCACCAAGGAATTTATCAAGCGCAATGGCGAGTTCACCGTCAACATCGCTCTGGTGGAAGGGGATACCCCGGTGCTGGGCGTCGTGCATGTGCCGGTAACGGCAGTGACCTACCTGGGTGGCCGCGGTGTGGGTGCTTATAAAGAGGAAGGCGGTGAGCGCAAACCAATCCAGTGCCGTGCCCGTACCGCCCCGGTGGTCATGGTGGCCAGCCGCAGCCATGGCGGTGAAGCGGTGGAAAAGCTGGAAGCCTTTATTCGCGAAGAAGTCGGTGACGTGGAGCGTGCCTCCATGGGCTCGTCCCTGAAGTTGTGTCTGGTAGCCGAAGGCAGTGCCGACATCTACCCCCGTCTGGCGCCCACCTCTGAATGGGACACTGCTGCTGCGCATGCGGTGGTAACGGCTGCTGGTGGCGTTGTGGTCAATACCGCGTTCGAGCCATTGCAGTATAACAAGGAAGACATCCTCAATCCGCACTTCCTGGTGCTGGGGCAGAGCATTGAGGAATGGCGCTTTATCGCCCCGGCGATTGCCGGGTAAGGCGTATTCACCACAGAGGACACAGAGTTCACCGAGGGAAAACAGAACCTGTGTTGATAGGCGTTAACTCCGTGTTCTCTGTGTCCTCTGTGGTAAGAAAAAACAAGGAGTTTCCATGAGCAAAATGCATGAGCTGCGATTTGTTAGCGACGGCCAGTCCTGCCGGGGAGATCTATATCTTCCCAAAGGCGACGGCCCCTTCCTGACCGTGGTCATGGGCCACGGTTTTGGTCTCACCAAGGCCTGTGGGCTGGAGCCATTTCGGGATGCCTTTTTGCAAGCCGGCTACGCGGTGTTCCAGTTTGACTACCGGCACTTCGGTGAAAGTGAAGGCATGCCCCGTCAGGTGTTGCTGCCCAACCGGGAAGTGGCGGACTGGCAGGCGGCGCTGGCCTGTGTGCGCAAGCAGGAGCAAGTGGATAACCAGCGCATCGTGTTGTGGGGGACCTCCTTTGGCGGCGGTCTGGTCACCGCCGTGGCGGCCCGGGAACCGGACGTAGCCGGTATCATTGCCCAGTGTCCGATGATGGATGGCCTGGCCTCGGTGCAGGAAGTAGTGCGTTACGCGGGGGTCGGCCAGGCGGTGAAAATGACCGGTCTGGGTCTCTGGGATATGACCAGCAGCCTGCTGGGGATGGGGCCGCGCATGTTGCCCTCTGCCGGCAAGCCCGGCGAGTTGGCGGCCATGTCCAGTCATGATGCCTACGATGGTTATACCGCGCTGATGCCGGAGGGTGTGCCCAATGAAGTAGCGGCTCGTATCGGCCTGGTGCTGCCCTTGTTTCGCCCTGTGACGCAGGCGGCCAAGGTGGCCTGCCCGGCGCTGGTGCTGATCTGTGAAACCGATACCGTGGCGCCGGCTTCAGCCGCAGAAAAGGCCGCTGCGGCCATGGCGAAAGCGACAGTGAAGCGCTATCCGATTGGTCATTTCGATATCTATCAGGGCGAGGCCAAGGATATCAGTGTGGCGGATCAGCTGGAATTTCTTCAGGGTTTGTAGCGTGGGCAAGTTTCAAGTTGCAACGCGCCATACCTTTGCCCTTGATTTCAAACGCATGAGGCCGCGCTCCAGTCATTGGGCGCGGCCTCATGCGTAGCGGCTGACAGCAGCGCTGATCCGCGTTGAAACTTTCAACTTGTCACTTGCGACTCTCAGAACGGCAGTAAGGCCACCAGATCCAGCGTCAGTTGATCTGCGGCAACCAGCGCGCCGGTGGCGATCATGCTCAGGTTGATGCAGGGCAGTATCAGGCCAACGGCGAACAGGTTGACCATGCCGGGCTGGCGGATGCGACCGCTCCATAACAGCAGGCTGATAATGGTGGCGCAGGAAATCGGTATCCATAGCCAGGGGTGAGAGGCGAACGTATCCCCGAAGGCAGTCAGATCGAACATGCCGGAACCCTTATAATTATAGTGTGTAATCCATCCCCGTAAGCGCCTTTCCCCTATGGCGCGCAGGCAGTATGCAGAAGTGGGCAGGGCAGCAATGTGTATGAGGTCACAAATCGGTGATGGCACGATGATATTGGATCGTCCGTACCACTTTATTATGAAAATCAGCGAGTAATAGCTGGTCGCCAACCCCATGGCCGCCATGTGGGTAGACAGGCGGTCAGGGAAAGTAGATCCAGTGTTAATGCTGGCTGCGCCACACCTGCCGTCCCTAGCGGCACTTTTCCCCGTCTCCAGGGCCAATTAACGGCCTGTTTTGGCCTTTTCTCATACCCGCCAGTACGGCTATTCTGTCTGTCAGTTAACGGTGCCATTGAATGATGTCAATGTTTTGCACTGCCGAGACCAGGCGGCCCAAGGGCTGGAGGTAAAAGAGAATGTCTAATAACCACGTTGATGTATTGATTATTGGTGCCGGCCTTTCCGGTATCGGGGCAGCTTGCCACCTGACCCGCAAGAGCCCGAATCGTAGCTATGCCATTATCGAGCGCCGCGAACGCATTGGCGGCACCTGGGATCTGTTCAAGTACCCGGGTATCCGTTCCGATTCCGACATGTTCACCCTGGGTTACAGCTTCCGTCCCTGGACCGAGCCCAAGGTGCTTGCTGATGGCAACTCTATTCGCCAGTACGTGGAAGACACGGCGGAAGAGTACGGGGTGAAAAAACATATCCGCTTTGGTCGCAAGGTGATCAAGGCGAACTGGTCCAGTGCTGATAATCACTGGGCAGTGGAAACCACCAACGAGAAAACCGGCGAGCAGGAAACCTTTACCGCCAATTTCCTGTTCTCCTGCAGTGGTTATTACAACTACGACGAAGGCTACAAGCCGGATTTCCCCGGTGAGAAAGACTTCAAGGGCCAGGTGGTTCATCCCCAGCACTGGCCGGAAAACCTGGACTATAAAGGCAAGAAAGTCGTGGTGATCGGTTCCGGCGCCACCGCCGTAACCCTGGTCCCGGCCATGGCCAAAGAGGGCGCACAGGTCACCATGTTGCAGCGCTCCCCGACCTATATTGCCACCGTGCCGGAAGTGGACCCGATCTCCGTGGGTATGCGCCGTTTTATGCCCGAGATGATGGTCTATCGTTTGGCTCGCGCCCGTAACATTGGTATCCAGCGCCTGGTGTACAAGCTGTCCAAGCAGCGCCCGAAACTGGTGCGGCGAGCTCTGTTGGCGGCGGCGAAGCGTCAGCTTGGCGATGATGTGGATATGACCCATTTCCGCCCCAGCTATAACCCCTGGGATCAGCGTCTGTGTGCGGTGCCCAATGGTGACCTGTTCAAGACCGTTCGCCGGGGTGAGGCCGATATCGTTACCGATCATATCGAGCGTTTCACTGAGAACGGTATTCTGCTCAAGTCCGGTCAGGAGCTGGAGGCGGACATTATTATCACCGCCACCGGTCTCAATGTTCAGATGCTTGGCGGGGTGGAAGGGACCATCGACGGCAAGGCCGTAGAGCCCCGCGAGTCGCTGGTCTACAAAGGCATGATGCTGCGTGATGTGCCGAACATGGCGCTGGTCTTCGGCTACACCAACTCTTCCTGGACCCTGAAAGCGGACCTGGTCTGCGAGTATGTGTGCCGCCTGCTTAACCACATGGAAAAAACCGGCGCCCAGACCGTGATTCCCCGTGACAACGAAGATTGCATCACCGATGAAAACTTCCTGGGTTTGCAGTCGGGCTATGTCATGCGTGCGGACGATCGTCTGCCCCGACAGGGCTCCAAGCAGCCATGGATGGTCGTGCAGAATTACCTGGTAGATCTGCCGAAGCTGCGTTTCGGCGCCATTGATGATGGTGTGCTGGAGTTCAGCAATTTCCAGCCAGTGAAAAAGAAAGGGCTAGTTGCATCGGTGCTTGGCTCCGTTACAGGCTGAAGCGAGCGGTAAACCACAACGCGGCAAGACGTGTTGTGGCTGCAAACCAGAGAGGCCGTGCCCGGGGATCGGGCGCGGCCTCTTTGGTTTCAGTCCTCTGCTTTTTTCTGACGCGTTGTTGCTTGCCGCTTTTTACTTCCAGGGCAGCTGATCCATCCGCTGGCGAGCGCTGCTGTATTCCTGCTTGAGTCGCTCGATCAATTCACTGGCCGGACCGATTTTCTTGATGGCGCCGATACCCTGGCCGCTGCCCCAGATATCTTTCCAGGCTTTTGAGCTGCCGTCGCCGAAATCCATCTTGGATGGGTCGCTTTCCGGCAGGTCGTTCGGGTCCAGCCCGGCCGCTTCGATGGAGCTGCGCAGGTAGTTGCCGTGAACGCCGGTAAAGAGGTTGGAATAGATGATGTCGCTGGCACTGCTGTCGACGATGGACTGCTTGTAGCGTTCGTCCGCGTTGGCTTCGTCGGTGGCAATAAAGGCGGAGCCGATATAGGCCAGGTCCGCACCCATGGCCTGGGCGCCGAGAATGGCGTCACCCTTGGCGATGGAGCCGGACAGCAGCACGGGGCCGTCAAACCATTCGCGGATCTCCTGCACCAGGGCAAATGGCGACTGGGTACCTGCGTGGCCACCGGCACCGGCGGCCACAGCGATCAGGCCGTCGGCGCCTTTTTCGATGGCCTTCTTGGCGAAGAAATTGTTGATGATGTCGTGAAATACCAGGCCGCCGTAGCTGTGAATCGCCTCGTTCACGTCCACCCGGGCGCCGAGTGAGGTGATCACGATGGGCACCTTGTACTTCACACACATTTCCAGATCGTGTTCCAGCCGGTTGTTTGACTTGTGCACGATCTGGTTGACCGCAAAGGGCGCTGCCGGCTGGTCCGGGTTGGCCTGGTTCCAGGCGTCCAGCTCTTCGGTGATTCGCTTCAGCCATACTTCCAGCTCTTCTGCCGGGCGGGCGTTGAGTGCCGGGAAAGAGCCGACGATGCCCGCCTTACACTGGGCGATGACCAGATCCGGGTTGGAGACGATAAACATGGGGGAAGCAACAGCTGGCAGACGCAGCCGCTCTTGCAGGGACGCGGGTAGCGACATGGTAACTCCTTGTTCTGGGTGAGGGCGCCATGGCGGGCGCCTGCAGGAGAGAAATTACACCTGAAAAGACCGGCAATTGCGATGGTTGGATACGACGTTCATGCTGATTCAGACGCTGCCTAGCGAATCGTGGGGGCTTTCAGAAAAGCCAGTAGGCGAGATGGAAAGCCTGCTGAGCGCAGCAAAGGCCGCACGTGCATCAGGTCCTGGTGAATGTCCTGAACATTATCTGTCAGGCTGTCCACTTGCCGGGTGATGCCGTCTACCCGGTGAGACAGCCCCCTGACCTGATCAGGCAAAGCGTCCATGCGTTCAATAATTCGCATGATTCGGTGAGCCATGATCAAGTATTCCAGGGCGGCGCGCACTACCGCCACTATCACCAGCAGCAGCAGGGGCGCGATCGCAGAGGCGATGAGTCCCACAGGTGTGGATATCCAGAAACAGGCGGCAGCAATACCAGCCACGGCCACTGCCGCTCCGCCTACCAGTAGAATGTAGAAGAGTGGCAACAAGCGCATGGTCAGGTAGTGCTCGAAACGCCAATCCGCCAGGTTGGGAACGAGAGAAGGTGGTCGTTGTAAGCGCTGGTCAGGTTCCATGGTGAATTCCCCTATTGTTGTAATGAAATTCAGTCTAGAACCGTAGATTCTTGGCACAATTACCGCAGCGCCGCCCCCTCGGGCGGTGCGGTGATTACAGTGTTTACTTGTCGCCGTTTTCCTTGCTGTCGCCCTTGCGCAGTGATTCGATAAAACGTCCCGGCAGCCCTGCAGAACGCAGCAGCGGACGCAGTTGCATCAGCATTTCGTGCAGGTCGATGACGTGCTCGTTGAGGGCATCCACTTTGTTATCCAGGCTTTCCACACGCTCGGGCAGGGGGCGCATGCTTTCGACAATGCTCATGGTGCGGTGGGCCATGACCAGATATTCCAGGGCAGCCCGGACGATGGCGATCATCACCAGCAGGATCAGGGGGGAGAGGGTGGCGGTGGCCAAACCAAACCATAACGAACTGGAAAAGCTGGCAGCCACAAAAAAGCCCACCAGCAATACCGCGCCAATAATCATCAGCAGGTAGAGCAATGGCAGCAACTGCATGGACAGGTAGCGATTAAACTGCCAGTCCACCATTTGCAGGACTTTTGATTGGTTCAGCTTTTCCTTGTTGAACATAGATACCCCGATGACGATTCATTTGCTTCATTGTTGCCGGGCTACCGGGCTTTTCCTACCCATAGATTGTAATGCTCTGTTATATGGAAAAGCCTCTATGGCCGCTCCATAGGGGAGCGAATACTAGGCAAATCGTGGCCTATCGTGCGGCCTAAATCCGAACGCTGTGCTCGGGTTTGGCGATGAGCGAGGGGTGGGCTGCCCGGGTTGTGGAAAGCAGGCTTGGAGAGGGGCAGGTGATGGCGTTTTCAGATGCCCCCGGGCAATTGGAGTTTAACTATTAAAAACAAAGAGTTACATTTCCTTTTGGGGGTTTTTAGGCCCGTTGTTATACCTTCTGACGGACATGGCTGAATAATGACAGCAGGCATGACATAGGAAGGTTGAACCGAATTGAACCCGAACAAGCATTCGCTTTATTGTGTCACTCGTCAATGTAACAGTAGTGCGCGCCCAACTCACTCCCATGGCGCGCAACATTATCGGCTTTGCCCTCATTGGACAGGTGACCTAATGACGACTGCAACGATTCATCAATACGTGTCGAAAACCGCCCAGAAACGGCCTGAGATGCCCATTCGCCACATGGATTTTCAGTTCGATGCCAAGCAACTGGACGATACCTTCTTCAGAAACACTGAGCTGGCGTCGGCCTATTTCGAAGCCCTGTCCATCTTTCTGACCTTTGGCGAAGATCTGGTGATCGACACCGCCCGCCACCATCGTCAGTTTGTGAAAGATCCGGAGCTCAAGCGTCTGGTAACCGCCCTGATCGGTCAGGAAGCCATTCACTCCAAGATGCACAACGAGTTCAACGAGGTACTGGCCCAGCATCGTTACCCGGTCGGCCTGTATCGCTTCCTTGCCGACAAGGTGTTCGAGCACGGCTTCAAGAAACTGTCCAACCGCATGCAGCTGTCATTGATGGCAGGCATTGAGCATTTCACTGCGGTGATGGCGGAATACATGATGAAGAACGAAGACATCTTCTATGAATCCCTGGACGAGAAGCAGCGGGCCCTGTGGATGTGGCACATGCTGGAAGAGTCGGAGCATAAGGATGTTGCCTACGACGTGTTCCAGGAATTGTCCGGTGATTATTATCTGCGCATGCGTGGTTTTGCCCTGGCGGCCTTCACTATCACTTTCCTGATTCCGGTTGCGGCGTCGTTGATTCCGGTAATGCGCAAACCGCGTAACTTGCTGAGCCCCAGATACTGGAAAGATGTGAAGCGTAGCCTGGCGGTAATGGCCGGGCCTGAAGAGGGGGTCTTCGGCAGCACCATCAAGCATATTCTCGATTACACCCGTCGGGACTTTCACCCCAGCGACCACGATACCAGTGCCTACCTGGAGTACTACAAGGAAAAGCTGCTGCACCCGAAAACCGGGTTGTTGACGCCGTATCTGACCAAGGAATTCGTACCGGGCAAGCGCGCCTGAACGAACGCTGAATACTCAACCTGAAAAGGTAGAAAATAATGCTGAATATTCTCAAGTTTCGTTCCAGCAAGCCGAGCTATAACGGCTACGCTGTTGTCACCGGTGCTGGCAGTGGTATTGGTCGCAGTTTTGCCCTGGAACTGGCGAGACGAAACAGCGCGGTTGTCTGCGCGGATCTGAAGCTGGAAAGTGCCGAGGAAACCGTGGCGCTGATCGAGAAGGCCGGCGGTAAAGCGTTTGCGGTGGCCTGTGACGTGGGCAAGGCGGCCCAGGTAAAGAAGCTGTCCGAGCAGTCTGAAAAACTGCTGGGCCACCCGGTCACCATGGTCATCAATAATGCCGGTGTGGGCATTGGTGGCAAGTTCGAAGAACTGAGCCTGGAAGACTGGAAATGGGCCATGGATGTGAATCTGTGGGGCGTGGTGCATGGCTGCCACTACTTTGTACCCGGGTTCAAGAAGCAGGGCCGTGGCGCCATTATCAACGTGGCCTCTGCTGCATCCTATACCGCCGCGCCGGAAATGAGTGCCTATAACGTGACCAAGGCCGGCGTGCGGGCGTTGTCCGAAACCCTGTACGCTGAGCTCAAGCGCGACAATATCAATGTCAACGTGCTGTGTCCGACTCTGGTGCCCACCAACATCATCAAGGATGGCCGCATTCCGGCGCGTTATTCCAAGCTGGCCGATCATGCGCTGATGAACTACGCCATGACCACCAGTGATTCCGTGGCCAAGCTGACCCTGAATCGTCTCGACAAGGGTGAGCTGTACACCACGCCCCAGGTGGACGCCAAGTTGTTCTGGATGATGAAGCGTGCCACTCCCAATTTGTACGCGAACCTGCTTGGGTTCTCTTACCGGTTTGTTAAGAATTGATCGAGGAATTTCATCATGGCAGCAGCAAAGAAACGCAAAACCCCTGAGGCCAGGATTTACGACACCTTTATCGTCGGCGCCGGCATTTCCGGCCTATGCGCTGCGATCAAGATGAAAAAAGAGGGCTATCACGATTTCAAGATCATCGAGAAAGCCACCCGCGTCGGCGGTACCTGGCGGGAAAATACCTACCCGGGCTGCGGCTGTGATGTGCCTTCTTCCCTGTACTCCTTTTCCTTTGCCCTGAGCAGCAAGTGGAGCCATCTGTTTGCTCGCCAGCCGGAAATTCTCAGCTACCTGGAAGAGGTCAGTGAAGATTTCGGCATCAAGGAACTGATCGAGTTTGGCACCGAGCTGGAACATGCCGAGTGGGACGAAAGTCGCCACCTGTGGGTGCTGGATACCAAAACCGGTGAGGAAAAAGGCCAGACCCTGGCACGCACGGTTGTCTTCGCCACTGGCCCGATCACCGAAGCCCAGATTCCGTCCCTGCCGGGCCTGGATAGCTTCAAGGGCGAAATGTTCCACTCCGCCCAGTGGAACCATGACTATGATCTGACCGGAAAACGGGTGGCGGTGATCGGCACCGGCGCCTCGGCTATCCAGTTTGTGCCGCAGATCCAGCCCAAGGTCAAAGAGCTGCACGTATTCCAGCGTACCGCGCCCTGGGTACTGCCCAAGCCGGATATGGATCTGGGTGACACCAGCAAGCAGCTGATCGAAAAGCTGCCTATTATTCAGAAAAGCTGGCGCAAGGCGGTGGCTACCTCCCTGAACGTGATCAACTTCGGGCTTCGTAACCCGGCGGCTCTGCAGCCGGTGAGCACGGCTGCCAAGCAATTGTTGCGCGTCCAGGTGAAAGACAAGACCCTGCGCAAGGCGGTGACCCCGGACTTTACCCTGGGCTGCAAGCGTATCCTGTTTGCCAACAACTATTACCCGGCCCTGCAGGCAGACAATGCCAACCTGATTCCCCATGGTCTGGTGGAAGTGGAAGGCAATACCGTGATTGCTGCCAACGGTGAGCGTCACGAGGTGGATGTGATCATTTGGGGTACCGGCTTCGAGGTATCCCATCCCCCCATTGGTCGCAAGGTTATCGACGCCAACGGCGATCGCCTCTCCGACCTGTGGAAAGACACCTCACCAGAGGCCTATCTGGGCGCTACCATGAAGGATGTGCCGAATGCCTTCCTGGTGCTGGGCCCTAATGTGCTGGTGTACGATTCCTTTATCGGCCTGGCGGAAGCCCAGCTGGACTACATCATCGATGGCCTGAAGAAGGTGAAAGAGAAGGGGATTACCCGTTTTGCCATCAAGCCCCAGGTGCTGAGGGCCCACAATGACAAGGTTCAGAAACACCTGAAAACTACGGTGTTCAACAGCGGTGGCTGCAAGAGCTACTACCTGGACCAGAACGGCCGCAACTTTGCCGCCTGGCCCTGGTCGCTGAAGGAACTCAAGAAGCGTTTGAGCCGTTTCAAGGTAGGAGACTACGAAGTGGTCTACCAGAGCGCGGAGAAAAAGAAGGCCGCCTGATGCACATCAGGAACAGGCTTGTTGAATGAGGGGAAGCGCAATGCTTCTCCTCATGCTTTCCGGGCTGCGGCAGCCCTTTTGCCGGATGGATTTACCCTGCGGCTTCCACCTTCTTCTCCACGTAGCTGGCGAGAATGTCCCCGAACACTGTTGCCAGCTCCTCAAAGCTTTGTATCGGATTGTCCTCGGAGAGATGCCTGACCACAGTGAAAATGCCGCCATTAATATAGAAATAAGCCACGGTGGGAATATTCGGCAGTTTAAGCAGCTGCGGATGATGCATCAGGTACTGGGTGAAAAGCTCCATGAGGGCGCTATTGATCGGTGACTGGTAAATCACCATGTCCATGCTGAAGGCGTGGCGGGCGCAGCGCAGGTAGAGCTGATTGTTCTCTTCCAGAAAGTCGCGAAAGCTGAACAGCAATTTCTCGATAGCCTCGCGAATGTCCAGACGCACCAGTTCCGGGATCAGCGGCTTGATCAGGTCAACGGTATCGCTGACAAAGCGCTTGCTGGCCGCATCGATGATGGCGTCCTTGTCTTCGAAATATTCATAGAGTGACCCCACGCCGATTCCGGCCTTCTCTGCGATTTGCCGGGCGGTGATGCCGCTCGGCCCGTGATTGGCAATGGAGATCAGGGCGGCCTGGACAATGGCGTCCACGGTGGCTTTGGAGCGTTGTTGTTTGGGTTTGCGAGCCATCAGGTTATCCGAGTTGAATCCGAACGAGCATTCGCTTTATTGTTACATCAACCAATGTGACAGTAAATAATTTTGTCACCAGTAACGGTGCGCCGGGCAGACCGGGCCCCTCGTTCAACTCGCAGAATAATCCGTAAGGAGTGCATCATGGCTTCCATCGATCTGGACAAAATGCTGACCAAAATCAAAAGCACCCAGTGGGCCCTGTCGGATATCGACTGGGACGCCCCGGGTGCCGAACTGATTACCGAAGAGCAGTGGCCCAAGCTGAAAGATTTCATGGCCGACCTGATGTGGATTGAGCACGTGGGTGCCCGGGCATTTGCCGCCATGGCCAAGAAAGCCCCTACCGATACCTTACGCCAGATCTACACCTACTTTCATGCGGAAGAACAGCGCCATGCCAATGCCGAGATGGCACTGATGAAGCGCTGGGGCATGCTTGAGGGTGATGAAATTCCCGAGCCCAACATCAATCTGCGTCTGGTGATTGAATGGCTGGATCGTTACAGCGATGACATGCCGGTGTATGTGCTGGGCACGGTGGTGCCGATGTTGGAAATTGCCCTGGACGGTGCCTTGTGTACCTTCCTGCTGGAGACGGTGAAAGATCCGGTTTGCCACCAGGCGTTCGAAAAGATCAACGACGATGAGTCCCGTCATCTGGGCGTGGGCTTCAGTGTGATGGAAATGCAGGGCCGCGGGAAAACCTTTATTGGTGCCACCAAAATGCTGGCACCGTTACTGGATCCGCGTCTGATGCTGGGCATCGCCTCCTATGTGCCGCTGCTCAATAAAATGCGCGACAACATTATTACCATGGGGCTGCCGGAAGAGCGGCTGTATGCGGCCATGGCCAAGTTCGAAAAAATTGGTGGTCGTACGGAAGATGGCCGTCGTAACCCCTGGTTCCAGGTCATTCGCCAGCACGCCAAGCTTGTGGTGAATCGGCGTAACCGTGCCTATCACGTGCCTGTGGATGGCATGGTCAAACTGACCGGTCTGATTCCGCGCCGGGCGCTGCCTGCTGTGCCTTCCTGGGTGAAAGAGCTGACCTACCAGCCCACTGCCTGATATCGCCATGACGGCGCGCCATGTGCACCCGGCACATGGCGCGGCCACCTGATTGCTGAAGAGATTCTGTTATGACTACGTCCTCTGCCTCCCCGAAAAAGGCCCCACGCAAGGCGGCGACCCGCAAACGCTCCGCCACGGGAAAACGCCCGGCGGCAAAGAAAGCACCCGCGGTAAAGCCGGCCGCCGTATTGATTGTGGGGGCGGGCTTTGCCGGCCTGGGAATGGCTATCCGACTCAAGCAGGCCGGCATTGAGGATATCGTGATTCTGGAGCGTGCCAACGCGGTAGGCGGCACCTGGCGGGACAATCAGTACCCCGGTGCCGCCTGCGATATTCCCTCCAATCTGTATTCCTATTCGTTTGCGCCCAACCCGAACTGGTCACGGAGCTTCTCGGGCAGCGAGGAAATTCTCGGCTATATCCACCATCTGGTGGCCGAGTTTGGGCTGGAATCGCACATCCGTTTCGAGAAAAATGTGGAAGACCTGTCCTTTGATGAAAAGAAAGGCATCTGGACCGCCACCACCGACAAAGGTGAGCAGTTTGCCGGGCGGGCCGCGGTGATGGCTCAGGGCCCCTTGTCCAACTGCAGCTTCCCGGCCATTACCGGCATCGAGGATTTCACGGGCCACAAGATTCACAGCGCCCGCTGGGATCACGAGTACGATTTTACCGGCAAGAAAGTGGCTGTCATCGGTACCGGCGCCAGCGGCATCCAGATTATTCCCGAACTGGTGAAACAGGCGGGCCACGTGAAAGTGTTTCAGCGCACTCCGGGCTGGGTGATGCCGCGCCCGGATTTTGCCACGCCCGCCTGGAACAAGAAGCTGTTTGAAAAACTGCCAGCCAGTCAGCAGGCCATGCGCAATCTTCTCTACTGGACCCATGAGAGCATGGCGCTGGCGGTTATCTGGAAGTCACCGCTGACGCGTATTGCCGAACGGGTGGCGCGCCTGCATCTGCGTCGCCAGGTGAAAGATCGCTGGCTACGTCGCCAGCTGACTCCGGATTTCACCATCGGCTGCAAGCGGGTGCTGGTCTCCAACGACTACTACCCGGCCCTGCAGAAAGATAATGCCAAACTGATCACCTGGCCCATTGCCCGCCTCAGCGAAAAGGGTATCCGGACGGTGGAAGGCATCGAGCATCAGGTGGACTGTATTGTCTTTGCTACTGGTTTCGACGTCAGTCATTCCGGCACGCCGTTCCCGGTGAAAGGCCGTGCCGGCCGGGTGCTGGGGGAAGAGTGGCAGGGCGGAGCCCAGGCCTACAAGAGCATCAATGTGTCCGGTTACCCGAACCTGTTCATGACTTTCGGACCCAACTCGGGACCCGGCCATAACTCGGCGCTGGTGTACATGGAATCCCAGCTCGACTATGCGGTGAAAGGCATCCGGAAAATTATCGAAAACGATCTGAAAATGCTGGACGTGAAAGAAGACGTTCAGCGCCGACACAACAGGGCAATACAAAAGCGCCTGGCCCGAACCAACTGGAACTCCGGCTGCAAAAGCTGGTATCTGACCGAGGATGGCTTCAATGCCACCATGTATCCGGGTTTTGCTACCCAGTACGCGGCCCAGATGTCGGAATTTGAAGAGCGCGATTACGAAGCCGTCTGACCTCCTGGTCTGGTTTCTTCCGGTGAACGCGGCCTCTGGTCGCGTTTTTTTTGCGGCCAAGGTCATGTTCTGGCGCAGCTTCCTGCTTCTGCCATAAAATCATCACGCTACTGTCGCATCGATTTCATCCCGCCCGGCTATAACCCCAGGTTCACTGATCAACAAATAACACGAACCATTGGGGAATTCACAATGACATCCTGGTATAGCCTGGGCGCCGGCGTACTGCTGGCGACTGCCTTGACTGCCTGTGGCGGTGACAGCAGCGATAACAATCCTGCTGCGGGTGGCGAGCAAGTGAAGACGCCGGATAGCCTGCGCTTGTCCTTTCTGAGCCGCTACGAGTCCGGCAGTTTCGATACCTCTGCTGCTGAAATTCCAGCCTATGACAGTGCCAGCCAGCGCCTGTTCGTGGTCAACGCCAGGCTGGGTGTGCTCGATGTGCTGGATATGAGCAACCCGGCCAAGCCTGCCTTGATCGCGTCGCTGGGCGTTGAAGAGGTTGCTGCCGGTGCGGTGGTCAACAGCGTGGCGGTGAAAAATGGGTTGGTGGCGATCGCCATTGAGGCCGACCCGAAAACCGATAACGGCTTTGCCGCCTTGTATCGTGCCGATGACCTCAGCCTGCTCGGTAGTGTAGAAGTGGGTGCTCAGCCGGACATGATTATCTTCACCCCGGATGGCAGCAAGGTGCTTACCGCTAATGAAGGGGAGCCCAGCGATGATTATCAGATCGATCCGGATGGCTCCATCAGCATTATCGATATCAGCAACCCGCAAGACCCTCAGGTTAGCACGGCGGATTTCAGTGCATTTGATGCGGACACACTGCGCAGCAGTGGCGTGCGTATCTATGGTCCCGGCGCGGATGTGGCCAAGGATCTGGAACCGGAATACATCGCCGTGTCCGCCGATGGCACAACCGCCTGGGTGACCCTGCAGGAAAATAATGCCCTGGCCAAGGTCAATATCGAGACGGCTACCGTTACCGGTATCCTCCCGCTGGGAGAAATCGATCGCAGCGTGGAAGGCTTCGGCATTGATGCCAGCGATGACGATCAAGAGATCAACATCCAGACCTGGGAAGGGGTAGTGGGCCTGTACCTGCCTGATGCCATTCATGCTTACCGCGCTGATGGCAGTACCTATCTGGTCACTGCCAACGAAGGCGACGCTCGTGCCTGGGGCGAAGATAACGATGCTTACTGGGGTGAAGAGGGCGAAGGTTGCGCCGGTGATGCTAGTCAGGGATTCGTGGAAGAATTTCGCGTCAAACATCTGGTGCATAAGAGTGGTTTCGACCGTCGTTGTGGTGACGATTTACCTCCCCAGCTGCGTGAACTGGGTGCCGGTGCGCTGCTGGATCCGGCGGTGTTCGATTACTGCGGCGCCACCGCCGGTGATCCCGGGGATTGCCGTGAAGACGATGTGCTGGGCCGTCTCAATATTACCTGGACTCAGGGCTACAAGGTCGACGAAGCTGGTAATCCTGTGATGTATAACGATGCGGGAGAGGCAGATGAAGCCGGAACCCGCATCATGTATGACACCCTGTACAGCTATGGGGGTCGCTCCTTCTCCATCCGGGATGAAAACGGCAACCTGGTATTCGACAGCGGTGATGCCATCGAACAGTTCCTGGCCAGCGATGAATGTCGGCTGGGCACCAACCGCAGCATTGCCTGCCAGGATTACTTCAACAGTGGCCATGATGAAATCAATGCCATGGACAGCCGCAGTGATGCCAAGGGCCCTGAGCCGGAAGGTTTGACCATCGGCGCCATCGGCGACAAGACCTTCCTGTTCCTGGCCCTGGAGCGCATGGGCGGGATCCTGGTCTATGACATTACCGATCCGCAGCAGCCCCAGCGGCTGGATTACCTGAACAGCCGCAACTTCTGGGGCGGCGGCGGTGATGGCGAGGATATCGAAGACCTGATCGATGATGGACTGCTGGCAGAAAGCGATGTGGGCGCCGTGGTGGGGGATCTGGGACCGGAAGGGCTGGTGTTCATCGCCGCCGCCGATTCCCCCAATGGCATGCCGTTGCTGGTGGTGGGTAACGAAGTCAGTGGTACCACCGCTGTCTACCAGGTGGAAATGCTATTCGACGAGGAGTAATGCTCGTTAGCTATATCGAGGCGGCCTGTGGGCTGCCTTTCAAGCTACAAGCTATAACGCGTGGAAGGCTGTGCAATACAGCCTTTCACGCACTTTGGGCGCTTGTTTATTGCATTGCCGCGCGGAGTCATATCATCCCGTTTGGGGCAAGGCTCTCCACATGCGGCGGCTTGCCGCTTTCCACGATCAATTTTTCTGTTTGGCCTCGAACGCTGCCAGTTGTTCCGGGGTAGCCGGTGTCTGGTATTGCGCTTTCCAATCGGCGAAGGGCATGCCGTATACCCATTCCCTTGCGGCGTCGTAATCCAGTGTCACCTGACGCTCATCCGCAGAGGCAACCAGCCATTTTGACAGGCAGTTACGGCAGAAGTCCGCCAGTATCATCAGATCAATATTTTGCACTTCCTTGTGATCATCCAGATGCTGCAGCAAGCGGCGAAAGGCGGCGGCTTCCAGTTCGGTGCGTGTGGCCGTATCCAGCGTAGTCATGGGCTTCTCCTGCAATGGGGGAGCCATGATACGGTCTGTACACGGCGGGCGTCGACGTTGGCCCCTTACCGTGCATACTATAGGGCATACTTGGGATACCCATATTGAAATCCGCATGGAGGAAGGGTGATGTCATTGAAACGAGGCGCAGCGATTGTCGGTCTGTTTTTGGCAGCAGCGTGGCTGCTCGTCAGTTGCGGCATGAATAGCGAGGAAAAACGCCTGGCAGCAGCCATCGACCAGGCGTTGCAAACCCGGGAGCTGGGTTACTGGCAGGTAGCTGATCTGGATATCGCAGACCAGAAAAACAACCAGACCGGCCCCGAAGAAATTACCACCTACAAGGTGGAGGCCGTGCTGGCTCTGCAGAGCCCGTTGCGCGAAGTTCGCTATGTGGATGACATCGGCCAGCGCGTGGTTACCCGCACGGCCATGGAGTCGGGTGAAGAGCGGGAGCTGACCGCTTCTGTACAGGTCATCAGCGGTAATGGTGAAGAAAACATGGTGACCACGCTGGATGAACAGGTTCTGCCTCGCGGTATGGTGGCAGACGATTTCGAGCGCCGCTTTGAAGGCTGGCAGGTCATTGCCGAAGACAGTGATGAGTTCGCTGAGCTGGAAAAGGAGCTGGAGGCGAAGCTGGATAACAGCCTGTCCGCCCTGGCGGAAGCGGATCACACCCTGCGGCAGATCCAGGTGCAGTTGATGGCGGCACGGGCCGAACTGGCTGTGCTGGAAGAAAACGCCGAAGCTGTCGGTGGACTGGGTGAGCCCATGGAAAAGGCCAGCCAGGAGGTGGAAGCCCTGATTGAGCGGGTGGAAGAGCAGGAAGCCGCCCGAGACAGCCTTGGCGAAGAAGTGGATCGTCGCAAAAAGGCCCTGGCCAGTTTGCGTGGGGAATAAGATGACGACTTGCCGGCCCGGGTGCTGCTAAAGATTCAGGCCGGGGGGCGTCTCGGGTATCATGACGCCCCCGCAGTCCCCATGAGAGCGTCCCCATGTTTGAACTCACCGTCACGCCCCGCTTTTACGAAACCGATGCCTTTGGTCATGTGAACAACACCGTTGTCACCGGCTGGTTTGAAACCGGGCGGGCGCCCCTGTTCCAGTTGTTCGGGGGCGGCAGTGATCCGTCAGCGCTGCCACTGATTCTGGCCCGGGTAGAAGTGGATTTCGTCGGTCAGATTTATTACGGCAGTGATGTGTTGTTGCGCACTGGCATTGAGAAAATCGGCAACAGCTCCTTCGTGGTGGCCCAGCAGGCCTGGCAGAACGGCAAACTGGTGGCCCGGGGCAAGGCGGTGCAGGTCTACTTCGAGCACGACAAACAGGCCTCGGCGCCGATCCCCGACGAGTTTCGCCAGGTACTGAGCGAGCATCAGGGAGAGCTGGCAGAGACCCTGTAATTTCCGGTTCTGATCAGACCGATAGTCATGGCGCGTATGTCACCTTGACGCCGCAGCGCTACACTACCGGTCACACTGATCCCCCAACGTAACGGCAGCGAGGAATGGATGGCTTATCAGGGGCAGAACAATTTTGATCACCGCCAGGCACAGAAACTGGGAGTGCTGGTCACGAATCTGGGTACGCCGGATGCACCGGAGACTGGTGCCCTGCGCCGTTATCTGCGCGAATTCCTGTCCGATCCGCGGGTGGTGGAAGTCCCCCGGCTGATCTGGTTTTTCATACTGCACATGGTGATTCTGGTGATCCGCCCACCGCGTTCCGCCCATGCCTATAAAAGTGTCTGGACGGATGCGGGCTCGCCGCTGATGGTGCACACCGAAGCCCAGTGTGCGGGCATCCGTGAGCGACTGCAGAGCCAGTTCGGAGACGACATCGAGGTCCGCTTTGCCATGCGTTACGGCAACCCCTCCATCGCCAGCCAGTTGCAGGCCATGGAAGAGGCCGGCGTGCGCAAGCTGGTCGTGCTGCCCCTGTATCCGCAGTACTCGGCCTCTACCAATGCGTCCACCTTCGACGCTATTGCCAAGGACTTCATGCAGCGGCGCTGGCTGCCGGACTTGCGCTTTATCAGCCATTACCCGGATTACCCGCCCTACATCAATGCCATGGCCAAACACATTGAGGCCTTTCGCGCCGAACACGGCACGGCAGACAAGCTGATTTTTAGCTACCACGGGGTACCGAAAAAATACCTGCTCAATGGCGACCCCTACTTCTGTGAATGCCACAAGACCTCACGGCTGCTGGCGGAGCGCCTGGGGCTGGGCGACGACGACTGGCTCACCACCTTCCAGTCCCGCTTCGGCCGTGAGGAATGGCTGAAGCCCTACACCGATCACACCCTCATGGCGTTGCCGGAGGAGGGAGTGAAATCCGTGCAGGTGTTCTGCCCGGGCTTTTCTTCTGACTGCCTGGAAACCCTGGAGGAAATCGACGTGGAGAACCGTGGCTATTTCGAGGAAGCCGGCGGAAAAGCGTTTGCCTATATCCCGGCATTGAATGCTCAGCCTGGCCACCTGGATGCGCTCACCCAGTTGATTGAAGAGAATCTGCAGGGCTGGGAATTGCCGGAAAATGATGCCGTGGGCCTGAGCGAGCGACAGCATCGAGCCCGCCAACAGGGCGCGGACCGCTAGCCCATATCGCCCTCTCTTGCCTCAAACGCCCGCTTATGCGGGCGTTTTGCTATCGGTCCCCCATTTGGGGGATGCGCGGATAGCGCTGCCAAATTACTCTGAATTCCAAGAGATAGGGAGGGGCCTGGGGTGTCGCGTGACAAGGATCTGGCAGAGATTATGGACGCGATTTACTTCGCGGCGCATCAAAGGGATGGATGGCAGGATTGCCTGGACCGGATCAGTGTATTGAGCGGCGGGCAATCCGCTCAACTGTTGATGCTGGACAAGGAGAACCACCAGCGAATGGGCTGTTATCAGAGTCCCCGCTCCCTCGCAGAGTCCCGTAATCATGGCGGGCAAGCGCTCACCCTGTGTGATGTTCGCCATGATGCGGGCGATGCACTACTGGTGCTGACTGTGCAGCGTCCAGCAGAGCAGGGTGGGTTTGGGGGCGCTGAAAAGGAATTGATTGAAGGGCTGATGCCGCACATTGCCAGAGCACTGCGTCAGGAGGAGGCCGCCAGACTGATAGACGATCGTCAGATGGCGGTCTACCGGCAAAAACAGGGAGCCATGCTGCTTCTGGACGGTCAGCGAGATGTGGTTTTCGTGTCCACGGAAGCAGAGAAACAATTAATGGAAACAGCCTCGGTGAGGCTCGAAGCAAGTCGCCTGAGAGTGTTCCGTCGACAGTCTCAGGCTGAGCTGGATACTCTCATACAGGAATGCCTAACGCGAAAATACACCGGGATGGTGAACATTGGCGACGCCGGTAAGGAGTCCATGCGATTATTGGTCAGCACGGTACAGCATCGGGATGAAGCCTTGTTTCTGTCACATGGGTTACTGGCGATCTTTATCGTTGCGGACCCGGGCGAGGGAAACAGTGAAGAAGAGTTGATTGGACAGTGGCTGGGGTTGACCGAGTCGGAGTCGCGGATTGCCAATGGAATTGCGCGCGGTCAAAAGCCAAGGCAAATTGCTGATCAGCTGAGCCTTTCTGTGCACACCGTCCGCCATCACATCAAAAATATTTATCGTAAGACCGGGGCGCATTCCCAGTCACAGCTGACGGCGCTGGTGCTTAACTTGCCGGTATAAAGCATCAAATAGAGGCGATAATCTTGTAATGTTGCCATTGAACAGAGGGTGAAAGAGGCGAGTTATGTTTGTTGGCAAAGGGCTGAATGCGTTGCTGGATGCCCTCTATTACGCACCCTATGAAGCATCCGGCTGGCAGGAGTTTCTAAACCGGATGGTGAGCTTGTCTGGCAGTCGTTCGGCGCGAATCCTGGTGATGAACAAGGATGCCGACCAAGTGTTCAACGGCGTGCAGGTCAATACCGATGCCAGTGCTCACAAGGCCTTTGTAGAACATTATGTGAATCTTTGCCCCTGGCGACCCGGATTGGCTTCGCTGCCGCCGGGTAAATTCTATTCCTCGTTTCTGGATGGTATCTGCGACCAGAAAACCTTCTACCGGTCCGAATTTTTCAATGACTGGGCCCGTGGGCTGGATATTCACCATGGCGCCAGTGGAACCGTCTGGCAGCACGAAGGCCAGACCATACAGATGTTTATGCAGCGTACCGGTGGCCAGGGTCATTTTACCCGTGACGAGACCAATGCCTTCAATGCCCTGACGCCACATATCCGCCGTGCTCTTCGGCTTGAGGCGATGATTCACCAGCGTAAACAGCAACAGGATTATCTGGAGCAACAGGGCCGGTTCAGTTCCATGTTGTTGCTCAATGCTCGCAAAGAGGTGGTGTACGCCTCCGAGTCCGCTTGGGAAATGCTACGTGCGGAACCCTCTCTTCGCATGCACGCCAGAAAACTTCGCCTACAGGACAAGGCCGCACAAGATCTGCTGGACAGGCTGCTCGTCGCTTCTTTCGATGACAGTCATGTGCATACCCCGGTCACCGGCGGCGTCGTCCCGGTTTGGCGTTACGGGCGCACGCCCTTGCTCATGCAGGTCATGCCCCTGCACCCGGATGCAGACAGCGGCCTGATGCCGGTTCCTGCCCACGTGGCTATCTATCTGGTGGATGGTGAACAGCAGTCGCAGATGGATCTTGGCAAACTCGCCTCCTTGCTGGATCTTACCCCGGCGGAAGCGCGTGTTGCGGCCCGGGTTGCGCAGGGCGAAAAGCCGGCGGATATTGCCGCTAGTGGCAATGTTTCACTGCACACGATACGTAGTCAGATAAAGAGCATCTTTATCAAGACCGATATCACCAGTCAGGCCCAGCTTACCAAGCTAGTCAGGGCTCTCCCTGTGCAACGACAGGTCCACCAGCCCCGCGTTCCTTTTCTGCTATCAAGTGTAGGCTGATTCTCTTTTTTTATTCCCTTTCAATAATGCAAAAAACGGTTTTACGGTGAGTGAATGCTTATCCCCAATTTGGGGG
This sequence comes from Alcanivorax sp. IL3, assembly GCF_047495465.1. Lineage (NCBI taxonomy): Bacteria > Pseudomonadati > Pseudomonadota > Gammaproteobacteria > Oceanospirillales > Alcanivoracaceae > Alcanivorax > Alcanivorax sp. IL3. Next base: position 582,816 of record NZ_CP179931.1, read on the forward strand.
ATGTGCGGCGCGAGTGGCTTGACTAGCCTAGTGCTACTGTTAAAAAAACCGGAGGGATAATGAAAACATTCCAGTATGGAGCCTTGGCGCTGGCCGTGACCTTGACGGCCTGTGGTGGTGGCGGATCATCGTCTGGCGGTAATGGCAGCACTGAGCCAGAGGCGCCTTCTAAAACGGGTGTATTCACGGATAGTGCGGTAGCGGGCATCCAGTACCAGACCCAGCCAGGCAACAAGAGTGGCAAGACCAATGCGTTTGGGGAATACGACTATGTCGAAGGGGACACCGTCACCTTCAGGATCGGTGATACTCAGTTGCCCGCCGTAACGGCGACCGGGCGCGTCACGCCAGCGGATATGGCTGATGGCAACGATGCGGATGTTGTCACCAATGTGCTGCGCTTGCTTCAGACCCTGGATGATGACGGCAATCCTGACAACGGCATTTCCATTAGCCAGCAAACCCTTGATGACTTTATTGGCAAGGAGGTGGAAGTTAATCAGCCTGCTGCCGCCTTTGAGACCGAGGCGCAAACGGCTATCGGCGAGACCCTGGTAACCGAAGAAGAGGCCGAGGCGCATTTCGCCGCCTCTCAGCAGGCGGATTTGCGCGGAAGCTGGCTGTTTAAAGACGATTTTGGCAGCAATGTATTGAGTTTCCTGGACGGTGGTCGCTATATCATTGCTCATTCGAATGCTGATGATGGTGATCAAGAGGCAGCGACTGCTGAATGGGGAACATACACTTGGGATCCCGTATCGGGCGACTTCTCCCTTACGGTGTCCGGCGAATCAGATGGTACTGGTGGGTTGTCTGATCTGTCAGGTGAGACTGTAACATTACAGTTAGTTGATAATCAGTTCATTCTTACTGTGTCTGAAGAGCTGGCTGATGATCAGTTTGTGGAAAACACGGTGACGTTTTCAGCGGTTGAAAGCTCGACGGACTCCCTTGTCGGGGCCTGGTACCTGGCAGAAGAGGGCGGCGCTTTCAATGTGCTAACCATTCTGGACAGTTCCCGCTACACCATCGCTCACAATGCCAATGAGGAATCCTATGAGGGAGACTCCCCGATAGCCGTTTCTTCCGAGTGGGGGACCTATTCGGTTAGCGGTGACGCTTTCAATATTACCAATGTTGAGGTTGAAACGGATGGTCCGGGTGGTCTGTATGATGCAGATTCCCCTAATGCACTTGAGTCCTATGAGACCCCTCCGTGGGGTGACCTGACTTTTACTCATGCAGTGGACGGAGCCTTTAGTTTCAGTCGTGTTGGTCGTTTCGCTGTGGAGCTGGAGGACCTTGACGGTAACGCCAGTACTGTTTTTGTCGAGCGTGAGGAAGATGGCTTCTTCGAAGGGATGGAGATTGACTTCAGCATTGATCTGGTTGGCGAAGATGACAATGCCAATATTTCTCTCAACGCGGATGGCACGGGCACGATGACCTTCTCTCCCGGTACCGAGGACGAAGAATCAAGCACCATTGATGCGCCCTGGGAAGCCACAGAAAGCGGCACCTTGGTATTTATTGAAACCATGCCTGACCAATCCACCGGTAGCTGGAGAATTGCTCCCATCAAGAGCGGCGATTCTGATTCAGCGCTTGTTGATTTTCGTCATGTGGATGGTGGTACGGAGAGTTTTCTCGGGTTTTTCATGAGTGATGTGTCAAGCCCGATTAAAGAAAATGCGCCTGCCCAATAATGCATAGCAAAAACTAAAGTAAAAAAGGGGGCGAGCAGTCCCCTTTTTTATATTTATTGGCAGGCCTTTTGTAAAAAGTCGTCATCGATAGACCGATCTCGAACTCTTTGGTAAGAGGTTAAGCATTGTCTATGGCACGACCATAACTAAAGGCTCTGAAGTCTTCTCACCAGCTCATCGGTAAATTCGCTGGTGCTGGCACGGCCGCCCAGATCCGGGGTGACGATTTCGCCTTCGCCTACCACCTGACGCACGGTGCGACGTAATTGTTTGGCCTTGTCATGCAGCTCGATGTAGTCGAGCATCAGGGCCCCGGCCAGCATGATGGCAGTTGGGTTGGCGATGCCCTGGCCGGCAATGTCCGGGGCGCTGCCGTGCACGGCTTCGAACAGGCCGCCATGCTCGCCGATGTTTGCGCCGGGAGCCACGCCGAGGCCGCCGATCAGGCCGGCACACAGATCGGAAAGGATATCGCCGAACAGGTTGGTGGTAACGATCACATCGAAGCGATGGGGGTTCATGGCCAGCTGCATGGCGCAGGCGTCCACGATCATTTCTTCATGCTCCAGCTGCGGATAGTCTTCGCGCACCTTGCGGGCCACGTCGAGGAACAGGCCGGAGGTGGACTTCATGATATTGGCCTTGTGCACCACAGTGACCTTCTTGCGGCCCTGTTTTACCGCCGTCTCGTAGGCAAAGCGCAGCAGGCGCTCGGATTCCGTGCGGGTGATGCGGCTGCGTAGTTCGGCGGTCTCGCCATCGTCGCTGACCGTCTGGCCCAGGCCGGAATAAATACCCTCGATATTTTCCCGCACGGTCATGATGTCCACGTTGTCGTAACGGGATTTGACCCCGGGAATGGACAGGGCCGGGCGCACGTTGGCGAACAGGTCGAAGGTTTTGCGCAGGGTCACGTTCACGGACGTGAAACCACCGCCCACTGGCGTGGTGATGGGGCCTTTCAGGGCCAGGCGATTGCGGCGGAGTACGGCGAGGGTTTCTTCCGGTACCAGATCCAGTCCTTTGTCCAGCGCGGCCTGACCGGCAATGGCATATTCGAACTCGAGTCCGCAATCCAGTGCTTTCAGTACCCGTACCGTGGCATCGACGATGTCCGGTCCGATTCCGTCGCCGGGAATAACGGTTACGGTGTTCTTGTTCATGCTGCCTCCTGATTGCGGAAAGGGTGTTGCAGGAATCACATTGTGCCCGCTGCAGATGGCAAAATGAATGCCGACCAAGGTCGGAAGGGTTGCCGGCCGGGGCTCTGAAAGGGCGAAAAATCCCTAGAAATGCGGCCCCGGGCCTTTCTCGGACAAGGTGTCAAAGGGATTGCGTAGTCGGCAGGCCTTGATGGACAGGCAGCCGCAGCCGATACACTCATTGAGCTGGTCGCGCAGCACGGTCAGATCATTGATGCGCTCGTCCAGATGCCCGCGCCATTTGGCCGACATGCGCTTCCAGTCACGGGCAGTGGGGCTGCGGCCATCGGGCAGTTCGTCCAGAGCCTCGGCAATTTCCACCAGCGGGATGCCGATGCGCTGGGCTACCTTGATGACGGCGACCCGGCGTAATACATCACGGTGATAGCGGCGCTGATTGCCGGCGCTACGTGAGCTCTGGATCAGGCCTTTCTTCTCATAGAAATGCAGGGCTGAAACAGCCACGCCGCTGCGTTCGGCGACCTCGCCCACGGTCAGGGCCTTGAAGATATCGTCTGTACAGGTCAGCGTCATGGGGATCCCTTGGACATGTTGGGCAACCTTAATCTAACTTGAGGTTTTATGCTGCCAAATTCTGATCGTTGATGCCAGCGAGAGGGTGCCATTTCGGGCATAATGAGGCTCCTCGACGGGCCCAGTGAAGGAGAAAGTGGTGAGTGCTGTCATTTCCGTGAAAGACCTGAACAAGATCTATCAGGGAGGCTTTCAGGCCCTGAAGAACATCAATCTGGATATTCACGCCGGGGAGATTTTTGCCCTGCTGGGCCCCAATGGTGCCGGAAAGACCACCCTGATCAGCATCATCTGTGGCATCGTCAATCCTTCCAGTGGCACCGTGCTGGCGGACGGTTACGACATTGTTCGTGACTATCGGGAAGCGCGCACCGCCATCGGCCTGGTGCCCCAGGAGCTCTCCACGGATGCCTTCGAGACGGTCTGGGATACGGTGAGCTTCAGCCGTGGCCTGTTCGGCAAACCCCGCAATGATGCCCATATCGAAAAAGTGCTGAAGGTTCTGTCCCTGTGGGACAAGCGAGACAACAAGATCATGATGCTGTCCGGCGGTATGAAACGGCGAGTGATGATCGCCAAGGCCCTGTCCCACGAACCCAAAATCCTGTTTCTGGATGAGCCCACCGCCGGGGTGGACGTGGAACTGCGCCGGGAGATGTGGGAGATGGTGCGCCAGCTCCGCGAGCAGGGGGTGACCATCATTCTTACCACCCACTACATCGAGGAAGCCGAAGAAATGGCTGACCGGGTGGGTATTATCCGTGAAGGTAAAATCATTCTGGTGGATGACAAGGCCCGCCTGATGCAGAAGCTGGGCCGCAAGCAGCTCACCGTCCACCTGGCCGAGCCACTGCAAAGCCTGCCGGCCACCCTGGATGACGACGCCCTGGCGCTGTCGGAAGATGGCTACGGGCTGGTTTATACCTACGACGCCAACCAGGAAACCACCGGCATTGCCGAGTTGCTGCGGGCTCTGAATGCGGCCGGCATCGAGTTCAAGGATCTGCATTCCCGGCAAAGCTCACTGGAAGATATTTTTGTGGATCTGGTCCACAACGGCCAGCCTGCACCTGCAAACGCCAGCTCAGCTGGAGAGGTCTGATGAAATTGAACATGTACTCCATTCGCGCCATCTACAAATTTGAAATGGCGCGGACCTGGCGCACCCTGATGCAGAGCGTGGCGTCGCCGGTGATCTCCACCTCCCTGTATTTTGTGGTGTTCGGTTCTGCCATCGGTTCGCGCATGGTGGAAATCGACGGGGTCAGCTACGGGGCCTTCATCATTCCCGGCCTGATCATGCTGTCGCTGATGACGCAGAGTATCTCCAATGCCTCGTTCGGTATCTACATGCCCACGTTCTCCGGCACCATTTATGAAGTGTTGTCGGCACCGGTTTCCTATGTGGAGATCGTTATCGGCTATGTGGGGGCGGCCGCTACCAAGTCCACCATTCTGGGAATACTGATCCTGATTACCGCCAGGCTGTTTGTGGACTACGAGGTGCAGCACCCGCTGATGATGATCAGCTTCCTGCTGCTCACCGCGATCACCTTCAGTCTCTTCGGTTTTATCATCGGTATCTGGGCAGATACCTTTGAGAAATTGCAGATTATCCCTCTGATGATCATCACCCCGCTGACCTTCCTGGGCGGCAGCTTCTACTCCATCGACATGCTGCCACCGTTCTGGCAAACCGTGACTCTCTTCAATCCCGTGGTTTACCTGATCAGTGGTTTCCGCTACAGCTTCTTCGGCAGCGCTGACGTACATATCGGTATCAGCATCGGCATGACCCTGTTCTTCCTGGCGATCTGTATCGCGCTGGTGTGGTGGATCTTTCGGACGGGATATCGGCTTAAGAGTTAACAGTAAATAGTTAAAAGCTTGAGGAATACTGTTCCTGGCTCCTGAAACGAAAGAGGCCGCGCCCATAAATTGGGCGCGGCCTCTTTGCTTACCTCTTTATTATTAATATCGCCAGGTTTCGGCAGTTGCGGTGGAACCCAGTGGTTCCGAAGCAGCTATCGGGTAGGTGTCAGTCGATCACGTTGAAGGTCATGCCGGCTTTTTCCTGTAGGCGCTTGAGCAGGGAGTCGCCGAGCAGGGACGCGGTGGTCCAGAAACCGCCGGGGGCATCCGCAGGCAGATCCTGCGCCAGACACGCTGCCGCCTGGCCCAGCAGCTTGGCGGTGGAGCCGTAGCCCGGGTCCGCATCGCCGGTGACTTTCACGCGGATGCTGTCGTTGTTGTCGGTAACGCCGAAAAAGCGGATGTCATAGAAGCCGGCTTTCTGGGCTTCCGGGCTGGGGCCTTCGCCGGGTTGTGGCACCACGAACTTGTTCAGCAGCCAGCGGGTCGGTTTGATGGCAGCGGCGGCGAAGAACAGGCCGGTGCCGGTGCCGATACCCAGGGCCTTCATGCGCCCGCCCATGCCCGGTCCGGCCAGCATGGCTTCGTTGTAGGTGAAGTTGTCGCCGTAGGCCTTGCCGTTGAGTGCATTGGAGCGATGCACGATACGACTGTTGATGGCGTCCATCACGAAAGGCGCGGCCCAGGCACCGAAGTCTTCATCGTTGCGGGGCATGCTGATGCTGTCCTGACGGGCATTGAAACCATGATTCGGCGGGCACAGCAGATAGGGGTTGGCCAGTTTCTTGCGCAGGGCCGGGTCTCCTGCGGCTTCTTCGGCAATATTCATCATGCTCGCCACTGTGCCGCCGGAGACGCCGCCTTTAGCGACCTTTACGCGCATTTTTACGCGGGTGGCGGGCGCCTTGAAGCGGGCCTGGGCCTGCTGCTGCAGGAAGTAGGTGCCCATGTCCGAGGGAATGGAATCGAAGCCGCAGCAGTGCACGATGCGGGCACCACTCTGTTTGGCCTGGTCTTCATATTCTTCCAGCATGGCGGCAATCCACTGCACTTCACCGGTCAGGTCGCAGTAATCGGTGCCGCTGGTTACACAGGCACGAATCATGGGTTCACCATAGAGCGCGTAAGGGCCCACGGTGGACACCACTACCCGGGTTTGGGCGCAGAGGCTGTCCAGGCTGGCGTCGTCGTTGGCATCGGCGGTGAGCAGTGGCAGCGCGCTGCCGGCCTGGCCCAGCTGGGCCTTTACCTGTTCCAGCTTGTCTTTGGATCGGCCTGCCGCCGCCCATTTCAGATCGCCATCCACCCCATAAGTGTCAGTGAGGTACTGGCAGAGAATCTGGCCGACAAAACTGGTGGCGCCAAACACCACCACGTCAAACTGTGCATCACTCATGGGAACTCCTTGGAAATGAACGCAAAGCGAAATCGGAACGACTGTCCAATGATGGTCCTATCCTAAGGGATTGATAGGGGTAAACGTAACCGGGAAAAGGCTCAGTACCCCTATCCTTTGCCAAACAGCGGGTGTTCGCGACAAAAAAAGCCCCACCAAGGAGGGTGGGGCAAATGCCATACCCGGTGCAGACTACGTGGTCTGTTTGATCTGGTATTTACGAATCAGTGCATCGCGCCGTGCCGGATCAAAGTTGATGTTGGCGGCTTCATAACCGGCGTGTTCCAGCATGCGTCGGTCCATGACCTTGAACCACAGCGGCGGTATATAGCTGATCAGGAACATACCGAAGTAGCCGTTGGGGAGCGTCGGCAGGCCCTCGAAATGACGCAGGCTCTGGTAACGGCGTGCGGGGTGCGCGTGATGATCTGAGTGGCGCTGCAAATGAAAAGATGCCCAGTTGGAGAACATGTGGTTGCTGTTCCAGCTGTGGTGCGGCTGGGTGCGTTCATAGCGACCATTGGCATCCTTGTGGCGGAGCAGACCGTAGTGTTCCACGTAATTGGCGGAGGTCAGTTGCAGGTAGGACCACAAGGTAGCGGCGGCAATAATGGGCAGCATTTTCCAGCCAAACAGGGCGATGATGCTGCTCCAGATGATCAGGCTTAGCACACCCGGTTGCAGAATCTCATTGTCCAGGGACCACACGGATTTGCCTTCCTTGTGCAGCCGCGCTTTTTCCAGGTGCCAGGCCCGCTTCATGGTGCCGGGAATTTCCCGCAGGGCAAACTTCCAGATGGATTCTCCCAGACGAGAGGATGCCGGGTCTTCCGGGGTGGCCACATCACGATGGTGGCCCTTGTTGTGCTCAATGGGGAAGTGGCCGTAGCCCACCGGCGCCAGTACCAGCTTGGCTAGCCAGCGCTCGGTGCGCGTTTTCTTGTGGCCCAGCTCATGGCCCAGGTTGATACCGGCGGCACCGCAGATGGTGCCGGTGAGCAGTACCATGGCAATGATGCCATGTAGTGGAAGTGAGTGGGTGCCAACAAACCACATGCCGAACAGGTACGCGCTCAGCAGGATCGGCACCAGGGCATAGGTCATTCGCCGATAGAACGGGTCGGCTTCCAGCTGTGGCACCACCTCTTCCGGCGGGTTGCTGCGGTCCTGGCCAATCAGCACATCAAGCAGCGGGATGGCCAGATAATAGAATGCCAGTGGTAACCACAGCAGCCAGGGCTCTCCGGTTGCCATCACCAATAGCGGACCGAGGAAAACGGTGCCCGGAACAAAGAGAGACACAATCCACAGGTGCCGCTTGCGATCGCGGTACTCGACGCCGGAAGGGCCGACAAATACGCCAGCTTGACTCATGGTATGACCTCATTGGTTATTGGTGGTATCTGAGTTTCTTCATAGTGTTCCGGAAAGACCGGGGCGAGCACCCCTAGAGGTGGCAAAAAATCGTCATAAAGTGACAGATTAAACAGGGCGTTTAGGGGTAGGCTAGGGACTCACTCACTGACAGGAGAGGATCCGATGGCGCTTGGGGAAATGGACCGGTTGAAGCCGGCCATTCATCCGACCTACAGCCGTGTGCTCTGCGCGCACCTGAAGCAGGAAGGCTTCAGCGATGGGGATATCTTTTCCGGTACCCGGCTGGCCTGGCAGGAATTGTTGAGTGAGCATCGCTATCTCAGCCTGGAACAGCTGTCGCGGTTGATCCGTCGGGCCTTGCGGTTGACTCAGGAACCCTGGATCGGGGTGAAGATTGGCGGCAATACGCCGGTGTCATCGCACGGCGCTCTGGGTTATGCGGTCGCCTCGGCGCCGGATATACGCACATTGTTGTCTGTGGTGGCCCGCTTTGTGGGGGTGCGCCTGCAGCTGATCGAGCTAACCTTTGAAGAGCAGGATGGCTGGGGTCGGCTACAGCTGAAGGAACAAACGGACCTGGGTGACTGCCGGGAATTTTTGCTCGGTGCCCTGCTGGGCAGTTTTTTCCAGATGACCGATGCGGTGTCCACCGGCCGCTCCCGTGGCGCCCGGGTCCACCTGCCTTTCGAGCGCCCGGCCTGGGCGGAGCACTATGAACGTTTGCTTGGCTGTCCGGTGGCGTTTGATGCGGAGTGCTTTCTGATTGAGGTGCCAGCAGAGCAACTGGCATCTCCTTGCCTGACCGCAGACCCGGCCATGCACCGCAATGCCATTCGTGATTGTGAACACCAGCTCAAACAACTGGAAAAAGGCGGGCCGTTCAGTCAACAGGTCAGCCTGGTGCTACTGGATTGTCAGGGTGAGTTCCCTTCCCTGGAAATCATGGCGGAAAAATTTGCCATGTCGCCCCGCACCCTGATCCGCAAGTTGAAAGCGGAAGACACCCGTTATCAGCAATTGCTGGATGATGTGCGCAGTGAGTTGGCAGCCTGGTGGTTGACGGAAACCCAGTTGCCCATAGAGCGCATCGCCGAAAAGCTTGGCTACCAGGATACATCCAACTTCAGCCGAACCTTTCGACGCTGGTTTGGAATGCCCCCTCTCGCCATGCGCAAGGAGGGGGCGCTGTAAAAGACCCCGGCGTACACGGGGGGGATAGTGGTTCGCCGGGGTTGTCCTCTCAGTGTTTCCTGAGGACAAAATCCACTTTTTCTCGCACCGCACAATCCGGGCACGGCCAGTCATTGGGGATTTGCAGCCAGCGGGTGCCCGGCGGAAAACCTTCCTTCTCTTCGCCGCGACTCTCGTCATACACATAGCCACAATTGGGGCACTGGAACTGGTGCGGGGTGTCGATTTCCTGCTCCGCCTGATGGGCTTCCGCCACCGCGCCTTCCGCCACATCCGGTTCCGAGTCGGCGCTGTGATAGGTCACCGCCGGCTGTTGCCATTTCTTCAGCAGCTTCTCCCGTTTGCCCGGCTGCAGGTTGGCCTGGGTCAGGTCACCCTTGTAGTGCTGGTATACCAGCGGGTCCATCTTCTGGTACCAGACAAAGGGAATGTAGGCCGGCATCAACATGGAGGCATAACCCGAGGGCAGTTGTGGGCTGTCATCAAAGTGGCGCAGCGCCTGGAAACGCCGGGTCGGGTTGGCGTGGTGATCAGAATGGCGCTGCAGTTGATAGAGGAACAGGTTGGTCACGATGTGGTTGCTGTTCCAGGAGTGTCTTGGTTCGCAACGCTCATAGCGGCCGTCGGCTTTCTTCTGGCGCAGCAGCCCGTAGTGTTCCATGTAATTGATTACCTCCAGCAGGGAGGCGCCGTAGAACGCCTGCAACAGCAGGAAAGGCAGCACAATCCAGCCCAGCCACAGGGTCAGTAGCCCGAACAGCACCACTGTCATCAACCAGCCCTGCAGATTTTCGTTTTTCAACGACCACAGCGGATCCTCGCAACGCTCCAGGCGCTGGGCCTCGATGTGCCAGGCGGATTTGACGCTGCCGATCATGGTGCGCGGCAGGAACCGCCAGAAAGATTCACCCATGCGGGCACTGGCCGGGTCTTCCGGGGTGGCCACGTTCTTGTGGTGGCCCTTGTTGTGTTCCACAAAGAAATGCCCGTAGGCCACTGGTGCCAGGGTGATCTTGGCCAGCCAGCGCTCGGTTTTGGTTTTCTTGTGGCCCAGTTCGTGGGCGGTGTTGATGGCGATGCCGTTCACCGCGCCGACACTGAAGACAAGGCCTACCAATCCCCACATCGGCGTTTGTCCCTGGGCTACCAGCCAGGCGCCCATAATGGTGGCGAGATATTGCGTTGGGATATAGGCATAGACGATCAGGCGATAATACTTGTCGTCTTCCAGTTGCGGGACGGCAGATTCCGGCGGGTTGTTGGTGTCGGTGCCGATGACCCAGTCGGCCAGGGGAATGAGGCCGTACACCAACAGGGGGCCGCCCCAGAGCAGGCCGGGCCAGTCCCAGATAAACATGTAGATGAGTAGAAACGACACAGCCAGTACCGGAATGGCGGGGCTGAGTAACCATAGGTAACGTTTGCCGTCATGCCAGTCTGTAAAAGCGGTGGTTTGTTCTGCTGATTTCATGTCTCCACCCTGCATGCAAAGTTATCACTTTGAACCTTAATCGCTGATTTCAACGTGGCGGCAAAGGCTCACGTCATGCGCCGCGATGAAATCACGGTTTCAGTTTTAAGCTATACCCAATATTGCGGATGGCCAAGCCATGGTTTGTATTAACTTGGCAACCTTGCGGGGCTTTTCGCGGAAAGAATTTGCAGTGCGGTGGTGCGAATAAAAAGATTGTTAACGGCGATAAATTACGTTGGGATAGGGAGGAAAGGGATGCGTCACTGTTGCCGCTGTAGAAGCCACAGGGCCAGTTTTTCGAGGATTTTTCGGGAGACAACGGATGGAGAAAAACAACAGCCACCACGAATTTGATGTGCTTATCATCGGTGCCGGTCTTTCCGGTATCGGCGCCGCCTGTCACCTGCAGAAAGAATGCGCCGGCAAGACGTTTGCCATTCTGGAGCGGCGTCAGGCCATGGGCGGCACCTGGGATCTGTTTCGCTATCCCGGCATTCGTTCCGATTCGGACATGTTCAGCTTCGGCTATGGGTTCCGCCCCTGGAACGAACTGCAGGTGCTGGCGGACGGGCCATCCATTCGCAACTATATTCACGAGACTGCCGATGAATACAGGGTCAGCCCGCATATTCATTATGGTCTGAAGGTCACCGGGGCGGCCTGGTCCTCCTCGGAGAAACGCTGGACTGTAACGGCGGAGCGCGAAGATAGCGGGGAAACGGAAACCTTTCTGTCCCGTTTTCTGATCGGCTGCACCGGTTACTATAATTATGATCAGGGTTATCTGCCGGAGTTTCCCGGTATGGACCGGTTTCAGGGTGCCTGCGTGCACCCGCAGCAATGGCCCAAAGACCTGGATTACCACGACAAGAAGGTGGTGGTGATCGGCAGCGGTGCGACAGCGGTGACACTGGTGCCGGCCATGGCGGAAGAAACGTCGCACATCACCATGCTGCAGCGATCACCGTCCTATATCTTTTCTGTTCCTGCCTACGACAAGTTTTCTGAATTACTGGATCGTGTGTTGCCGTCCGGTTGGGTCTACCGCATGGCCCGCTGGCGTAATATCAAGTTGCAGCGGCTGATCTATGTGATCGCGAAAAAGTATCCCGACTTTACCCGCAAGCTGTTGCTGTCCAACGTGAAACGTCATGTGGGGAAAGATTTCGACATGACGCATTTTCAGCCCGTTTATCAGCCCTGGGATGAACGGCTCTGTGCAGTGCCGGATGCGGATCTGTTCCGGGATTTGCGTGAAGGCAAAGCCGACATAGTGACCGACCATATCGATACCTTTACGGAAAACGGTATTCGTCTCAAATCCGGCCGCGAACTGGACGCGGATATCATCATTGCCGCCACCGGTCTGAACCTGCAGGTGCTGGGGGGAATGAGCCTGTCGCTGGATGGCGAGCCTCTGGATGTGAGTGAGCGGATGACTTACAAGGGCGTACTGATGGAAGGCGTACCGAACATGGCCTGGATATTCGGTTATACCAATGCGTCCTGGACCCTGAAAGCGGATATCGCCTCGGCCTATATTTGCCGCTTGCTCAATTACATGGACGCGGAAGGGCTGACGGTCGTCACCCCGGAAGGGGACAGCGATCTGACCCTGGTAGACAGATCCATCATGGACGCCCTGGCCTCCGGGTATGTGAAACGTTCAAGCCATAAACTGCCCCGCCAGGGGCGACATCACCCGTGGAAGGTGGTCAACCATTACGGCAAGGATAAGCATATTTTACTGGAAGAGCCGGTGGAGGATGGCTTGTTGCGGTTTTCGTGACGGGAGAGAATTAGCTACGAGCTACGAAGTAATTCCACTGTTTTTTTCTGTCTTGTAGCTCGTCGCTGGTAGCTAGAAGCTGATCATCACCCGCAACACTTCTTGAATTTCTTGCCGCTACCGCAGGGGCAGGGATCATTTCTGCCACGCTTTAATGCGGTGACTGAGGGTGTGCCGTCCAGGTAATACCAGTGGCCGTTTTCGCGCACGAAACGCGAGCGTTCTTCGAGTACGCTCAAGCCCTGACGATCCTTGCTGGTGGCGCAAAAGTGTACCCAGCCAGTATCTCCCTCTTCGCCACTGGCGATGATCTCCAGAGCCAGCCACTGCTGGTCGTCATCCAGGTCCAGCCCGACAGGGCGCTGGCTCAGGTGCCAACTCCGGGCGATGTAGTCGGTATTTTTCAACGCAAAGGCGGAAAACCGCGAACGCATCAACGCTTCCGGTGAGGCTGCCGGCTTGCCCTGGTGGAGAGGCTGGCAACAGTGTGCGTAGTCCAGTCCGGACTGACAGGGACAAGCGCTCATGGGGTCTCTCCACTAAAGCAATCGAACAGCGCCAGCAGATCCTGGCGCAAGCGGGGCAGATTCTCGGCCCAGGGATCATTCAGTACCAGCGCATTCATGGCGCCGTTGAGCAACACGGCCAGTCCTTCGGCGCTGCCGGAAAAGTGCAGGGCGCCTTCTTCCATGGCTTCGCGAATGCCCTCACGCAACAGCGGGAAGCTGTAACGCTCGTCCAGGGCCCGCCAACGCTCCTGGCCCAGCACCGAGGGGGCTTCGACGACCAGGATGCGTCGCACATCGTCCCGGGCCATGAAATCCACCCAGGCCAGGCTGCCGGCCTTCAGAGTGGCCAGGCTGCCGCGCTGCCCGGCGACGGCTTTCTCGATGGCTGCCATGGCTTCCCGGCTGAGCAGATCGCAAACCGCTTCGAACAGCTCCGCCTTGTTGTGGAAATGGTGGTACATGGCGCCCCGGGTCACCCCGGCACCGGACAGAATGGTCTCCGTGCTGGTGTCCGCGTAGCCCTGTTCGGCAAACAGGTGGCGGGCGGCATTGATCAGGCAGCCGCGGGTCTGGGCGCGACGTTGGGCATTGGTGGCCATGATGTCCTCTTCTGGTTGACAAACAGACTACCAGTTTGTTTTTATTTACTCAAAACAGACTGATTGTCTGTTTTATTCACAAGGAGGTATCAGATGAAGATCAGCGACTGTTACCCCATCGTGGTCACCGAGCATAAAGTGGCCTGCCGGGATTTCTGGCAACAGCATTTCGGCCTGGATGTGCTGTTCGACAGCGACTGGTTTGTGCTGCTGGGGGACGAGCAGCAGGGCAGCGTGGTGGCGTTCATGAGCCCGGATCATCCCTCAGCCCCACCGGGCCCGGAGACCTTTGGCGGGCAGGGACTGTGCCTGGAGATCGAAGTGGAGGATGCCCGTCAGGCGCTGGCGGATTTCCAGGCCAGTGACGGCCAGGTGGACTACCCGCTCAGCGACGAGCCTTTCGGCCAGCGCCGCTTCGGCCTGCGTGACCCGTCCGGGTTATGGGTGGATGTGGTGGAGCAGATTGAGCCGCAGCATGGCTATTGGGATCGGTATATGCAGGCGGTGTGAATGCCGCTGTTGGAGCTTTGCATGCAAAGCGAATCTCAGACCCCGGACCGGCAGAAGCCTTCGCTTTGCGAGCAAAGCGCCAACGGGAGACGGCAAAGCCTAGAGGTTGAGCAGGTGCCGTTCGATGGTAAAGACATGGTCGTCTTCAGCGTCCATGTCCCGCAACGCCTCGGCCAGCTGCAGCAGATAATCCCGGTTGCTGCCGCTGGGGCCCTGGCTGGTGGCGATGTGACGGGCAATCAGCAGTTCGTCGGTCTGGCCGAGAAAAGCGGCATTGTCCTCGGTGGCAATATAGACCAGACCGTCCGCCTGATCCCCGTCGGCAAAAGTCAGTGGAGTGCGAAAGCGCAGGTAACCATTTTTCTCCCGATGGTCGAGATGCTCGAACACATCCGGGGTAATCCGGTACGCCATACCGGTGCAGAGGGCGCCCGGTGTCTGAATCAGGGTGACCACCCGGCCGGGGCGGTCCGGGGTGCCACGATGGTCATGGGATCCCTGCCAGAAACGACGTGCCCAGTCGTGGATGGTCGCGGGCCGTCGTTCCAGAAAGGGGAAGTCCGCCTTGTAGATCAGAGAACCATAGCCAAACAGCCACACCGGCTGATGTGGGTCCAGAGAATGGCGACGGCGGTTTTCGGCGGAGGTATCCAGCATGGTTTTCTTGATCCCGGTTCGGTGTCTTCACGGTAGCGGCGCTATACTGCTTGCTCAGTCTAAACGCCGGGGAGACCATGAAAGACGTACGCGAAGAATATCATGCCGAGGGCCTTAGCGAAGGACACCTCCACGACAATCCCGTAGAGCAGGCCCGGCGCTGGGTGGATGAAGCCATTGAAGCCGGGTTCCCGCTGCCCAACGCCATGACCCTGGCCACGGTCAGTGCTGACGGCCAACCCTCTACCCGGGTGGTATTACTGAAAGGGATCGAAGGCGGCGGCTTTACCTTTTTTACCCATTACGACAGCCGCAAGGGTGAAGAGATTGCGGCCAATGCCAAGGTATCGTTCACCATGTTCTGGCAGCCCTTTGACCGGCAGATGATTGTGATCGGTGAAGCCAGCAAGGTGGATGAAGAGGAATCGGAAAGCTACTTTGCGTCGCGACCCTACGCCAGCCAGATCAGCGCGGCCATTTCCCCGCAAAGCCAGCCGACCAGCCGGGAATGGCTGGAAGCGGAAGTGGAAGCCTTGCAACAGCAGCACCCGGAAGCGCCAGTGCCCCGACCTGCCAACTGGGGTGGCTATCGCATCACGCCCACGGAAATCCAGTTCTGGCACGGTCGGCCAAGCCGACTGCATGACCGTTTCCGTTACCGCAAACAGGCGGACGGGAGTTGGGTGAGGGAGCGGCTTGCGCCGTAAAATGCGCTCGAAAGGCCTTGTCGATCTATCGTTGTGCCGTCGCGGCGCGGTTGTGCTCGTTGAATGCAAGGACTTGCCGTGGAAATAATCTTCACTGTCTAATAAGCTTATAACCAGGATCGGGATAAGGCAGTACCGTTGAAGATTTTGATTGTGGACGATCATCAGCTGTTTGCTGATGCGTTAAGAATCACGCTCAAGCATGCCTATGCAGAGGCGAGTATTACCACTTGCGAACAGCCAAAGTGGTTGCTGGATAATCGCCAATTATTACCGGCGTATGATCTCGTGATTCTTGATCAGTCCATGCCTGATCTGGATGGGCTTACCCTGTGGAGCTTGATTGGCCGCCTGATGGGCGAGGCTAAAGTGCTGGTGTGTTCTGGCTCTGCCACAGAAACCACTGTGCGCCGGGCCGTGCAGTTGAAGGTCAATGGCTTCGTGGACAAAAGTGAATCGGTAGAACAGATCCTGTTTGCCATTCGTGAAGTCATGACTGGCCGTAGCTATTTTTCTGAATCCTTCCGGCTGATGGCCGGCACTGCCCCGGAAGAAGCGCTCACCCTCACTCGTCAGCAACTTGCCATTCTGGCCATGCTTCAAGATGGCCATGGCAACAAGGAAATCGCCCGCCAGCTGTTTGTCAGCGTGAACACCATCAAGACCCACCTGCGCCTGCTCTACGAAAAACTGGATGTGCCCAACCGCACTGCCTGTATCGAAAAAGCCCGTCAGATGGGGCTGCTTTAGGCTACGCTGCTGGGCGCGAGCATTTCCTCCAGTTTTGCGGTCAGGGTATCAGCGGCAACCGGCTTGAACAGCACATCGATGTCATCAGGCAGAGTCTGGATAAAATCCGGATTGGTGTTGCCGGTAATGATGAGTGTTGGCACGGGCTGACGAAATAAGGCGGTGACAGCTTCGATCACCGAGCCAGCATTGGTATGCGGCCCAATCTGATCATCGGTGATCACCACTGACGGCGGTGAACCGCGCTCTTTCAGTGCCTGCATGGCCGGTTCCAGTGCATGGTGAGCAGATACCGTTGCGCCCAGGCTGCCCAGCAACCCGCTCAGGGCTTCCGTGACGCGTTTGTCATCATCTATCAACAGCACTGTCAGTGTTTCAAACAGCGGCAGCGCATTGACCACGTTGTCAGCGGGCGGCGGCAGGCAGGTGGCCGCCGCCGGTAACGTCAAGGTGAAGGTGGTGCCTTCCCCCTTCCGAGACCGCATTTGCACCGGGATCTCGCACAGGGCACCCAGCCGGCTGACAATGGCCAAGCCCAACCCCAGTCCGTTCTGGATCGAACGTTGGTCATTGTCTATCTGCATGAATTCCTCAAACACGTCAGACTGGTAAATGTCGTCAATGCCGATGCCGGTATCCTCGATGTCCAGCAACAATTGTTTGTCTTGCTGCCGGGCGACGATACGGATATGGCCCTGTTCGGTGTACTTGAGGGCATTACTGACCAGGTTGCGAACAATGCGGGCGAACATGATGCCATCGGTGAAAATATGCTGGCCGGCCAGGTTTTCGATGATCACCGTCAATTGCTTGGCGCTTGCCTGGGGGCGTACCTCATCAAGGATCGGCTGCAGGGTATTGAGCAGATTGATAATACGCTTACGCGGTTTCAGTCGCTGTGACTGCAAGCGTGACAGCATGAGCAAGTGCCCCAGCAGTTCATTGCAGGAGGCAATGGCGGTATCCAGTTTGGCGACGATCTCGGGTTGTGGGGCGGCATTGTTTTTCAGCATGGCGGCATACAAGGTGGCCGCCTGCAGCGGTTGCCTCAGATCGTGGCTGGCCGCGGCGAGAAAGCGGGTCTTGCTTTCGCTGGCCTTGCTGGCGCGTTCACTGGCCTGTTCGGCTTCAATGCGCAGGGCAATGGTGCTGATTTGTGAGCGGTGGATGTAAAGGCTGAACAGCACCATGAAAATCAGATTGATTAGCGGGATCATTTTGATGATCCCGGGCGCCTCCGGTACGTAAACCAGAATAAAGGCCAGCCAGGCCAGATAGACCGGAGTAATGAAGCCGATAAAAATATCCGGATACACCCCCATGGACACGGACGGAATCGAGGTGGCCACCGACAGGATAACCAGACAGGTCAGCAGGGTTACCGGCGTGGCCCCTTGCAGGAAGAGATAAGGGAAACTTGACCAGAGTATCGCCCAGATCATGGCCAGGTAGAGGTTTAGTCGATGCCATTTTCGGGTTTTAGGCGCTTCGTGTTCCCGATGGGCGTTGTAAAACCGGATCAGGAAAAGAGATTGTGCTGCGACACAAATGAGCACGGTATACCAGCCGATAAAGGGCGGCTCGGTACGCAGCTCCAGAAAAAATAATGGCAGTGCCGCCGCAATAAAAAACGACAGCACCATGCGTGACCCCACCTCTTCCATGAACAGGTTGTGGCGCTCCTGAAGGATGCGTTCGCGGTTTTCCGTCACCGCACGACGAAGGGTTTCTGGCATGGCTGGCAGGTTTGTAAAATGACGACTACCAGTCTAGCCCGATTATGACGGCGTGTAAGTGTCCCCCGGTGAAATTCACCCATCAGGGTGAAGAAGCGGCGTTCCCCCCGATGCTCTAATGAGCCTCTCTCTGGGATGAGTCACTAATCGGGGTAAACGTAATGATCAACAAGCAACTCACTCAACTGGCTGCCGCCATCGGCGTGGCCACCATGATGACCGCCTGTGGTGGCGGTTCTTCCAGCTCTGGCGGCGGTGGCACCACCGTGGCAGAAGGGGGCAATGGCTTTGTGGTATTTCCTGCGGCTGAAAGCGCCGGCGCCATTGCGGTGCTCCGTGCCACGGCAAGGGCGGCGCTTCCCACGGAATACCTTTACAAAACGGACGGTACCCCTGCCGGCACCAGCAAGATTGTTGATGACAATAACAACGGTTTTGAAGTGGGTCGTTTCGGCGGTGGTTACATGGCGGAGCTGGACGGCACGTTCTACTTTGCAGGCAAGGACAGCAACGGCGATGTGGAGCTGTGGGCCACCGACGGCACCGGCGCGGGCACCGAGCGTGTGGCGGACATCTATCCCAATGGCAACGGTCAGCCGCACAATATGGTGCCGGCGGCTGGAAAATTGTTTATGAATGCTGTGGTGGATCAGTTTGGCCGCGAGCTGGTGGTTTTCGACCCCGTTACTAATGACTCAGTAGTGTTGTCGTCAAATATTAACGGCAACCCGACCAGCAATACGGCGCCTGAGTCCCTGACCCCGGTGGATGGCGGCCTGTTCTTCTTTGATCAGCCTGCCGGCGATGTCTACTTCACCGATGGTACGGCGGCAGGAACCGCGAAGATCGCCACCAATAACGACGCCATCACCGGCGGCTCTCTGGCGAAATACCCGGAACTGATTGGCGATGATGATTGGCTGGGATATAACGGCAAGCTGCTGTTTACCGGGCGTTTCAACGCCACTGATGCTGAAACCCGCCTTTACGAGCTGGATCAGAATGGCAATATCGAGGAAATTGTCTTTGTTAATAACGGCTTCAACGTGCGGCTGGATATCACCCAGAATGTGGTGACCAGCAACGGCAAGGTGTATTTCGTTGCGGATGCGGGCGCCAGTGTCCCGGACCTGCATATCTTCGAATATGATGGCAGTTCCGTCGTTAAATTGACCGGCAGCGAAGGCAACCGTCCTTATAATGATAGCCTGGTAGGTACGTCACTGGGTCTGTTCATGTACGTGGAGCAAGCCGGGGTAGCCCCGTATCTGTTGCGCGTGGACAACACGGGAGGCTCTGCAGGGGTTGGCGCGGCATTGCGTAGCACGGGAGATTATTCCTTCTCTGATGTGGAGTACATGGTCGAGGCTAACGGTACGGTGTTCTTTGCGGCGGATACCGAGGGCGCCGGTGGCAGTGATTTCGGTACCGAACTGTGGAAGACCGATGGCACCTCGCAGGGGACGGAGCTGGTCAAGGATATCAATGATACTGCGGCGGGTGCAGGTTCGGAGCCTTTCCCGCTGGCGTTTATGTATCAGGTGCCTCCCACCGTGAATGGTGAGCTGGGCAGTAAGTACCTGTTCATTGCGAATGATGGCAGTTCAGGCTTGGAGCCTTGGGTGTCCGATGGTTCGGCCACGGGAACGGTTATCCTGAAGGATATCAGCGCTGGAGCGGGTAGCAGCGTGATCGACTGATTCAGGTTGTGAGCAATATCAAAGCGGGCCTCTGGTCCGCTTTTTTTATGGGCAGGGCCTTGCTCCCAAGTGATTTTGCTAATGATGCTATTCGTTGTCGCTACAAATGTTTGAACCAGAAGTATCATGTTGCCAGATTGTGGCCAGGAAGGATCCGGACAAATTGTGCCAGATACTGAATAGCGCACCGGGTAGCGCGGCCATGGCACTGAAGTGCTTCACCGCCAGAGCCACTCCCAGCCCGGAATTCTGCATGCCCACTTCAATGGCGAGGGTGCGGGCGCGCTTTTTATCCAGGCGCAACAGCCGTGCGATGCCGTAGCCGCTGGCCAGGCCGAGACCGTTGTGGGCCACCACCGCAATAAAGATGGCAATGCCTGCCTGGGCAATGCGTCCCTGGTTCAGTGCCACGATAATCCCGATCACCACCACAATGGCCGCCACGGAAACCAGCGGAAAGACATCCCGCAGCGGTGCCAGCTGGCGGGCAAAGCGGGTGTTGAGAAAGCAGCCCACGGTCACCGGCAGCAGCACGATTTGCAGCAATGAAATCAGCATGCCATCGATGGGCACCGGAATGCGCTCGCCTAGATACACCCAGGTCAGTAAAGGCGTGGCAACCACCGCCACGAGGGTAGAGGCAAAGGTAATGGCCACGGACAGGGCCACATCCGCCCGCGCCAGATAGGCGATCACATTGGACGCAGTGCCGCCGGGGCAGGCGCCCACCAGTACCAGCCCCACCAGTAATTCCTGGGGCAGCTGCAGGGCGATGCCGATGGCAAAGGCGAGCAATGGCATCAGGCTGTACTGCAGCAGCAGCCCCAGGGCGATAATTCCCGGCTGGCGCAGCACCCGCTGAAAATCCTCCCAGGTGAGCGACAGGCCCATGCCGAACATGATCAGCATGAGCAATGGCACAATAGCGTCCTTGCCGCCGACCAGCAGGGCAGGTTGCCAGTAGGCCAGCAGGGAAAACAGCAGGGCCCAGAGTGGAAACAGTTGGGTCAAGCGGTGGAGCATTGTGGTCGCCTGTCAGTGTGCAAGGCGGCCAGTGTAAGCTGACTAGGGTATCGACGCACAGGAGCAACCCGTGAAAGCGGTGATTCAGGAAGAGCTATCCGGCTGTGGTATTGCGGCGGTAGTGGCCCCTCCCCTATGAATATGGCTTCTGATTGCAGCAGTGTTCTGATTGTTAGCATGGGCTTCCTGCAGCATGTGCAGGGTAATGTTGCGGACGGCATGTCGGGAGGATTCGATGTGGCTCTGCAGATGATGCTTGGCATCTTCAGCCTGGCCATTCTCAACGGCCTTGAGGATGGCGGCGTGTTCGTCATAGGTGGCCGCAATGCGGTCTTGCTGGGTGAAATCCAGGCGCCGGATGATACGCAGTCGTTCGGTAAGATCCTGATGAATGCGTTCCATTTCCCGGTTGCCCGCGGCGGCGACAAGTTGGCCGTGGAAGTTCTCGTCCATGACACTGACAGCAGGGCCGTCTGTCGGTCTTTCGATGGGGGATAGGCTCCATTGTTGCTTCAGTTGCTGCAGCGTTTGGTTTGCTGCAGCTCCCCTTGGGAGCTGGCAGAGGGTATCTACTGCCGCGCATTCGAGAACGGTGCGAACACCGTAGAGTTCTTCGAAATAGCGAAAATCAAACGGTTTCACCTGCCAGCCGCTGCGGAACAGCACATCCACATACGATTCACGCTGTAAACGAAATAACGCTTCGCGAACTGGGGTGCGTGAGGAGCCCATTTGTTCGGCTATATGGTTTTCGGTGAAACGGTCTCCGGGCAGCAGACGATAATCAAAGATGTCTTGCTTGAGTCGTATGTATATTTGTTCTGCCAGACTGGGATCTCTGTTGCCGGAATATCGGGTCATGAGAGTGTCTCCATCTGTTTCACTATGCAGCGGCCTATCCTTATCGGGGAGCGGTCTGATTCAGTGAATCGATATAGTGTTGCCACCCGCCCAGTTCGGTAATGTCGGTGGCGTCGTCGATGGCCCAGGGCTCGCAGATAAACCCTTTCACCCAGCGACCCTCCACGGTTTCCAGGCTGCCAATGCCCAGCGGGGCGGGGATCAGGCCGACAAAGCTGCCGAAGTGTTCGATGGGCATTTGCCACAGCTCAATGGGAATGCTGGTGCCGCCGTCCTTTTCATTGCGGATCAGGCCGGGCTTGGGTGGCACCGTGTTGGCCAGGGCGTAGAGGCGATAGCAGGGTGCGGTGTGAGTGGCTTCCAGCAGCACCGCGTCACGCTCGACCAGCTGACTGTTGAGTGGCATGCCGGTGAGGTGGGCGCCCACTACGGCCACGGTGATGGTGTTGTCATCGTTAATGGTGGTGGGTGTTTGCAGTGCGGGTAGATCCAGTCCGGTGGCGCCGGCCTGCCAGGGCTGGTGTTGTTGCCAGCGTTGTCCGAATTCGGCCAGGGCATGGTCGTGCCAGGCCGGGGCGATCAGGGTGAAGCCACCGGGCAGGCCGTCATCACGAAAGCCACCGGGTAATGCCAGAGCACACAGGTCCAGCAGATTGACGAAGTTGGTCCAGGTGCCCAGTTGGCTGTTCAGAGTGATGGGATCGTTGCGTACCGCGTAGCGGGTGTAGATGCCCGGCGCCGTGGGTAGCAGCAGAGCATCCACCTCGGCCAGCAGGGTGTCGGACTGTCGCTTGAGTTCGGCGAGCCGGTATTGGGCGCGGAAGCTGTCAACGGCGGTGAGTTGTGCGGCCGGTTCGAGGATGTCGCGAATAACCGGCAGCACCGCGTCCGGCTGCTTATGCAGCAGGGCTTCGGTGACGCTGAAACGTTCGGCGACCCAGGGGCCCTGATAGAGCAGGGCGGCAGCATCCTGCAGCACCATGGTGTCCACGGTAACCAGTTCGGCAATGCGGCTGAGGCTTTCCAGTTGCTGCTCCCAGAGCGCTTTCGCCTGGGTGTCACCGAACCAGGGCAGGTCTTTGGGGATGCCCAGTCGGGGGCGGGACGGAAGTCTGGTGCTTTGTCGAGACGGTGCCTGGCGACAGTAGGCATCGCCGCTATCGAACTGGCCGATGATGCGATAAACGGTCTGGGCGTCTTCCACGTTCAGCGCAAAGACGCTGACACAGTCCAGTGTTCGACAGGCTGGCACCACACCTTTGGTGCTGGCGGCACCGCGGGTGGGTTTCAGGCCCACGGTGTTGGTAAAGGCGGCGGGAATGCGTCCGGAGCCAGCGGTGTCGGTACCCAGGGAGAAGGGCACCAGCCCCAGGCTGACACTCACCGCAGAGCCGGAACTGGAGCCGCCGCTGAGGTAGTCAGGGTTGAACGGGTTGGGCACCTCACCATAAGGGGAGCGGGTGCCGACCAGGCCGGTGGCGAACTGATCCAGATTGGTTTTGCCCACCAGAATCGCGCCGGCCTCGCGCAGTAGTCTGACCACGGTGGCGTCTTCCTGCGGCGTGTAGGCAAAGGCGGGGCAGGCGGCGGTGGTGGCAATGCCGGCCACATCAATGTTGTCCTTCACCGCAAAGGGAACGCCATATAAAGGCAGATCCGGGTCGGTCAGGGCGTTGGCCTGGGCAAGCAGAGAGGACTCGTCCAGCAGGTGAATCCACAGGGCACGCTCGCTGTCGTGCAGCCGCGTTGCCAGTTGTTTCATGGCCTGTACCGGGGTGAGGTCACCGCTGCGGTAGGCCGCCTGCCATTGTTGAAGAGTCCAGCCAATCATTCGTTTGCACACCTGGTTGTACACAAGTTGGTATGCGGACTTGTGCAAAGGCGGTGCCAAGCCGATAAAAATATTTTAAGTGGCTGTTTTTACAAAAGTTAAATCTCTGATGGCTGACGTTATCGGCGGCAACCGTCAGGCTGGTATGCGCCACGCTGATGCAGTTGCGCCGTAAGAGTGCAAAAGGTTGCGTGGCGGCAAGTCGCTGCCATTGCCGGTAACGATGGCGGGAAAAGTGAGGTGCTATTTCCGCTTTTGGCCGTGTGTTGGCAGAGTGGATAAGGATGTCGGATCAAACAGGAGGCGTGCATGTCCTCGCGAGCTCTGGTTGTGGAAGGGGGCGCCATGCGCGGCATTTTTGCCGCCGGGGTGCTGGATGCCTTTCTGGAAAAAGATTACCGGGAATTCGATTTTGCGGTGGGGGTGTCCGCCGGTTCTACCAATCTGATTGGTTACCTGGCCGGTGATCATGGGCGCAGTCGGCACATCATTACCGATCACGCCTGCCGTGCAGAGTTCATCAACTGGCAACGCTTTATGAGTGGCGGTCATCTGTGTGACGTGCACTGGTTATGGCATCAATCCTTGCAGGATGTGCCGCTCAGCCTGGGTCGGCACTGGAAGTCGCAGACGCCGTTATGGGTGGTCACTACCTCGGTGGAAGATGGTGCGCCTCGTTACCATCAGGCGACGCCGGATAATCTGAATGAGATCATGACAGCGTCCTGCTCCATTCCTTTTGCCTACAGGCAATTCCCCACGGTGAACGGGCATCCCATGACCGATGGTGGTCTGGGCGATTCCATTCCGGTGCGTTGGGCCTATGAGCAGGGCGCCAGGGATATCACCGTGGTGCTGTCCCGGTATCAGGGATATCGCAAGAAACCCAGTGCGTTGACGCCGTTGCTGAAACCCTGGGTCAAGGATATGCCGGGGTTGTATGCGGGTATGCTCAAACGCTCGCAAGCCTACAATGACGCGCTGGAATTCATCGATAACCCGCCGGCGGATTGTCGGATAACCGTGATCGCTCCGGATCGGGGTTTTCCCGTGAACCGCTTGACCACCAATGGGCAGAAGCTGGAACAGGGCTATTGGCAAGGGCATCAAGCGGCGTCGGTGGCGCTGGGCGAGCAGCCATTAGAAGCGGTGGGCTAACTGGTCGGTTACGCCCTTCGGGCTAACCCACCCTACACCAGTCGGGTAAGGTCAGTGCACGCGCGGCGCTGCGGTCTCGAAACCCGGCGGCTTTCGATTATCAATTTTTAATTGCCTTCACAGCGCCAGGTCCACGCTTCCAGCTCAATGCGTTGAATCCCGCGATGATGATTATCCATCAGAAACACGCGCCGGTCTTTCAGGACTGCCCGGTTGCCATCGGCTTTCTTGACGGCCTTGAACAGTTTCTTTTTGGCGTTGTTTTCAATCCAGGCGTCACTGAAAAACAGCCCCTGGAGTTTGCCGCCGGTTTCTATGGTGACGGTATCGCCGGCCTGGCAGCCGCTGGGTGGAGTTTCCAGAAGATAGACCTTGTCGGCCTGGCTGCTTGAGGCCAGTAATAGCAGCGCGATACTGAGCAACCTGCGCATAGTGCTTCCTTTTTTGTTATTCGCCGCTGGCGCGGCGTGCTTTTTCCACGTTCTCCCGCAGATGTTGCGGGTTGATGGTGCCGGCAATAATACTGCCGACGCCAGCGGTGCCAAGGATCTTGTTCATGCTTTCCTGCACCGGGTCCTTCCCCTGGTTGTGCAGGTGGCCGCTGGCAAAGGCTTTCTTGATCAGGATGCCCTTGTTCCGAGCGGCGGCATGTTCGATCACCGGTAGCTCTTCATCATGGGTCAGGTTGTAGGTGACCATGGCCACGTCTGCCTGGTTGAGGGTGTCGATGCCGCCGGCAACGGTTTTGCTGGACATGCCGGTGGCGCGGATCAGGCCGGCCTTCTTCAGATCGTTCAGTGCATCCAGGGTGCCCATGTTGAGGACATCCAGATCGTTGCCATCGGAATGCACCAGCACGCAATCCAGGTAGTCGGTGTTGAGTCGCTTGAGGCTGCGTTCCACCGAGGTGCGCACATGCTCCGGGGAGAAATCGAAGTGGCTGTCGCCGCTATCGTTGTCGAATTCCTCGCCCACCTTGGTAACGATGACCCAGTGCTGGCGATCCTGCAGCAGTTGCCCCAGTCGCTCTTCGCTGCGGCCATAGGCCGGTGCCGTGTCGATCAGGTTCAGGCCCAGGTCCCGGGACTGGGCGATCAGTTCTATTACTGCCCGGTCATCGGGAATGGTGAAGGCGCCAGGATATTTCACCCCCTTGTCGCGGCCGATCTTCACCGTGCCCAGACCGAGAGCGCTGACGGTTAACCCTGTGTTGCCCAGCGGGCGCATGAAGGACATTAAGACTCCTGAAACATTCTCGCTGTAGGAGCGCCGCTTGAGGCGCGAATTGTACTTGGGAAAGCCGTCGCAAGCAGTTTCGCGCCTCAAGCGGCGCTCCTACAGAGGGTAATTAAAAACAGCGGTGCCAGTACGGCACACCCATGGGCGCCTGTTCCAGCTCTGCCGGTACCGTTAACGGTGCCCCCGGCTCCAGCCCGCTCTCTTCCACCAGTGCCATCACTCTGTCGCCCAGATCCGGGGCCAGGGTGAGTTTGGTGGGCCAGGCGACGATCAGGTTGTGATCGCGGTGGGCGTAGGCGTTGTCCGGTTTTACCAGCGCCTGTTGTTTCGGTTCGGCGCGGGTCACGTTGAGGACGGCGAACTCAGCCTGGCTGAAATCGAGCCAGGGAAACAGCTGCTTTATTTCGGCACGGCCGGCGGCCAGTTGTTCCTGATCGCTGCGTTCCACGCCGCGCTCGGCCAGTTCGCCGCCCAGATACCAGACCACCTTGCCATCCGGGCAGTCATGGGTGGTCACGGTGAGCACCGGCTTGTTGCTGGTGCCGACGCAGTGGGCGTAAAGGCGGTGGCCCAGGTCGTGTTTCACCAGCAACATTTTCAGCGGGCGTAACTGGCTGTGTTCCTCGGGCAGCAGATGGGCCTGGTGGGCGCCGTCCAGCAGTGCCGGGTTGCCATTGCCAGCGGACAGGATGGTCAGGGCCGGTTCGATACGCTGGCCATTGACGGTCACCGCATTCAGCCCTTTCTCTCCCCATTCCAGGGTATCGCGTCCCATATCGAAGGCCAGCAGGCGTTCACGCACCGGCGCGGCCAGGGCGTCGATCAGTGATTCGGTATTGATGACCAGGTCATCCAGCTTGTAGACATTGCCCTTGAAGGCTTTGTCCGCCAGGGCGGAAGGGAAATGGTCCCGCTTCAGTTTTTCGATGCGCCCGCGCAGCATCTTGCTGGCGAAGAAGTTGGTCATGCGCGAGGCCACCGAGCCACTGGACCACATGTGCTGGGTATCGCTGAGCACTTGCAGCTGGCGCAGGTCCACCGGATCGTCGCCGGCCATGGCGGCGCGCCACCGGTCCGGCATGGTGGCAATGGATTCCGATTCACTGGACAGGTTGCCGCTCAGGGCATACTTGAGGCCGCCGTGAATGATGCCCTGGCTGGCCAGGGTCTGGTCGCCGCCCAGGGTGTCGGTTTCCAGCAGCAGGCACTGGTAACCGGCAGCGTTGAGCCGGTTGATCAGCCACAGGCCGGCAATGCCACCGCCGAAGATCAGAATGTCGGGTTTCAGAGGGGAGTGATTCATGGCTCACCATCGGAGAAAGTTGCCGCTATGCTAGCATAGGCTGCGCTGCGGGCACGCAAGCAGGCAACAGGCATGACCCTGGTTTTCCTGTAGCGTGATGCAGGCAAGCAGTCCTTACATCGAGACAAGAGCGCCTATGCAAACCCTTTACTCCTTTCTTTGGTATTTGCTGCTTCCGTTACTGTTTTTGCGCCTGTGGCTGCGCGGTCGGCAGGCGCCGGCCTATCGTCAGCGGTGGAAGGAACGCATGGCCTGGGGATATCGCCCCGCCACCCTGAAAAACAGTATCTGGGTGCATGCGGTGTCGGTGGGGGAAACCCTGGCGGCGGTGCCGATGATCGAGCGGTTGCTGGCGGATTATCCGGATACGCCACTGCTGGTAACCACGACGACACCCACCGGTTCGGAGCGGGTGAAAGCCCTGTTCGGAGATCGGGTGACCCATGTGTATTGTCCCTGGGAATTGCCCACTGCGCTGAATCGCTTCCTGCGTGCCTTTGATCCAAAAACGGTGATCGTGCTGGAAACCGAACTGTGGCCGAACCTGTGTGCGGCGGTGAAACGTCACGGTGCCAAGCTGATGCTGATGAACGGGCGCTTGTCTGAGAAAAGCTATCGGGGCTACCGCAAGCTTCCCCGCCTGGTGCGACCGATGATGGCGCGCTTCGATGCCCTGGCGGTGCAGACGCCGGTGGAACGGGAGCGTTATATCGCCCTGGGTGCCTGGCCGGAACGGGTGCATGCCATCGGCAGTGTGAAATTCGACATGAGCCTGGACGATACGGTCCGGCAGGCGGCGGCGAGCTTGCGTGGGGAGATTGGCGAGCGCCCGGTGTGGATCGCTGCCAGTACTCACCCCGGCGAGGATGAGCCTGTACTGGAAGCCCACCAGGCATTGCTGCAAGTACTGCCCAATGCGCTGCTGGTGCTGGTGCCTCGGCATCCGGAACGGTTCGACAGCGTAGCGCAATTGATTCGCCAGCAGGGGCTCGAACTGGCCCGGCGCAGCAGGCAGGAGGCTATCGCTGCCGACACCCGGGTTTACCTGGCCGATACCATGGGCGAACTGCTTATGCTGTTCGGGGTCGCGGATGTGGCGTTTGTGGGTGGCTCGCTGGTGCCGGTGGGCGGACACAATTTGCTGGAGCCTGCCGGCTGGGGCAAGCCGGTCGTCACCGGGCCCCACCTGCACAATTTTACCGCCATCGCCGGACTGCTGGATGACGCCGACGCCCTGGCTCTGGTGGATAATGCGGATGCCCTGGCCATTGCCTTGCAGGCGCTGTTCCGTTATCCGGAACAACGCCAGCGTCAGGGGCAGGCGGCAGCGGCGGTGGTGGAAGCCAATCGTGGGGCGCTGGAGAAAGGGCTTGAACTGATTAGTGAACAGTTATAGATGGGGCTGTTGTAGGAGCCATGCTCGCATGGCGAACCCCTCGAAATGAGGTGAAAGCACCGCAAAGCGAGAAGGCGTATCCGATTCCTAAAGTGAGATTCGGGGAATGCTGCAACGCCTTTTCCTCGCTTGGGCTCGGTTCGCCATGCAAGCATGGCTCCTACATTGCTCTTTCAGTACCGCGCGTCCGGCACCAGCGCGTCGCTGCGGCCTTCCAGATCCGGCTGGTAGATGTTCAGGGTGTTGGTGTCCGAGAGCCACTGGTTGATGCCTGCCAGGTCTCCCTGCTGAAGGTCACCGGTGGTGGATTTCAGGGTCAGGGAGTTGATGATGTAGTCGTAGCGAGCATTGGCGTAGTCGCGTTCGGCGGCGAACAGCGCCTGCTGGGCGTTGAGCACGTCCACCACATTACGGGTACCTACCTCGTAACCGGATTGGGTGGCTTCCAGGGCTGAACGAGCGGAGCGGATGGCCTGCTTGCGGGCGCTTACGCGCAGGGCATCGGACTCCACTGTGCGGTAGGCGCTGCGGGACTGCTGAATGATATCGCGCAGGGCCTGCTGGTATTGGTAGACCGCAGCATCTGCACGCAGGGCGGCTTCTTTGCGACGGCTGTTGAGGCCACCGCCCTGAAACAGAGGCATGGTGACTTCTACCCCGATCTGTTTGGTGTCGCTGTCCGGGTTGACCCCGGTAGCAAAGCCTGTGGCGCTATTGTCTTCAGGGATGGAGTTGGCGTTCTGGTACTGGGCAACAAATTGAACCTGGGGAAGCTGGGCTCCCAACTGGCGTTTGGCCGTTTTTTCTGTCAGTTCGGAATTATACCGGGCGGCCAGAACCTGGGGGTTTTGGGACTGGGCCTTGTCGATCCAGTCATTCATGTCGGCCGGTTGCGGGCCTTTCATGGGCAGTTCGTCTTTGAGTTCAGAGAGGGTTTCCCAGCGTTGACCGCTCAGCGATTCAAGCTGATCGCGGGCGATGTCATATTGTTGCTGGGCGACAATCAGGTTCACCCGGGTCAAGTCATAGGTGGCCTGGGCTTCTTCCACATCGGTGGCGGGCACCAGTCCCACATCGAAACGTTCCTGGGTCTGTTCCAGTTGTCGGCCGATGGCTTTTTCTTCGGCCTTGGCGGAAACCAGGGTGTCCCAGGCGCGCAGGACACCGAAGTAGCCCTGGGCCACGCGCAGGACAAAATCCTGTCGGGCCTGTTGGAAATTGGCCTGGGCAATATCGGTGCTCGACTTGGCTTCTTTGTAGCCGTACCAGGCATCCATGCGGAACAATGGTTGCGTCAGTTGCACCGTGGTGGTCTCGGTGCCGAATTCTTGGGTGACGCCCAAGTCCTTCAATTCACGCTCTGTGTCATACCGGCCGTAAGTGGCGGAAACAGTGGGGAACAATGCCGCGCGGCCTTGCACCAGCAGTTGCTGGTCCGCGTCCCAGCTCATGCGGGCGGCTCGCCAGGTGCCGTCATAGCTCCAGGCGGCGTTGGCGATCTCGACCAGATCGGCGGCGTGGACGGAACTGGCCAGTGAGGTCAGCATGAGAACGAGGATCTTGGTTGGGCTGCGCTTCATTCTGGTGCACTCTTTCCTGGGTGAGTTTGGTCATTATAGTACTGGGTGGTACAGAAAATTGATACGGCTTCTGTCACACCAGTGTGGCGGTTGTTTGGCCGATAGGCGCTGGCGTATAGTGTCCGCCATCCCTGTCTTTTCCCATGTTTTCCGGAGGCCGACGTGCCAGACGATCAGCGCCCCATCACCGCTAATACGATTGATGAATCTTGCCAGCCTATCGCCGGCTCGCAAAAAATTTATGTTACCGGCTCTCGCCCGGACATTCGTGTCCCCATGCGAGAAATACACCAGAGTCCGACCCCGCTGGCGGACGGAAAGTTCGAGGATAACCCACCGGTTAGCGTCTACGATACGTCTGGCCCCTATACCGACCCGGATGTGACCATTGATGTGCGGCAGGGCCTGGCGCCAATCCGCATGAACTGGATTCAGGAAAGGGATGATACCGAGCAACTGGAGGGTTTGACCAGTGAATACGGGCAAAAGCGCGCCAAGGATCTGAAAACCGCCGGGTTGCGCTTTCAGCACACCCGCGTTCCGCGTCGTGCCAAAGCCGGCAAGAACGTCAGCCAGATGCACTATGCCCGCCAGGGCATCATTACCCCGGAAATGGAATTTATCGCCATCCGCGAGAATCAGCGGTTGCGTGAGCACCGGGAAGCGGGGCTGCCGATGGACCAGCATCCGGGGCAGGATTTTGGTGCCAGTATTCCGGCGGAGATCACCCCGGAATTTGTCCGTGACGAAGTGGCTCGGGGTCGGGCGGTGATTCCGGTGAATATCAACCATCCGGAAATCGAGCCGATGATCATCGGCCGTAACTTCCTCACCAAGATCAATGCCAACATTGGTAACTCGGCGGTGACCTCTTCCATTGAGGAAGAAGTGTCCAAAATGACCTGGGCTACCCGCTGGGGCGGCGATACGGTGATGGACCTGTCCACCGGCGACAATATCCACGAGACCCGCGAATGGATTCTGCGCAACTCACCGGTGCCCATCGGTACGGTGCCGATCTACCAGGCACTGGAGAAGGTCAACGGTGTGGCCGAAGACCTGACCTGGGAAATCTTCCGCGATACCCTGATTGAGCAGGCCGAGCAGGGGGTGAGCTACTTCACCATCCACGCCGGCGTACTGCTGCGCTACGTGCCGATGACCGCCAACCGGGTCACCGGTATTGTGTCTCGCGGTGGGTCGATCATGGCCAAGTGGTGCTTGGCGCACCATAAAGAGAGCTTCCTCTATACCCATTTCGAAGACATCTGCGAGATCATGAAGGCCTACGATGTGACCTTCAGTCTCGGTGATGGCCTGCGCCCCGGCTCCATTGCCGATGCCAACGATGAAGCCCAGTTCAGCGAACTGCGCACCCTGGGTGAACTCACCAAGATCGCCTGGAAGCACGACGTGCAGGTGATGATCGAAGGCCCAGGCCACGTGCCCATGCACATGATCAAGGCCAACATGGACGAGCAGCTGAAGCACTGTGGCGAAGCGCCGTTCTACACCCTGGGCCCGCTGACCATCGATATCTCTCCGGGCTATGATCACATTTCCAGCGCCATTGGCGCCGCCATGATCGGTTGGTACGGCACCGCCATGCTCTGCTATGTGACGCCGAAAGAGCACCTGGGTCTGCCCAACCGGGAAGACGTGAAGGAAGGCATCATCACCTACAAGATCGCCGCCCATGCGTCTGATCTGGCCAAGGGACATCCGGGCGCCCAGCTGCGCGACAATGCCCTGTCCAAGGCTCGCTTCGAATTCCGCTGGGAAGACCAGTTCAATCTGGGCCTGGACCCGGACCGTGCCCGGGAATTCCACGATGAAACCCTGCCCAAGCAGGCCCACAAGGTGGCGCATTTCTGCTCCATGTGCGGGCCCAAGTTCTGCTCCATGAAGATCAGCCAGGAAGTCCGTGAGATTTACGGCGATGGCAGGGAGCAGGTGGCGCAGGCGGACGCGGAAGCGGGCATGGAAGAGAAGTCCAAGGAGTTCCGTGAAAAGGGCAGCGCCCTTTACCATGAAGCCAATGAGTGATCTGAAGCCGCTGTTCGGCCCCGATGACGTGGAAGTGCTGGAACGGGATACACCGTTTCAGGGCTTCTTTCGTGTCGATACCCTGATCCTGAGGCACCGGCAGTACAACGGTGGCTGGGGCAAACCGGTGCGCCGGGAGCTGTTCGTGCGTCCGCAGGCGTCGGCGGTGCTGCCCTATGATCCGCGCCGGGGTGAAATCCTGCTGGTGGAGCAATTCCGTGTGGGCGCGCTGGAGTGGCGCCCGTCGCCCTGGTGCCTGGAGTTGATTGCCGGTATTGCCGACAAGGACGGGGAAAGTGCCGCCGACCTGATTCGCCGTGAAGCCATGGAGGAAGCGGGCATTACCCTGGGTGAGATGGAATCCATCGCTGCCTATATGCCCAGCCCCGGTGGCACCAATGAGCGGCTACAAGTATTTGTGGGTCATGCGGATCTGGCTGGTGCCGGCGGTATCTTCGGTTGCCCGGACGAGGGTGAGGATATTCGTGCCCTGACCGTGCCGGTGGCAGATATTCCCGAATTGCTGGAGTCC
This sequence comes from Alcanivorax sp. IL3, assembly GCF_047495465.1. Taxonomy (NCBI): domain Bacteria; kingdom Pseudomonadati; phylum Pseudomonadota; class Gammaproteobacteria; order Oceanospirillales; family Alcanivoracaceae; genus Alcanivorax; species Alcanivorax sp. IL3. The sequence goes on from NZ_CP179931.1 coordinate 615,494, forward strand.
GGTCTGGTAGATAATGCAGCGTCACTGATTGCCCTGCAGTGGTTGCTGTTGCATCGTGCCCGGCTGGATGCAGCCTGGGACGGGGCATGAAACGCCGCGATCGCTACCAGCTGGATTTCCGGGCCTTGATGAGCCAGTGCGAGGAAAACTACGCCCGGATGCTGCCGCTGATGAAGGCCATGGGCGACCGCGACAGTATGGATGTGGAAGTGGGGCATACCCATCACTCCCACACCCTGCAACTGCGGGTGCTTGAGCGCTCCCCCTACACCACCACCGTGCGCCTGGAAGACCAGGAACTGCTGGATGTGCTACCGGCCTCACGCCTGACCGTGCGTCTGTATCACGATGCGCGCCTGGCGGAAGTCACCGAGGCGCGTCCCTTTCGGCGGGTCAATGCCCGTTATGCCTATCCCAATCGCCATATGCACCAGCGTGATGAAAAAGTGCAATGGAACCGTTTCCTCGCCGAGTGGCTACGTCATGTCCACGACCACGGTCGTGATGCCGGCAACGACTGGCGACAGCAGGTGACCGGTAATTCCTGAAGGTAGCTGTAAAGAATTGCTAACCATGTCCTGATCTTGGACGTCTTTCCTAGAAAAGTGCCATCATCTTGGTTATAAGTGATCAATGAGCGTTGAGGGAATGCTCGGGAGAGCATTCGGTGCCTCCCAAACGGGAATAATAAATCGAGGACGGGAGCGGGGATCTTGACGCAGCAGTTGCAGCCCCTTCGAGTGGTGCAGTTATCAGACTGCCATCTGTTTGCCGATACACAAGGCAAGCTGTTGGGCCTGAATACCCAGTTCAGTCTGGATAAGGTGTTGGAGCTGATCCGTGGTGAGCAGCCCAGCCCGGACCTGATTCTGGCCACCGGAGATCTGTCTCAGGATGCTTCCTTCGAGTCGTATCAGCGGCTGGAGCAGGCTCTTTCCGGCTTCCCTGCGCCGGTGTACTGGCTGGAAGGCAATCACGACAAGCCCGCCCCCATGCTCCAGGCCCTGGATTGCCATCGCGAGCGGATCAGTCCCTGTGTGCTGGAGATTGGTAACTGGACCATCATCATGCTCGACTCCACCATCCCCGGTGAAGTCCCTGGCGACCTGTTTGACGAAGACCTGAAATTTCTGGATGACGCTCTGGCCAACGCCCGAGGTGAACACCTGATGGTGTGTCTGCATCACCATCCGGTGCCGATGGAGTGTGCCTGGCTGGACACCCAGGTGGTGGGTAGTGCCGAGCAGTTTTTCGCCGTCATCGACCGCCACCCCCGTGTGCGCGCCATCATCTGGGGCCATGTGCACCAGGAATATGATGACCTGCGCAACGGCGTGCGCCTGCTGGCCGTGCCCAGCACCTGCGTGCAGTTCAAACCGAAAAGCGAAGACTTCGCCGTGGACGACAGCAACCCCGGCTATCGCTGGCTGGACCTGTACCCGGACGGCCGCATTGACACCGCCGTCAGCCGGGTGGAGGGGATTACCTTTGAGGTGGACTTCTCGGTAAAGGGCTACTGATTAATTGAAAATGGATAATTGATAACTAAAAACCTCGAATCCTGAATTGATAATGGACAACTTGTCCGGGGCCTGAGAGGCTCTTTCGTCATCAATTATCCATTCTCAATTATCAATTGGCTCTTCATCATGTCGGTTCCCGAAACCTCTCTCATCTACGTTCACGGCTTCAACAGCTCCCCAGCGTCCCACAAGGCGGGCCTGTTGCGAGAGGTGTTCGAACGCGCTGGCTGTCCTGAGCGGTTGCACGTGCCCGCGCTGCCGGTGGAGCCCAAGGCGGCCATGGCGGAGCTGGATGCGGTGATTGCCGGGGCCGGGCCGGTGGCGTTGCTGGGCTCATCCCTGGGGGGCTTCTATGCCACCTGGCTGGCTGAGCATCATGATTTGCAGGCGGTAATCGTAAATCCTGCCGTTCGACCCTGGCGACTACTGGACAAATACACAGGTATCCAGCATAACTATCACACTGGCGAGGCCTGGGAATTCAACCCGGCCTGGCTGGACGAGCTGAAGCGCTATGAAGTGCCGGCCATCAGCCAGCCGGAAAACCTGCTTCTGCTCACCCAGACCGGCGATGAAACCCTCGACTGGGAAGACGGCTGGGACTATTACGGGGACTGCCACCGCTATTGCGGCTTGGGTGGCAGCCACGGCTTTGATAACTTTGACGCCTTCATTCCGCTGATACTGCGGTTTTGTGGTATTGAAATACACGCCTGATGCCCGAGGCCAGACGCCAGACGCTTGATCCTGCCAAGCGTTCAGCGTCTGGCGTCATGCGTCTGGCGCTTCTGGAAACTCTATGGCCAATACGTATACGTCCGAAAATATTGAAGTGTTGTCGGGCCTCGACCCGGTGCGCAAGCGTCCGGGGATGTACACCGATACCTCCCGCCCCAACCACCTGGCCCAGGAAGTCATCGACAACTCGGTGGATGAAGCCCTGGCCGGTCATGCCAAATCCATCAAGGTCACCCTGCTGAAAGATGGTGGCGTGGAAGTGGAAGATGATGGCCGCGGCATGCCGGTGGACATGCATCCGGTGCAGAAGAAGCCCGGGGTGGAAGTGATCCTGTCCACGCTGCATTCCGGCGGCAAGTTCTCCAACAACAACTACCAATTCAGCGGTGGTCTCCATGGCGTAGGCGTGTCCGTCGTCAATGCCCTGTCCACCAAGCTGGAAATTCTGGTGAAGCGGGACGGCCAGCTGCACCGGATGGAATTCGGTGACGGCGAAAAACGCAGTGACCTGGAAGTGGTCGACACTGTCGGCAAACGCAACACCGGTACCATTCTGCGTTTCTGGCCCGACGCCAAGTATTTTGATTCACCGAAGATTTCCGTTTCCCGACTCAAGCATTTGCTGCGCGCCAAAGCGGTGTTGTGCCCGGGATTGCTGGTCTCCCTGGACAACCAGGTCAGCGGTGAAACGGATACCTGGCAATTCGCTGATGGTCTGATCGAATACCTGCTGGAATCCGGCCGTGGCTGGGAGCGGGTACCGGGTGAACCCTTCAATGGCGCCATGAGTGCGGAAACCGAAGCGGTGGACTGGGCGGTGATGTGGCTGCCGGAAGGCGGCGAGCTGGTGCAGGAATCCTACGTTAACCTGATTCCCACCCCCCAGGGCGGCACCCATGTAAACGGTCTTCGCTCTGGCTTGCTGGAAGCCATGCGCGAGTTCTGTGAATTCCGCAACCTGTTGCCCCGTGGCGTCAAACTGACCCCGGAAGATATCTGGGACCGGGTTGCCTATGTGCTCAGCGTCAAGATGCAGGACCCGCAGTTCGCCGGCCAGACCAAGGAGCGTCTCAGCTCCCGGCAGACCGCCGCGTTCGTGTCTGGTGTGGTCAAGGATGCCTTCTCCCTGTGGTTGAATCAGCACACCGACGAGGCAGAGAAGCTGGCGGACCTGTGCATCAACAACGCCCAGAAGCGTCTGCGCGCTGCCAAGAAAGTCACCCGCAAGAAAGTCACCAGTGGCCCGGCATTGCCCGGCAAATTGGCCGACTGTACCAGCGATGATCCTTCCCAGAGTGAAATCTTCCTGGTGGAAGGGGACTCGGCGGGCGGTTCTGCCAAGCAGGCCAGGGACCGGGTCTACCAGGCCATCATGCCTCTGCGCGGCAAGATCATGAACACCTGGGAAGTGGACTCCGCCGAAGTGCTGGGCAGCCAGGAAATTCACGATATCGCCGTGGCACTGGGTATTGAACCGGGCAGCGATGATCTGAGCGCCCTGCGTTACGGCAAGGTGTGCATCCTTGCCGATGCGGATTCCGACGGCCTGCATATCGCCACCCTGATCTGTGCTCTGTTCCTGCGCCACTTCCCGGCACTGGTGAAAAACGGCCATGTGTTTGTGGCCATGCCACCGCTGTACCGCATCGACGTGGGCAAGGAGGTTTACTATGCCCTGGACAAGGAAGAGCGTGCAGGCGTGCTGGACCGTATCAAGGCGGAAAAGAAGCGCGGCAAGGTCAACGTCACCCGCTTCAAGGGCCTGGGTGAAATGAACCCGCTGCAATTGCGTGAAACCACCATGGCGCGAGATACCCGCCGACTGGTGCGCCTGGATGTGACCGGCGGCGACGACACCCACCAGCTTATGGATATGTTGCTGAGCAAGAAGCGCGCCTCCGATCGCAAAATCTGGCTGGAAGAGAAAGGTAATCTGGCGGAGATTTGAGTGGCAAGTTGAAAGCTTCAAGTTGCAAGGCGCGGAACAAAACGTACAAGCCGGCAAGGTCGTGCACGCGAACCATCGTTAATGGCCAGCGCGAAACGCACACCGTCCAGCGAACAACGACACGGCCTCGCGTTGTAACTTTCAACTTGAAACTTGCAACTCCTTGCGCCGAAAAGAATGTATGGCCTATCGGCACTTACCGGTGCTGGGTAAATAAGAAGGCATTGAACAAATGGCTGATGAATTTGAAAGTCTTCCCCTAAGGGAATACACCGAAAAAGCGTACCTGGATTATTCCATGTACGTGATTCTTGATCGGGCCTTGCCCAATATTGGTGACGGTCTGAAACCGGTGCAGCGGCGTATTGTTTACGCCATGAGTGAGCTGGGGCTGAAGGCAACCTCCAAGTACAAGAAATCCGCACGTACCGTAGGTGACGTACTGGGTAAATATCACCCCCATGGTGACTCTGCCTGTTACGAGGCCATGGTGCTGATGGCGCAGCCATTCAGTTACCGCTATCCGCTGGTGGATGGTCAGGGTAACTGGGGGAGTGCAGATGACCCGAAGTCGTTTGCTGCCATGCGTTATACCGAATCCAAGCTGGCTCCTTATGCGGAAGTGCTGCTTGCCGAGCTGGGCCAGGGCACGGTGGAATGGGTGCCCAACTTTGACGGCACCATGGACGAGCCCAAGCTGCTGCCGGCGCGTTTGCCCAATGTGTTGCTCAACGGCACTACCGGTATCGCGGTAGGCATGAGCACCGATATTCCGCCGCACAACCTGCGTGAAGTGGCCAACGCCTGTATTCATCTTCTCAAGGACCCGGGTGCGTCACTGGACGACCTGATGCAGTACATCAAGGGGCCGGACTTCCCCACCGAGGGGGAGGTGATTACTTCCCAGAACGACATCATCCGCATGTATGCGGAAGGGAAGGGGTCGCTCAAGCAGCGTGCCGTGTATGAGCGCGAGGAAGGTGACATCGTTGTGACTGCCTTGCCCTACCAGGTGTCCGGCGCCAAGGTGCTGGAACAGATCGCCGACCAGATGCAGAAGAAAAAGCTGCCCATGGTCAGTGATCTGCGCGACGAATCGGATCACGAAAACCCCACGCGTCTGGTGATTACGCCGCGTTCCAACCGGGTGGATACTGCCCAGTTGATGAGCCATCTGTTTGCCACCACGGATCTGGAAAAAAATTATCGGGTGAACCTGAACATGATCGGCATTGATGGCCGGCCGCAGGTAAAAAGCCTGGATATGATTCTCAACGAGTGGCTGCAGTTCCGCATGGTCACCGTGCGCCGGCGTCTGCAGCACCGTCTCGACAAGGTGCTGGAACGTCTGCACATCCTGGAAGGTCTGCTGGTAGCCTTCCTTAATATCGATGAAGTGATTCATATCATCCGCACCGAAGACGCACCCAAACCGGTACTGATGGAGCGCTTCGGGATTTCCGATCGCCAGGCAGAAGCCATTCTCGACTTGAAGCTGCGCAATTTGGCCAAGCTTGAAGAAATGAAGATCCGTGGCGAGCAGGACGAGCTCAACGAAGAGCGTGAGTACCTGGAAACCACTCTGGGCTCCATGGCGAAAATGAAAAAACTGGTGGCCAAGGAACTGCAGGAAGACGCCGACAAGTACGGCGACGACCGTCGTTCGCCGCTGGTAGAGCGTGATGCAGCTTCCGCTCTGGATGAAACCGATCTGGTCAGCGCCGATCCGGTGACCGTGGTGCTGTCCGAGAAGGGCTGGGTGCGTTCTGCCAAGGGCCATGAGGTCGATGTGGCCGGCCTCAGCTATAAGGCTGGGGACAAGTACAAGGCCTCGGCCCAGGGCAAGTCCAATCAGCCGGTGTGCTTTATCGACAGCACCGGTCGCAGTTATTCCCTGCCGGCCCATACCCTGCCCAGTGCCCGTGGTCAGGGCGAGCCCCTGTCCGGTCGGGTCAGTCCTCCGTCCGGGGCCAGCTTCATGGCAGCGGTGATGGGCAAGGACAAGGATGCCTATCTGATGAGCACCGATGCCGGTTACGGTTTCGTGGTGCGCTACGGGGATCTGCTGGCCAACAAGAAGGCGGGCAAGACGGTGCTGTCGGTACCCAAGGGGGCCAAGGTTCTGCCGCCGAAACCGATTGCCTCCACCGACGATGATCTGATTGCGCTGGTTTCCAACGAGGGCCGTCTGCTGGTGTTCCCGGTGAAGGAATTGCCAGAAATGGCACGGGGCAAGGGCAACAAGATGATGTCCATCCCTGGCGCGCGGGTGGCGGATCGGGTTGAGTTTGTGCAGGACATGCAGGTGCTGGGGCCGCAGGATGCGCTCACCATCCATGCCGGCAAACGTCATTTGACTCTCAAGGCCAGCGATCTGGAGCACTACTACGGGGAGCGGGGCCGCCGTGGCGCCAAGTTGCCACGTGGATTCCAGAATGTGGACCAGATGGCCGTGGAGCGTAAAGGCGAGTAGCGCTTTTTACCGGTGAACAAAAAGCGGCACGCTCAACAGCGTGCCGTTTTTTTGTGTCCCGGTTATCGACAGTCTCAAGCTGTCGACAACCGGGACGGGTACACAGACTTGCGTGATGGCGAGAACCGGGTTTAATACACTCTCTGAGAGGAAAAAGAGTAGGAGCATCGTCATGGCTGCCACGATCACGGGCGTTATCACCGCACTATTATTGCTGCTCAATACTCTGATACTGATTGGCCCCATGATGCTGGTGGCGCTACTCAAGGTGATCCTGCCAGGTTCGCGAGCCCGCCAGGTCTGCTCCTCTGTCGTCATGGCTATCGCTGAAACCTGGGCCGAGATCTGCAAGGCCATCTTTGCGTTGATGACACCCACCCAGTGGGAGATACGTGGCGTGGAGGATTTGCGCGGTGACACCTCCTATCTGGTGATCAGCAACCATCAGTCCTGGGTGGATATCCCCGCGCTGATTCAGGCGTTCAATCGCAAGACGCCTTACTTCAAGTTCTTCCTCAAGAAAGAACTGATCTGGGTGCCGTTTCTGGGGCTGGCATTCTGGGCGTTGGATTACCCTTTCATGAAGCGCTACAGCAAAGCGTTTCTGGAGAAGTACCCCCACCTCAAAGGCAAGGATCTGGAGATCACCCGGCAGGCCTGTGAGAAATTTCAGGGCATACCGGTGACAGTGGTGAACTTTCTCGAAGGTACCCGCTTTACTGCCGCCAAACATGATAACCAGCAGTCTCCCTACCGGCATCTTCTCAAGCCCAAGGCCGGTGGTGTGGCTTTTGTACTGGCGGCTCTGGGTGACAATCTGGATGCCATACTGGATGTGACCATCCTGTACCCGGAAGGGGCGCCGCCGGGCTTCTGGGATTTGTTGTGTGGCCAAGTGGATCGGGTCGTGGTGGATGTACAGACCCGCCCCCTGAAGCCGGCGCTATGGCGTAGCGATTATCAGGAAGACCCGGTTTTTCGGGCGGAAATGCAGCAGTGGGTCAGTGATCTGTGGGCGCAGAAGGACGCGCGACTGGTACAGATGGCCGAACAGGAAAACCAGGGCAGCGCACAGCCGGCAAAGCGCGCCGGCCGCGACTAATCAGGTTCAACAGGAAAAGGCATTGTCCCTGCCTTCGCCGAGGCCAGAGGCAATGCCTGGTCCGTGACAAGCCACTAGAAACTCAGTGACGCCGCCAGATAGGGGCCGCCCATATCCAGATCCGCATCCAGATCGCTGACATCATCCAGCTCCAGGTCCATGTGCTTGTAGCCCAGCTCGACGCCAAGCAGGAAATCCGAGCGCCAGCCGATGCGAGCGGTCAGATCCCGCAAGGTGTTGCCGTCGTAGCTGATCGTATCGATCTCGCCGCCGACATAGACGCCAGGCACCGGCAGGTTGAGTCGGCCAGAGGCATGCAGCATGGGCAGGGTTTCATCGAAGTTCTTGGTGGTGCTGACCAGCAGGTTGTCCAGGCTGATGCTGCCCTCGATCTTGCGGACGGTCACCCCCAGATTCACTTTCAGGGCATTATCCAGCGGCGTGTAGTAGAGCGTGCCGTCGAGGATATCCAGATCGATATCGGTTGCGACCTCGGTGGTAGCCAAAAATGTCCGGCCATTGAAGGTAATGTTGCGTTGCAGGCGATTACTGGCGTCATCTGAGAGATCCAGGCTGCGCACCCGCACATTGGGAATCAACGGTACGGCATGTTCCACGCCGAGATAGAGTACCTGCTGGTTGGCTTCATCAAAGCCCAGATCATCCTGCATGCGGATATCTTCACCACCGGAGGCCACTGTGCCCTCAAACTCGGTGTCCCAGCTATAACCGCCGCCATAAACGGCAATACCTGGTGCAGACCAGGCCAGGGGGGCGGCCAGTAAACCGGCTGCCAGGAGACTGATGCGTTTCATGGAAACTCCTGCTAGTGAGTGAAAGGTCAGTATTGCAGGTCTACAAGGGTGTCACCAAGTCCACAGGGATTCTGGTACCATGCCCACAACAATGACGATTCATTCGCCGGGGCTCGGCAGGTTAGGCCCTGCTCCTGCTGACAGTGACCTATGTTTCTAGATGAAATGCCCGGGACGTTCCGCTACCCGGCACCGGAAGATGCACAAGACAAAGGCCTGCTGGCGGATATCCAGCGCAAGGGATGGCACCATTTTGCGGTGGCCGGTGGCGATGGTCAGCCTGGTTTCACGTTCAGTGTTGGGCATTTCCTCAATCTGAATCACCCGGAACTGATCGTGCTGGGGCTCAAGGATTCCCTGGCGAGCCGCCTGCTGGACAGTGCCGCCGTGCGGATTCGTGGTCTGAACAAGCCCTATCAGCCATATCGCCTGTATAACGATATCGCCGATGGCCTGGAAGTCATGTTTCTGCCGGTGGCCTTCCCGCATTACAAGGAATACCTGGGCTTCGCCAACTGGTTCTACCAGAGCCTGCCTGCGCCGTACCCGGCACTGCAGATGGTGTGGCCCGATACCAAGGGCGTGTTCCCCTGGCAGCCTGGCTACGATGCCCGGTTCCACCGTGCCCAGCCGCTGCTGGGGGTGCCGCCTGCGTCCCCGTTAACCCAGAATCGCCGTTGAGTTCGGAGAGCAAGATGGCCAATTCCCTGCAAGAACAATTGATGAAAGCCGGTCTGGCGGACCAGAAGAAGGCCCGTCGCGCCAAGCAACAAAAACGCCAGGAAGCCAACCAGGCCAAGCGTGGCGAGATTGAGCTGGAGGACCCGGCCGAGCGGGCCCGACGCCAGCGCGAGGAAAAGGCCGAATCGGATCGCCAGCGTGAAGCCGCCCGCAAGGCGGAGCGCGAGAAAAAGGAAATCGCCGCCCAGATCAAACAGATGATCGAACAGAGTCGTCTGGATCGACAGCGTGGCGATGTGGCCTACCAGTTTGTGCAGGACAAGAAGATCAAGAAGGCCTGGGTCACCGCCAAGCAACAGGCTCAGCTTGAGCGTGGCCAGATCGCCATTGTGGCCCTGGGCGACGGCTATGAGCTGGTGCCCACGGTAGTGGCAGAAAAGATTCGCCAGCGTGAGGAGTCTGCGGTACTGCTGCTGAACGAGCGAGGCAATAACGCCGTGGACGAGGATGACCCCTACAAGGACTTCCCGATCCCCGACGACCTGATGTGGTAGCGCGCGCAGCGCCAGCTACGAGCTACGCTCGATTGGGTTGAAATGGTCTGGAAAGTTCCTAGGACCTCGGTATTCCTACGAAGCCACTGTAGGAGCGGCGCTTGAGCCGCGAACCTTGCGTAGCAAGGAAATCGCCCGCAGGGCGATCAGGAATTCCAGAACTCGACAGGTTTCACAAAATCGAACCTGAAACATGAGCGCACACCCACAGCGACCCGCACCCTTACAACAACCAGGCCCGAACCATGACCGCATCTCCCACTCTTGGCGCTCGCCACTCCCTGGAAATTCTCAAACCGATCCATAACGGGCTGCTACTGGATGGCGGTTCGTTGGGGGAGGTGCTGTTGCCGTCCCGGGAAGTGGAAGGCCAGAATCTGGGCCCCGGCGATAGTGTGCTGGTCACTCTATACAGCGATGGTCAGGGTCGGCCCATGGCCAGCCTGCGTGCCCCTCGCGCTCAGCATGGTCAGGTGGCGTCCCTGAAAGTGGTCTCCACCAGCAAGGTGGGGGCCTTTGTGGACTGGGGCATGCCCAAGGACCTGCTGCTGCCCTTCGCCGAGCAGAAGGGGCCGGTGCGCGAGGGAGACTGGGTACTGGTGATGATCACCACTGACCGGGAAGGGCGGCTGCTGGTCAGTGCCCAGTTGGACCGCTTTCTGGACGATACCAGCGACGATTACCAGCAAGGTGACGAGGTGTCTCTGGTGGCGGCCCATGCCACCGATCTGGGCTACAAGATGGTGGTGGATAACCGCTGCTGGGGCATGATTGCCAAGCAGGAGTTGCGCGCGCCGCTGCGGCCGGGTCAGCGGGTTACCGGCTATGTCCAGCGCCTGCGCGAGGACGGCAAGATCAGCCTGTCACTGAACCCCCCCGGAGCCTTGAAGAGCGAAGGCTTGAGTGAGCAGATTGTGGCTGCCCTGGAAGCCGCCGGTGGCGAACTGCCGCTGGGTGACAAGAGCAGCCCGGAAGCTATCTTTGCCACTTTCCGTTGCAGCAAGAACGCCTTCAAGCAGGCCATCGGTGGGCTTTATAAAGAACGCCGCATCGTCATCGACAAGCAATCCATCCGCCTGACGCCGCAGGACTGAGCCGGCGTCTACCCGGTATTCAGGGACTCCCCAGGGTGGCGCCAGTCACCAAGGTCGAATTCATCGCGGCCAGGATTCAGGCATCATGGCCTGAATAGTCGGAGTCTCTACGCATGTTGTTAACCCTCTATCTGATCGGCATCACCGCCGAAGCCATGACCGGTGCCCTGGCCGCGGGGCGCCTGCGCATGGATCTGTTCGGTGTAGTGATGGTGGCCTGCGTCACCGCCATGGGCGGTGGTTCGATTCGTGATGTGCTGCTGGGGCATTATCCCCTGGTCTGGGTGGCCCATCCGGAGTATCTGGCACTGACTGCCATGGCGGCCCTGGTCACCACCTGGGTGGCACCGTTGATGCGCCGCTTGCGGATGCTGTTTCTGATCCTGGATGCCATGGGCCTGATGGTGTTCACCGTGATCGGCGTGAAGGTGGCGCTGGATATGGGATTGGCAGCGCCGGTGGCGATTTTGTCCGGGCTGATTACCGGCATCTTTGGCGGGGTGATTCGCGATCTGCTCTGTAACCGGGTGCCGCTGGTGTTCCAGAAAGAGCTTTATGCGGTGGTTTCGCTGGGGGCAGCCTGCCTGTATCTGCTGTTATTGCACTGGCAGTCGCCGGTCTGGTTGGCCACGGCGGTGACGTTGGCGGCAGGCTTTATGGTGCGCCTGCTGGCGATTCGTTATCAGTGGCATCTGCCGCGTTTTCATTACAACGTACCGGAAGACTGAGAGCGTTACTGCCAGTTCATCGTCGGGTGCGTTTGTTTCTCACCGAGCAGGGCGCCAAGCTGGTCAGCAACGGGCAGCGAATCCGCGAGCAGGCGTTTGCCTCGCTGCTGCAGAACCTGGATGGGGTGGAGCGTAAACAGTTGCTGCAGCTACTGGAAAAATGTTTGCCGGACGGGTCATAGGCTTGCCATAAACTGTTGGTCCTGATGTCCCGGAGCCGGTAAGGTTTGTCGCTGCTACAGGAGCAAGGAAGTGCAATCAATCATCAAGGAGCAGGTATGAATACGTTTCGAATCGGGGTTTTGGGTGTGTCCTTCTGTCTGGTGCTGGCGTCTCCGGCGCAGGCTTTCGATCTGAAGAAGATGACGGACTCCGCCAATGCGGCGGTGGACAAGGCTTCCGAGAGCGCCGATGCGGGCATCAACAAGGCGTCCGAGACAGCCAACGATGGCATCAACAAGGCGGGTGACTCTGCCAACAGCACGCTGGATAGCGTCAATGGCGGCATGGCCGTTTCCGGTGAAGCCAAGGCACTGGTCGATTCCCTGTCCACGGATCTGGACGTGTCCGGTCAGCAGGCCGCAGGCGGTGCCGGTGCCTTGCTGGCCATGGCACAAAGCAACCTGTCCGGTGACCAGTTCAGCGGTGTCCTTAACAAGGTGCCGGGGCTGGAATCCCTGCTTGGCGGCGGAGAAGGCGGTGGTGTGGCGTCGTCCATGCTGGGCAATATTTCCAGCATGCAGGGTGTCACCAAGGCGTTCGGCGCGCTGGGTATGAGCCCGGAGATGGTCAGCCAGTTCGCGCCGAAAATTCTCGGCTTTCTCGGTGACAAAGGCGTCACCGGTCAGGTGCTGAATAGCCTCAAGGGCTTGTGGGGCGTCTGATCGTCGCATCCATCTTGACGGTCTGCTGGCGATGTCACAGCTAAAATACTGATTTTGCCAGGGGCGTATTGATGGATTCCTTGTCGCAGGTTGTTCTGGGTGCCTCGGTGGGCGGTGCGGTCATGGGCCGCACGCTGGGGCGCTCGGCATTACTGGGTGGTGCCTTGTTGGGCACCTTGCCCGACCTGGATGTTCTTATCGACTATGGCGATGCGGTGGCCAACTTCACCGAGCATCGCGGTTTCAGCCATTCCCTGCTGGTGTTGCTACCCGCCTCGTTGTTGCTGGCCTGGGTACTTCAGCGCTGGCGTCCGGCCATCAGCCTGTGGCGCTGGTGGGCCTTCACCGGTCTGTGTCTGCTGACCCACCCGTTACTGGATTCCTTTACCACCTATGGCACCCGCCTGTTCTGGCCGCTGGGTGATCCGGTGGCAATCAGCAGCATCTTCATCATTGATCCGCTTTATACCCTGCCGTTGCTGTTTGCTGTGTTGTGGGCCCTGTGGCGGCCGCCGGCCAGGACGGCGCTGGCCACCGGGCTGACGCTGTCTTCCCTGTATCTTTGCTGGAGTATGATGGCCCAGCAATGGATGACACAGCGGGTCATGCCAGTGCTGGCGGAGCGGGGGCTGGATCAGGCGCCGCGCCTGGTGCAGCCCATGCCGTTTTCGACCCTGCTGTGGCGGGTAACGGTGCTGGGTGAGCAGCAGCGACTGGAGATTGTCACCGGGGTGCTGGATAGCGGCGATGCCCTGACGGTTGAAACCTTCCCCCGCTCGCCGCAGGACTATGCCGAGGCCATGCAGGTGCCGGCGGGGCGCAAGCTGGCCTGGTTTACCAGGGGGTTCATCGATGTGGACGCCGGGCCAGACCAGTTACTGGTCACGGATATTCGCCTGGGGGTACCGGGTTTGCACCCCTTTCAGTTTGTGCTGGCCGAGCATAAAGACGGTGGCTGGAAGGCTTTGCCCAGCTATAAGCTGCCGCGGCCAATGGCCAACCCGCAGGCCTGGCCGGCGCTGCTGGACCGGACCCTGGCCCGCCAACCGATTCTTTGCCTGACCACCCTGGAAGCCTTGCCGGCCGGCAGCGCCTGTCCATCGGTGATGCCCTGACGCCCGACCCCGCTCGGCAACAGTGGTGATTACCCGGGATGATGGGGGAGTGGTGGGGAGTTAACTGTTGCGCGTGAAAAGAGAGGTTTGATCTGTAACGCAAGAGGCCGCGCCCATGGTTTGAGCGCGGCCTCTTGCGTTGAAAAAAACAGCACAAACAAATCGCGTCGCTGTTAACTATTCACTGTTAACTGTTAACTGTTAACTACTTTCCCACCCCGCCAACACCAACTTGCCAATCGTCTGCCCGCTTTCCAGCTTTCGGTGGGCGGCTTTCAGGTTGTTGGCGTTGATCGGGCCCAGGCCTTCGCTGAGGGTGGTCTGGATGGTGCCGGCGTCTACCAGGGTGCGGAGCTGGTCGAGGATGTCGCCCTGGCGCTGCATGGTTGCGGCGAACATGGCGCGGGTGAACATGAACTCCCAGCAGAAGCGGGCGCTTTTCGGTTTCAGGGGGTTCAGGTCCAGGGGGGCACGGGCATCGACGATGGCGCAGATGCCACCGAACGGGGCCACCGCCTGGCAGGCGCTGTGCCAGTATTCGTCCAGGCTCTGGGTGACCAGGATGCCGTCCACCTGGGGGTGACCGAGCAACTCCAGTTGCGGCAGCAGTTCCTTGCGGTAATCCACCACCTGATGGGCGCCCATGGCTTGGCACCAGTTGGCGGAGGTCTCGCGCCCGGCGGTGGCAATCACGGTCAGCCCAAAATGGTGGGCGGCCAGCTGGATGGCGATGGAGCCCACGCCACCGGCGCCGCCGATTACCAGCAGACTTTTTCCTTCGCATTCGCCGGGCCGGAAACCGAGCTGGTCTTCCAGGGCTTCCCAGGCGGTGATGGCGGTCAGGGGCAGGGCGGCAGCTTCCTGCATGCCCAGGCTGTCCGGTTTTTTTGCCACCAGGCGCTCGTCCACACACTGGTATTGGGCATTGCTGCCCTGACGCTGCAGGGCGCCGGCATACCAGACCCGGTCGCCTGCCTGAAAATTCTTCACCTCGGCGCCCACTGCCTCAACCACCCCGGCGGCATCAAATCCCAGTACCCGATAGCCGCCCTGGTCCACCGGACGCTGGCGCAGTTTGGTGTCGATGGGGTTCACGGATACCGCCTGTACAGACACCAGCAGATCCCGGGGACCGGGAGACGGCAAGTCCAGCTGGATATCTTCCAGCGCGTGTACATCATCAATGGTTCTGGGTTGGTTGAAACCGATCGCTTTCATGCTTTGCCCCTACAACGTAAACACACAAGCTTTGGCCCACTTGGCAGGGCAGACTATGCCACAGTAACCGGATTGTCGCCTTGCGACCGTCGCAAAAAACGATAACGTTTTCGGGAGAGCACACGCATGAAGTTCGAGGAATATCGCCAATTTGATGCCATGGGGCTGGCGGAGCTGGTGGGTAAGGGCGAGGTCGCTGCCAGCGAGTTGCTGGAGACTGCCATCGCCAGGGCGGAGCAGGTGAATCCCTCCCTGAATGGTCTGATTATTCCCCTTTACGAGCAGGCCCGGTCGCGCGCCGCCTCACCGCTGGAAGGCCCCCTGGCCGGGGTGCCCATGCTGGTGAAGGACTTGTTTCAGGAAATGGGAGGGGCGCCCAGCTATCAGGGCAACAAGGCGCGCAAGAAAAACGACATTCGCGCCGACCAGGATTCCACCCTGGTGGCCCGCTGGAAGGCCGCCGGTCTGGTGCCCTTCGGTCGCACCAACACCCCGGAGTTCGGCGCCAAGGGGATCACTGAGCCGGATTCCTATGGCCCGGCCCGTAACCCCTGGAACCCGGACCATACCCCCGGTGGTTCGTCCGGTGGCTCTGCCGCCATGGTGGCGTCCGGTGTGGTGCCCGTAGCGGGCGCCAATGACGGGGGTGGCAGTATCCGCATCCCGGCGGCCTGCTGTGGCCTGTTCGGTCTCAAGCCCGGTCGCGGACGCACGCCCTGGGGGCCCACCTTTACCGAAGCCATGCACGGCATTGCGGTGAACCATGTGCTGACCCGCTCGGTGCGTGACAGTGCGCTCCTGCTGGACCTCACTCACGGGGATGAGCGCGGCAGCCTGTTCCAGATCGCGCCGCCGGCGCAGCCCTATCAGGTGGCTGCGGCATCCCGCCCCGGGACACTGCGAATCGGTTTTTCCACGGCGTCGCCGCTGGGCACTCCGGTGGATCCGGAAGCCGTAAAAGCCGTGGAGAAAACCGTGGCCCTGCTACGGGACCTGGGCCACCAGGTGGTTGAGGCCGAGCCGCAGATGGATGCCAAGCAGATGTGCATGGACTGGCTCTCCGTATGGTTCGGTCAGTGTGCCGCCGAGGTGGATGAAGTGAAGGCGCTGACCGGTTGTGGTGACGACGGGTTCGAGCTGGATACGCTGGCCATCGCCGCCTTTGGGCGCGCGACGCCTGCCCATGAATACGTGAAATGTCAGACGCGCTGGCAGCAGTACATGATCGCGCTGGATACCTTCCTGGAGCAGTACGATTTCTGGCTGACACCGACGCTGGCCATGCCCCCGGCACGCATTGGGGAAATGGCTACACCGGGCTGGCAGCAGAGTGCCCTGAAAATGCTGCTCAAGGTGGGCGGTGAAAAACTGCTGATGAAGACCGGCATGATCGAGCAGATGGCCATGGAGAATTTCAAGTACATGCCCTTCACCCAGTTCGCCAATGTCACCGGGGTGCCGGCCATGTCGGTGCCGTTGCACTGGTGCGACAGCGGTTTGCCGCTGGGGTCCCAGTTTGTCGGTGGCCATGGCGATGAAGGCAAGCTGCTGGCGCTGGCCGGGCAGCTGGAAGAGGCGGCACCCTGGTTCGACAAGGTGCCGATGTAGAGGCTAAACGGCGAGTTACGAGTTGCGAAGAGCGAAAGGTTTTTCGTTACTCGAACCTCGTCACTCGTTTTTGATTTTTGTCATCGCTTCGAGCCTGCCGGGATCACGCCCGGGCAGGCGCTTTGTGGGATGACGTTTCAGTGCACCGCCGCTGCTTTTGCTGCAGGTGAGCGTGCCAGGTATGCCAGCGCCTGTTCCGTGTCACCTTCGTGGATCGGGTGGAAGCGGGGAGACAACCAGCGCAGGGTGGCGTTGATCAGGAAGGTGAAGGTGGGCACGTTCTCGGTGCGCTTGCCTGTCTGTTCCAGTTGCATCAGCAATTGCGGTATCAGAGTGCGACCCATTTTGCGCACGCTGGGGTCCGGGTCCTGACGGGCCAGGCTGCGACCCCCTTCGGAAATGAAGTAGATGAACAGCGGAAAGACGATGGCCATCAGCGCCTGGCGGCTCACGTAGAAACCCAGCTGTGATTGGCACAGGTGCTCGAACAGGTCAAACGCCACGGTACGGTGTTCCACTTCTTCGGCCAGGTGCCACTTGAACAGGTCCACCATGGCCGGGTCGCCGTTCTGCTCCCAGGTGTCGTTGTCCATGGCCCACTGACCCAGCACGCCGGTGAAGTGCTCGATGGCGGCGATCAGCCCTACCCGCAGTACCAGCCACTGTTTCTGGATCGCCTTGCGCTGCAGGAGTTTCAGCCCGAAGGGCGCCTCCCCCAGGAAGGTGCCAAACAGCCATTCCACCCGTTGCACATAGTCATCCACGCTCAAACCATGGCGTTCCAGATAAAGCTGGGCCTTGCTGTGGGCGCGGGAATGCACCGCTTCCTGACGGATAAAGCCTTCCACGTCGGCGCGCAGCTGGTCATCGGTGACCAGGGGTAATGCATGGTTGTAGACCCGGCAAAACCACAGTTCTCCGGCGGGTAGCAGCAGGTGGATACCGTTGATGATATGGGTGGAAAACGGATCACCCTTGAGCCAGTGCAGTGGCGTATTGTCGAAATCAAACTGCACTCGGCGGGCTTTCAGTTGATGGCGCACAGGGCTGTTCATGGCTGTTGTTCTCCCGTTGTTATGGTCAACACGTCATCAATTCAGGCGGTAATGTCCAGGCGCGCTACCTGCCGGGACAATACCGGGGCAAAGCGGCTGAGCAGTCGGGTGGTCCAGGCTTCGGCGCCCACCAGGGACAGGGCCGGGTTGCTCTGCACCGCATCGAAAATGGCGGCGGCCACCTGGTCCGGGGAAAAATTGCGGCGCTTGTACAGGGCGTCGGCCTTGGCGCGTTTTTCCGCCTGTTGCTCGTCGCTGAGCCCGGCGTACACGGTGCTGTTGGCAATGCCGGTGGCGACAAAGCCGGGGCAAATCGAGGTGACGCCGATATGGTGTTCGGCCAGCTCTGCACGCAGGCATTCGCTGAGCATGTGCACCGCGGCCTTGCTGGTGGAGTAGGCGGCCAGCTTGCGGTTGGGGGCGAAGGCGGCGGCAGAGGCCACGTTGACGATGTGGCCCTTGCGGTGGCCATCAATCATCTGCCGGGCAAACAATCGCGAGCCATGGATCACTCCCCACAGATTGACCTTGAGAAGGCGATCCCAGTCCTTGGTGGAGGTTTCCAGCACGCCGCCGGCCATGCCGATGCCGGCGTTGTTGACCACAATGTCCGCACCGCCCAATTCTTTTTCCACCCAATTAGCCAGGCGCTGCATGGCCTGGGCCGAGCCCACATCCACCTTGCGTGGCCAGGCGGCTGCGCCCCGTTCACGGGCCTGATCGGCGGTGGTATTGGCACTGTCCTCATTGATATCCAGGCACACCAGGTCGGCGCCTTCAGCGGCAAAGCGCAGGGCGGTGGCCCGGCCAATGCCGGACCCTGCGCCGGTGATGACGACGGTCTTGCCGTACAGCGGCAGGCCCAGTCTTTCCGGGCGAACGCGGGCGTGCTGCAGGGCACCGGGCATCTTGCCGCTTTCCACCCCGGCCACGAAATCGCCAATCCAGGCGGCGATGGTGTCCGGGTGGCTCAGCGGTACCCAGTGGTTGGCATTGATATCGCGGCGGTACAGCTCGTCCACCCACTCGTGCAGGTCTTCAAAAAGCTGGGTGCCCACATAGTTGTCACGGGTGGGCACGATCAGCTGTACCGGACAGGGAGCGTGGCGGGCTTCCGGGTTGATCAGCTTGTTGCGAAAGTTGGCGCGGTACAGCTGCACGCCGTGCTTGCCGTCCTTGCCCTGGGTGGGGTTGGCTTCCGGCTCCTGCACATTCTCGCGGTGCTTCAGATAGCGGGGCCAGAGCTTGTCCAGGCCTCCCTGCCAGGCACCGGGGGCCAGTACTGGCAAGTGAAAGAAACCGATGTACCAGGAGCTGAGTACCTGTTTGAACACCTTGGTCTTGGCGGAAGGAGACAGGTTCAGGGTGCGCCGGCGCATCCAGTGGCCCATGTGATCCAGACAAGGGCCGGAGATAGTGGTGTAGGACTTGATGCGTGCCTTGAGCGGTCCTTCCGCGGTGACAGATTCCCAGCTCTGGATGGAGCCCCAGTCGTGTCCCACCAGATGAAAATCCCGCCCGGGGACAGTGGCGTCCACCACTGCCGCCAGATCCGCAGACAGCAGGCTCATGCGGTAATCCGCCCGCTTGCGGGGCGCGTCGGAGGCACCGGCACCGCGTACGTCGTAGCTGATCACGAAGTACTTCTTCGCCAGCCGATCCGCCACCGGTTGCCAGATACTGTGATTGTCAGGGTAACCATGAACCAGTACCACCGGCACCTTGCTGCTGTCCCCAAAGGTATAGACCTGCAGATTGACACCCTGGCTGGTCACCGTGGCTGTGGTTGTCATAAGGCACTCCTGAAAGATGGCGACGCCAGATCTGGACGACGTCAAGTTAACCGAATGTATCAGTGAGCAATGTAACGGTCAACGAGCAGAGTGTGACTATTGGGACCGGGAATCCGGCGCCAGCGGCCAAGCAGCAAGGGTAGGCATCATGCGTTCCCGGGCGTCTTGAGAGTTCCCGTGAATGCTGGGGCCTTACAATCTTTACCATTTTGAGATCCGTTATTGTTTGATATTGATTCTCAATAACAGCAGAATGCCGCCGCTTCTATACCGATTAACGGAACGAACGGGGGATGTAATGATAACGACTCTGGTAGCACTACCACGGCGTACCTTGCTGGCAACCTTGGCCCTGGCTATCACGACAGCATCGGCGGCGGCTGAGCAAAACGGGCAGAGCCATGAGCTGAAAGCGATCAATGTGGTGTCCGCTGCCGGTTTCGAACAGAAGATCTCTGAGGCTCCGGCCAGCATTTCCGTGATTGGTGAGCAGGAGCTGCACAGCCGCCCGTTTACGTCGGTGGTCGATGCGGTGCGTGAGCTGGAAGGGGTGGATGTGGGGGAAACCCGCGACAAGACCGGCCAGGCCTCTGTTTCCATGCGCGGTATGGGCTCGGATTACACCCTGATCCTGATCGACGGGCGTCGCCAGAATAATCATGGTGACATCTACCCGAACAACTTCGGTGGCAACCAGTTCAACCATATTCCGCCCATGGATGCCATTGAGCGCATCGAGGTGATCCGTGGTCCGGCCTCCACGCTCTATGGTGCCGATGCCATGGGTGGGGTGATCAATATCATTACCAAGAAGAACTTCGACCAGCCGGCGGCCAGCATTACCGTGGGTGGCACCTTTCAGGAACAGAGCGAGTTCGGCAATGACGTGACTACCGACCTGTATGTTTCCGGCCCGTTGGTGCCCGGCAAGCTGGGTCTGGCCCTGCGCGGCAGTCTCTATGACCAGCAGGCGTCCGATCCGCAGTTTGATCCCGCCATTGCGCCGGATGGAACGGTTGTCGATCGGGAGCTGGGTTTTGGCGGTGGTGGCCGTACTGTGCGCAACAAGGACATTGCCGGTGGCTTCACCCTGCGCTGGACGCCAGTGGACAACCAGCGAATCTCGCTGGATTACGATCAGTCCGAGCAGGTGTACAACAATGACAAGAGCCAGGTCGGCACCCAGGACAGCGTGGACCGTCTGCCCATGGCCGGCTATGCCAAGAATCAGGAATTCACCCGTGACCAGGTCGCGCTGACCCATGAAGGGGACTGGGATATCGGCTACAGCACCGTTTCCCTGACGCACCTGGCGACCAACAACAAGGGCCGCACCCTGCCGCTGACGGCGGCGGAGCGTGACCAGTACGATCAGATGGTTACCAACGGGGCCACGGATCAGGAACTGGAAGCGGCCTTTCTGCCGCGCCCGGCGCGCACCCTGGAAAGCCGGGAGTGGCGACTGGATGGCAAGCTGGAACTACCGGTGAATGCCCAGCACTTTGCTGTGCTGGGTACCCAGGTGATTCGTGGCGAACTGGAAGATGGCGTGTTCGGTCTGGAGGAAGGTCGTAGCGGCCGGATTTCCGACCACAACATGTGGGCCCTGTTTGCCGAGGATAACTGGACCCCGGTGGATCCCTTTACGCTTACCGCCGGTGTCCGTTACGACAACCATGAAACCTTTGGCGATCAACTCAGCCCACGCCTTTATGGCGTTTATGAACTGACGCCCGCCTGGACCGTGAAGGGGGGCGTCAGTACCGGCTACAAGACGCCCAAGACCACGGATCTGTATTCAGGGATTACCGGTTTCGGCCGTCAGGGCACGCTGCCCTGGGTGGGCAACCCGGACCTGGAACCGGAAACCAGCGTTAACTCCGAAATCGCCCTGTACTGGGAGAGCGTCAATCGTCATAACTTCAACGTGACCTATTTCCAGAACGATTTCAAAGACAAGATTGTGCGCCAGGACAGCGCGCTGTGCTCTGCCAACGGTGGGCAGAAACCCTGCGTGGATCTGGGCGCCTACGATTCCCTGGGCGGCATCGTTACCCAGCCGGTGAATGTGGACAAGGCGGAAATCAAGGGTGTGGAAGTGGCCGGTCGTTACCAGTTCCTGCCGCGCTGGGCGCTAAAGATGAACTACACCTATATCGATAGCGAACAGAAGAGTGGAGACCAGAAAGGTTACCCGCTGACTGGCACTGCCAAGCACATGGTCAATGCCACCCTGGACTGGCAGACCACTCAGACTTTCGGCATGTACCTGACCATGGAAGGACGGCACGACCGTTTCCGCGGCTTTGGTCGCAGCGGTCTCAACACCGATTCCAGCGGCGGCGAGTACTGGAAAGATTATGAAATCTTCCACCTGGGTGCACGCTGGGCCATGAATGACACGCTCACCTTTACCGCCCGGGTCAACAACCTGCTGGACGAAGACTTCACTACCTATGACACCGCATTTGAAGATGATGGCATGGGTGGCTTCGAGCCGGTTTACTTTGACGACTACAACAACAAGGATGCCCGCCGCAGCTACTGGCTGAGCATGCAGGCGCGGTTCTAGTTCAGTTGACAGTGAACAGTTGACAGCGTCGCGGATTGACGCCTAGCAAAAGGAAGGCAAAGAGGCCGCGTCCAACCGTTGAGCGCGGCCTCTTGCGTTTAGAAGAACTCCCGTAGGGTGCACTGAGCCTAAGGCGAACTGCACCATCAAACGCCGGATCGGTGCAGTTCGCCTTAGGCTCAGTGCACCCTACGGAGCTCATTGAAAGGCCGCACCGGAAAACCGGTGCGGCCTTTGAGTTTTCGAGCGGTTTGCGGAGGTGTTGTCAGGCGCCGTCGCCCTGTGTCAGTGGCGGCCACCAGTCCTGGATGGCGCCGTCTTGCCACACTGCCAGGTCGCCGAATTGCAGCAACACGAATTCGCTTTGCGTGGGGCGCAGAAACAGTTGGTCATCCACCTGCAGCGCCGTGTCCGGGCTGCCGTTGAACATCATCTGGTTGGTGCTGTGACCATAGACGCTGTTCTCGCGGATGCCCGCCGGGGATACCGGAGTGGCTTTCCAGTAACCGCCATAAATGAAATAGGTCTGGCGACGATTCGGGTCCCAGCGTTGCCACAGCTCCCCCAGGGGTATCGGCCCGGGCAGGTTCAGGCCGTCCCATTGCTTGAGTACCGGCGCGGCGATAAACACCGCCGGTTCGAAATTCGCCAGCAGGGGCAGATCGAAGTCACTGGCTTTCACCAGGCAGGAGCCGGCGGCCAGTTCGTTGACCGTGGTGCTGTCATCATAGAGCCCGATGGTCGGGCTGCCGCCGCCGTTGAAGCACAGAGTTTCATTCCGGTAAGCCGGCGCCAGCTGGTAGAGGCGCTCGATATAGTGCAGATAGATGGCTTCGGTTTCCCGGTGACCGTCCTCGGCACTTTGAATAAACCCAGGTAGTTTGCCCACGTGGGCGTCATAGCCCATGAAACCGCTGAAACGCAGATGCGCCGGGTGGGCCTGAATCAGGGAAATTATCTCATCGAGTTGGCTTGGGTCGGTGAGGCCGCCCCGGTGCAGACCCACGTCGATTTCGAGGTTGATGTTCAGGCGTCGGTCCAGATCGATTGCCAGTTGCAGGTACTGGTCCAGCCGCGGACGGGAGTCGATCAGCCACTGCAGTTGCGGGTCCGCATCGAAGTCACCGCTCAGTTCGTTGTAGAACTGTCGGGCGGCCTGTACCGGCATGGGCTTGCCCAGCAGCATGTCCACGCCGGGCTCTGCGTCGGCCAGCGCATTCATGAAAGGCTGGTGGAATACCATCACCCGGTCGCTGCCAGTCTCGCGCATCACCGTTTGAATCATCGGCACACTGGGCAGGGACTTGGCCACGATGCGCAGCGCGCAGCGGGACGGCAGCATGGCTTTAAGGGTGTGGCAGTTGCGCACCAGGCGCTGCTGATCCACCAGCATCAGCGGCCGGCCGGGGCTGGCGTTACGCAGGTGGTCATTGATGGACTGGAAGTAGGGTGTATGCGGTGCCCCCTGATTGCCCGGCCGTAGCAGCCAGCCCCCGGCCGCCACCGCTCCCAACCCGATCAGAAATCCTCGGCGTTTCATCCGGTTTCTCCAAACAGGGTTTTCAGATGTTGGTTCAGCATCCTTCCGTGTGGGTCCAGTTCCCGGCGCACGGTCTGAAAGCGATCAAAGGCGGGATATATCTCGCGCAGTTGCTGCTGGCCCAGGGTATGCAGCTTGCCCCAGTGTGGGCGACCGGCGTAGCGGCGCAGGATCGGTTCTACCGCCGTAAACAGTGGCTGATAGTCCTGTGCGAAGTACTGATGGATGGACAGGCTGGCGCCGTCGCGCTGGTGGTACATGGACAGCAGGCTGTCGTCGGCGGCCACGTAACGGAATTCGATGGGGAAGAACACATTGATGTCCTGCTTGCGGATGGTCTCGCAGACTTCCTGCAGGCAGGCAATACCGTCTTCCGCCGGCACCGTGTATTCCATTTCGTTGAATCGCACCGCGCGGCGGTTGGCGAATACCTTGTGGGCAGGGCCGATGTAGGTGCTGTCTTCCACGAACAGGGTGACCAGCTTCTGCAGGCTGGGTGTCATCCAGCCGGCACGCATGGCCAGTTTGCAGACCAGCTCCAGCAGGTCGTTACTGTCTTCCCGTGCGCTGCTGTCGTTGGGGTCGTCAGTGATTTCCATGGTCTTGACGATGGCTTGCTCGCCTAGCGGGAAGGCAAAGAACTCGATGTGGCGGAAGTTGTTTTTTTCCCGCTCCACGAAGTCCATGGCCTCTTGTAGGGGCAGGGTCCAGGTGCGTTCCTTGAGCCGGTAGGCGGGCTCGTGGCGAAAACCGATCTCGCTGACGATACCCAGGGCGCCGACGCTACAGCAGGCGGCCAGAAAAGCATCGCCATCGTCACGGGTCAGATCCATGGCCTCGCCGTCGGGCAGGATCAGGCGCAGGCTTTCCACCTGGCCGGAGAGGCTCTGCAGACCACTGCCGGTGCCATGGGTGCTGGTGGCGATGGCGCCGGCCAGGGACTGCAGGTTGATGTCAGGTTCGTTGTTGAAGCTGTAGCCCATGCTGTTGGCCTGGGCACTGGCCATGGCCAGCCGGGTGCCGCCGCCGTAGGTGAAGACGTTGCCATCCTGGCCGCGCAGCCCCGCCAAGGCTTCCAGAGACACCAGGGTGTCATCACTGGGGACCACGGCGCTGAACGAATGGCTGCCACCAAAGGGGCGAATAGTGCCGGTGCTGTCGCGCAGGGCCTGGCGCAGCTGTGCTTCGCTGGTGGCAAATACCAGATTGGCCGGGTTGGCCCTCTGGTTGCCGGACCAGTTCTGCCAGGCTGGCGCCTTCTCTGTCTCGGCCAGCAGGGCCTGGGGCGCCAATGCGCCAGTGGCCCCGGCACTGGCCAAGGCTTTCAGAAAACGGCGTCGATCAATGGAATCCAACAGGGCCATGGTGCATCCTTTTTTTATTTGGCACCATCGTACAAGAAAAGCAATTGATAGTTAATAGTTGATAATTGATAACTGCGCGGGAGAGGTCGGGCGCCGCTTTGTTGCCTCTGTGGCCGCGCCCAACCGTTTGGGCGCGGCTCCGATGCTGAAAGACCTGGCGTCACTTGTCCGCGCCGTTATCAATTCTCCATTCTCAATTATCAATTTCCAGGCTTTCCCACATCTCATCCACCCGCTGCTTCACTGCCGGGCTCATGCTGATGGCGCGGCCCCACTCACGGTCGGTTTCGCCGGGCCATTTGCTGGTGGCGTCCATGCCCATCTTGGAGCCCAGGCCGGAGACCGGGGAGGCGAAGTCCAGGTAGTCGATGGGGGTGTTTTCAATCAGCAGGGTGTCGCGGGCCGGGTCCATGCGGGTGGTCATGGCCCAGATCACGTCCTTCCAGTCGCGGGCATTCACGTCGTCGTCGCAGACAATCACGAACTTGGTGTACATGAACTGGCGGAGGAAGGACCACACCCCCATCATTACCCGCTTGGCATGGCCCGGGTACTGTTTCTTCATGGTCACCACCGCCATGCGGTAGGAGCAGCCTTCCGGGGGCAGGTAGAAATCCACGATTTCCGGGAACTGCTTTTTCAGGATCGGCACGAAGATTTCGTTCATGGCCACGCCCAGTACCGCCGGCTCATCCGGTGGGCGGCCGGTGTAGGTGCTGTGGTAGATAGGATCGCGGCGGTGGGTGATGCGCTCCACGGTGAATACCGGGAAACGCTCCACTTCATTGTAATAACCGGTGTGGTCGCCGAAAGGACCTTCCTCTGCCAGCTCGTCCGGATAAATATGGCCTTCCAGTACGAACTCGGCGCTGGCCGGTACCTGCAGGTCGTTGCCGATACATTCCACCAGCTCGGTTTTCGAGCCGCGCAGCAGTCCGGCAAAGGCGTACTCGCTAAGGGTATCCGGCACCGGGGTGACCGCGCCGAGGATGGTGGCCGGGTCAGCGCCCAGGGCCACTGCAACCGGGAAGGGTTCTCCCGGGTGGGCCTGCTGCCACTCCTGGAAATCCAGGGCGCCGCCGCGGTGGCTTAGCCAGCGCATGATGAGCTTGTTGCGGCCAATCAGCTGCTGACGGTAGATGCCCAGGTTCTGGCGTTCCTTGTTGGGCCCTCGGGTGATTACCAGCGGCCAGGTGATCAGAGGGCCGGCGTCGCCGGGCCAGCAGGTCTGGATGGGGAGCTGGTAGAGATCCACGGCGTCGCCTTCCAGTACCTTTTCCTGGCAGGGGCCGGAGCCGCGCAGTTTGGGGCTCATGCTCAGCACCTTGCGGAACACCGGCAGTTTCTCCCAGGCGTCACGCATGCCCTTGGGAGGCTCCGGTTCCTTGAGAAAGGCCAGCAACTCCCCCAGTTCGCGCAGCTCTTCCACCGACTCGCGGCCCATGCCCAGCGCCACCCGTCGTTCGGTCCCAAAGAGGTTGCCCAGAACCGGGGTGCCGAAGCCCACCGGGTTTTCAAACAGCAGGGCGGGGCCGCCGGCGCGTAGGGTGCGGTCGCAGATTTCGGTCATTTCCAGGTGGGGGTTCACCGGTACGGTGATGCGCTTGAGCTCGCCGAGTTGCTCGAGCTGTTGCAGAAAGTCACGCAGGTCGCGGTATTTCATGGCGATCCTTTTGTCGGAAGTCAGAGGATGGCGACGTTGGTTTGAGGTGAGTATAGCAGGCTGATGTCAGGTCGCAGTGAGCAGCTATGGTATGAACAGAGTAAGTTGGGGCGACCGGAATTTCCATGCTGTGTCGCCCCATCGACGTATCAGTACAAGCCTTTCTGTTGAGCCTTTGTGGTCTCTCTTCTCTGTGGTTCTCGCGTTCCTCACGGAGTCAGGTCGACAGTGTGTAAAAATCGACAATGGGGACAGGGATGAATCGCGTGTACCGGTATGGATTTTGTTTGCTGGGGCTGGGCTGGGCAAGCTCGGTGGTAGGGCATGAGTTGGCGCCAGTAGAGGTCACCGGTGCAATGGCGCCTCTTCCTGTGTCCGCTTCACAGGGGCATGTGACGGGGGATGAGCTGCAGATTCGCCCCCTTCTCAGAGCCGGGGAAATCATGGAGGCGGTGCCTGGCATGATTGCCACTCAGCACTCCGGCAACGGTAAGGCCAACCAGTATTTTTTCCGCGGTTTTAATCTGGATCACGGTACGGATTTCCGTACTGAAGTGAACGGAATGCCAGTCAATCTGCCCAGCCATGGTCATGGTCAGGGCTATACCGATGTGAATTTCCTGATACCGGAAGTCATCGATACCGTTGAATATCGCAAAGGGCCCTATTATGCGTCGGTGGGTGATTTCTCCAGCGCAGGCAGTGTGGATATCAGCACGCGCCGTTCGGTGTCCCGTCAGCATGTGAAAGTCACCGGTGGTGAGCATGATTATTACCGGGGGCTTGTCTATGGCGGCAAGCGTTCAGGTGATCACAAGCTGGTTTATGCTGTCGAAGGGCAGACCTTTAATGGGCCATGGCGAGATATCAACGAGGATGTTGAGAAGGTTAACGTCTTGTTGGGCCACGAATGGCACCAGGGTGAATCGCATTATGCGACGACCCTGATGGTTTACGATAATAAGTGGAACAGTGCCGATCAGATTGCCAATCGAGCCGTCCGCTCAGGCCAGATCAGCCGGCTGGGTTCTCTGGATGAGGATGCCGGGGGCGAGTCTCACCGCTACTCCCTGTCATTCCAATGGGACAAACCCGGTCAGCGTGGCTCGATCTACGCCATCGATTACGGGCTCAATCTGTGGTCCAACTTTACCTATTTCCTGGATGATCCCGTCAACGGCGATGAATTCGAGCAGATCGACGACCGCGCTGTGGTGGGTGGTAATGTGGAGTACGACTACCAGTGGTTAACCGCCTTTGCCCCTTTGACGTTGCATTGGGGACTCGAGTGGCGCCACGACCAGATTCGTGATGTGGGATTGTTCAAGAGTGCTGACAGAAATCGGCTGGGGGTGGTGCGCCGGGATCGTGTGGCTCAAACCAGTGCGGCGCTGTTCGGCTCTGTGGTGTACCCCTTTGCAGAGAACTGGCGGGCCACCCTTGGTATGCGCTATGACCATTATTACTTCGATGTGCGCGATCGGGCCGGGGTTAACGTGAATGGGTTCGATTTGTCCGCCAATGGCGGCAATGCGCATGATGGTATCACCAGTCCGAAATTCAGCCTGGCGTGGCTGCCAAATGAGAAAGCCGAGTATTACCTGTCCGCCGGGTACAGTTTCCACAGCAACGATGCCCGTGGCACCACTATCGAGATCGACCCGGTTGCGGGAACCCCTGTCGATCAGGTGGACCCACTGGTGAGAAGCCGTGGTGAGGAGCTGGGTGCCCGGTTCTATCCGAATGATCAATGGCAGGTAACGCTGGCTGCGTGGCAGTTACGGCTGGCTTCCGAACTGCTGTTTGTTGGCGACGCCGGCAATACCGAGGCGAACCGCCGTAGTCTGCGGCGTGGAGCGGAAATGAATGTGGTTTACCGACCCACCCGCAGCTGGGAATTCGATGTGGAATTGGCAACCACTCGAGCGCGATTCCAGGGTGACGAACCCGGTGAAGGCCGCTTTATTGAAGGTGCCCCTGATCGAGTCATGGCAATGGGTGCTCACTATCGAGGTCAACGCTGGTTTGCCGGGTATCGTCTGCGCCATTTCGGCCCGCGACCGCTGGACAGTTTTTCGGACCAGGAATCATCCAGTACCACCATTCAGAATATCAAGCTGGGGATGCAGTGGCCGCGCTGGGAGGTGGCTCTGGAAGTCCTCAACCTGGCTGATGTTGAGCATAACGACATTGATTATTTCTATGCCTCACGACTGGCCGGAGAGCCTGCCGGTGGTGTGGAAGATCGGCATTTCCACCCTATTCTGCCGCGCACCTGGCGGCTCGGTGTAGAGCATCAGTTCTGATTGGTGACACTACGCTCTACCAGGACACATAAAAAACCCCGCCGAAGCGGGGTTTTTTATGTGTCAGCAAGCGTGACGATAGCTGACTCGCGTTACTTTCTCTTCATGGACTCGAAGAATTCCAGGTTGGTCTTGGTATGCTTCATGCGGTCGATGAGGAATTCCATGGCGCCGATTTCGTCCATGGGATGCAGCACCTTGCGCAGGATCCACATCTTCTGCAGTTCATCTTCGCTGACCAAGCGCTCTTCGCGGCGGGTGCCGGACTTGCGGATGTTCATGGCCGGGAAGACGCGCTTCTCTGCTACCTTGCGATCCAGGTGCAGTTCCATGTTGCCGGTACCCTTGAATTCTTCGTAGATCACTTCATCCATTTTGGAGCCGGTGTCTACCAGGGCAGTGGCCAGGATGGTCAGGCTGCCGCCTTCCTCGATATTTCGTGCGGCACCGAAGAAACGCTTGGGCTTTTCCAGGGCATGGGCGTCCACACCACCGGTGAGCACCTTGCCGGAGCTGGGCTGCACGGTGTTATAGGCCCGTGCCAGACGAGTGATGGAGTCGAGCAGGATGACTACGTCCTGCTTGTGCTCTACCAGCCGCTTGGCTTTCTCGATCACCATCTCGGCAACCTGCACGTGACGTGCGGGGGGCTCGTCGAAGGTCGATGCCACCACTTCGCCGCGTACGGTGCGTGACATCTCGGTCACTTCTTCCGGACGCTCGTCAATCAGCAGCACAATCATGTGCGATTCGGGGTTGTTGCGGGCAATGGACTGGGCCACGGTTTGCAGCAGCATGGTCTTGCCGGCTTTTGGCGGTGCCACGATCAGGCCGCGCTGCCCTTTGCCGATCGGCGCCACCAGATCAATCACCCGGCTGGTGATGTCTTCGGTGGAGCCATTGCCTGCTTCCATGACGAAACGTTCCGTGGGGAACAGCGGCGTCAGGTTTTCGAACAGGATCTTGTTCTTGGCGTTTTCCGGCCGGTCAAAGTTGATCTCGTTGACCTTGAGCATGGCGAAATAGCGTTCGCCATCCTTGGGAGGCCGGATCTTGCCGGAAATGGTGTCGCCGGTGCGCAGGTTGAAACGGCGGATCTGGCTGGGAGAAACGTAAATATCGTCCGGTCCGGCCAGGTAAGAGCCCTCTGCGGAACGAAGGAAGCCGAAACCATCCTGCAGAATCTCCAGCACCCCGTCTCCGTAGATATCGGAGCCGTTCTTGGCTGCACGTTTGAGGATGGAAAAGATTACGTCCTGTTTGCGGGTTCTTGCCAGGTTCTCGAGGCCGAGTTCCTTGGCAATGTCCAGAAGTTCTCCAATCGGCTTCTGCTTCAGTTCAGAAAGATTCATTGGCGTCTAGTTTGATGTCTTTGAATGAATTGAGAGGGTGCACCACAGGTGGTGCGGCGGTTGTTTTGATAATCTGGTTGATTCGGAATCTGGCCCGGCAAGCCTATAAAGGGGGCCATCAGGAAAAGGTAACCAGAGGTTCCGAAAGACTTGCTAAGGGGATGCTTGTTGTAAGCTGGTTCTGGAATCTACCACTGGAACAACAGGCTGTCTAGCCTAATTGGCTGCGGTAATGAAACGTAACACCCCCGCCGGGTAGCGGGGGTGCTAGTGGGGGTTGCTGTCTGTCTTAGAGAGTGCTGTCCAGGAATGCGGCCAGCTGGCTCTTGGACAGGGCACCCACCTTGGTGGCTTCCACATTACCGTTCTTGAACACGGTCAGGGTGGGGATGCCGCGAACGCCGTATTTCTTGGGCGTTTCCGGGTTGTCGTCAATGTTGATCTTGGCAATGGTCAGCTTGTCACCGTACTCGCCGGCCAGTTGCTCCAGGATCGGCGCGACCATTTTGCAGGGGCCGCACCAGGGTGCCCAGTAGTCTACCAGCACCGGGCCGTCCGCATTGATGACCTGGGCTTCGAAGTCCGCGTCGGTCACATTGATAATCTCGCCGCTCATTGAATTCTCCTGAGATAGGGGGTTAGCTGGCCCGACGGGCGGGCTGTTGCGATGGTGGATAATATCAGGTCGTGGGTGCCGAATTTCAAGCGAGTGAGTGAATTATCGCGGTAGAGTTTGCCTATGACACCGTAACGCCATGATATTCGGTTAGAATTCGGGGCGTTTTTCAATTCGTTGTCTACCCGTAGATTGGTGCGGAAAGGGCAATGGCCGTTCAGGAAAGGAGTGCATATGGAACATGGCGAGCATCTGGCGGCCATTGACCTGGGGTCGAACAGCTTTCACATGGTAGTGGCCCGGCAGGTCCACGGTGAGGTCCAGATTCTGGATGGTCTGTCCGAGAAGGTGCAGCTGGGAGCCGGGCTGGACCGGGATAACCGGCTGGACGGTGAGACCCAGGAACGGGCGCTGGATTGCCTGGGCCGGTTTGCCCAGCGCATTGCCGGTATTCCTCGCGGCAGCGTGCGGGTGGTGGGGACCAACACCCTGCGCCAGGCCCGCAATGCTCGGGAATTCATCGACCGGGCGGAAGCGGTGCTGGGCCACGACATCGAGATCGTGGCCGGGCGTGAAGAGGCTCGTCTGATTTATCTGGGGGTGGCGCACAGTCTGGCTGATGATGCCGGCCAGCGGCTGGTGGTGGATATCGGTGGCGGCTCCACGGAGCTGATCATCGGCGAGCGTTTCGAATCCACCGAGACGGAATCCCTGCACATGGGCTGCGTCAGTTTTGCTCAGCGCTTCTTTGCCGACGGCAGTATTACCGAAAAGGCCTTTGACCGGGCGGTGACCGCTGCCCGCCAGGAGGTGCTGTCCATCCATGCCAACTATCGACGCCTGGGCTGGCTGCAGGCGGTGGGGGCGTCCGGCACCATCAAGGCCATCAGCCAGGTGTGCGTGGACAACGGCTGGTCAGAAACCGGCATCACCATGGAGGGCCTGAAGAAGGCCCGCAAGAAAGTGATCAAGGCCGGCAAGGTAGAGCAGCTGGACCTGAAGGGGCTGCGCGAGGATCGCAGGGCCATCTTCCCCTCTGGTCTGGCGATTCTCTACGGCATCTTCGAGCAGTTGAGCATTGATCAGATGGAAGTGTCCGGTGGCGCCCTGCGCGAAGGGCTGCTGTATGACCTGCTGGGGCGTTTTGCCCACGAGGACGTGCGTGAGCGCAGTATCCAGTCGCTGATGAGTCGCCATCATGTGGAGCGCACTCAGGCGGAGCGTGTCTGTGACACGGCCACGGGTCTGTATGGTCAGGTGGCCAAAAGCTGGCAACTGGACGATGGCGAGTTGGCGGATACCTTGCGCTGGGGCGCGCTGCTCCACGAGGTGGGGCTGGCCGTTTCCCATAGCCAGTTCCACAAGCACGGCGCCTACCTGGTGACCAACTCGGACTTGCCCGGCTTTTCCCGCCAGGAGCAGCAGGCGGTGGCGGTGCTGGTGCGTGGCCACCGCCGCAAGCTTCCGCTGTCCGCGTTGTCGGAGCTGCCGGACGATGAGCAGCAGGGCCTGTTGCGGTTGTGCCTGGTGC
Organism: Alcanivorax sp. IL3; assembly: GCF_047495465.1. Classification (NCBI taxonomy): domain Bacteria; kingdom Pseudomonadati; phylum Pseudomonadota; class Gammaproteobacteria; order Oceanospirillales; family Alcanivoracaceae; genus Alcanivorax; species Alcanivorax sp. IL3. The sequence continues at coordinate 647,767 of NZ_CP179931.1, forward strand.
TGCGATTGTCTGCTCGCCTGCACCATGCCCGTTGCGATGAAGTCATTCCCGAGATGGTGCTGAAAGCCGAAGATAATACCTTGTCCCTGCAGTTTCCGGCGCACTGGCTCGAAGAGCATCCGCTGACACTGGCTGATCTGGAACAGGAACAGGATTATTTTCGTGCTGGCGGCTATGAGCTTAGGTTGGTTGATAATTGAGAAGGGATAATTGATAACGGCGCGGATTGGCGTTGCTGTTGTCTTTAAACGCAAAAGGCCGCGTCCAAGCGATTGGGCGCGGCCTTTTGCGTTTCAGGGCTTGATGCCCTTTCCCACGAGTTATCAATTATCCATTAAAAACTCAGTTTCCGCCCAGGGTTTCCAGCAAGGTCTGCTGGGCAATAAACGCGGTTTCGCCCTCCTGGGGCTGTGCGCGCAGATAGCGGCCATCGGGCTGCAGTACCCAGGCACGGCTGTTGTCGCGCAGATAGTAATGCAGTCCCTGCTCAATCACCTGTGCCTTGAGCACCGGGTCATTGACCGGGAAGCAGGTTTCCACCCGGTTGAACAGGTTGCGATCCATCCAGTCGGCGCTGGAGCCATACACCAGATCTTCACCGCCGTGATGGAAGTGGTAAATGCGGGTATGTTCCAGGAAGCGGCCGATCACCGAGCGCACCCGGATATTCTCGGATAGCCCCGGTACCCCGGGTTTCAGGCAGCAGATCCCGCGTACGATCAGATCAATCTCCACGCCCGCCTGACTGGCCCGGTACAAGGCCTGGATGATCTTCTCTTCGGTGAGGGAATTGAATTTGGCAATAATCCGCGCCGTGTTGCCGGCGGTGGCCTGCTGCGTTTCAAAGTCGATCCATTCAATCAGCGACGGGTGCAGGGTAAAGGGCGAATGCTTTAGCTGCTTTAGCCGCGCCGCCTTGCCCATGCCGGTGAGCTCCTGGAAGATCTTGTGCACGTCCTGGCAGATACCTTTCTCGCAGGTCATCAGGCCGTAATCGGTATACAGCTTGGTGGTCTTGGTGTGGTAGTTACCGGTGCCCAGATGCACGTAGCGTTTGATGCCATCGCCTTCGCGGCGCACTACCAGCAGCATCTTGGCGTGGGTCTTGTAGCCCACCACCCCGTACACCACGATGGCGCCGGCTTCCTGCAGGCGCCGGGCCCCTTCGATATTGGATTCCTCGTCGAAGCGCGCACGCAGCTCCACGATGGCGGTGACTTCCTTGCCATTCCGGGCGGCGGTTTCCAGATGATCGAGGATTTCTGACTTGGTGCCGGTACGGTACAGGGTCTGCTTGATGGCCAGGACCTTGGGGTCGCGGGCCGCTTCCGCCAGCAGACTGACCACTGGCTGGAAGGATTCATAGGGGTGATGCAGCAGAATGTCGCCCTGATCCATGGCGTCGAAAATGGTTTCGGCTTTTTTCACTGCCGGCGCCAGCTTCGGGGTGTAAGGCGGGTAGTGCAGGCGCGGGCGGTTCACGCTGGTGAACATGCGCGCCAGGTTCACCGGGCCATTCACTTCGTACAGATCGATCTCGGTGAGTTCGAACTGCTCCAGCAAATAATCGGTCAGGTGACGCGGGCAGTTGTCCGCCACTTCCAGGCGCACCTCGTCACCATAACGCCGTGACAGCAGCTGGCCTTTCAGTGCGCTGGCCAGGTCTTCCACGTCCTCGTCCACTTCCATGTCCGCGTTACGGGTGACCCGGAACTGGTAGCAGCCGGTGGCTTTCATACCCGGGAACAGGTCCGATACATGGGCATGGATCATGGATGACAGGAACACGAAGTTGTCGTCGCCGCTTTCGCTGATCTCGTCAGGAATACGGATCAGCCGGGGCAGAGAGCGGGGTGCGGGCACAATGGCCAGACCGGTGGAACGGCCAAAGGCATCTTTGCCGTCCAGCGATACGATAAAGTTCAGGCTCTTGTTCACAAGCCGCGGGAAGGGGTGTGACGGGTCCAGGGCAATGGGGGTAAGCACCGGATAGATCTGTTCGCGAAAATATTTTTTCACCCATTCAATCTGTGCTTCGGTCCAGTCTTCGCGACGCAGAAAGTCCACGCCTTCCTCGCGCAGGGCCGGCAGAAGAATGTTGTTGAGAATGTGATACTGACGGTCCACCGCCTCGTGGGTCGTGCGGCTGATTTCCTTCAGGATTTCCTCGGCCAGCATGCCGTCGGGGCCCGGCTGGCCGGTGTGGGTTTCCAGCTTGTTTTTCAGGCCGGCCACACGGATCTCGAAAAATTCATCCATGTTGCTGGAAAAAATCAGCAGAAAGTTCAGCCGTTCCATCAAGGGATGGCTGTCGTCCATGGCCTGTTCCAGCACCCGCAGGTTGAACTGCAACAGGCTCAGTTCCCGGTTGAAATAGTAGTCCGGGTTGTTGAGGTCGATGGCGCTGTGTTCGCTGGCAATGTCATTCATTGGCGTCGTCCTGACCGGGCCGTTTGCAAAGACCCTATTGCATGACATTAATGTGACACGGTAATGACAGGTGCAAAATGATTTTGTGTTAACGGGCTTTTCAGCAGCCTGTTAAGCAGGATAGCGCGCGGATCGGGGAGGCGGGAAGTGGAGATGAAATAATAAAGCCGCCCGCAGGCGGCTTTATGGATACTCAGCCCTGGAAGATCCAGGATTGCTGGATTATGTCCAGCTCCTGCATCTCCTGTTCGGTTGGGGCGCGGCCTTCAGCAGCGGCCAGGCTCGACAGGCTCAGGGTGGCGATCAGTATCAGTGTACGCATTACAGTTATCCTCGGGTCAGGGACCCAGTCATCAGAATCAGCAGAAAACGGTGAAATTCTAACCGTTTCCTCATATAAGCCATTGGCTGTTCCTGCCGGGATTCACGGCTCCGGGGGCCATCCCGGGAATCGGGCTGGCTTGTCTGTGAGGATAAAGCAATATAAAGTGTAAATACACTAAATGGTAATCATGGCACAGCAAGGCGCATTTGGGTTGCTTTTGAGTGTATATACATTAAAGGAGAAGGGTTATGTTGCTATCCGTTTTTCAAACCTTGATGGCTGGCTATAGTCGGCTGCTGCCAGGCAGCGCCAGTGATACGGCACTGCATCTGTTGACTACGCCCCGGGTGTCCAGGGGGCCATTGTCGTTCCGCACATCAGAGCCGGATCTGACTGTTTCGCTGGGTGAGCGGGCGCAACTGGCGATATGGCAGGGTGGCGACGAGGCCGCGCTGTTTGTGCATGGGTGGTCCGGCCGGGCCACACAGATGTTGCCCTTCATCGATGCAGTGAATGGCAACCGATATACCCGCTACGCCCTGATTTTACCGGGGCATGGAGAGCAGGCGGATGGGCCGGCCCATGTGGGGGATTTCATTGCCGCGATTCGTCTGGCGCTGGATTTTATCGGTGGTCCTGTATCCGTTGCGCTGGGGCATTCCATGGGTGCCGGGGCCCTGGCCCACGTGGCCACACAGGAAAGCCGTATCGGGAGGCTGGTGCTGATTGCCGGACCGGCGGAATTTCGCGGCATGGTCAATAATTTCGCTTTGTTTCTGCATCTGGGTGAGCGGGCACGACTCCAGCTTCTACAGAAAATGGCCGCCCGGGTGGGGATTGGTTTCGATGCACTGAATATAGCGCGGTTGGGCAAGCAGATTCGTGGCCCGGTATTGCTGATCCATGATACCGGTGACAGGGAGATTCCTTTTGCGGAGGGGCTGCGTCTGCAACAAGCCATTCCAGAGGCTACGCTGCATCAAACGCAAGGGTTGGGTCATCGCAAAGTGCTCAGGGATGCGGCGGTGATCGATACCGTTAAAGCGTTTTCGGATTCGCCCCTGCCTTCTCAAGCGCCGCTTAAAGCTCTTGCTTGACCCGGGTACTGAAGCGATGAAGTTGACTGGCCATATTGTCCCACTCCTCTTTGCCGACCAGTGACTCGAAAGCGTTCTGGGCTTCCTGCCAGCGTATCAGTGCCCGCTGGTAGAGAGCCTCGCCATCGGCAGTGAGCGACAGACCCAGTGAGCGTTTGTTGCCTGTGGGCTCGGATTCCACCAGCCCTTTCTCGATCAGTTTGTCCACGGTGCGCTGCAGGGAGGTACGCTCCATGCCCAGCCATTCGGATAACTGAAAAATGGATTCCGGCGGTTGTGCCTTGATGGCATTGAGGATGGAAAACTGGGTAATGCGCAGGCCGGTATCTGCCAGCTTGTTGTTGTAGAGGCGGGTGACCAGACGTGACAGCACCCGGGAATGCAGGGCGGCGCAATGGCGACCCACTTCCAGGGGGGCGAGGGTGTCGGTCTTGTCTTGGCCCATTGGAGCGCTCCGCTAATGTATTGGTGTATATGCATTATAGGATGCGGGCCGGTGCCCCTGTCCAGCGCATGCTGTGGGGTATTGCGTTCAATGGAGCGAATGCGCCGGACAGGGTTTCTCAGATCAGCCTTTCAGTTTCTGCGCAGCCGCCTTGGCAAAGTAGGTGAGGATGCCGTCGGCGCCGGCACGTTTAAAGGCCAGCAGGGATTCCATTATTACCTTGTCCTGGTCCAGCCAGCCATTCTGGAAGGCGGCCATGTGCATGGCGTATTCACCGCTTACTTGATAAGCGTAGACCGGCACCTTGAATTCGTCTTTTACCCGGCGCACCACGTCCAGGTAGGGCATGCCGGGTTTTACCATCACCATGTCGGCGCCTTCGGCCAGGTCCAGGGCGATTTCGTGCAGGGCCTCGTCACTGTTGGCCGGGTCCATCTGGTAGGTGGTCTTGTCCGCCTTGCCCAGGTTGCCGGCGGAGCCCACGGCGTCACGGAACGGTCCGTAGTAGGCGCTGGCGTACTTGGCGGAGTAGGCCATGATGCGGGTGTGGATATGGCCGTTCGCTTCCAGAGCGTCGCGGATGGCGCCGATGCGGCCGTCCATCATGTCCGAGGGGGCGATCACGTCGGCGCCGGCTTCCGCCTGGGACAGGGCCTGTTTGACCAGTGCGTCCACGGTGTCATCGTTGAGCACGTAGCCATTGTCGTCGATGATGCCGTCCTGACCGTGGGTGGTGAACGGGTCCAAGGCGCCATCGGTGATCACCCCCATTTCCGGCACTGCCGCCTTGATGGCGCGTACCGCCCGCTGGGCAAGGCCGTCCGGGTTCCAGGCTTCCTTGCCGTCCAGGGTTTTTACATCGGCGGGGGTCACCGGAAAAAGGGCCATGGCGGGGACTCCCAGCCTGGCCAGTTCCTCGGCTTCTTTGACCAGCAGATCCACACTCATGCGTTCCACGCCGGGCATGGAAGCCACCGTCTCGGTCTGATTTTTGCCTTCCAGCACAAACACCGGATAGATCAGATCGTCCACGGTGAGGGTGTTTTCGCGCATCAACCGGCGGGAGAAGTCGTCGCGGCGCATGCGGCGCAGACGGGTGGCGGGCCAGGGGGCGCGGGTGACAGACATGGGGCGGAGTCCTCTAGTAACATGGGGCGCCCGACGCAGGTGTAGCAGTATCCTGCATCGGGCGGAATGACGAGAGTTTAGCAAGAGCGGTAGACGATGGAAAAACAGCCGGCCTTTCACCTGGCCTTTATGGTGAATGACCTGAAAGAAGCGGCAGACTTTTACTGCCGGGTGTTGGGTGGCCGCCGGGGGCGGGATGCCCCTAACTGGGTGGATATTGATCTGCATGGCCATCAGCTTTCCCTGCACAAAGGTGAGGATCTGACTCCGATCCAGGGCTACAGTGAGGTGGATGGCCATCCGGTGCCCATGCCGCACTTTGGCGTGGTGCTGGATTTCGCCCGCTGGGAAACCCTGGTGGAGCGCATTTACGACAATGACTGGCCGTTCCTGCTCAAGCCCCGTGAGCGTTTTGTGGGGCAGCCCGCCGAGCAGGGCACGTTTTTTGTGCAGGACCCCACCGGTAATACGCTGGAGTTCAAGGGACTGCGCGAGATCGATCGTATCTTCGAGGTGTAATCATCATGGGCCGCTGGCGACCAAAAGGCATTCCTGCTTCCAAGTACATCACCGCCGAAGGCTACAAGAAGCTCAACGATGAGCTGCAATACCTGTGGAAGGAAAAGCGCCCGGCAGTGACCCAGTCGGTGCAGGAGGCCGCCGCCCAGGGGGACCGGTCCGAGAATGCCGAATACATCTACGGCAAGAAGCAGTTGCGCGAGATCGACGGGCGGGTACGTTTTCTGAGCAAGCGTCTGGATGACATGACCGTCGTGGAGCGTTTGCCGGAAGATCAGAGCAAGGTGTTCTTCGGTGCCTGGGTGGAGCTGGAGAACGAGGACGGTGACACCGAAACCTACCGTCTGGTGGGGCCGGACGAAACCGATGCCAAGAGACATTACATCAGCATCGATGCGCCACTGGCACGGGCCTTGCTGAAGAAACAGGTGGATGATGAGGTGGTGGTAGACACCCCCGCCGGCGAGCGTTGCCTGTTCATCAGTCGCATCTGGTATGAGCAGGGCGAGAGGCGTTGAGCGAACCCTTGCCGATCGGTGTTGTCTGTTCATCACTGCTAACAACATGATAATCGAAGGCTTATAGCCCATGAGCGCCAATCGCCGTATCTGGTTCTTTATCCGCAAGTCCCTGCTGGGTGGCCTGACCATTCTGTTGCCCATTTCCATCATCGTGTTTTTCTTCCGCTGGATTTACCAGACGGTGACGGAAATGATCGCGCCGTTTACCACGGTATTTATCCGTGCCTTTGAGCTACCCAAATTCGTGGCCGACTGGTTGTCGGTGCTGGCGGTCCTGGTGCTGTGTTTTCTGGTCGGCACCCTGGTGGCCACCCGGGTGGGTAGCTGGCTGTGGCATCAGTGGGAAGAGAACGTGATGACCCGGTTGCCGGGTTACAAGACGGTGAAAGAAGTGATCGGCCAGCTAATGGGCAGCAACAGCGACAGCCCGTTCAGTCGTGGAGAGGTGGCAAGGGTGTGGCTGTATGGCAGAGACACTGATGTGTCGGTGACTGCGCTGGTGACCTCCCGCCATGCGGATGGCCATGTCACCCTCTTCGTTCCCACCGGCCCCAATCCCACCAGCGGGTTTATCTATCATGTAGACCAGAATCTGGTGGAGCTGCACCCGGAAATCGGCGTGGAGAGCATGATGAAAACCGTGGTGTCATGCGGCGCAGGCACGGCGGCGTTGTTCAAGACCGACAAGGCATAAGAGCTACGAGCTACGAGCTACGAGCTACGAGCTACGAGCTACGAGCTACGAGCTACGAGCTACGCTCGTTGGATAGGAAAAGGGTGGAAAGTTCCTCGGACCTCGGTATCTCTACGAAGCCGCTGTAGGAACGGAGCGCAGCGGAGTAACGCACGTAGTTCCGTGCGGCCCGAAGGGTGAGCGAAGCGAATAACCTATGCTTGCATGGCGAACCGCGCTTGCGCGGAAATCGCCCGTAGGGCGATCAGGAATCTCCGCGCTCGACAGGTCTATCCAAATCTACCACCTCCGATGCCCCCACAACCTCATTCGCATGTCGCAGACCCCCTTGGGGGCAGGCATGGCTCCAACGGGGAAGGGGGAATTCAGCCTCTCGCCGCCACCGACTTCTCCCCTAGCGCCGCCTTCATGAAATCGCGCATGGCTTTCAGATAGAGCCCCTGATCCAGATGCAGCAGATGATTGCCGGGGAACCAGTGCAGATCGCAATTCCCCCAGTGCTGGTGCAGCAGATGGCTGTGCTTGGGTGGCGCAAAGCGGTCGCCGGCACCACCAATGATCATGCGCCCGGCCTGGGGCACCTTGCAGGGCCAGGTGAGAGGCGAATGCAGGGCGGTGACTTCCCGCAGTCCCTGCAGGTCGGTGCCGTAGACCTTCTTCAGCAAGCCCACCTGCAGATTGATCGGGAACCAGCTCTGCATCAGGTCCATGATGCTGACCAGCGGCACATTGGGAATGGCGAAGGCCAGATCATCTTCCAGCGCAGCCAGTAACCCGGTGGTGTAACCGCCCAGAGAAATGCCGGTGGCGCCCATGGCCGGGGTGCCCTGTTCGCGTAAATAGTCCATGAAGAGACGCAGGTCATGGATGGCGTGAGCAAAGGTTTCGTTAAGCAGCGCCATACCCTGGCTGAAAAATTCCGCTCCACTGAAGGGCGCGAAGCGGCCTTTGCGCCGCCCGTGGAAGGGCAGGGTATAAAGCAGCACATCAAACCCCTGCTTGTAGAACCAGGGCAAGGCCAACCAGCGCGTGTTGAGCCAGTAAGGGTCGGCGACAAAGCCGTGGATCATGATCAGCGTCGGGCGCGGTTCGCCGTGGTGACGCCAGTGCTGGGCCCAGGCGGTGCGGTTGCGGCGATGGCCCAGGTAACGGTCACGCAGCGCCGGGTTCTTGGGCTCGAAGGGCGAACGAAAACGCAGGGTATGGGCGTCGCCATCCTCCGGTTGAAAGTGATAGGGGGCCACCGGAATACGTTCAATATTTGCCGTCTGTGTAGGCCGGGAGAAGAACGTATTGGGATCCTCTTCCTGAAGAAAGGGGCGATAAAAATCCACCAGTGCCCGTTCTTCCCTCTGCCGCGAGATATTCAGTGTGGCGGGCAGGGCCGCAGCGCCGGCCATGCTGGCCAGGCCGGTACGCGCCAGGGTGTCGATGCTGGCGGTGTAGTCGATTCGCCAGCGGGTATCATTATCCGCGAGAAAATGATCCGGCAGCGCATGAAAGTTACCCGGCAGAGTCTGCCACCAGGGCTGGGCAAGCCGGGGCAGATCCTCGTCACAATAGTCGTCCGGATGGATGCGGGGCAGTTCTGTCATTACCGTCTCACTGTCACTGTGAACTATTCAGTTAACGCCGCTGCTGCGCTGGCAGCAATGACCAAAACAGTCAGGCGGTGCGGATAAACTCGACCACACTTTTCAGATCCCGATTTGCCTCCGGCAGGAAGGGCACCATGATCGGCCAGACATGGAACAGGCCGGGGCGCTCAATCCATTTCACCCGGACACCGGCCTGTTCTGCTGCCTTGCGGACTTGCTTGCCATCCGGGTAAAGCACTTCGTCGGTGCTGGCGGTAATCAGCAGCGGACAGACACCGCTGTAGTCACCCAGACAGGGCGACGCGTAGGGGTGCTTGCGATCTTCCTGATTGGGTAGATAGACATCAATCACGGTGCGGATAATGTCCGCCGACAGCATGGCGTCGCTGGGGTCCAGCGCGGCCATTACCTTGTCATCCGGGAAGGCATTGCTGGCCGGCGAAAACAGTACTGCGCAGCGTGGCTGGGGCAGGCCCTTGTCACGGATATGCAGCAGGGTGGCCAGGGTCAGGCCGCCGCCGGCGGAGTCGCCGGCAATCACGATATCGCTGGGATTCTTACCCTTGGCCAACAGGTATTCGTAGGCTTCCATCACCCGGTTCACGGCTGCCGGAAAAGGGTGCTCGGGCGCGAATGGATAAAGGGGCAGATAGACTTCGCCATGTAGCTGTTTTGCCAGGCGCCCGGCCAGGTTGTGATAGGTCTTTGTGACCCCGCCAATATAGGCGCCGCCATGCAGATACAGCACCGTGGTGGACGGGTTGCTGACACTCAGGTGGTCACCTTCGAACTGCGGTTCGCGGATCTGGTTGAGTGTCACTTTTCGGGGCAGCAGGGTGAGAACCGGGGTGTCATTGAACACCTTGCGCAGGTGACGGACCAGTTGCTGCTCGTTGAGGCCGTGACGTTTGATCGTGCGGCGGGTCACCGCCTTGATGATTTTTGCCTGAATGCTCATGGGACGTTCCGTATTGATTATTCTTTTACCCACTACCTTACTGTTTGTGCCCGTCCAGTAGCAGGGATGATCGGGTCAGAAAGCGCGGGCGTCAGGCCCGACGCTTATCCTGGTCCGTAAATAACGGGTTGTGCTCGCCCAGTGATGGGCTCTCACCGTCGCGGGTCTGTGCGCCCACAAAGCGGATGGGGGAGCGCAGCACCGGTCCTTTCTGGCTGTCGGTTACCAGGCCTCTTGCTTGCACCTGTTCATTGGCCAGGGCTTCTTCCAGGGTGAGGATCCCGGAGACGCAGGTATCCTTGTGGGCCAGCCGGGCGTCCCATTGATCGCGGGTGCGGGTCAGCAGGATCAATTGGATGGCCCAGCGCACCGGTATCATCAGGCGTCGCAGTTTTTTCGGGTCTGCGGCCAGGCGGGTCAATGCATCGTTGCCGCTACCGGCGGGCTTGGGTTTGTCGGCGGTTGAGCTGGAAGCGTTGCCAGTTTTTTTCTTTTTCTTCTTCCACAGAAAGGCTGGCGTAATTTCCTTCAGGAATGCCATGAAGAACTTCGGTTCCAGGGAGCCCACCGCCAGGTACTTGCCATCGCGACAGCGGTACACGTTGTAGTTGGCCAGGGCGCCGGTGAGCATGTCCTTGCCGCGGGGCTGGCTGCTACCATGCTGATGATGGGTGGCCAGCGCCATGCTCTGCAGGGCCAGGGCGCCATCCAGCATGGCCACGTCCACCCAGCACCCTTCGCCACTCTGCCGTGCCCCCATGACGGCGGCGAGAATACCAATGGTGCAATTCTGGGCGCCGCCAGCCAGGTCAGCGATCTGCACGTTGGACATGGCCGGGCGCTTGCCGGCCAGCCCGGTCTGATCCAGCACCCCGGCATAGCCCAGGTAGTTCAAATCATGGCCCGGGCGATCCGCATAAGGGCCGGTCTGGCCATAACCTGTGAGGGAGGCATACACCAGTCTGGGGTTAATGGCCTTGAGGGTGTCGTAGCCACAGCCCAGCTTGTCCATGACCCCGGGGCGAAACGATTCCAGCACCACATCGGCGGTTTCCACCAATTGTTTGAAGCGAGCCACGTCTTCTGCCTGGCGCAAGTCCAGGGTCAGGGACTGCTTGCCCCGGTTAACGATATCGAACAGCTCTGGGGATAGTTCGCGGGCATAATCGCCGCCATCCGGTTCCTCAATCTTGATCACGTCGGCGCCCAGTTGGGCCAGAGAGAGGGAGCAGAAAGGGCCGGGTAACAGACGGGAAAGGTCAAGGACCTTCAGGCCGTCGAGCAATGGGTTCATGGGGGATCCTGTCGCAGAGGCAGAGTATCAATTCCTTTGCACTGCGATATGGCAGAACAAAGGAATGGAAACTGAAAGAAAGAAAACCGAACGCCCGGAAGGGCGTTCGGTGTCAGGGGAGTTATTCGCCGACCGCCTTGGCCAGCTCATACTCCGGCGGCTGTTCCACACCACCGTCACCGGTGGCGCTCATGGCAGGAATGCCACCGGCGCCGTAGTACTCGTCCTTGGTGAACACGTCCACCTCGATGGCCAGCATGCAGGCTGCGGTAGCCTCATTCAGCAGTGCCAGTTCCGCATCGCTGATCACACCTTGCTGGGCCGCTTCGGCGGCGATTTCATCCACCTTGCCTCGGCCCAGTTTGCGGGCTTTCTGGGCGGCGCGGATCTTGGCGCGAACCGGCTCAGCTTCGGTGGTCAGGCGGAAGGCCTTGAGCAGACGCCCCAGACCCTGGTCGCTTTCTTCCGGCATGTAGTTGCCGCCCACCAGACGCTTGTACTGCTCGCCGTAGCTTTGCAGGGTCAGCGCGGCTTTGTGAGTCAGCTGGTCATCGGGCAGTTTGGCCAGCGGGTTCAGACCCAGCCAGATACGGCCCACGGTTTTCAGGATCACACCCACCGGGCCACCGAAGTTTTCATAGATGCCTTCGAAGGCTTTCTGGATCTGAGTCAGGCCGTATTCACCAGAATATTGCACCAGCGCCAGGTCTTCTGCTTTGCGGCCTTCGGCTTCAAAACGACGCAGGGCAGAGGTGGTGATGTACAACCAGGCAACCGCATCCGCATAGCGACCGGTCAGATTACCGCGGGCTTTCAGTTTGCCGCCCACGAAGAACATGGCCAGGTTGGTGAGCAAGCCAAAGCGGGTGGCTGCCCAGCCCAGACGACGGTAGATGCTCTTGGTCTTCGGCTCCACATCCGGCACCTTCACGGTGAACCAGCCACGGGTAACGCCGCGTACCAGGGTCATCACCATGCCTAGCAGGAACTGCAGCATCCAGCCGGTGAGGTTTTTGCGGAAGCTGGCCACATCCTCGTTTTCCACCGCCTGTACTACTTTGTAGGCGTAGGGGTGGCAGCGGGTAGCACCTTGACCAAAGATCATCAGGGTGCGGGTCATGATGTTGGCGCCTTCCACGGTGACACTCACCGGCGCGGAGTTGTACAGGCGACCCATGGTGTTGTTGGGGCCCTGCATAACGCCGTAGCCGGCAGTCACGTCCATGGCATCGGTGCCGATCTCACGGCCCATTTCCGTGGAGTAGGCTTTCATTACCGCGGACATTACCGGCGGCTGAATGCCGTGATCCACGGCGGAGCAGCCGAACACGCGGGCAGCGTCAAAGGCGTAGGTCATGCCGGCGGCCTTGCCGATCTTGTGCTCCACGCCTTCCATGCGACCAATGGGGATGCCGAACTGCTGGCGCACCATGGAGTAGGCGCCGGAAATCATGGCGCCGTGACGCACACCGCAGATGCCGGTAGCAGGCAGCGAGACCATGCGGCCGCCGGCCAGGGCTTCCATCAGCATTTTCCAGCCCATGCCGGTGTATTCCACGCCGCCCAGTACCTTGTCGGCGCCTACGATCACATCACGACCGACGATGGGGCCATTGGGGAAGTGTTCACCAATCGGCTGGTGGTGATCGCCGATATGCAGGCCTTCGGTACCCGGGGCGCCTTTTTCGATCAGTACCACGGTGATGCCCGGCTCTTCGCCTTTGCCCAGCAGATTTTCCGGATCGTGCAGGCGCACTGCCAGGGAAATCAGGTTGGCGACTGGTGCCAGAGTGATGTAACGCTTGCGGAAGTTGAGCTTGAACTTCACTTCGCCATCGTCGTCCTTGAATACCACGCCTTCCGCTTTCAGGGAGGCAGCGTCAGAACCGGCGGTGGGCTCGGTGAGGCCGAAGCAGGGAATGAACTCGCCCTTGGCCAGCTTGGGCAGGTAGTAGTTCTTCTGCTCGTCGGTGCCGTAGTGGCCAAGCAGTTCGGCGGCGCCCAGGGAGTTGGGGATCACCACCATGGCGCTGAGCAGGCCGGAATAGGAGCTGACCTTGGCCATGATGCAGGACTTGGCCTGGGTGGACATGGGCATGCCACCGTATTCCTTGGCGATCTGCATGGCGAAGAAGCCATTGTCTGCCATGAACTTGAACACATCGTCCGGCAGCTTGCGGGTGCGCGACAGCTCGTAGGCGTCGGCCATTTTCAGCAGCTCTTCTACCGGGCCGTCCAGGAACGCCTGTTCGTGGGCGGGGAGCTGGTCATAGTTTTCGGCGAGGATGTTTTCAAAGTCCACCTTGCCGCCGAAGAATTGACCATCAATCCACACATCGCCAGCTTCCAGCGCTTGCCGTTCGGTGTCGGAGATCTGCGGGAGAATCTTGTTGTCCCGCATCCAGTTCATCACTTGTTGAAACATGCTGTGGTTCCTTTGAGGTTGTTAGGCCCTGCGGGGCAGGGCGAACGTTTACAGGCGCTAGTAAACAGGCGCCGGACGCTTACTCGTAAAAGCGTTGTTTCTTTTTGGCCATCTCTACCAATAACGGAGCGGGTGTGAAGCGCTCGCCAAACTGTTCGGCCAGCCGCTCCAGGGTACGCACCGAATTGGTGAGGCCCAGGCTGTCCATGTAACGGAACGGGCCGCCGCGGAAGGGCGGAAAGCCCAGACCGAAGATGGCGCCGATATCACCGTGCATGGGGTCGCTGATAATACCGTCCTGCAAACAGTAGGCGGCTTCGTTGATCATCAGCCAGGCACAACGGCTGACGATTTCCTCGTCATCCGCATCTTTCTCGCTGGTGACATTCATCAGCTCATAGAGAGCGGTATTCACCGGCTTTTCGCCCTTGGCCACGCCTTCATAGATATAAAAGCCGCGGCCACTCTTGCGGCCCAGATAATCGTTTTCGATCATCAGGCCGGCGGCATCCGGTGACGCCATGCGGTCACCAAAGGCCTTTTCCAGTACCGGCCCCACCTTGGTGCCAACATCCACACCCACTTCGTCGAGCAGGGTGATGGGACCCACCGGGAAGCCGAAGCGCACCAGCGCCTTGTCCACAGCTTTCACATCCACCCCTTCGGTGAGCAGGCGGGTCGCTTCGTTCAGGTAGGGCGCGAGGATGCGGGTGGTGTAGAAGCCCGGGCCATCCTTCACCACGATCACGGTCTTGCCCTGGGCCTTGCCGAAGGCCACACAGCCGGCGGTCACTTCCGGGGCGGTCTTGTCCGTGGTGATGATTTCCAGCAGCGGCATCTTTTCCACCGGGGAAAAGTAATGCAGGCCGATCACGTTTTCCGGGCGCTCGGCGGCACTGGCGATGTCGGTGATGGGAATGGAAGAGGTGTTGGAGGCAAACACGGTGTGCTTGTTGCCGTTGGCTTCCACGTCCTTGAGCATCTTGTGCTTAAGACCCAGGTCTTCGAACACCGCTTCCACCACCAGGTCGAGCCCCTTGAAGCCGCTGTAATCAGCGGTGTAGGAAATGCGACCCTGTTCGGCGCTGGCATCGGCGGCGCTCATGGCCCCCTTTTTCGCGCGCTTGTTGTAGAACTCGCTGACGTATTTCACGCCATGGGCCAGGCCGTTATCGTCCCGGTCCTTGAGGCGCACCGGCAGCTTGGCCTTGTTGATGGTGGTCAGCGCGATGCCGGCCCCCATCAGGCCGGCGCCGAGGACACCGACTTTTTCGATGTTCCGGGCTTTCACGCCGTCAGCCACAAAGGTTTCTTTCTTCAGGGTATTGGTGGCGTGGAAAATGCCGCGCAACTGTTTCGACTGGGGCGACATGGCCAGCTCGCCGAACAGACGGGCTTCGGTGGCGTAACCCTGTTCGATACCTTCCTCGAAGCCGGCTTCCACCGCATCAATGATGGCCGGCGGTGCCGGGTACAGACCGTGGGTCTTTTTCGCGGTCTGCTTGCGCGCCTGATCGAAGACCACCTTGCGGCCTAGGCTGTTCTGCTCCAGCGCTGCCTTGGTGAGGCCGTCCTTACTGAAGTAGCTGGCAAGATTGACGCTGCTTTCTTCCCTGGCGTCGGCCAGCTCCAGAGCGCGGGCCACGGCACGGTCGTAGACGGCCACGCCTTCCACCACTTCATCCACCAGACCGATTTTCTTCGCCGGTTTGGCTTTCAACTGGCGGCCAGTGAGCATCAGGTCCAGGGCGGTGGCGATACCGACCTGGCGAGGCAGGCGCTGGGTACCGCCGCCGGCAGGCAGCAGGCCCAGCATCACTTCCGGCAGACCCAGCACGGTGTCGCTGCTGCTGGCGGCGATGCGGTAGGAGCAGGCCAGTGCCAGTTCCATGCCGCCGCCCAGGCAGGCGCCCTTGATGGCGGCAACCACCGGGATATCCAGGTCTTCCAGTTTCTGGAAAGTCTGTTGGCACTGGGTGGACAGATCGCTGACTTCTTTCGCGGTCTTTGCGCTTTCAAACAGCTTGATATCGGCGCCGGCCATGAATGAGCCTGCTTTGGTGGAGTACAGCACCAGAGCTTTGGGTTTGGCTTTCTCGATGGCAGCAAAGGCGCTGTTGAAGTCGTCGGCAAACTCCGCTTTCAGGGTGTTCTGGGCATCATTGGGGACATTGATTTCCAGTACTGCCACACCGTTATCCAGCGGTTTGAGAGTAAAAGCACGTTGCGTTTTGCTCATGGGGATCTCCTTGTTCCGCTGCTTATTCCGCTTCCAGCACCATGGCGGCACCGATACCGCCGGCGGCGCAGGCGGTGGTCAGGGCCAGGCCGCCACCGCGACGCTGCAGTTCATACAGTGCCTGGCTGATGACGCGGGCGCCGGTGGCACCGAAGGGGTGGCCGTAGGCGATGGAGCCGCCGTTCACGTTGAGAATGCTGCGATCTACCTCGCCGAGAGCGGCGAGGCCGGTCTGGCTGCGCACATAGTCGTCATCGGCCAGGCCTTTCAGGTTACAGGCCACCTGACCGGCGAAGGCCTCGTGCATGTCCACCAGGGTCAGATCGTTCAGGGTGAGGCCGGCGCGGGCCATGGCCATGGGGGCGGCCAGCACCGGGCCCATCAGCAAATCATCCTGCGGGCTGCGGGCAGCAAAGGCGTAGGAGCGGATATAGCCCAGCGGCTGGTAACCCAGCGCCTTGGCTTTTTTCTCGCTCATCATCAGCAGGGCGCCAGCACCATCGGTGAGCGGGCTGCTGTTGGCGGCGGTGACGCTACCGGACACCTTGTCGAACACGGGCTTCAACTTGCTGTAACCAGCGCGCTCGGAATTCTTGCGCACCAGGTTGTCGTCCTTTAGCGGGGTGGCCTTGGGAGGCAGGAAGGCGGTCATCACCTGCTTGTCCAGACGGCCTTCGGCCCAGGCGCGGGCGGCGTTGCTGTGGGACGCATGGGCCAGGTCGTCCTGCTCCTGGCGGCTGATGCCCCATTTCTTCACCATCTTCTCGGTGCTTTCGCCCATGGTCTCGCCCACCGAGTATTCGGTGATGGACGGCGCCTGGGGCAGCAAATCTTTCGCCTTCAGCTGGCTGAGCAGTTTGATGCGGTCGGTCATGCTCTTGGCGAAGCTCACATCGCGCAGCACGGCGCTCAGCTCCGAGGACAGGGGTACCCGGGCAGAGCTGGTGGAGTCGGTACCACCTGCGATGGCGATATCGCTGTAACCGGCGACGATATTGTCCGCCACGCTGGCGGCGGTCTGGAAGCTGGTGGCGCAAGCACGGGTGATGGAGTGGGCGTCTACCGTGTTCATGCCCAGTGCCAGGGCAATCTCCCGGGCGATAAAGGGCGCTTCCGGGATCATCACCGTCATGCCGAACACCAGTTGTTCGATGTCGCGCTGGTCCAGGTTGTTGCGGGCCATCAGTTCTTTTACGGCCATGGCGCCCAGCTCGATGGCGTTCATGTCTTTGTAGTGGGTGGCGATACGGGCGAACGGGGTACGCAGACCATCCACCACGGCCACGCGGCCACTACGGCCAGCCAGCTTCATTTTGCGAACAGGCATTCCAGACTCCTTGCAGGGGTTGCCGGTCACGGTGTAATTTTGATTACACGAAATGTGACATTGAATGGTGACAAAGTGTGTCGAGACTAGAAGCCTCATGGCAGGGAGTCAATGTCGCAATGAGCTCTGTCCGACAGAGGTGTAATAAGAATTACAGTGCAAGGAAATGAGCGTGTGAGAAACGGTACGGCAGTACTTCCCGAATCCCGCCAGGACCCGGCGGTGCGCCAGCGCATCGAATGGGCGGCGGTGCAGGTGTTTGCGGACTCGGAATTCCATCAGGTCACGCTGCAGCAAATTGCCAAAGCGGCTCAGTGCAGCCTGCAGACCCTGTATCGCTACTACGGCAGCAAAGAAGCGCTGCTCAGCGCCTGTCTGCATCACGGCCTGGAGCAGTTGGCGGAGCGCATGCTGGATCACCTGGCCGGCATCGATACGTTCCGCGACCGGCTCAGCAAGGTGTTCTGGGTGGTGCTGGACTTCTTCGATCGCAACCCGCAGATGGGGCGGATGATGATCAACTCGGTGTATCCGGGCCGCTGGGGCAGCGATACCACGCCGGGGCAGCAGCGGCTTACCGAGCTGTTCCTGAGCGTGCTGGGTGAAGGGCAGGAGCAGGGTATCCTCAATGGTCAGGTGGCCACCCCGATCCTGCTGGATTTCTTCTACGGCGTACTGCTGCGCATTTCCCAGATGCATCTGCTGCGCGGCCGTACCGGGCGCATGGCGGATCAGCACGGGGTGCTGTTCGATATGTTGTGGCGAGCGATTACGGTATAGCTCGATGTGAACTGGTCGGCCCATCGGGCCAATCGCGGCGTCGGAACTTGTGGTTTGCCCGGGGCTTTTCTATGTTGATCAGCTCGCATTAGAACAATGAAGGGATCACATATGCAGTCAGGCACGGTGAGCAGTAACGGTATCGAGCTTTTTTATGAGAGTCGTGGCCCGGAAAACGGGGAGCCCATTGTCTTTGTCATGGGGTTGTCCGCGCAGATGGTGTTCTGGCCGGAACCGTTGCTGGATACACTGGTGGATCGTGGCTACCGGGTGATCCGCTTCGACAACCGGGATGTGGGTAAATCCACCCGCATTCGCAAACCGTTCAAGCAGGGGCCGCTGGTCGCCTTGCTGCGTTATACCCTGGGCTTGTCCGTGGACAGCGCCTATACCCTGCACGACATGGTGGCCGACACCGTTGGCCTGCTGGATGCCCTTAACATAGAGCGTGCCCATTTTGTTGGCGCCTCCATGGGCGGCATGATCAGCCAGTTGCTGGCTGCCACCCATCCGGATCGGGTGTTGTCGCTCTCCTCAATCATGTCCAGCAACAACAGTCCCTACCTGCCATTGCCGAAACCGGCGGCGCTCAAGACCCTGGTGGCCCCGAGAGTGAAGGTGGAAACCGAAGACCAGTTCGTGGCTTTCGGTCTGGAAATGATGAGCAAGCTGGCCGGCACCCTGCCCCAGGGCCGCGACGAACTGGAGGCCATGTACCGTGAGTGCTGGGCCCGCGGCATCAACCCGCGTGGCATCCGCAACCAGTTCCTGGCCGTCCTGGCCACCGGTACCCTCACCAAACACCTCAAACAGATCCGCTGCCCGACCACCGTGGTCCACGGCGGTGCCGACCCGTTGATCCGCCCCGCCGGCGGCAAGGCCTCTGCCCGCCACATTCGCGGCGCCAAGCTGGTCATCATTCCAGGCATGGGCCACGACTTCCCGCCGTCGGCGATTGACCGGATTGGCGATCTGATTGCCGAGACGGTGGCACGGGCCAATTCGGTGGCTCAGCCGGCAATGGCGTAAGGGCGGAGAATAGTTAACAGTGAATAATCAATAGCTCGCGGAAGCGGGGTGTTGATCAGGAAAGAAAAAGGCCGCTTCCATGATTTGGGTGCGGCCTTTTTTGTGTTTGCAGGTTGGGAATGTCCTCGCCAGCGTTCAGCCGGGTTGATCGCCCGCTGCAGCATCTTTCGACTGCACTGTATCGGCTTCTTCCGGTTCAGAGGGTAGCGTCTCCGGCGCGGTGGGATGGGTTTCTTCCGCCGCCAATCGTTCCGCTTCCCGTTCAGATTCTCGCAGTAGCAGCCGTTCAATCCGTTCATTCAGGAGCTTGTCTCTCTCTTCGCGGCGGCGCGATTCCAGGGCCAGGTCTTTATAAAGAGAATACGCCATCAGGACCATCAGCAGCATAAACGGAAACGCGGCAACAATGGAGACGGTGCGAAGACCAAGTAGGCCGCCACTAAGTAGTAACGCTGACGCCATCAGTAGCTGCAGCAGGCCCCACAGGATGCGTACAAAGCGGGTAGGGTTAAGGATGCCTTTGGAGGTAAACATGCCCAGCACGAAGGTGGCGGAGTCTGCCGACGTGACCACAAACATGGCCACCAGAATGATGGCGCCAATTGCCGCATAGAATCCACCCGGCAGTTGCTCCAGCAGTACGTAAAGCCCGGCCGGCACTTCCTGTGCAACTGCGTCAGCGATACCGGCATTCCCGAACAATTCGTAGTGGATAGCGGATCCGCCAAAGGTGGAGAACCAGAGCATGCTCAAAATCACTGGCACGATCATGACACCAAGGACAAACTCGCGAATTGATCGGCCCCGGGAAATACGGGCGATAAAGCTGCCCACGAAGGGCGCCCAACTGAGGCCCCAGGCCCAGTAAAAGATGGTCCACTGCTGCACCCAGTGTTCACTGGAATAAGGGGTGGTTACCAGGCTCATTTGTATAATGTTACCCAGGTATTCACCTACGGTTTGAGTGAATTCGCTGAAGATGAACGGGGTGGGTCCGAGTATCAGAACAAACAGTAAGAGCCCCGCTGCCAGCGCCATGTTGGCACTGCTGAGATAGCGGATTCCCCACTTCAGGGGCGTCATGGCAGAGAGAATAAATAACACGCCGAGCCCGGCCATGATCAGTAGTTGCGGCGTTGCCCCGTAGGGTACGCCGGAGAGCCTGGCTAGCCCGCTATTGATTTGCAGCGCACCCAGACCGAGTGTGGTGGCCACACCAAAAAGCGTAGAGACGACCGCCAGAGTGTCGATTGCCTTGCCCCAGCCGTGATCTACTCTGTCACCGAGCAGGGGCCTAAAGGTTTCACTGATCAGTCCGTGGCTGTTGTGACGGAAGCGCACATAGGCAATAGCCAGCCCGACCACCGTAAAATTAGCCCATTGATGTAGCCCCCAGTGGAAAAAAGCATAGCGCATACCCGTCTGTGCAGCTTCTGCAGTTCGTGGTGTGCCGATCCCGAGGGGGGGCGAGTTGAAATGCATCATGGGCTCCGCTACGCCCCAGAACACCAGGCCTACGCCCATCCCTCCGGAAAAGATCATGGCCAGCCAGCTTTTGAAACTGAACTCCGGCGGCTCGTCATCCGGGCCGAGACGAATACTGCCGAAACGAGAGAAGGCCAGCCCCAGAGCGAACAGAACAAAGCCGCTGGTTGCCATCAAGTATAACCAGCCAAAATTATTGGCTGTTGCATCAAGGATTTTCTGGGCTTGTCTCTGCACCGTTTCGGGGTCGACCATGGCTGCTGCCAGAAAACCGGCAATTAACAGCAGCGATAGATAGAAGACGGTGCCGACATCGCCCAGTAGCTGGTTTTTCCACCGTCTTAGCCTGTCCATAGTGTTCCTTGTGCGGTCAGTGTCTGTTTTTCTGGCTTTGCTATGATATGGATCACCAGGGAAGAATTGGTGTGTGCCTCCACCCCGCCATGGTCAGAAATATAGATTTGATTATCTGCAGCGTGAACGCGCTCAGAGTCATATACAAGTGGCAGCAGACCATACGCAAAGCTGAGTTTGGGGCGTTGCGATAGATCATGTTTTTAATATACGAGCTGCTGGAGAATCAGGATTTCAGGGAGTTCTTACCCTGTAACGAGTAGAGGTGGGAGCGGTTGACGTCTCCCGGGAAAATCAGGCCCTGTTGAAGGGAAACATTATTGCCTGGTCGATATTGTTGAGACGCTGCCCGGCCATGAGAAGGCGCTCAACCCCTATGGCGACGCCACTGCATTCGGGGAGAGATGATGCCATTGCTGCCAGTAGATAGGCGTCTTCCTCCATGGTGTTCATATCCTGTTCTCGCCGCAGTGCATTGTCTTTCTCAAACCGCTGCTGCTGTTCGGTAGCGTCGGTGAGTTCCTGATAGCCATTGGCCAGCTCCAGCCCCCGGTAATAGATTTCGAAGCGGCGCGCGACGATGGCGCCGTCCCTGTCCTCGCCGGTTTGCGCCAGGGCGGCGGCCCAGCCTGGGAAGTCGGTGACCACGGACAGTTGCTCAGCGGGCAGTGCGGCTTCTATCTGGGTGGCCATCAGGTAGTCCACGGCGGCGGTTTTGTTCAGGCCTTTCGGGGCGCCGCAGGATTCGGCGTGGGCGATCAGTGCCGGGTCCTCGGCGGTGAGCGGTTCCAGACCGGTGACGTCGTGGAACAGATCGCGGAAACGGTAGGTTTGTGATCGCACATCGGTGAACAGATCGGCGAACAGGGTCAGGCATTCCTGAATCAGATCATTCAGTTCGAAGCCGGGGCGGTACCATTCCAGCATGGTGAATTCGGGGTTGTGGCGGCCGCCGGCTTCGCCATGGCGGTAGGCTTTGCAGATTTGGTAGATGGGCCCGCTACCCGCTGCCAGCAGGCGCTTCATGTGGTATTCCGGTGAGCTTTGCAGGTAGCCGTAACCGGGTACCGGGATGCACTGGATATGTGGGTCGCTGACGCCGTAGCGGGCCAGCTGTGGGGTGTCCACTTCCAGTACGTTGCGGGCGGCAAAAAAAGCGCGCACCGTGCTCAGCAGCTCGGCGCGCGCTTTGATGGCCTCCAGCGAGGCAGTGGGTTGCCAGTCGCTCACAACTAGCTCTTGATACGACCCACGTAATCGCCGGTGCGGGTGTCCACCTTGACGATCTCGCCTTCCTGAACGAACAGCGGCACACGCACAACCGCGCCGGTGGTCAGGGTGGCAGGCTTGCCGCCGGTGCCGGCGGTGTCGCCTTTCAGGCCCGGGTCGGTTTCCACGATCTGCAGTTCCACGAAGTTCGGCGGGCTGACAGACAGGGGTTCACCGTTGTAGAGGGTGACCTCGCAGATGTCTTCTTCTTTCAGCCACTTTTTGGCATCGCCCACGGCAGCTTCATCCGCTTGCTTCTGTTCGAAGCTGGTCTGGTCCATGAAGTGCCAGAATTCACCGTCGTTGAAGATGTACTGCATGGACACGTCCATCACGTCGGCGCCTTCCAGGGAGTCGCCGGACTTGAAGGTGCGGTCCCAGACCTTGCCGCTGCGCAGGTTGCGCAGGCGGACACGGCTGAACGCCTGGCCCTTGCCGGGCTTGACGAATTCGTTCTCGATGATGGCGCAAGGGTCGCCATCGAGCATCACTTTCAAGCCGGACTTGAATTCACTGGTAGAATAGTTGGCCATAAATGTTGTTCCAAAGGTTGATGTATGGCGTCGCAGAGGGTGCGGGGTCTGCTAATGTTTCATTTGCGTCTCTGTTGTGCCTGCAAGCGCACCAATCTAGGCACAAGGAGAGATGTTTGGTTTTATTCAAATGAACGACTTGTAACAACGAGTGGTGCGCTTGCAGGCACAACCCGAAGGGCTGGGTCCCCTTACGTTGAGGTAAAAAGTCCGCCCAGCTGCATTGTCAGTCGCTTACATATGAAAGACTATGCCGCACTCCTTCCGCCTTGCCGGACGAAAAAATGAACTCCAGCAGAGACGAAAATGAAACATCAGCAGACCCCCATCATAACGCAGGAAAGGGACGGTTGGGAGTTACCGGGCTGGCAGCGCCAGCAGGCGGACCTGATTACCGACCCGGCAGAGCTGCTCAGCCTGTTGGGGTTGGGTGCTGAATCCCTGCCTGAAAGCCTTGCAGCGGCGAAGGATTTCCCCCTGCGCGTGCCCCGTGGCTATGTACGTTTGATGGAGCCGGGTAATCCGCATGACCCGCTGTTGCGCCAGGTGCTCAGTGTGCCGGCGGAGCTGCGGGAAGAGGACGGTTACAGCAGTGATCCGCTGGAGGAAGCCTCCCACACGCCGGTGCCCGGGCTGTTGCACAAGTATCATGGTCGCGCACTGCTGGTGGTTACCGGTGCCTGCGCGGTGCATTGTCGTTACTGTTTTCGCCGGCATTTTCCCTACCAGAGTCACCTGAGCGGCAAGCGCTGGGATCAGGCCCTGGAATGGCTGGCATCGCGCCGGGACATTGGCGAGGTGATTCTCAGCGGTGGCGATCCGCTGACGCTGAACAATCGGCGCTTGCAGGAACTTTTGGCGGCGCTGGCGGAGATTCCTCATTTGCGTCGGCTACGTATTCATAGCCGCACGCCGGTGGTTATCCCCGAGCGGATGGATGAGCCGCTGCTGGCGCTGCTGTCGGATTCGCGCTGGCAGACTGCTCTGGTGCTGCACGCCAATCACTCCCGGGAAATCAGCGATGAGCTGGTGAGTCGCTGCCAGCAGTGGCGACGGGAAGGGATCACCCTGCTGAATCAGAGTGTGTTGCTGGCCGGGGTGAACGATTCTGTTGATACGCTGGAGGCGCTGTCAGATCGCCTCCATGTGGCAGGGGTGATGCCCTATTACCTGCACCAGCTGGATGCGGTGCAAGGGGCGGCGCACTTTGCGGTGCCGGATTCGGTGGCGATGCAATTGCACAGGGATCTGCGCAGTCGGTTGCCGGGTTTTCTGGTGCCCAGGCTGTCCCGGGAAGAGCCGGGGGAGCCGGCAAAGACCGTATTGGCGGGCTAGGGCATCCGCTGGTCGGCGCGAACACAATATTTACAGGTGTGTAACGGTATCGTAAAGTCGTGTGACGAAGGACACATAGAAAACAAGAGCTACTACTTAATAACTAGAGGGCTCCTTTAACAATTTCTTGCATATTTTTGGCCTTACGGAGTCGCTGCCAAGCTTCCCGGAGAAATTGTTCAGGGTTCCCCATCTGGGTGCCACCGAGATAAGGATTATCTTCATGGAGCAACCAGCCCAAACGGTGCGCTTGAAACTGCCCGAGCAGGATTTGCCGCACCTGACACTTGGCGCTGATCAGCCAAAGAAGCTGCAACAATGGGTTGACGCTCTCCCGGTTATGAACATGGGAGAAACTGCCCGTCAGCTTTATCAGTTCATTCAGGAGCTGAACCGGCTGCACATCGACTCCAAGCAGCGCTTCCAGTTGCTGGAAGTGGTGCGTCCTTCCATTCTGCATGTCAGCGATTCCCTGCAGAAACATTACCTGAACCAGTCCCTGGTATTGCCGGACAAGGCGCGTCGCGTGGCCAGCCTGGCCCAGGCCCTGCAGGGGCACCTGGCCAGTGGTTACAAACTGGTGGCCGTGAGAGGCATGCGCAAGCTCAAGGACAAGGCGGTCCGGCGCGCAGTGACCACATCGATTCATCGTGCCATCAGTGCTCTTGGCGATACGCTGTTGCGTTGTTACCAGTTGTACTTCCCCAGCCCTCGCCATCTCTGGCTGGAGCTGCATCAGCTTTATCTGCTGGCGGAACTGCACGGCATCGCGGCTTCGCCGGTGGACGACGAGAAGGGCAATTCCAGTATCCAGTCTGCCTATGCCCGTTGTCTGTTACTGGCGACCGCCAAGCCTAACCAATTGCGCCAGCAGGAGCTGGCAGCCCTGTTCAAGGCCGCGTTCAGCTGGGGGGATCTGATCGAGATTAAGACCGCCAGTGATGATGAAGATCTGTTTGTATTCGATCTGCAGGCAGACCGCCCGCCGATTTATCGCACCCACGCCTCCCAGGCCACGGATAGCTGGCGTTATATTGATTCCACCCGGTTGGTGCAGGCCATCAGTGCCTGGAAAGCGGAGCCGGAGAACAGCGATCTGCTCGTGCCCAAGGGACTCGATGACAGCATGATGAGCCATCTGCAGCAGGTGTGGGGCGCGCTCACCGAGCGGGCCTTCAAGCGCATGGCGGAAAGCGGCGAGATCGAATTGTGCTTTGGGCTGGTGGGCGTACATTATTTTCTGTCCGGCAAGGTGCCGTTTGAAACCTTGATCGAACGCGGCAGCCTGTCGGTTATGGGGGACGGGGAAGAGAACAATCCCTTCCTGCGTAATATCAAAGTGAACACCCGGCAAAAGCAGCAAAAGGAAGACCCCTGGGCCACGGCCTATCAGTCCGAATTTCCCAATGAAACCATTGATATCGGCAAACCGGACACCTCGCTTCGCAGCGAGGCTTCACTGCCGGAGAGCTATCATTGCCAGAAGGTCAATGCCAGCCCCGGTGGCTATTGCCTGTCCTGGCAAGGCAATACGCCAAGCCTGATGCGCACCGGCGAGTTGTTGGCCCTGCGTGATCACCCGGATAGTCAGTGGATGCTGGCGGTGGTGCGTTGGGTCACCCAGTTACCCAATCACGGTGCCCGTTTCGGGGTGGAGTTGCTGGCTCCGGGAGGCCGGCCGGTGGCGGCTCGTGCTCTGCGCAAGCAGGGGGAGGACAGTGATTTCATGCGGGCTATCCTGCTGCCGGAATTGACCGGCGTTGGTCAGCCGGCCACTCTGTTGCTACCCACTGTGGGTTTCAATGAGGGGGTCAAAGTGGAGCTGGTTGAGGCCGGCGAGCCCCGACGCGTACAGTTGCTTCGCCGAACCCAGGGGGCATCCGGATTCAGCCAGTATCCGTTCCGGGATATGGCGACCCCTGCTGCTCCCGTCAGACCGGTGAGCGATGATGATGAAGGTGATCTGGATTCGATCTGGTCCAGTCTTTAATCATTCAAGGGCGCGCTGATGCGCGTCTGACCCGTTTGCTATGTTCACAGCGAGGATGCTGTGTGATGGTCTTTTGCCATTGGCCGGGTTGCTTTTCATAAACAGAAAACCCGGAATCTGTCGCGATCTTTCCCTGGAAAGGTCGGTCGGTTCTATCTTTTTCTGCTGGAAAGTTGCCAAGACAGGGTTGTCAGGCACAATGGTGGGCCGTACGAAAACAGTATGAGTCGTCACCCCATGAGCTATGCCCTGGATAATCTCCGTTTACTGATCGCCCACGATTCACAGGATGAGGCTGAGCAGCTGATGAATATGCTGCGCAATGCCGGCCGGGCGACCCGGGCGCAACTCGCGCTAGGCGAAGATGACTTGCTGCGTGCCCTCAAGGGCGGTGCCTGGGAGCTGATGCTGTGCCGGCCGACCTTTGGCGATGGCAGTTTCGAATCGGCCATGGCTCACCTCAAGCGTCTGGGCAAGGCGGTGCCGGTGATTCTGCTGGAAAACACCTTTTCTGCCGAGACGGTAAAAGCCGCATTGCTGCAAGGTGCCAGTGGCGTGGTCCCCAATGACGACCGGGACATGCTTACTCTGATGGTGGACCGGGTGGTGGAAAATCTGCGCCTGCGCAAGGAACTCCAGCATTCCGAGATTGTTCGCCACGATGCGGAAAAACGCCTGGCGCTGTTGATGGATCAGAGCCGTGATGCCATCGCTTATGTACTCGATGGCATGCATATTCACGCCAACGACAATTATGTGGAGCTGTTCGGCTATGAAAGTGCGGATGATCTGGCTGGCGTGCCGATCATGGACATGGTGTCGGCGGCCGACCACGACAAGCTCAAGCAGCTGCTGCGTAGCCGCGCCCAGGATGAAAGCCAGACCCAGGAACTGGAGTGCAAGGGCGTTCACACCGAGGGTAATGAATTCGATGCGTCCTTTACCTTCTCGTCCAGCACCTACGACGGCGAAGCCTGTACCCAGATCGTGATCCGCGCCGGCGGGGTCGATGAGAACGAAATGCAGGAACGGCTCCATGAGATGAGCCAGAAAGACCAGGTCACCGGCCTGTTCGCCCGCAAATGGTTTATGGATCAGCTTGATGATGCGGTGGCCGAAGCGGCCAGAGAAGGGCAGTTGGCTACCGTGCTGTACCTGCGTCTGGATGATTTCGAGCAACATCAGTCCTCCCTGGGGATTGATGGCGCCGATGAAATTTTGCGGGCGGTGGCCGACTGGCTTGGTGGCCAGGTTGGTGATGCCAAGCTGGCCCGGGTGGATGGCGAGGATTTTGCCGTGCTGTTGCCGGTGGCTGACACCGATGAGGCGGAAGAGTTGGCCGAGCGTCTGCGGGCGGGTATTGAAGGGCTGATGCCGGAAGTGTCGGCCAAGACCATCCACGTGACCGCCAGTGTGGGCGTGGCCTTTGTCCGTGAGGATGCCCGCAGCGGTCAGGGCACCCTGACCACGGCCCTGAAATGCTGTAACCAGGCCCAACGGGAAAACAGTGGCAAAGGCAACAGCATCAAGGTGCACGACCCCATGGACGAGGTGGCCGCAGGGTCTTCCGAGGCCATCGTCATGCTGCTGCGTCAGGCGCTGGAGCAGGGTAGTTTCAATCTGCGCTACCAGCCGTTGATGAATCTGGAAGACGACAGCGAGCATGTTTTCGAGGTGTTTGTGAACCTGCCCCAGAAACAGGGCGAAGCCATGGAGGCCGGCGAGTTCATTCCGGTGGCTGCTGAACAGGGTCTGGTGGGCAAGATCGATCGCTGGGTGGTGCTCAATGCCATGCGCGCGGCAGCGACCATGAACGAACCGGTAAAGCTGGTGTTCAATATCAACGGCGGTTCTCTGGCGGATGCCTCCCTGGCGGATTGGCTGCTCAAGGCCATGCGTGCTGCCAAGATGGACGGCTCCCGCCTGACCTTCCAGCTCACCGAAGGCGATGCTACCACTTACCTGAAGCAGGCCGGCGTGTTTGCCGAGAAGATGAAGAGCGCCGGCTGCGGCATCTCCATCAGCCGCTTCGGCGGTGGCCTGGATCCGTTCAAACTGTTCCAGCACATTCCCGCCACCATGGTGAAATTCGAAGGCTCCTTCACCCAGGATGTGGCCAAGGCCGAAGGCCGCCAGCGGCTCACCGAGATCGTCAAACAGGTGAAGGAAGGCAACCGCAAGACGGTGGTAGGTTTCGTGGAATCCGCCGCCCAGATGCAGGCGCTGTGGAGTCTCGGCGGGATCGATTACCTGCAAGGCTTCTACCTGCAAGCGCCGATGGATACGTTGCAGATTCCGGAGTCGGCGTAATTAATTGACAGTTGATAATGGATAATTGATAACGCGCATGCGGCGCTAAAATTATTCCTGAACGCAAGAGGCCGCGACCAATTCATGGGCGCGGCCTCTTGTCGTTTGATAACCAGCTAAGCTTTGTCCGCGAGTTATCAATTCTCAACTATCAATTTTCAATTGCTCTTAAGCAGCTCCGCCTGATCCTTATCCCTTACCCCGATCAAATAAAGAATCCCGTCCAGGCCCAGAGTGGAGATGGCCTGTTCGGCGTTTTGTTTGACCAGTGGCTTGGCGCGGAATGCGATGCCCAGGCCGGCTTCGCCGAGCATGGGCAGGTCGTTGGCGCCGTCGCCCACGGCGATGACCTGCTCCAGGCTGATGCCTTCCTGGGTAGCGATCTGCTTGAGCAGATCGGCCTTGCGCTGGCCGTTGACGATCTGGCCGACCACCCGGCCGGTGACCTGGCCGTTCTCGATTTCCAGCTCATTGGCATACACATAGTCGATGCCCAGCAGCTGTTGCAGCCACTGGCCAAACCAGGTGAAACCGCCGGATAGAATCGCGGTGCGATAGCCCAGGGCGCGCAGAGTGCTGATCAGCCGTTGCGCCCCTTCGGTGAGCTGGATGCGTTCGCGCACCCGCTCCAGGGCCCCTTCATCCAGCCCCTTGAGCAGGGCCACCCGGGCCCGGAAACTTTCATTGAAATCCAGCTCGCCGCGCATGGCTTGTTCGGTAATGTCCGCCACCTGCTCGCCCACCCCGGCTTCCATGGCCAGCTCGTCGATCACCTCCGAGCGGATCAGGGTGGAATCCATATCGAACACCACCAGGCGCCGGTTACGGCGGAAGGCGCTGTCGCGCTGGAAGGCGATGTCCAGATTGCGTTCGTTGGCTATGCTGAGGAAGGCGGCGCGCATGGCTTCGCCATCTTTCGGCTCACCGCGCACGGAAATCTCGATGCAGGCGCGACTGTCCTCGTTGAGAGCTTCCCCTTCCAGATGCACCCGACCGGACAGGCGGGCGATGCTGTCGATGTTCAGGCCGTTGTCTGCCACCGTGGCGGTCACGTCAGAGAGTTGCTCGGCAGTAATCTTGCGCGCCAGCAAGGTGATGATGTGGCGGTCCTTGCCCTGGCCGGATACCCATTCTTCGTAGCGGTCTTCGTCGATGGGGCGGAAGCGCACATTGATATTCAGCTTGTGGGCCTCGAACAACAGATCCTTGAGCACCGCGGAGGACTCCGCGTCCGGCGGAGTTTCCACCAGGATGCCCAGCGACAGGGTGTCGTGGATTACGGCCTGGCCGATATCCAGGATATTGAGCCGGTAACGGGCCAGAATCCGGGTGAAAGCGGCGGTCAGACCGGGACGGTCACTGCCGGATACCTGAATCAGAATGATCTCGCGCACGCATGGGCTCCCGGGGGCAAGTCAGACAAGCGGAAGGCGGAAGCAGTGGCTCCCGCGAAAACCGCGTAAGGGTAGCAGAAATGGTACCGCAAGCGGCAGTGCCTTGGGGATTAGCGATGTTTTACATCGCCAATAGCCTGTAGGTGCATCATCGCTGCTAAGGTGCGCCGATTCGGTCAACGCCATCTCTTCCTGTCGCGCTATACTGCGCGCAAGCTCAATACTACGGAATGCAACTCTATGTCTCTGCGGGAACAATGGCGGCCATGGATTCGGCAACAACGCAGCCTGCTGCGTGAGTTGATCCTGATGCTGCTGGCCATGCTGGTGGTCGGTGTCTATTTTCTTGAGCACTTCTCCGCGCGGCTTGAGCAGGAGCGCAAGGTACAGCTGCAGGCGCTGGCCGAACAGACTGCCCGCCGGGCTGCCGAGGCCCTGGCCAGCGATGACTCCATCAGCATCAACCTGATCGGTCGGGAAACCGTGCAGCTGGCCCCGGTGGCCGGGGTGCGCTTTCTGGATGCGGCGGATATTCAGGTCGGGTTGTCCGGAGTGTCACGCTCGGATTTGGTGGTCTCGGTGCCGGTGGCGTTGCCGGACGGGGAGCTGGCCGGCACCCTGACCCTGCTGGGTGATACCAGTGCCCTGCCGCGCCAGCGGCTGGAAGCCGGCTTTGTGCTGGCCGTATTGTGCCTGTTGCTGCTGCGCGTGGCTGTTGCCCTGATTCAGCAACGATTGCTGCCGCCTGTGCCGGAATCTGAAGAAACGACGCCAGTGGAGCCCCCTGCAGCATCACCGCTGGCCACGCCTGCATCGACGCAGGCGCTGGCCGAGCCCCTGCCGGAAGGCGCTGAGCCACTGGCCCAGCTGCGCCTGAGTATCGTCAATTTCGAACACATTCGTCAGCGTTATACCCAGGCGGCCATGGTCGAGGTGCTGGCGGATTATCAGCGCATTCTCGACAAGGTGGCAGGTATCTATGGTGGCCGGGTAGGCCAAAGGGTAGGTGATCAGGCCGGGCTGTTTTTCTACCAGGAGCCGGCGTCCCGCTGTGCGTTTTCCGCGCTGTGCGCGGGCCTGCTGTTCCTCCGTGTAGTGCGCCTGCTGGCGCCGTTACGCAAGCAGCAGGGCAAGCCACCACTGGAATTCAAGGCGCTGGTCACCACCGATAGGGACCAGCAGGAAGCCTGGTCCCTGTGTGTGGCCGGGGTGCCGGGTCGGCTGAATGTGCCGGAAGCACAATTGGCCGCCACCGAGCTGGATGTGAAAGCCCTGTACCAGCCGGAAAAGGCCCAGGTGGTTACCGCTGGCGATCACAAGGTACGGCTACAGCCGGTTGAGCAGTTGGCTCACCGTTACCAGAACCTGCTGCGCACTCAGGCGGATACCTTGCTGTCCGAAGAGGGCGGCGACGATGGCTCGCCCAGCAGGTAGCGGCTCATGGCCTGTTGAACCCGCTGATTGAGGTCGGGGATGCCGGTGTTGCCGAACAGGCGATTGAATTCCAGGATGTAGGGGTGGCCATCTACCATGGCTACATCAAAGCCGGCATGGTTGATGCCGAGATAACGGGCCAGCCCCTCCACCAGGGAAATGGCATTGTCCGGTACCGACAGATCGGTACGCACGCGCCCGCCCTGGCTCACGTTGTTCAGAAAGCCCACTCCTTCCCGCCAGTAGCTGGCTACCACTTCCTCGCCCACCACCACCACGCGCAGGTCGCGCACAATGGGCAGTAGCTTCTGTATATAGAGCACGGCTTCGCGCTCCGCATAATCCAGAAACTGCTGGCGGTTCTCGATCAGGTAGACGCCCATGCCTTGGCTGGAGCGCACTGATTTGGCCACAAACGGAAACCGCCATTGATCCAGCACTTGGCCAATGCCGTACTTGTCGGAAGCCACAATCAGGGTTTCCGGCACATGCTCAGGGCAGGCGGTTTGCAGAGCTCGGGTCATTTCCACCTTGTCGTGGCCCAGGTGGTAACTGCTCAGGCTGGGGAAGATGGGGCGCTTGAGCACATAGTGCAGACTGTTGATCTGCCAGAAGCCGGGAAACAGTAGCCAGTCCGCTTCCGCCAGGGTTTCGCGGTGCTGGTTCATGTGTTCCGGCTTGATATAACGCACGCCGGGCAGGCCCAAAGTGCGGAAAGGATCGAAAGTGATCAGTTTCACGGTGACGATCTCAGGAGAGGTGCGCTTTTTTAAGGTGCTTTGACCGGCTGGTCAATACCCTTTGTCGGTATTCGTCCTTGGCATGGGCGGAGCGGGCGGCTAGCCTTGCCCGACAAATAATGATTGGGAGAGCTGTCGTGACCTTGCCGACATTGGAAAGTGATCTGATTCTGGTGAAACACACCGAATCAGTGTTGGAAATTACCCTGAACCGCCCGGATAAACTGAACGCCCTCACCGGCGCCATGTACCGGGACATGATCGCCCTGCTCCATACCGCGGAACAGAGCGATGAGATTCGCGTGGTACTGTTTGCTGCCGAAGGAAAATCTTTCAGTGCCGGCAACGATCTGGTGGACTTCCTCAATGCCAAGCCCGGTGAAGTGGGTGAAGCGGCGAATTTCATCAAGGCCATTTATGCTTTCCCGAAAGTAGTGGTCGCTGCTGTTCAGGGCAATGCGGTGGGCGTAGGCACCACCATGCTGCTGCACATGGATATGGTAGTAGCCTCCGATGATGCCAAGTTCATCACCCCCTTTGCCGATCTCGGCGCGGTACCGGAAGCGGGTTCCGCCAAGCTCCTGCCGGACTGGCTGGGCTATCAGCGCGCCGCCCGCATGTTGCTGCTGGGTGAGCCGATGCTGGCACAGGAAGCTTTCGAGGCTGGCCTGATAGCCAAGGTGGTGGGTCGTGAGGACCTGCAATCCACCGCCCGCGGTTGGGCTGACACCCTGGCAAAGAAACCCCCCAAGGCCCTGCGCGAGAGCAAACGGTTGATGCGTCAGGCGATCAGCAAGCCGCTGCAGGATGTACTCGAGGAAGATCTGGCCCTGTTTGGTGAAATGCTACAGGGCGATGAGGCGAAGGCGGTGTTGGCGGCCATGGTGAACAAGAGCAAGGGGTAAGGCAGCTGTGAGCTTCTAGCTGTTAGCGACTAGACGCGGGTTGGCTTGTCAGTAATGGAGAGTCCGTGCCCGCGCCCATGGTTGGGCGCGGGCACGGACATTCAGATCCCAAAGAGTTCTACCGCGCCTCGAAGCTAGCAGCTAGAAGCTCGTAGCTCAAAGAATCCCCGCATCCAGCCCCGCCGCCAGATACATCCCCAGCTCTTCTACCTGCTGCTCGAAGGCATCCTGCCATTCTCCGCGCAGTACCAGCGGGTCCTGTACCCAGTTCCAGCGCAGACCCGTAGCAATGCTTTCCACGGCTCGACGGGTGCCGGTGCCGTCCTGGCCGGCGCGGATGTAGAGAGCGCAGGGGAGTCCCTGTTTTTCTTCCAGTACCGGGTAATAACTGCGGTCGAAGAAATCCTTCAGGGCACCACTCATGTAGCCCAGGTTTTCGGTGGTGCCGAGCAGAATGGCATCACAGGCCAGTACATCCTCGGGCCCCGCTTCCAGAGGCGGCTTCACCGTGACGGACACGTTCTCGATATCTTCATGGCCGGCACCCCGGGCGGCGGCGTCGCGCAGTTTCAGGGTGTTCGGCGACGGGGCGTGGGCGACGATCAATAGTTTTTTCATGGTCTCGCAACTCTACGCATTTGATAGTGCCAGCATATCAGTTAGGGCCGGGCCATCTGTAGGAGCGTCGCTTGACGCATGACAACGCCCTGGCCACGAAGCAACGGTAGGAGCACCTCTTGAGGTGCGAATCCGAGCCTTGGCGAAGGAGGCGGTATGCCGATGGCAATGCATTCTGGACGTGCTGCTGTTTCATGCTGGTTCTTTGCATCACGTCTGTTCGCACCTCAAGAGGTGCTCCTACAAGGGAGTCAGGGTTTGCGAGTGCGAGAGCTACGTCTCCACATAATTCAACGGCAATGCCGCCGTATCCACCACCCGGCGCATGACAAAGCTGGAATGCACCCCGCTGACCCCTTCGATGCGAGTGATCTTGTTGAGCAGGAAATGTTGGTAGCCATCAATATCCGGCACCACCACTTTCAGTAGATAGTCGGCTTCCTGGCCGGTGACCAGGTAGCACTGCTGCACTTCCGGATAGCTGGCCACCTTCTCCTCGAAGTTGGCGAAACGCTCGGGGGTGTGGCGGTCCATGCTGATCTGGATGATCACGGTCAGGTCCAGGCCCAGCTTGCGGGCGTCCAGCACGGTCTCCCGTTTGAGAATGATGCCGGCGGCTTCCAGCTTCTGTACCCGCCGGGAACAGGGGGAGGGGGACAGGCCGACGGTTTCCGCCAGCTGCTGGTTGGTAAGCCCGCCGTTATGTTGCAGGGCTTCCAGGATACGCAGGTCAGTGCGGTCCAGTTTTGCCAGTTCCTGCTTTCTCATGATGATTTCAGCCCTTTTTTGCTGTTATTGCGCAACATTATTGCTTATATGGCTGTTTTCTGATGAAAAAAGCAAGCACATTGCCGGTTTGCTGCCGTAAAGTATCTCTCGTGGGGCGATGATGCGAACCGTCAAAAGCGGGCCGCCACTCTTCGTTGCCATCCGTGCCTATCGGCGCGCTGATCGAGACCCGAGATCACAGACAGCGAGTTGTTGACCCCATCCGGCTCACCCCCTGGATTCGGTCGGGAATTCTCCTTCGGGGGCAGCCGATGCCCCTTTTTGGTTTGAGGAAATGACATGAGCTTTGATCACCGTAAATACCAGCCTTTCCCCGTTATCGACAAACCTGATCGTCGCTGGCCGAGTCAGCGTATCGAGAAAGCCCCGCTGTGGGCGGCGGTGGATCTGCGTGATGGTAACCAGGCGCTGATCAAACCCATGTCCGTGGCCCAGAAGCGTCGCTTTTTTCAGATGCTGGTGGAGCTGGGTTTCAAGGAAATCGAAGTGGGCTTCCCGTCTGCCAGCCAGATCGATTTCGATTTCTGCCGGGCCCTGATCGAAGAAGACCTGGTGCCGGATGACGTGCACATCCAGGTGCTCACCCAAGCCCGGGAAGAGTTGATCGCCCGTACCTTTGAATCCCTCAAGGGGGCGAAGAACGCCATCGTGCATATCTACAATGCCACTTCGCCCACCTTCCGCGAGCAGGTGTTCAGCGTGGACAAGGCCGGCTGCAAGGCGATTGCCGAACGCGCTGCCGGCTGGGTAAAAGCCTGTGCCTCGGCGCAGCCGGAGACCCACTGGAGCTTCCAGTATTCCCCGGAAACCTTCAGTGCCACGGAAACGGATTTCGCCATTGAGGTGATCGATGCGGTGAACGCGGTGTGGCGCCCGGACCAGGGCCAGCGGGTGATCATCAACCTGCCGGCCACCGTGGAGGTGAGCACGCCCAATGTGTTTGCCGATCAGGTGGAGCTGGTCCATGACAGCATTCAGTACCGCGAACATGTGATTATCAGTGTGCACACCCATGATGATCGAGGTTGCGGTGTGGCGGCGGCAGAAATGGCGGTGATGGCGGGAGCGGACCGTGTAGAAGGTACCTTGCTGGGCAACGGCGAGCGTACCGGTAACATGGATCTGGTCACCGCTGGCATGAATCTGTACAGCCAGGGCATCGACCCGCAAATCGACTTCTCACGCATGAAGGAGATTATTGCCCTGGTGGAGGAGATTACCGATATCCAGACCCACCCGCGCCACCCCTATGCCGGTGATCTGGTGTTCAGTGCCTTCTCCGGCAGCCATCAGGATGCTATCCGCAAGTGCCTGGCCCGCTATCAGGAAGGGGATATCTGGCAGGTGGCCTATCTGCCCATCGATCCGGCGGATGTGGGACGTCGCTACGAGGAAGTGGTGCGTATCAATTCCCAGTCCGGCAAGGGCGGGGTGGCCCACGTGCTGGAGCGGGATTTTGGTATCGATCTGCCGCGCTGGTTGCAGCAGGAATTGGCCGGTGTGGTGCAGCGCGATGCGGAAGAGGATGGTGGCGAGATCACCAGCGAGCGGGTGCACCGTCGCTTCAACAGCGATTATCTCAATGTGCCGCTGGGCTGGATGTTGCGCTCCTATGACCTTAACCGCAGCAACGATCAGGTGCAGGCCCAGATCAGCATCGGCGATGCCAGCCAGCCGGTGACCCTGTTGTCCGGCCGCGGCGACGGTGCCATGTCTGCATTGGTGGACGCGCTCAACCGTCGTACCGGTGGCGAGGTGAAGGTGGTGTCCTTCGATGAGTACTCATTGGGCGATAACACCGAAGCCAACGCCATGGCCTGTGTGCGAGTGCAGGTGGGGGACACTGTGCAGAGTGCCGTGGCTACCGCGGCTGATACGACCGCGGCTGCCTTGCAGGCGATCCTGTCGGCTGTGGGCAGAGTGCAGGAAGGTAGTGAACAGTTAATAGCGGCAGAGAGGTAATTGATAATTGAGAATGGATAATTGATAACTGTCGCGAGACAGCAATCCATGCTCAGAAACGCACGAGGCCGCGCCCATACGATGGGCGCGGCCTCTTTGCTTTGAGAAACCCCAACGGCTCATTCGCGCCGTTATCAATTAATGCTCTAGCGCAGAAAGGTGCTCAACACTCGCCCCAGTAACTGCCGGGCATCCTCAAACCGTTCTTTGTCGGCAAGCATGCTGTCGCGGGGTTCTACCCAGGGGCCGTCTGCCAGATCCTCCGGGCAGGCATCGCACAGGGCGGCGGCATTGTCGGCCTGCAGCTCCAGGTGAAACTGTAAGCCCAGCACATTATCCCCGTAACGAAATGCCTGATTGGGGCAGCCTTTGCTTTCCAGCAGATGTACGGCGCCGTCAGCAATGGCAAAGGTGTCGCCGTGCCAGTGCAGCACCGGCGGGGCGCCGGCAAACAGTTTGCCGATGCTGTCGGATTTGCCGGCACTGGTGGGGTAGACCGGAAACCAGCCGATTTCCCGGTCCGGGTTGGCGGTTACCGGGGCGCCCAGCACCCGGGCAATCAGTTGGGCGCCAAGACAGATACCCAGTATTTTTTTGCCGGCGGCGATGCTGTCGCGTATCAGTGCTTTTTCCGGGGTCATCCAGGCATGGCTGTCATCATCATCGGCCCCCATGGGGCCGCCCATGACCACCAGTACATCAAACTCGCCGGTGTCAGGGAGTGGGTCACCCTGAAACAGCAGCGACTGGCTGATGGTGGCGTCGCGCTCCCGGAACCAGGCGTCCATGGCCCCCAGTTGTTCGAACGGCACATGGGACAGGTAATGGATGCGCATGGTCTTTCCCTCCAGGACTCAGCGGGCGGTTACAGCGCGATGGCCTGGAAACCGGCCAGCGACTGATTGTTGTCATCGAACAGGGTCAGCAACTCGCCGTCGATGCGGAAACCATTGGTCGCTTTCAACGCCTGCAAAAAGGCCTGTTCTCCTGTCATGTCCGGGCACGCCTTACGGGTAGTCGCGATGGCGCCGAAGGAGAGGCTGTCGTTATTGAGTTGATAGCTGCCGTTGAGGCCGTTGCAACCGGCATTGCCATGCACGTTGCCTTCACTGTCCAGGGTCAGGTAGGGCTGTTGTTTACTGCTCGCATCAAGCGTCTTGTCACCGAGCGCACTGAGCTGCCAGCGGGTATTGGTCAGCTCTGCGCTGGGCAGGCGGCAGTCGTCATAGCCGCTTTCCAGGGAAAAGCTTTCCACGATGATGCCACTCTGGGTGCTGCCTTCCTGTTCGCCGGGCACCTTGCGCAGCAGGCCACTGATGGTGGCCACGCGTGGCTGCAGCGGATACTCGCGGGCGGCTTCATAGGCGTCGATCAGGTCGTCGCGCTGGGGGCCGGCCAGTTGCAGGCGGCGATCGCTGTTGCAGAGGATCAGGCTGGTGGTGCCGTACTGGTATACCAGGGCGCCGCGCAGGGTTTCGCTGGCGGTCATTACCGCACTGAGGGGCAGGGTGATATCGGCAAACTGGCCCCGGGTGACGACCAGCGGCGTGGGTTCGGACTCGAAGAACAGGCCGCCGTCGGCAAGGATCTGGCTGCGCACCTGATAGTCGCTATCTGCATTCACTGCGCTGGCCGGGTAATACAGCCGGAAGGGCTGGCTGAGAGCATCGCTGGTCAGGGGGATCAGGCGGCGGATCACCGCCTCGTCGTTGCTGGTGAGCAGGGATACGGTCAGCACCGCCTTGTCGGGCAGTTCGCTATCCTCGGGGAGTTCCACCTTGCCGCTGAGATGACCGACGGCGTCGTTGGCGCGTTGATAGTCGCCGGTGAACAGAGGGCTGTCGGTTTGCTCTTCTTCCCCGGTAGAGTGGGTGGAGGGGCTGAGGCTGAGTGTGTCCTGCTGTTGCTCGCCACTGGCACTCTGGGTTTCCACTGCCAGCCGGCTATTATCCAGATAGCGGAAGGTGAAGGTGCCATCCTGGTTTTCCCAAGTCAGGCCCTGGCGCTGGTTGTCGGCGGGCAGGTAGAAATCGCCGTTTTCTTCCAGTACCAGTGTCTGTTCGCCGTTTTGCCAGGCGCCTACCAGCGGGTTACTGGTGTCACCGGTGGCCGGTGACGAGATCGGCGGAGTGCTGCTGTCATTGTCGCTACAGCCCAGCAGGGCCAGACCGGTCAGGCAAAGTACTACAAACTGCTTCATTGCGTGTTTCCTTGGAGAGGGTCAGGTTCAGACGGGGATGGCAGCGGCAGGTTCCCGGGATCGGGGATGCGCACCAGTGCCATTTGCTCCTGAATCCAGTTGGCCCGTTGTTGTACATAATCGGTCGGCCCCTTGAAATCATAATAATTGGGGCGCGGCAGCATGGCCGCCAGTTGCGACGCCTGGACGATGCTGAGTTCGGCGGCGCTGACCTTAAAATAGTGCCGGGCGGCGGCTTCGGCACCGTAAATCTGGTGACCCCACTGGGCCACATTCAGATACAGCTCCAGAATGCGGCGTTTGCTCAGGCCGATTTCCAGCATCAACGCAATCATGGCTTCCTGAACCTTGCGGGTATAACTGCGGGCGCCGGAAAGATACAGGTTCTTGGCCAGTTGCTGGGTGATGGTGGAGCCACCAGCCACCGGCTTGCCCGCTTCCATGTTGCGCCGCAGCGCGTAACGGATGCCCTGCCAGTCAAAACCGCTGTGATTAGTGAACTGGGCGTCCTCGGAAATCAGTACCGCGCGCTTCAGGTAATCGCTGATCTGATCGTAGTCCCGCCAGTACTGTTGCACCTGCCCCTGAGCCTTGGCCCGCTGCATATAGGCGCTGGCCTCCGGATTCTGGTGTTGCAGGCGCAGCACTTGACCCAGATACCAGAGCTGGGACAGGGCAAAGGCCACAAACAGCAGGGCGAGGCATTGTAGGGCACGGTATCGGAGCGTCATGGTCTGCACAGCCGGGTCGGCGATACTCCTTTTGCGGAAAGCGATTGGCAAGCCGCGGGCGAATGTTGGGGCGGGAGGCCCTCTGATAGTCACCCAATTGTCGGTGAAAGTTCCGGTTTTGTCAGGTGGCGCTGGCAAGTAAGGGCTGGGCAGTTCAAAAAGTGAACAGGTGATCAGGAATCATAATAATCAACAATGGACGTGAACCATGCAGGCTTTGCTGATTGGGGCAGCCGTGGGGGTAGTGGCCCTGGCGGTTATTCTTTTCCGCCGTGAACGAGCCGGGCGAGCGGCCCTGGCGGAGCGGGAAAAACGTTTCAGGCTGACCATGGAGTGTTCGCCGATTGCCATGGCGCTGATGGGCCCGGATGGGCGCTGGTTGGCGGTGAATCGGGCCCTGTGCCGTCTGAGTGGCTACCAGGAAGAAGAGCTACTGGCGAGTTCCTTCCAGCAGATGATCTACCCGGATGACCTGCAGGAGGATCTTCAGCAGCTGGGGGCGTTACTGGCAGGCCGCGTGGATAGCCTTCGGCTGGAAAAGCGCTATGTCACCAAAGCCGGCGAGTTGGTCTGGGTGCGCCTGTCCATTGCCGGTGTCAGTGAAGAGGGTAACGTTCGCTATCTGATTGTTCAGTGCGAGGATATCCGGGCCGCGAAGGACGCCGAGCATGCCCTGGCGGAAAGCCGTCACCAGCTGCAACTGGCCCTGTCTGCCGGAGGCGTGGGGATCTGGCAGTACAACACCGTCACCGGCCAGCTGAACTGGGATGAGCGCATCTACGAGATGTACGGGGTCCAACCCGGGCAGGAGGGCGATGGCACTCTGAAAATCTGGTACGACCGCATTCACCCGGACGACCTAGCTCAGCTGCGCCCCAGGCTGCAACAGGTGATGGACGCTCCCGGCGAGCTGGACGGGGAATTCCGCATCCTCACCCCGGATGGCGAAGAGCGCTATATCCGCGCCCGTGCCGAGACCACCCTGGTCGGCCCCGATAAAGTGCCCCTGATGGTGGGAACCAACTGGGATGTGACCGCAGAACGGACCATGCAGCACTCACTGGCCCACGAGAAGGAAAGCCTGCGGGTAACACTGAATTCCATTGCCGACGGGGTTATCGCCACGGATCAAGGCGGGCGGATTACCTTTATGAATCCGGTGGCGGAATCGCTAACTGGCTGGCGGGAAAGGGATGCCGAGGGTACGCCGGTGGATACGGTGTTGCAGCTCAGTGATGAAGAGGGGCGGCCAACACCTACCAATCCCATTGCTGTGGCCCTGCGCGGTGGCGACATGTGCTTTTTGCGCGAGGACTGTTTTCTGCTGAGCCGCGATGGCAGTCGCTATGAAATCCAGGATTCGGCAGCCCCGGTGAAAACCGCCGACGGTGACGTGAGAGGGGCGGTAATGGTGTTTCGAGATGTGAGCGCCCGCCGGGCCATGCAGAAGAAGCTGCGCTATCACGCCACCCATGATGCGCTGACCGGCCTGACCAACCGGCGCGAATTTGAAAACACCCTGCAGCAGACACTGGATGAAGGCATCGCCGAGCATAGCGTGTTGTGCTTTATCGATCTGGATCGTTTCAAGGTAGTCAACGATACCGCCGGCCATGTGGCCGGCGATGCCCTGTTGCGCGAATGCGCCCGGGTCATAGGCCGTCAGATTCGCGACGGGGATGTGGTGGCCCGGCTGGGCGGCGACGAATTTGGCCTGTTGCTACGTAGCTGCCCGTCAGACAAGGCCGTGCAGATTGCCGAACGACTGATCGCGGCCCTGGGAGACATCCGTTTTGCCTGGAAGGATTCCCTCTACGATATCGGTGCCAGCGTTGGTCTGGTGCAGCTGGATGGCAATCTGATCAGCGTGGAAGAGGCCATGAGTCGGGCAGACGTGGCCTGCTACGCCGCCAAACATCGGGGGCGTAACCGGGTTTCGGTGTACACCCCGGATGACAGCGAAGCCTCTCGCCGGCACCTGGAGCTGCAGATGGCCGCGGGTCTGCGCGAGTCTCTGGAGTCGAATCGCTTTCTGCTCTATGCCCAGGAAATCCGCCCCATCGGCGGGGAAACAGGGGCCTCCCATTACGAAATCCTGTTGCGCCTGCGTGACCGCAACGGCGACATTCTCAATCCCGGTGCCTTTATCCCCGCGGCGGAACGCTACCAGATGATGCCGCACATCGATCGCTGGGTGCTCACTCAGGTGCTGGTTACGCTCAGCGAAGAATTGGCAGCCCTGCCCAACCTGCATCTGGCGATCAATCTGTCAGCCACCTCCCTGGATGACCCCACCTTTATTCCGTTTCTGGAGGAGCTGCTTGATCACACTACCGTAGCGCCCGAGCGGCTTACCTTCGAGATCACCGAAACCACCGTGGTCAATCAGCTGTCCAGTGCCAGCGAATTGCTGGCGCGGATTCGCCAGAAGGGCAGCAAGGTGGCGCTGGATGACTTTGGCAGTGGCTTCAGCTCGTTCAATTATCTCAAGCATTTCCAGGTGGACTTCATCAAGATCGATGGCAGCTTCGTGCGCAACCTGCTCTATTCCAGCGTGGACCGCACCATTGTCGAATCCATCAGCGGAGTGGCCCACCGGCTGGGTGTGAAAACCGTGGCGGAGTATGTGGAGGACATTGCCATGATTCCGGTGCTGGAGGAGGCCGGTGTGGACTTTGTGCAGGGCTACGCCATCGGTCGCCCGCAACCACTGACCATGCTGTTCGAGCAACTGGTGGAATCCTCGCTGCTCCAGGGGCGGCAACTGCGGCTGGTGAATCGGGACGCTTGAGTCCGGCAGGGCTTGTTGTCTCCCTGTTCCCAAGACGCCAACAATGAGGGGTTACTCCTTGCCCAAGGTGACCGGCGCCAGGCTGTCATCCGCCTTTCACTTGTGCAGCTCCCGGGTCGGGTTCCTTCACCCGG
Source organism: Alcanivorax sp. IL3 (assembly GCF_047495465.1). NCBI lineage: Bacteria > Pseudomonadati > Pseudomonadota > Gammaproteobacteria > Oceanospirillales > Alcanivoracaceae > Alcanivorax > Alcanivorax sp. IL3. The sequence goes on from NZ_CP179931.1 coordinate 689,550, forward strand.
CGGCCACTCCCCTGACGGCATTCTTGAGCTTTCAGATGTTGCGGGAGAGGTCGTGAAAGTCGGAATCATTCTGGGTGACCAGCTCAGCCTGTCCCTGCCCACGCTGCAGGCGCTGGACAAAAAGCGCGACCGGCTGGTGATGGCGGAGGTGCACGCCGAGGCCACCTATGTGGGCCACCACAAGCAGAAAATTGCCTTTATCTTCAGCGCCATGCGCCACTTTGCCGCAGACCTGCGCGAGGCCGGCTGGCACCTGGATTACTTTGCCTATGGTGAGCATGACCATGGCAGCCTGCCTGAGGTGCTGGGCCCGCTCTGTGAGCAGGCCGAGGAGCTGGTGGTTACCCACTGTGGCGAATACCGTCTGCAGCAGCAGATCGATGAGCAGTGGCCCAGACAGTTATCCTGCCCCGTCACCTGTCTGGAAGACAGTCGGTTCCTCTGTTCCCCGGCCTTCTTCCAGCGCTGGGCCAGCGGCAAGAAACAGCTGCGCATGGAGTTCTTCTACCGGGAAATGCGTCGCCACACCGGCCTGCTCATGGAAGGGGATGCGCCGGTGGGCGGTCAGTGGAATTTTGATGCCAGCAACCGCAAGGCCTACAAGGGTGACGTGCCCTTGCCCGTGGACCTTTCTTTCCCTCGCGATGCCATCGACGAGCAGGTGCTGGCGCTGGTGGAGCAGCACTTCCCCGATCACATCGGCAACCTGACAGATTTTCGCTGGGGCACCACCGCCGCCCAGGCACAGCAGGCACTGGCACATTTTATCGAACAGCGGTTGCCGCACTTCGGTGATTTCCAGGATGCCATGGTCACCGGGGAAGACACCCTGTTCCACAGCCTGCTGTCGCCCTATCTGAATATTGGTTTACTGGATCCGCTGGTGGTCTGTCAGGCCGCCGAGCAGGCTTACTGGGATGGTCAGGCGCCGCTCAATGCGGTGGAGGGGTTCATTCGCCAGATCCTGGGCTGGCGGGAATATGTGCGGGGCATCTATTGGCTGCTGATGCCGGATTACGCCGGCGAAAACCGGCTTAACAATCAGCGTCCGCTGCCCGGTTATTACTGGAGCGGCCACACCCGCATGCACTGCATGTCCGAGGCCTTGCGCAATACCCTGGACCACGCCTATGCCCATCACATCCAGCGTTTGATGGTCACCGGCAATTTTGCCCTGCTGCTGGGCGTGCTGCCGGAAGCCATTTGCCAGTGGTACCTGGAAGTGTATGCAGATGCCTTCGACTGGGTGGAGCTGCCCAACACCCTGGGCATGGTGATGCATGCCGATGGCGGCTACCTGGGCAGCAAGCCCTATGCGGCGTCCGGCAGTTATATCAATCGCATGTCGGACTACTGCAAGCACTGCCAGTACAACGTCAAAACCGCCAGTGACGATGACAGCTGTCCGTTCAACAGCCTCTACTGGCATTTCATTCATCGGCATCGCGGCCAGTTCCAGAACAACCACCGCATGCGCATGATCTATCGCAACCTGGATCGCATGGACCCGGCCAAGGTCAACGCCATGCTGACTCGGGCGGAACAATTGCTGGCGGACCCGGAGGCCCTGTGAGCAGCGGCTGGAAAGGCAACAAGGCGGCGCTGCCGCAGAAGACCTGCCCGGTGTGTCAGCGGCCCTTCAGCTGGCGCCGCAAATGGGCGCGGCACTGGGAGCAGGTGGTGTACTGCAGTGAACGCTGTCGCCGCCAGGGGAGACCGCAATGATTACCGTGGTCTGGTTCCGGCAAGACCTGCGCGTGGCGGACCAGCCGCTGCTGCAGCGGGCGGCCAGTCTGTCGCAGCCGGTGCTGGGGCTGTATCTGTTGCCCGACCACTGGCTGCAAGCGGATGCGGATGGCATGGACCGGCTGGGCCCGGCCAAGTCAGCGTTTTTACTGGAAAGTCTCAGCGACTTGCAGGCGCAGTTGGCACAACGTGGTCTGGCCCTGCAGTGCCTGCGGGCGGAGCCGGTAACGCTGCTGAGCTACTGGCACGCCCGGCAGCCGTTGCAGGTGATAACAGCGGCGGCCCAGGCCCCGGAAGAGGCCGCCATGATCGCCGCGTTGCGACAGGCCGGTATCCGGGTTATCGAAGAAGAGACCCAGACCCTGCTTGCCGCCGAGGCCTTGCCCTGGGAGGGATCTTTCCCGGCCACCTTCAGCCGTTTTCGGCGCAAGGTGGATAGTCGCGATGGCGTGCCGGTGTCCCAGCCGGACGGTCCGCCGCCGTCCCTTACCGCCGCCCAGTCATTGCCCACGCCTCCCTTCGCCGAGCTTGCCCGTGAGCTTTTGGCGAAACGCAGCCAGCACTGGCAGCGCAATTCCCAGGACTACTTTTCTCTGCACGGTGGAGAGCAGGCGGGCCTGCAATGGCTGGAGCATTACCTGTTTGAGACCCGCAGCGCGGACCACTACAAGCAGACCCGGAACCGGCTGATCGGGGAGCATTATTCCAGCCGTTTGAGCGCCTTCCTGGCCTGGGGGAATCTCTCTGTAAGGCGGGTCTGGCAGCGCATTCTCGACTACGAAGCCGGTCATGGCGCCAACCCGGGCAGTGAATGGCTGCGGGTGGAATTGCTATGGCGGGAGTTTTACCACTGGTCGCTGCGAGAACACGGGGCCCGGGTGTTTCACTATGCCGGGCTCAATGACCAGGCGCCGCGGCGACCGGCAACGTCACTGGCCCGTGAATACTGGCAGCGTTGGTGTCAGGCCAACACCGGTCTGCCCTTTATTGATGCCAACCTGCGCGAACTGATGGCCACCGGCTATGCCTCCAATCGGGGCCGGCAGAACCTGGCCAGCTTCTGGGTGCACGACATGGGGCTGGACTGGCGCCGGGGTGCCCGCTGGTTTCAGCACTACCTGGTGGACGATGATGTGGCCTCCAACTGGGGCAACTGGGCCTACATCGCCGGCGTGGGGCACGATGCCCGCGGCGGCCGTCGCTTCAGCCCTACTCGCCAGTGCCAGCACTACGATCCCGAGGGCGAGCACCTGCACTATTGGTTGCCCGCCTTGCGCGCACTGTCTGCCCGCCAGTGTCTGTCGCTGCATTTCACCTTCGGGCAGGATGATCCGCTGCCGGATTACCCGGCGGCCATGCTGCCGCTTCCTGCTGCGGATCTGAAACTGGCATGACGCTGCAAGTGGTCTGGTTCAAGCGTGACCTGCGGGCACATGATCACGGCCCGCTGGCCCGCGCCTGCCGGGAGGGCCCGGTGCTGCCCCTGTATATCCTGGAGCCTGGTTACTGGCAGCAGCCGGACACCAGCCTGCGCCAGTGGCGTTTCGTGGCGGAAAGCCTGCGGGATTTACGCGGCCAACTGGCCCGGCTGGGGTTGCCGCTGTGGGTGGTGGAAGGGGAGGCCGTGACCGTGCTGGCGAACCTGCAACAGCGCTTTGGTGCCATGGTGCTGCACAGTCATGAGGAATACGGCGGCGCCTGGACCTATGCCCGCGACCGGGCCGTGAAGCAGTGGTGCGGGGAGCGGCGGGTGCCCTGGCATGAGGAAGCGCCCTTCGGGGTCCAGCGTCCCTGCCTGGACCGGGATCACTGGGGGACACACTGGCAGGATTTTATGACCCGGCCCCAGGCCACGCTGCCGTCCACTATCCAGGCGGCGGCCCCCGCCGATCCCTGGCCGGACCTGCGCACCGCCCGTGGTGCAGACCGGTCCGACTGCCCGGGGCGTCAGCATGGTGGTACCGATACGGCGGAACCGGTCTGGCAGAGTTTTCTGGAGCGACGGGCACGAGGCTATCGCGGTGGCATCAGTGCGCCGCAGAAAGCCGAACACTGCGGGGCGCGTATCAGCCCTTATCTGGCCTGGGGCTGCCTGAGCCTGCGCCGGGTGGTGCAGGAGACCTGGGAGGCGTTGGAGCAGGAAGATGACCCGGCCCTGCGGGCAGGCCTGTCCGCCTTCGAATCGCGCCTCTGGTGGCACTGCCATTTCATCCAGAAACTGGAAGACCAGGTCTCCATGGAAACCTGCAGTGTGCACCCGTTGTTGCGCAACCTGCGCGACGGGCCTGATAACCCGCAGTGGTTGTCGGCCTGGCAAAGCGGTCACACCGGCTGGCCGCTGGTGGATGCGGCCATGCGTTATCTGCATCACCATGGCTGGATCAACTTCCGCATGCGCGCCATGTTGGTTTCCATGGCCTGTTACCCGCTCTGGCTGCACTGGCGCGAACCGGCGCTGCATCTGGCGCGCCTGTTTGTGGATTACGAACCGGGCATTCATTTTCCCCAGGTGCAGATGCAGGCCGGTGTCACCGGTATCAATGCCCTGCGTATGTACAACCCGACGTTGCAGGCCCGCAAGCTGGACCCGGAGGGCACCTTTATTCGCCGCTGGGTGCCCGAGTTGAGGCAGGTATCGTCTACCTGGATCCACCAGCCCTGGCAGATGGGCCCGCGTCAGCAGCGGGACGCCGGGGTGGTGATCGAGCGGGATTATCCCGCGCCGCTGGTGTGCTTCGACACGGCGGTGCGGGCGGCCCGTCAGCGCCTGGCCCAGGCCCGTCAGCAAGCCGGCTTCCGGGACGAGAGCCGGGTAGTCAACCAACGCCACGGCAGCCGCCGACGCCGCTCACGCCGTGGTAGCAAGCCCGATGACTCCCAGTTGTCCCTGTTCTGAACCGTTTTTGAGCTAACCCGCAACAATCCTGTTGTTTGTGGGAAGCGATGCTTGCATCGCGAACGGACGGCGAGATCGCGGTTATTCGCGTTGCGAGCATCGCTTCCCACAGTAGAAAAGACGTTATTGCGAGGGTTGTTAGGTACTCCCTATCGCCGCCATTAGAAGTTTCAAATTTAACTATCAGTGCAGATTCCCCATTCTACTTCTCGCCGAAACAAATCAACGACCAAGCTAGGGAGTCCTAACCACATGGCACTGATCAACAGCGAGATCCAACCTTTCAACGCCACCGCATTCAAGCAGGGCGAATTTGTCGACATTTCCGAAGCCGACGTGAAAGGCAAGTGGGCCATTTTCTTCTTCTATCCGGCCGACTTTACTTTCGTCTGTCCCACCGAGCTTGGCGACGTGGCTGACAAGTATGAAGAGCTGCAGAAGCTGGGCGTGGAAGTGTTTTCCGTATCCACCGATACCCACTTCACTCACAAGGCCTGGCACGACACCTCCGACACCATCGGCAAGATCAACTACTACATGGTTGGCGACCAGACCGGCACCATCACCAACAACTTTGGTGTGATGCGTGAAGGTCAGGGCCTGGCAGATCGCGCTACCTTCCTGATCGATCCGGATGGCGTTATCCAGGCCATGGAAATCACCGCCGAAGGCATCGGCCGCGACGCCGACGACCTGATGCGCAAGGTCAAAGCGGCCCAGTACGTCCGCAACAATCCCGGCGAAGTGTGCCCGGCCAAGTGGAAAGAAGGCGAAGAAACCCTGGCGCCTTCCCTGGACCTGGTCGGCAAGATCTAAACCGGCCTATCCCGCTCCCCGTTAACACCTGCCTTCAATGGAAGGGCCCCTCTCCCGCTTGCGGGAGAGGGACAGGGAGAGGGTATGTTTTTTAGTCACTGATTACTGAACTCACGCTAAGGGAAGACTCATGCTCACGAATGACATCCTGCAGGCCCTGAAAGGCTATGCAGCCAACATGCAGAAAAAGATCACTTTCGTGCTGCAGACCGGTGCGCACGAAAAGCGCGATGAACTGGTGACGTTTCTCTCCGACATCGCCGGTGTCAGTGACAATCTGGCCTTCGAGGAACGGGACCTGGGTGATGCTCTGCGCAGCCCCATTTCCTTCCTGCTGGAGGCGGACGGCGAGGACACCGGTATCCGTTTTTCCGGTATCCCGGCCGGCCACGAATTCAATTCCCTGGTGCTGGCGTTTCTGCATGCATCAGGGACCGACATCAAGCTGGATGACAGCCTGCAACGTATGGTCGCCAACGTGAAAGACGACCTGCACTTCGAGGTATTCATCAGCCTGAGCTGTCACAACTGCCCGGACGTGGTGCAGGCGCTCAACCAGTTCGCCCTGCTCAATCCGCGCATCAAGAGTGAAATGATCGACGGCGGTCTGTTTCAGGACACGGTGAACGAGCGCGACATTCAGGGCGTGCCCAGCGTGTACCTGAACGGTGAGCTGTTCGCCAACGGCAAGGTCACCGCCGCCGAGCTGATCGACAAGTTGCTGGCTTTCGACCCGGCCATCGCCCAGGCAGGCGGCGAAGAAAAACTGCCGTTGCAGGACGTGACCGTGATCGGTGGTGGCCCCGCCGGCGTGGCGTCGGCCATCTACAGCGCCCGCAAGGGCCTGAAGGTCACCCTGATTGCCGATCGTATCGGGGGTCAGGTGAAAGACACCATGGATATCGAGAACCTGATCTCGGTGAAGAAAACCACCGGCCCGGAATTGTCCGGCGCCCTGCACGCTCACATGAATGACTACGATGTGACCGTGAAGGAACATCTGAAAGTGGCCGAGGTACGCAACGGCGAGATTAAGACCGTGGTGCTGTCCTCCGGTGAGGAAATCGATACCAAGACCCTGATCGTGGCCACCGGTGCCAAATGGCGAGAGTTGGGTGTGCCCGGCGAGAAAGAAAACATCGGTAACGGTGTGGCCTACTGTCCGCACTGCGATGGTCCCTTCTTCAAGGGCAAGGACGTGGCGGTGATCGGTGGCGGTAACTCCGGCATCGAAGCGGCACTGGACCTGGCCGGCATCGTCAAATCTGTCACCGTGTTTGAATTCATGCCCGAGCTGAAGGCGGATAAGGTGCTGGTGGACAAGGCAGAACAGAAGGCCAACGTCACCATTCACCGCAACGCGGCCACCCGTGAGATCAAGGCCAGCAATGGCAAGGTGAGCGCCATCGAGTATCAGGACCGTGCCACCGAAGCCGTACACGAGCTGCCGCTGGAAGGGGTGTTCGTGCAGATCGGTCTGGTGCCTAACAGCGACTTTATGGATGGCGTGGTGGAGCGCTCCCGCTTCGGCGAGATCGTCATCAACGAGAAGTGCCAGACGTCACAAGAAGGTATCTATGCCTGTGGCGATGTCACCACTGTGCCCTACAAGCAGATCGTCATTGCCATGGGTGAAGGGTCCAAGGCATCGCTGGCTGCCTTCGAATACCTGATGACTCAGGGTGACCGTCTGGAAGACCTGTATGAGGGTGAGCAGAATCATGATGAGCAACAGGATGCTGCCGTGGCCTGATCCTGCTGACGCTTACCGGTAGAACGAAAAAACCACCGCACGCGGTGGTTTTTTCGTTTAAGGGCAAGGCGTGTTTAGCGCGGGTTCGCCAACAGCGTATAAGCGCCGGAGCCGCTTTGCGCTGTGACGCGCCATCGGTAGGTGCCGCTGCCCACCGAGCCGTTCAGCTCTGCCACACCATTTTGCGGTTGCGCACTAACCACCTGGGACCAGCGACAGCCGAAAAAGAGGAAGCAGCTACGTTGCTCCAGGGCCAGTGAGAAGGCGCCACCGGCAGGGCTGTACAGGTAGGCCTCCACATTACCACCACCGTAGCTGAAGCCACCGGAAGGCAAGGTTACGGAGCTGCCATTCCCCAGATTGCCTTCATAGCGTGTGCAGCTTGGGCAAGGGTTGCTGGTGTCTTCGCTGGTCACGCTCTTGTCGATGCTGGCGGTTTGGTTGGCAGTGTCGGTGACGGTCAGCGTCACGGTAAAGCTGCCGGCGCTGCCGTAGTCATGGCTGATCTGTTCGCCGCTGGCCACATTGCCGTCGCCCAGGGTCCAGTCCCATGCAGCCACGCCAATATCATCGCTGCTGCCGCTGGCATCGAACTGGCAGACGGTGCCGCTGCACTGGGCCGTAAAGGCGGCCGTGGGCAAACGATCTATCACTGTGCCGCCATCGTCTTCACCTACCTGCAACAGGCGGTTGGGTGACTGGCTGCCGGCATTGCTGATCATGCCGGTGGCGCTGCCATCGACCAGTGCCGCGAACACCTGCTCAGGGCTGGCGCTGGGATTCGTTCCCAGATACACGGCCGCTGCACCGGCAGCATGAGGGGCTGCCATGGAGGTGCCGTTCAGGCGTGCGGTCTGGGTGTCGGATTGAAACCAGGCAGAGGTAATGTCGCTACCCGGGGCGAACAGGTCCACACAGGCGCCGAAATTGGAGAACGAAGAGCGCTGGTCTATTCGGGTGGTTGCCCCGACAGTCAGGGCTTCTGCCACCCGATTGGGGGAGCCGTTACAGGCGTTGGTGTTGTCGTTACCGGCGGCCACCACCATGCTCACCCCTGCGGATACCGCATTGCGCACGGCGGTATCCAGGGCGCTGGAGCTGCCGCCCCCCAGAGACATATTCGCCACGGCGGGCTTGCGGTGATTGCCGGCTACCCAGTCCACCCCGGCAATGACGCCGGAATTGCTGCCGCTACCGTTACAGTCGAGGACTCTTACGGGGGCAATCTGTGCCTGCTTGGCCACCCCGTAAATGGTGCCAGTGGCCGTGCCGGCCACATGGGTGCCGTGGCCATTACAGTCGTTGGTATTGGCCGGGTCGACGCTGCCGCCGCCAAACAGGAAACCGCCGCCACTGCTGACGAAGTTACGGCCAGGACTGACCCGCCCGCTGAATTCGTTATGGCTGGCGCGCAGACCGGTGTCGATCACATAGACGGTGACATCGTTACCGGCGCTGTTGGGGTACTGGTAGCTGCCATCCAGTGGCAGTGCCGGCTGATCCACCCGGTCCAGGCCCCAGGTGGCGTTTGCCTGGGTAGCGATGGCCTGCACCCGACGGTCCTGTTCCAGACCGATCACACCGGGCAGCTGGCCTAGCAGAGTGGCCTGCAGATCCGTTAGCCGCACTGTCATGCCGGTGAGCGCATGCTGGTAGGTATAAAGCACGTCGCCGCCACCCACCGTGGCCAGCAGGGTGCGAATCGCCGTGGTCAGATCCGTAACACCAAGGCGCTGAATAATGTCCGGGGCCAGTGTCACGATGTACTGATTGTCGATGACCTCATTCTGCGTTTGCGTCGCAAAAGACGGTGAATCATCCGCCCACACCGGGCTGAGCACACTGCCACCCAGTAGCGCCGCCAGCAGGGCGCCAATACCTGTTTTTCTCTGCATGAAGATCCCTCCAAAAGTCGTGCTCTGACCCTAATTAGTACGGGTGTATCTCTCTATGCAATGGCTGTGTTTTTTTGTTGCGCTGAAGAGAATTCAGGAGGTTGGAGGCCGCGTAATTGCTGGGCAGGATGCATTTTGTGATCTGGGTGTGAAGGCAGGGTGAGTGAAGGACTAAACCAGTGCTCCCAGGGCCGATACGGTTTTCCAGGCGAGCATCTGCATGTGTTGAGAGTTCACGGATGGCCGTGCCATACAGGCAAACACCATATCGCCCACGGGCCAGATACAGATGCATCCTTCCCGGCAGCGGATGAAGATTTCTTCGCTATGACCCAGCCGTAACCCGTCGAGTACCCGGTCACAGGCTTTTTTCATCTCGAAAAACAGCGCACTCTGCTCGTCATAATCCAGCCCCTCACCAATATGCACCACCGGCATACCGTCACTACTGATCAGCGATACCAGCAGGATATCATCAGAGGAATCGTGGAGAGCCTGCAGGGGCGGAGTAAGGGTGGTGAGCTTCATTATTGTTATCCCTGCATGGTGGCTTTCAGGTCAGCTTAAGGGCAGGGGTAACTGGAATCAAAGCCAATAACGGTGTGGCCCGTTATTGGCAGGTGAAAGTCGCCGTGTGTCCGATTTACGGTCGCTGGTTCGGCTCGCCATCGGCAAGCCGCATGTGGCTATTACGCCTGGCCGAATACCGTACTGAGCAAGTAAAGGGTATAGCCAACGTAAGCAGCCAGCAGCAGGGTGCCCTCAATGCGGTTGATGCGCCCTTGCTCCCGGAACCCGTAACCGATCACGAATAGCGATAGGGTCAGCGCCGCCATGACCAGCATGTCCCGATTGAACACCTCGGGTCCCACCGCCAATGGATGGATCGTGCCGGCGATACCTACTACGGCAAGGGTATTGAACAGGTTGGACCCCAGGATGTTGCCCAGAGCGATATCGTGTTCGCCCTTTCTGGCAGCAATGATCGACGATGCCAGCTCCGGTAGCGACGTGCCCACCGCGATGATGGTCAGGCCGATAATCAGATCGCTGACGCCAAACCCCTGGGCAATCTCTACCGCACCCCATACCAGCAGCCGGGAGCTGACAATCAGCAACAACAGCCCGGCCACCAGCCAGAAGATGGCCCGCCGCAGAGGCATGGCGCGCACGTCTAGTTCCTGCTCGATCTCGCTTGCCAGCGCATCCTCTTTCTTTCGCATGCCCTGCCAGATCGTCCAGGTCATCAGGGCGCCGAATACACCGAGCAGCACCAGCGCATCAACCCGTGTGATTTCGCCGTCCAGCAGCTGCCACGCGGCCAGGCCGGTGACCAGTGCAAGGATGGGCAGCTCCTTGCGTAGCACCTGCGAATGCACGGCGATAGGGCTGATCAGGGCGGTAATCCCCAGGATCAGGGCAATGTTGGTGATGTTCGAGCCATAGGCGTTACCCAGGGCGATTCCCGGATTACCCTGCGAGGCGGCCAGCGCCGACACCACCATCTCCGGCGCGGAGGTACCGAAACCGACGACCACCATGCCGATCAACAACGGCGGCATACCGAAGTGGGAAGCCGTGGAGGCGGAGCCCTCCACAAACCGGTTGGCACTCCACACCAGCAGCAACAAACCAAATGCGATAGCAGCAGTGGCCAGAATCATAGGGATCAGGCGCTCCTTAGCGTCGATGAACCGACAGGTTGTTTGTCAGTGATTGGGTGGGCAAGCGTTCACCGCTTGCTGCGCAAATGGCAGAAACTGAAGCGCTCTCCAGAGATTGCCAACCTACCCGCTAGCTTAAGGCTGAGAGGAGCCGGAATTAAAGTGATTAATGTGTTTTCGTCAGAGGCGGATGCGTGGTCTGCGACCATCGTTAGGAGTGGTTGGATCCAGGTTTGAGAAAGTTCTCGATGGCGAAAGAGTCAGCCGTCGCAAGCACACCCATTCCCGTGGGGGATTGTCGGTTTTTATGTGGGTTAGAGATTACGGGCTGGGTGATCATATATGTCCCCGATTTTTTTGGTCAAAAAGAAGCAGACAAGCGCCTCTCGACAAGGGTTTAAGGTGCCGACAAAGGCTGCTTTATATTTGCTGTCATTATGTGCAGTATAAGGTAAAAGGAGGTCGTCATGTTCAGTGAAATGGATATTCCTGACTGGAACGATGAAAGCAAGTTCGGGCTCTTCGAGTGGTGGGATGAAATGGCGAGTGGAGGGATGGCCTTCCACCCTGATGATCCCCCGTCAACCACTGTGTTCATTAAGGGCGGAGAGCAGATGTTCGCGGCGTTAGCATGCAGCAAGCCCGAAAGCATCTTTGCCAGGATGGAACATCAGCATGGAAGCAGGGTTTACGATGCCAGTCTTCAAGCGGTATGGGAATGCCTGGCGACAAGTTGATTAAGCAGGATGGAAGGTGGCATCGAGAAACGTCACTTTGGCAAGTCAGCAGGTCTCTCTCTGATCTCGGCGTCATTTTCATCAAACTGTAGCCAGCGCACAGCGGTTTCTATTGTGTTCTGAGTGCCCAGCTTGTTTTTTCCCTTCAGTGCACATTCCCAGATAGTGAGCGTTTTCCAGCCGAGCGTTTGATATTCGACCAGGTTGGCGGCATCTCGCTGGCGGGTTTGTTCAATCTTTTGGTGCCAAGACGCCTGTCTGGTGCTGGGCCACTTAAAAAGGTGGCAGTCATGGCCATGCCAAAAACAGCCGTTAATCAAGATGATCGCCTTGTACTTGGGGAAAACCAGGTCGGGTTTTCCGGGTAGTCGTTTGTCGTGTAGCCGGTATCTGAAGCCCCTTTTGTGGAGGGCAGACCGCACAAGTAGTTCGGGCTTGGTGTTTTGCCCCTTAATGTTGGACATCATTTTTGATCGTGTTCGGCTATCAACGACATCAACCACGATTAATCTCTCCTGGCATGCCCCTTCTTTCCTGGTATGCTAGACCCATCAATAAAAGTCGGTTCGAAAAATGTCAAAAAATATCAACGTCATAGATCTGTTTGCAGGCCCTGGGGGCTTGGGTGAAGGGTTTAGCGCATATGAGCCTGAAGACGGGGTTGATGGCGGCTTTCAAATTCGAATGTCTGTCGAGAAAGAGACTAGCGCTCACAAGACGCTCTCTCTAAGGGCTCTGTACCGACTATTGAAGGGCACTGGAGACGCCAGACACTACCATCAATATTTCGCAGGACATACAGATCGATCTGAGTTCCAGGCGAAGGTTCCAGACGCGTGGCAGGAAGCGAATATCGAGTCTTTGGGTGGCCCCAAGGCGTTAGGCGAAGACAATGAAGTGATTCACCAGCGCCTGAAAGAGCTGGTGAAAGAGAAAAAAGGGGAGCCTTGGGTCGTTATGGGTGGCCCACCATGCCAAGCATACTCGCTGGCTGGGCGATCTCGAAATAAAGGAATCAAGGACTACAAGCCCGAGGCGGATAGCCGGCATTTCCTATATCAAGAATATTTGCAGGTTCTTTCGATTGTCAAGCCTGATGTGTTTGTCATGGAGAACGTAAAGGGTATTCTGACTTCTCAAGTGGGAGGTTCCCGTATTTTTCCATCCATCAAGGCTGACCTGAAAAATCCTTGCAAGGCTGTGCAAGGAAAGCGGGCAACAGGGAAGCAATACAAGATTTACTCCTTTGTGGCTGAGTCTGATGAATGGGATGAATCCGGCAATGGATATGCCAATGATTCTGACTACATTATCAAGGCTGAAAATTTTGGTGTTCCGCAGGCTCGTCATCGAGTGATTTTGCTAGGGGTGTGCACAGACATTGAACGAATCCCAAGCCTGATAGCAACGCAGGAGCCTGTTCATATTGAGAGTGCTCTCGATGGGGTGCCCCCGCTGAGAAGCAAATTGTCAAAGATGGCTGATAGCCCTGAAGCTTGGGAAGATGTCATTAAAGGTCAGGCTCGCTCTATGATTAGAGAGCTGGGTCGGCGAAGGTGCAATGCTGATTTGGTGGCATGCATTGAGAGAAATGTAGAGAAGCTACAATCCCGGAATCCGACTCTTAGCAAGAAACGGAAAAAGACACCCTTTTCAAGAGATATACCCATGGGCCTTAAGGCTTGGCTTGGTGATGACCCGCAAGAGGTGTTTAGGAATCACGAGTCTCGAGGCCACATGGAATCCGACTTGGGGCGCTATTTTTTCAGCGCTTGCTGGGCAGAGACGTTTTCAGTTGCGGAAAATCCAATCCCAAAAGCGGCAGACTTCCCAGATTGTCTTGCGCCAGCCCATGCAAACTGGAAGTCTGGACACTTTGCTGATCGATTCAGAGTGCAAAGAAAGGGGCGGCCAGCCACAACAGTGACCAGCCACATTTCCAAGGATGGGCATTACTTTATTCACTACGATCCGACGCAGTGTAGGGCGCTGACAGTTCGAGAGGCTGCCAGGGTGCAAACATTTCCTGATAATTATCTGTTTGAGGGAAACCGAACACAGCAGTATGTCCAAGTTGGAAATGCTGTGCCGCCATATCTGGCTAGACAGCTTGCTAAAACTGTATTTGATCTGATTGTCTAAAGGGTGTAATAAATTACACGTTTTTGTTTCCGGGTCGGTTGTCAAAGAAATCCTGTAAACTGGGCGCGACGTGGTCGATATCCAGATCTTTGAGAAAAAATAAAATAAGCTATAGGATTTGTGAAATTTTTAAAAGTGTTCAATGAGTATGGAAAATAATAAGCCTGATCTTCTTCCGAATACACCGGACGCATCATCTCTTATAGAGTCCCTTCGTGATATTGGGTACACATTTAAAGCTGCCCTTGCTGATATTATCGACAACAGTATTGCAGCGAATTCTACTCGGATTGAAATAAATGTACGTTGGGCTTCGGCTAAGCCGGTAATTTGGATTAAAGATAATGGCGCTGGGATGACCGAGAAAGAACTATTTCTCGCAATGAAGCCGGGTAGTAGAAATCCAACAGAAAGTCGTCACGAAGATGATTTGGGCCGTTTTGGGCTTGGGCTAAAAACTGCAAGTTTCTCTCAGTGCAGGAGGCTGACGGTGGTCTCAAAAAAAAAGCGTAGCTTATCCGGCTATCGCTGGGATCTCGATCTTGTAGCCCAAAAGAAAGAGTGGCTGATAGAGAAACTAAGCAAGCAGCAAATTGATGAGTTTCGCGATCAGCTATCATCCTCCGGGACGCTAGTTATATGGGAGTCTGTTGATCGGTTGGTTGATTCCACTTCTTCGGATCCGGAGATAAGCTTTAATGAAATATTAGATCAGGCAAGAAGCCATATTGAGCTCGTTTTTCATAGATTTATGCAGGGAATAGGTAAGAAAGATAAGGTGGTCATAACAATTAACGGAGATACTCTATCCCCTTTTGATCCGTTTAATCGCCAAAATTCCGCCACTCAGCATCTTCCAAAAGAATCAATTTCTGTTGGTGGCGGCACGGTAGTAATAGAGCCCTTCATTCTTCCTCATCATTCGAAGTGCTCAAGAGAAGAATTTGAGAGGCATGCTGGAGCTGATGGATACACTAAGAATCAGGGGTTTTATGTTTATAGGAATAAGCGTCTTATAGAGCACGGAACTTGGTTTCGTTTGGCTCCAATGTCCGATGCAAATCGCTTGGCGCGTGTATTAATTGATATAGGCAATGAGAGTGATCACCTTTGGAAGGTGGATGTTAAAAAGTCAAGAATCATCCCGCCATCAAAAATTCGAAACGAACTGAAAAGAGTTATCGATCAAATTACAACTAGGAGCAAAAGAGCATACAGCCGAAGAGGGTACACTCGCAGGCATAAAGACGCGACCCCTTTATGGGAAAGGCACGCTTCACAAGGACGGATTGACTATAAAATAAAAAGAGATCACCCCGTAGTTGATCAGCTATTAAGCTTTATGGAAGAGGACGGCGAAAGGTTGAATAATCTTCTAAAGTTAATAGAGGGTTCCTTTCCTTGTAACCAGTTATTTGCTGACATGTCAGCGGATCCCAAGGCTGTTGATAGGGATAAGGATGAGCGAGAAGTTCTTTTAATTGGATTAGAGCTGTTAAGAGAAATGCGGGAAATTGGCGTGCCGGAGGCTTCAATACAGGCGACCCTTAAAATGAGCGAGCCCTTTTCTTTATACGATGGCCTATTCGAAAAGATCCTTAAGGAGTCTGGAAATGGGTGACATAAAGATATTGCGAGACATGGTCGTCGCCTCGATTGGGAATGGCGCTGTTGACCTCGACGAACTGGCAGCCCTTGCTACCAAGATCGGGAAGGTGATGTCATACGCGGATGATGAAATCCAGGACGCGATCAAACAGATTCAGGCTGGAATGGATGTTTCAATGGAGGAGGGTGCGGCTCTTCTCGCTGCCGACCATGTGAAATGGGTAGAAAATTCCAGGTCAGATATTGCTTGGCAGTACTGGGAGCGCTATGAACAGTATCTTCTGAAAAATGGCTACCCAAAGCCGGTTGTCAATAAGATTGCGAAGATTAGCGAGCGAATTTTAGACTCTGCAGGAGATCCCAGAAGAAAGGGGGCATGGGCAAGAAAAGGAATGGTTATCGGGGATGTACAATCTGGAAAAACAGCTAATTATACCGCAGTACTGTCTAGGGCCGTTGATGCCGGCTATAAGGTAATAGTAGTCATCGCGGGCATCCACAACAATCTCCGATCTCAAACACAAGCAAGAATCGATGAGGGGCTATCGGGCCTTGATAGTACGCTTGCTCTGTTGAAAAAGCCGACAAGCGTAGGAGTCGGCAAGATCCGAAGAATCACACCTTCAATGGTCTCACTAACAAACACTGAAAGTGATTTTAATACGACATCTATCAAGAGTGTGGCTGGAGCGCCACTAACCGGATTTGCAGGGCCGGTCGTATTTGTTATCAAGAAAAACAAGTGGACACTAACCCGGCTAATTGAGTGGCTTAAAGCTCATAATGCGGACAAGAGTGGAATCATACGTTCTGCTCCTATGATGCTTATAGATGATGAGGCAGACAACGCCTCAATTAACACCTCCTCAGATCCTGATCGATCAACTACAATTAATGCGCTAATTCGGCAACTTCTCCAGCTCTTTGACCAGCGGGTATACGTCGGATATACAGCCACTCCATTTGCGAACATATTTATTGATCACGATAGCTTCAATGACGAAGAGGGGGACGATCTTTTTCCAAGTCATTTTATCCACTCACTAGAGGCTCCAAGTAACTATATGGGGGCTGAAGAATACTTTGCAGAGCCGAAGCGAAAACTGATTTTCATTGATGATATGGAAGCCGTCCTGCCACTCAAGCATAAAAATCATGCGGAATTCAATGGCATGCCTGAGACTCTCGAGAAAGCGATTCTTTTGTTTGTTTTAGTAAGGGCGATAAGACTAATTAGAGGTGATAAATCAAGCCACAACTCGATGTTGGTTAATGTTTCTAGGTTTACTAGTGTTCAGAAAAATGTCGGGGATGCCATTTTTTCTAAGCTCGACGAGTTTAGAAAAGATATCAGGTTGAGTTTTAAACTGCCAACAAAGGATGCTTTACAATCAAAGACGATACGAGCATTGAAGGATGTGTTTGATTCAGAATATGAGCATATAGAAGAAAATTGGAGTGATGTACAGTTAATCCTTAATGATGCTGTTTCTCCTATAAGTGTTGTTACAGTAAATAGCGCATCATCTGAAGGCTTGAACTATCCTGACTACGAAGAAGGGAGGAATGTGATTGCAGTGGGGGGCTTTAGCTTATCTCGAGGGCTAACTCTGGAAGGGCTATCTATTAGTTATTTCTATAGAAACTCAATCATGTATGACACACTTCTTCAGATGGCAAGATGGTTTGGTTACAGGCCAAATTATAATGATTTGTGTCGGGTTTTCATTAGTGAGGATGCTGCAGATTGGTATGAGCACATAAGCGAAGCATCGAAAGAGCTAAGGCAGGAAGTAAGGAGGATGGAGGCAAATAACCTTACCCCGGAACAGTTTGGGTTGAGGGTCAGAAGGCATCCAGATTCTCTGATCGTAACTGCTAGAAATAAAATGCAGAAAGCGGAGAAATTTACTCAAGCGATAACACTGTCAAGCCAGCTTATTGAAACGCATCTTCTGAAAGTCGATAAAGATACGATTTCCTGGAACCGGGATTTGGTGATAGATTTGCTGAATGAAGCCAAAGACAGATTGGTTTCCCCAAATGACATTTACACTCCAAAAGGAAATTTTTTCTATAAGAAAGTACCTTATTCGCTAATTCGTAAATTTCTTGGAGGGTTTCGCTACCATGAAAACTGCCTACGAGTTCAGAAGGGTCCTTTGCTCTCTTATATCGAGGGAGGGAAGAGTTTAGAACTGGAAGAATGGGATATCGTTGTCACATCCGGGCGTAGCGATGATATTTTCTCTCCACTGCAAACTCATTCGATAAATCTCCGGGAGCGAGTGATTGGAGATCAGCATGAGCCTGGTAAATCAGCAACGGTTGGAAACAAGTTTCGAGTGGGTCAGGCAACTGACGAAGCAGCAGGATTAACAATCGCTCTTTATGAAGAGATAAAGAACAATGCTGATAAAAGCCCATCTGGTAAGGATTTTAGAGCTCACAGGGAACGTCCGCTTCTGATTGTTCACCCAATTAACCTATTTGATCGAAAGCCAGCCGAAGGTGAGTTTCCCGCATACAATAATGTTATAGCGTTTGGTATTAGTTTTCCTGCCGCTCAGGGTAGAGAGCCTAAGGCAGAAGAGTATATGGTTAATACGGTTTGGTGGCGTGACTTTCTTCATGCTGAAGAAGACGAAGATGATGAAAACCCAGATTCGAATAAGGAGGCATAGTCATGTCTACGCCTTGGGCTAAAATCAATACTCCACAATCTGAACTGATGACTCGCAGGGTTAATGACTCTGGCAAGTGGGAGTTCTTTTGGGCAAAAGACACTTCTTCAAAATTCCTGTTTATTTATAGGACTTCGATTAATCCTTATGGGATGAAGCTTCCTTCAATTGATGGTATTTGCGTCGAGCTCAAGGCGTTTTCCGATGGAAACTTTGGGGTTGCTCTAATATTAATAGAGAAGGTTCACGCTGAACTGTTTGAAACAATATGCTTGGATATCATTAATGAGTCAGAAAATGTACCAGGCGAAAAAGATATTCCTGCTCTAATTACTGGTCGTTTGAAAATGTGGCAATCTTTGTTGAAGAAAGCCAAGAGTAAAATTTTGACACCTGACCAGCAGAGAGGACTTATAGCGGAAGTGAAAGCTCTAACGAGTCTTTTGCTGCCAAAGATGGAAGAGATGGCCTCGCTTGAGGCGTGGCTTGGCCCAGACAAAGAGTCGCATGATTTCGTTTTTGGAAACAAAGCTATTGAGGTGAAATCCAGAACCTCCAGATCTAATAGTGTAATGATTTCTTCAGAGAGACAGCTATATCATGACGGGTTTTTATACCTGTATACATTAATAGTGGATGCTACGTCAGATATTCAAAGTGGTTGTTCTCTGAATGAATTTGTCGACGAGACCTGCAAAATGTTTTCCCCTGATGGGCAGGAGGTCTTTAGACAAAAGTTATTCCAAGCAGGCTATTTGCCGAGAGAGGAGTACGGCCACACTTATTACTCTATTGGTGAGTCATCAATCTATGCTGTGGATGAATCATTTCCAAAGATAACTATCGCAACCATACCTGGTCATATTGGCAGTGTAAAATACTCCATTGATATGGCAGGCTGCTCTGATTGGAAGGTGGATGTTGACGAGATAATTAATGGCAATTGAAATCCAGGAATTTTACGAAGATTTAAAGAGTCAGCTAGATATTGCTGCCGGTTCCGAGGGGCAATTTCTAGAGAATCAGTTCTCTGATTACTATTCTGAATATGTCATGGGTTCGGGGGATTTGGATGGTTTTGAGAACTGTTACATCAAAATGAGGGGGGTGAAGGTTAACGGTTACTTCTTCTCGGGTGATGATGGCGTTCTCAATCTAATAACCAGTGATTTTCGCAATACTAATAATATCGAGTCGCTTACGAATACTGATATATCGGAGGGGTTTAAGAGGTTAGCGAGCTTTTATGATCAGTCTTCAAATGGGAGGATGCTGGATAAGCTTGAGGAGACATCAGATGCCTACGAGCTAGCTGATCTTATTTTTGATTTAAGAGATTCAATTTTAAGAGTCAGGCTCTTTGTGTTCTCTGATGCGGTTTTGACAAAGCAATTCAAGCAAATACCAGATAAGAATCTGGGTGGTGTTTTGGTCACTCATAGCATTTGGGATCTCGGCCGCTTGCATCGGTTGGCGCTTTCAAGCAGGGAGCGTGAGGATATAGAGATTAATATTGGTGAGTCAGGTTATTCCATACATTGCCTCCCAGGCCCTCAGGTTAGTGATGCCTGCAAATCATGGGTGTCAATACTTCCCGGTGAATACTTGGCTAAGCTATATGATTTCTATGGGGCTAGGCTACTGGAGCAGAATGTTAGGAATTTTCTGCAGGTTAGAAGTAAGGTTAATAAAGGCATTCGAAATACACTTCTCAATGAGCCCGAGATGTTCTTGGCCTACAATAATGGCATTTCGGCTACTGCAGAGGAGGTTTACACTGAATCTTCAACGGAAGGCACTTCTATTGTACGCCTGAAAAACTTCCAGATTGTGAACGGCGGTCAAACAACTGCCTCAATCTATAGTGCCTGGAAGAGAGACAAGGTCGACTTATCAAACATTCAAGTACAAATGAAAGTTACTCAAATTGCGCCAGAAAGGGTTACTGAAGTTGTCCCGCTCATTTCAAGATACTCGAACAGCCAAAACCCTGTAAGTGAAGCTGACTTCTTTTCAAACCATCCTTTCCACGTTCGTATTCAAGAGCTCTCTCAACGAATTTGGGCTCCCCCCTTGCCGGACTCACAGACTCAAACAAAGTGGTTCTATGAAAGAACACGAGGACAGTATCTTGACCAGCAGGCCTATCTGACTGCTTCCAAAAAAAAGCAGTTCAAGATGGAGTATCCTCGCGCTCAAATGTTTTCCAAGACTGATCTTGCCAAGTATTTGAATAGCTGGGCGATGAAGCCTCATGTCGTTAGTTTAGGGGCGCAAAAAAACTTCGCCCGATTTGCCAACGACATAGCAGTTCAGTGGGAGAAGGACGATACCGTCTTTTCGGAAAGCTACTATCGGGATTTGGTCTCAAAGGCAATTATTTTCAAATCTACCGAGAGAATTGTTAGCTCGGCACCTTGGTACCAAGGTGGCTACAGGGCAAACATCGTTACATACGCAATAGCATTGATTGCCTCGAGGCTTGGTCGAGAAGGGTTAGAAGCTGATTTTAACAAGATATGGTCACATCAAGGTATAACGAATTCATTGGGTGATATCATTGCCCGTATCGCGGAAAAGGCTTGTGACTGGCTGACAGATACACCTTCACAGATATCCAACGTTACCGAGTATGCTAAAAGAGAGTTTTGCTGGAAGAATTTTGAGGGATCTGATGTGGTCATTGATGCTCTTGGTGATCAAGACTGGGTTCTATCAAAAGGTTCAGCCAATGAGCGCAGACAGAACGCAAAGCGTCAGCAACGAATAGATAATCAAATTAACGCTCAGATTGAAGTATATAATCGGGGAGCAGAGTTCTGGAAAAGCGTGGCTGAACGCGGTCTAAAAATGGAAGATCTGACCCCTAAAGAGATGGACATACTTGCTATAGCGACACAAATACCTGCAAAAAATGTTAGTGAGAAACAATCAAAATTACTTCTTGAGATCGCAAGAAGACTTGGGATGTAAATTTTACGCGGCACGGCGCCTTCTGGCTCAGGTCTTGCCTCTTGAGTACAGTGCAGGTTAAAGCTCTTCCCAGGTTAATCAGCGGGGCTATTTCAGGCATCAGGCGTCCGCAGAACGCCACCAAAAAAGGGCCACCCCAATGGGGCGGCCCTTTCTTTTTGCTGTTTGGTGGAGCCGGCGGGAATCGAACCCGCGTCCGTCAGCAATCCATCTGCAGATCTACATGCTTAGCCAAGTTTATTGATTTAAGCCTTCACAACCCAACTGGCAGGACGTGAAAGCCGGGCCCCTAAGAGTTTTAACAGCGCCATCCGGGGCGGACTTTGCTGCGAGCCTGTGTTGCGATGCTCGCCGCTCTTCCCCACAGGCAGGGTCGATTGGCGATAAGCAGGGTTTAAGCTGCTAGTGCGTAAGAATCGTCGTTAGCGATTGCTTTAATGTGCCACAAATGATTTACGAGACTCGTGACCTTCTCGGCATGCACCACAGAATTCAGTACCGGCGTCGAATCCAGGTCGGCCCCTGTGATGGGTTCATTGTAGGTGATGGGGGCAGGGAAGTCGATTCACAAGTGGGGCCGGGGCTGTTCCGGATCGGACATGTTGTGGGGGTAAACGCCATGAATCATGTTCTAAATGTAACCAGATTGTGAAAAGTGTTACTTTAATACCCGAATGCTGTCTGACAATCAGACCCGGAATACTTGTTTTGTCATTTTTCAAGCGCACTATACAGGTGTCATCACGGCACTGTGTCATTGTCCGATGGTGAGGTTGAGCGAGTGATGCTCAGGTAGCCACAAGCCACCATGGAACATCCAGCTCGAAATTGTGTATCACACAATGGCTTTACAGCGAGCCTTGAAATAGACGTTATATAAAGGCCGCTGATCAAAGCATTGTCGTTCATTAAAGGAGAAAGTCGATGAACACGATCTTTCGGTCAGCAGGGCAAGTTTCCGAGAAGGCACTGTCGCCTTTGAAGGCTCAGCCGCTGCTCTACAGAGCGTTGCAACTGGTATTCGCGCTGGCTGCGTATGCAGGTGGTGTGTACCTGGTGGATATGGCGACTCCGGAGGCACGTCTTCCGGTGATTCTGTTCGCCGTTTACTTCCTGCCTGCGGTGCTGCGCGCCTGGCTGCAGTTTTACTGGCAGCTGCGCGGCGACAGCCGGGCTCAGGACGTGAACACCCATCAGTCGGTGTAGCGCCAACCGGTACAGTCTGAAGACAGTGTCACGCGTGCAGGGGGCGGCCCGTTAACCCGGGTTAGCTGCCCTGCCGCATCAGACGCTGCTTCTGACGGTTCCAGTCGCGCTCCTTCTCAGTAGCGCGCTTATCAAACTTCTGCTTACCCTTGGCCAGGGCGATATCGCACTTGGCGAACCCTTTCTTCCAGTACAGGCTCACCGGTACGCAGGTGTAGCCCTCTTTCTGTACGCCACCAAAGATACGTCCCAGTTCGCTGCGATGCAGCAGCAGCTTGCGTGTGCGCACCGGATCCGGGTTGACGTGGGTACTGGCGGCGATCAGGGGCTCGAAGCGAGCACCGAACAGAAAGGCTTCCCCATCCTTGAGCAGGACGTAGGCCTCGGTCAGGTTGCCTTTACCGGCACGCAGTGACTTCGCCTCCCAGCCTTCCAGGACCAGGCCGGCTTCGAAGTGCTCTTCCAGATGATATTCGTGGCGTGCCTTGCGGTTTTGCGCAATGGTGGCCGACGGCGCTTTGGCTTTTTTCTTGGCGTTTCCCATAGGCGAACGATTATAGAGCATGCGTTTCGCGGCTGACAGGGCTTTGTCTGTCAGGACGACGGTGAGTTGTGCATTGGGCTTACTTGAGCCGCCCAGTTAAAAAAAAGACAATAGCGCCACGCTAACGAGGGTAATCCTGTTATGAAGCAAGAGATCAAGCCGGTCCATGGCATGTGGGCCAGCCGTTGGGTGTTTATTCTGGCGGCGACCGGGTCGGCCGTGGGGCTGGGTAACATCTGGCGTTTCCCGTATATCACCGGCGAGAACGGCGGTGGTGCCTTTGTGTTGCTGTACCTGCTGTGTATTGCGGTGGTGGGCATTCCCATCATGGCGGCAGAGGTGATGCTGGGCCGCAAGGGTGGGCTGAGCCCGATCAATTCCATGCGCAAGGTGGCGGCGGACAGCAAGGTGACCCAGCGTTGGGCGGGCATCGGCTATCTGGGCGCGCTGTCGGCGTTTCTGATTCTGTCGTTTTACTCGGCAGTGGCCAGCTGGGCGTTGTATTACGCCTGGGAGGCGGTGCGCGGCGTTTTTGAAGGTATTACCGCGACCCAGTCGGAAGCCCATTTCAACGATATGCTGGCCAACCCCGGATTGCTGCTGGGTTACCACACGCTCTTTATGGTGCTGACCATGGTGGTGGTGGCCCGGGGCGTGAAAGGCGGACTGGAAAAGGCGGTGCAGATTCTGATGCCGCTGTTGTTCGTGCTGCTGCTGGTATTGGTGGGTTATGCGGCGACCACGCCGGGTTTCAAGGAGGGGATTAGCTTCCTGTTTGCCTTTGATTTCTCCAAGTTGACCGGCAAGGCAATCATCGTGGCCGTGGGGCAGGCCTTCTTTACCCTGAGTCTGGGCATGGGCGCGATCATGGCCTACGGGGCGTATATGCCCAAAACGGTGAAGGACAAGAAGACCGGGCGCAGCCGACCGGTGTCGATCATGTCGACCGTAGCGATCATTGCGCTGCTCGATACCCTGGTGGCACTGGGCGCCGGTGTGGCCATGTTCCCGCTGTTGTTCTCAAACGGCCTGGAAGTGAGCCAGGGCCCGGGGATGATGTTTGTGACCCTGCCGCTGGCCTTCGGTCAGATGCCGGGTGGTCTGTTGTTTGGTTCCCTGTTCTTCGTGCTGGTGGTATGTGCCGCCTGGAGCTCGTCCATCAGTCTCGGCGAGCCGGTGGTGGCCTGGCTGGTAGAGCGGGGCTTGAAGCGCCCGATGGCGGCACTGGTGGTGGGCCTGGGGGCCTGGCTACTGGGTGTGGGCTCGGTGCTGTCCTTTAACGTATGGAAGGATCACACCTTCCTGGTGGGGACTTTCTTCGACAATATGGAATTCCTGTCCACCACGGTAATGTTGCCCCTGGGCGGGCTGCTGATTGCTATCTTTGCGGGCTGGGTGATGAAGGAAACCCAGGCGCGCAAGGAACTGGCCATGCAGAACTTCAAGCTCTATCTGGTATGGCGGGCATTGGTGCGGATTTTTTCACCGGTGGCGGTGATTGCGCTGTTTGTCTATTCCATCTGGGCGACCTTCGCCCCAGAAGAGGAGGCTCAGGCTGCAGAGGCGCTGGCTCAGGAACAGGTGGATGCGGTTACCAGCGAGGCGCCGGCGCAGCAGGATACTGCCGCGCCGCTGCCGCAAGAGGGTGGCACTAAGGTGCCCGTGGAGCAGGAGTCCCCTTGATGGCCGGTGATGCGCGTATTCATGTGGAAGTGACCTATGCGCTGCCGGACAAGCAGCGTCTGATCGGCCTGGATGTACCGGAAGGTACTACCATGCTGGAGGCGGCAAAGCTGTCCGGTATCGAAGAGCAGTTCGAAGGGCTGGTGCTGGACAAGGCGCCCATGGGGATTTTCGGCAAGGTGGTGGCCAATCCGGCCGGCCAGGTGCTGAAGCCCGGCGAGCGGGTGGAGATCTACCGCCCGCTGCAGGCGGACCCGAAGCTCAATCGCAAGAAGCGGGCGGCAGAAAAGGCCCGCTGATGGTGCGGATCAGGCTGCTGGTTGGCCTGGGTCGGTCGGTTCCTGAGGCAGCGTTTCCGGATCTGGCGCCGATTGCTGGGTAGCAGGGGCTGGCTCGGGGGTGGTTTCTTCCTGCTTGCGTTGGTCCAGTTTGCGCTGCAATTCGCGGTCTTGCTGCGAGCTGGTTTTCTTGCGGAAGTCCTCGATCACTTCGCCTTCATGGCGGCTGTAGCTGCCATTTTCGAAGTGCAGCACAATCTGCTGACTGACGTTGTCGCCCTTGCCGGGGCGGTAGGTCATCAGATAAAACCATTTGTCAGGGGTGAACGGGTCCACCAGAGTGGGGGCCCCAAGCACGTAGCGAACCTGCTCCGGGCTCATGCCGGGCTGGAGCTCGCCGAGCATTTCCTCGGTGACGAAGTTGCCCTGCGGAATATCGATCCGGTAGACGCCGGGAAAGCGCAAGGAGCTGCAGCCAGTGGTGGCGAGCAGGGCTGTCAGACTGAGGACGGCTAGAATTCGTGGCATGGTTTTTCGACTTCACTAAGTGTTCGGGCGATAATACAGACTTGCAGTAGCGGTACAAGTTTCCCGCTTTTTTCATATCGCCCTGAAACGGTGACTTCAGCGTGGATGCATGGCGTAGGGATTGGTTGCCACAGAGGGTTTTCTGAAGGGGGTCGTATCAGGGATGCGATCGACTGAAAAAAATCCTCTGTGGCGGCAAAGACTTGCATCAGGCGCCTCAGTGAAGTCACGAATTCAGGGGCATCGCCACCTTTTGGCAAATTGGAGCATACGCATTGGATAATCAGGATCTCAGAAAAGCGGGCCTTAAAGTGACCCTGCCGCGGGTGAAAATCCTGCAGCAACTGGAGAAGTCTGAAGAGCGCCACCTGAGCGCCGAAGACATCTACAAGTCGCTGATGGACGCCGGCGAGGATGTGGGGCTGGCCACCGTTTACCGTGTGCTGACTCAGTTCGAGCAGGCGGGCATGGTGCTGCGCCACAACTTCGAGGGTGGCTCTGCCGTTTTCGAGCTGGCAGACGAGGACCATCATGACCATATGGTGTGCATGGAAACCGGCCAGGTGATCGAGTTCATGGATGATGTGATCGAGAAGCGCCAGCACGCCATTGCCGAGGAGCACGGCTACGAAATCATGGACCACTCGCTGGTGCTGTATGTCAAGCCGAAGAAGTAGCGAGGAGGCTGCTTTACATCGCACGCGGGTGTGTCCTGCGTGTGACACGCGGCTGCCCCTCTCTCCTGGTTAGCTCCGTTGGAGCCATGCTTGCATGGCGAAAGCCCCTCGGCGGGCCCGGCGCGGTGATCGGGGCCCTTCGCTTTGCGAGCAAAGCTCCAACGGGGTGCACTCTTTTCGTCAGTCAGTGCGCGAAGGGCCTACAGGGCTGCTGTTAACTATTCACTATTAACTGTTCACTGCCTTCCTACGCTGCCTGGGCCTTGCTCAGCATCTCTCTGGCATGAGTACGGGTGGATTCGGTGATCTCCACACCGCCCAGCATGCGCGCCAACTCTTCAATTCTTGCGTTGTCATCCAGGCCCTGAATGCGGGTGTGGGTGGTGTCGTCGCCCTGAATCTTGTGTACCTGCCAGTGTTGGTGTCCTTGGCTGGCCACCTGGGGCTGGTGGGTGATACACAGCACTTGGGCGTGGCTGCCCAGTTCGCGTAGCAGTCGGCCGACGATCTCGGCCACGCCACCACCGACACCCACGTCAACTTCATCGAATACCAGACTCGGTACCGTCAGGTTGCGGGCGCAAATAACCTGGATAGCCAGGCTTACCCGTGACAGTTCGCCGCCGGAAGCCACCTTGCCAAGGGCTTTGAGGGGCTGGCCGGGGTTGGCAGAAAACAGAAATTCCACGTCTTCCAGGCCGTCGGCGCCGGGGGCACACTCGCCCAACTGGGCTTCCAGTTTGGCGGCTTTCATGCTCAACGCGGTGAGCTGTTTCTGTACCTGCTGGGTGAGGTTCTTGGCGGCACTGCGGCGGGCCTTGCTGAGCTGGCGGGCGCTGTCCATGTATTGCTGCTGGGCCGCGGCTTCCTGCTCGGACAGGGCGTGCAAGTGGGCATCCACATTGCCCAGGGCGTCGGACTCCGCCAGCAGTTGGCGGTGGTGCTCCACCAGTTCTTCCGGGCGGATGCGGTGCTTGCGGGCCAGGGTGTAGCTCTGGCTCAGCCGCTCTTCCACCTGGGCCAGGCGCTCCGGGTCCAGGTCCAGCCGTTCCAGGTAATGGCGCAGGTCATCGGCGGCGGCTTCTACCTGCAGGCGGGCGGATTCCACGGTGTCGGCGATGGTGGCCAGCCCTTCATCCTGGTTGCGAGCCTCGTCCAGCCAGTGGCTGACCTGGCTGAGATGATCGTTGCAGGTGCCGTCATCGCCTTCATAAAGGGCGTTGAGAGACTGCTGGCAGGTGCGAATCAGGCTTTCCGCGTTGCCCAGACGCTGCTGTTCCTGCTCCAGCTGTTCCAGTTCGCCGTCCTGCAGGGCCAAGGCGTCCAGCTCTTCCAGCTGGAAACGCAGCAGCTCTTCTTTTTCGTTTTGCTCGCGGGCCTGATTCAGGGCGTCGTCGTGGGCGCGGCGGGCCTTTTGCCAGTGGCGCCAGTGTTCGCGCACGGTGTTGGCCAGATCGCGGGCGTCGGCAAAGTTGTCGAGCAGCTGCCGATGGGCTTCTTTCTTCATCAGAGCCTGGTGTTCGTGTTGGCTGTGGATGCTGATCAGTCGCTCACCCAGCTCTCGCACTTCCGCCAGCGGGGTGGGGGTGCCGTTTACATAGGCCCGGGAGCGACCATCGGCACGCACGGTGCGGCGCAGCAGGCACTGGTCATCATCATCCAGCTCCCGATCGGCCAGCCACTGGCGGGCGGCCGGGTTGTCGCTGACATCAAAGGTGGCGAGCACTTCCGCCCGGTCGTGGCCGTGGCGGACAATGCTGGAGTCGGCCCGGTCGCCCAGGGTCAGGCCCAGGGCATCGATGATCACGGACTTGCCTGCCCCGGTTTCCCCGCTGATCGCGGTGAGGCCGTTTTCCGGCTCCAGTTCCAACTGGTCCACGGTGGCAAAGTGACGAACGCTCAGATGGGTCAGCATGGTATCTCTCCGAAACGGGCGAGTCAGTGTGACGATTAGCGGGTGGCAGGGACCTGTATCACCTGGGTGCCAGCCAGCAGATCGTGCAGGCAGCGGCGATCACTGCGGAAAATCAGCAGCGGATCGACCAGCATGACCAGGTTGATGCCGGGCACCTGTGCCAGCACATGGAACAGTAGATAGCGCAGGCCGTAGAGTTTGCCGGGGGGTACGTCCAGCTGCTCCATGCCGATGATTTTCATGCCCAGCAGCCACTTGCCGATGGTCTGCTGGCGGTTGAACAGCAGCCAGCCCTGCAGGGCCAGGAATATCACTTCACCGACAATGAACCAGACCAGGGTGGCGGTCAGGTCGAGTGCGCCATTGTTGGCCATCATGTCCGCCCAGGTGCCGGAAAAGAACACGATAGGGCCGATAATGGCGAGCTGGACCAGGCCGTCGATCAGGGCGCCGAAAAAGCGGTACCAGCGGCTGGCAAGCTCCGGGTTGTCCGGGGTCGGGCGATTCTGCATGTCGGCGGCGGGGCTCTGGTAGGGGTTGTTGCTGTCGGTCATGGTGACGTCCTTGTTACGATAACTGTTCTTTTGGGCAGTGTTTCTAATCTTAGGGGATTCCGGGCGCCAGTGTAAGCCCCCGATAAACTCCGAACGAGAAGGCTGTGTACCTGAATCCGTGGCTTCATCGCGGCGCCTGACGCAAGCCTTTGCCGCCACAGAACATTTTCTTCAGTCGATCGTATTGCCTGATACGACGCTTGTTCAGAAAATTCCCTGTGACAACAAATTCTTACGCCATGCATCCATGCTGAAGTCACGGATTCAGGTATATAATGTCCCACTGGTTTTCTGGTACATATACCGCTATGACGAAGCTGGATCTGAACGAACGCAAACAACGATTGCTGATGGCGCTGGTAGAGCGCCATATCCGCGATGGTCAACCGGTGGGGTCCAAGACCCTGGCTTCCGGCAGTGGGCTCACCGTCAGCCCGGCCACCATCCGCAATATCATGGCGGAGCTGGAAGATCTCGGTGTACTGACCAGCCCCCATACCTCCGCCGGGCGGGTGCCCACGGAGCTGGGTTACCGGCTGTATGTGGACTCCCTGCTGGCGTCCAGTGTCATGGAGCGCCCGGGCAACCGCTCCCTGAAAA
This sequence comes from Alcanivorax sp. IL3, assembly GCF_047495465.1. NCBI lineage: Bacteria > Pseudomonadati > Pseudomonadota > Gammaproteobacteria > Oceanospirillales > Alcanivoracaceae > Alcanivorax > Alcanivorax sp. IL3. The sequence goes on from NZ_CP179931.1 coordinate 718,449, forward strand.
AGGAACTGGGTCAGTTGCTGGCGCCGGAGCAGTCGCCCCAGGAGCTGATTGCCCAGGCATCGCGAACCCTGGCGGAGCTGACCCGCATGGCCGGGCTGGTGGCGGTGCCGCGCCGGGAGGTGACGACTCTGAGGCAGGTGGAATTCTTGCCGTTATCGGGCAAGCGAGTGCTGGTGGTACTGGTGGTCAACCGCTCCGAGGTGCAGAACCGCATCATTCATACCGACCGGGATTACGATGAGGTGGAGCTGCGTCAGGCGGCCAACTACATCAATCACACCTATGCGGGCTGTGATCTGAACAGTATCTGCGACGGGCTGCTTAACACCATGAATGCGGATCGAGCACAGATGGATGTGCTGATGCAGACGGCGGTTGCCGTGGCCGGCAAGGCATTGCGCACGGAGCAGGAGGATTCGGATTATGTGGTGTCCGGTGAGTCCAACCTGCTGCAGTCCGCAGAAGCCGACAATATCGGTCAGTTGCGCAATCTGTTCGATGCCTTCAGCCACAAGCGCGACATCCTGCACCTGCTGGAGCGCTCCATGAAGGCGGACGGGGTGCAGATCTTTATTGGCCGGGAATCCGGCTTCCAGCCGTTCGAGGATTACTCGCTGATCTCGGCCCCCTACCGGGCAGACAATGGTCCGGTGGGCGTCCTCGCCGTGGTCGGTCCCACTCGTATGGACTACGAAAAGGTCATCCCCACCGTGGATATCACCGCCAAAATCCTCTCGGCGGCCCTAACCCAGCTATAAACCGAATTGATAGTTGATAATGGATAATTGATAACGGCGCGGCCCCGGCTTTATTGATTTCAGGGGGTAAAGGGCGCGAGAGGGCCATGGGCGCGGCTTCCAGGATGCCTATGGCACCAGATCATCCCGCGCGCTATCAATTATCCATTATCAATTGTCCATTGCCCCTCTCCCCCCTTGAATCCTCGCCATCCGCTCCCATATATTTGCCCGCTTTCCTGGAAAAGCCCGGATTGGGATGTGGAGTAGAGAATGAGTGATCAGGAAAAAGACCCTAAAAACGCCGAGCCGCAGGTAGAGACTGCCGAAGAGCAGCAGGCGGCGAAGGAGGCTGAGGCGGCCCAGGCTGATGCCGGGCAGGCAGAGCCTTCCGCGCAAGAAGAGCCTTCTGTGGAAGAAAAGCTGGCTGAGGCGGACGCCGAGCTGGCCAAGGTCAAGAAAGCCCTGAGTGAGGCGGATATCCGCGCTCAGGCGGAAATCCAGAATGTGCGCAAGCGCGCGGAGCGCGACGTGCAGCACGCCCGCAAGTTCGCCCTGGAGAAGTTTGCTGGCGATCTGCTGAGCGTGGCGGACAACCTGGAGCGCGGCCTGGCCGCTCTGGATGCTAACGACGACGCCCTGCAGGGTGCCCGTGAAGGTATCGAGCTGACCCTCAAGTCGCTGCTCGATGCGTTTGCCAAGTACAACCTGGAGCAGATCAGCCCGTCTGACGAGCCGTTCAACCCGGAATTGCACGAGGCCATGACCATGGTGCCGGTGCCCAATGTGGAGCCCAACACCGTGATCGACGTGTTGGAGAAGGGCTACCAGCTGAATGGTCGCCTGATCCGCCCGGCCCGCGTCATCGTCAGCAAGGCGGCTGAGTAAAAAGCGGTACTGGCCCCTTGAAACGGCGCGCAGCAGCGCCATATAGATGCCAGACGAATTAACAATTCAACTGCCTGGGTCGCCGAAAGGGGCCCGGCTGGTGTGAAGGAGAACGAGAGATATGGGTAAGATTATCGGTATCGACCTGGGTACGACCAACAGCTGTGTGGCCGTGCTGGAAGGTGATAAAGCCAAGGTTATTGAAAACGCTGAAGGCGCGCGCACTACGCCGTCCATCATCGCCTACACCGACGACAAGGAAACCCTGGTCGGTCAGTCTGCCAAGCGTCAGGCGGTGACCAACCCGGAAAACACCCTGTACGCGGTTAAGCGCCTGATCGGCCGTCGTTTTGACGACAGCGTCGTTCAGAAAGACATCAAGATGGTCCCTTACAAAATCACCAAGGCCGACAATGGCGACGCCTGGGTGGAAGTGAAGGGCGAGAAAATGGCGCCGCCGCAGATCTCTGCGCAGGTGCTGAAGAAAATGAAGAAGACCGCGGAAGATTACCTGGGCGAGGCCGTTACCGAGGCCGTGATCACCGTGCCCGCGTACTTCAACGATTCCCAGCGTCAGGCCACCAAGGATGCCGGTCGCATCGCCGGTCTGGACGTGAAGCGCATTATCAACGAGCCGACCGCGGCGGCCCTGGCCTATGGCCTGGACAAGAAAGGCGGCGACCGCACTATCGCGGTTTACGACCTGGGTGGCGGTACCTTCGACATCTCCATCATCGAGATTGCCGAAGTGGATGGTGAGCACCAGTTTGAAGTGCTGGCCACCAACGGTGACACCTTCCTGGGTGGTGAAGATTTCGACTTGGCGCTGATCAACTTCCTGGCAGATCAGTTCAAGGCAGATTCCGGCATCGACCTGGGCGGCGATCCGCTGGCCATGCAGCGTCTGAAAGAAGCGGCCGAGAAAGCCAAGATCGAGCTGTCCTCCGCCGAGCAGACCGAAGTGAACCTGCCGTACATCACTGCAGACAGCACCGGCCCCAAGCACCTGGTGGTGAAAGTGACCCGTGCCAAGCTGGAATCCCTGGTGGGTGATCTGGTTAGCCGCTCCCTGGAGCCGTGCAAGACTGCACTGACTGATGCGGGCGTAAAAACCGCCGATATCACTGATGTGATTCTGGTGGGTGGTCAGACCCGTATGCCGATGGTGCAGAAGAAAGTCACTGAGTTCTTCGGCAAAGAGCCGCGCAAGGACGTGAACCCGGATGAAGCGGTTGCCATGGGCGCTGCCATTCAGGGTGCGGTACTGAGCGGTGATGTCACCGACGTACTGCTGCTGGACGTGACCCCGCTGACCCTGGGTATTGAAACCATGGGTGGCGTGATGACGCCGCTGATCGAGAAAAACACCACGATTCCGACCAACGCGTCGCAGGTGTTCTCCACGGCGGATGACAACCAGACCGCAGTGACCGTGCATGTACTGCAGGGTGAGCGTAAGCAGGCGGCTCAGAACAAGTCGCTGGGCCAGTTCAACCTGGAAGACATTCCACCGGCCCCGCGCGGTATGCCGCAGATCGAAGTGACCTTCGACATCGACGCCAACGGTATTCTGCACGTGGGCGCGAAAGACAAGGCCACCGGCAAAGAGCAGACCATCCAGATTAAAGCCTCCTCCGGTCTGTCCGACGAGGAAGTGGAACAGATGGTGCAGGACGCCGAAGCTCACGCGGACGAAGACAAGAAGTTCGAAGAGCTGGTGCAGACCCGCAACCAGGCGGATCACTTGGTGCACGCCACCAAGAAGACCCTGGAAGAAGCCGGTGACAAGGCCACCGACGAAGAGAAGCAAGCCATCACCAAGGCCGCTGACGAGCTGGAAGAAGCCGCCAAGGGCAGCGACAAGGACGACATCGACGCCAAGATCAAGGCGCTGTCTGAAGTGTCTGCGCCGTTGGCCGAGAAGCTCTACGCCGAACAGGCGCAACAGGCTGAAGGCGCGGCTGATGCCGGCGCGGGTGCCGAGCAGCAGAAAGCGTCCGGTGATGACGTAGTCGACGCCGAGTTTGAAGAGGTGGACGACGACAAGAAGAAGTAAATCGTCGGACATCCCGGTGCCGCGCTAAGGCGCGGTAGCCGGGAGATCCGCGCAACTTCTTTATTGCCGGCGCCTTGCCGGCGTTTTTGTGTGACGGGACTGATTCAAAAAGGCCCACTATGTCCAAGCGTGATTATTACGAAGTGCTGGGAGCATCAAAAGATGCCAGCCAGCAGGATCTGAAAAAGGCCTATCGGCGCCTTGCCATGAAATACCATCCGGATCGCAATCCGGATGACCAGGAAGCCTTGGCCAAGTTCAAGGAAGCCAAGGAAGCCTACGAAGTGCTCTCCGATGAGCAGAAGCGTGCTGCCTACGACCAGTTCGGCCATGCCGGCGTAGATGGTCAGGCGGGCGGCGGCGGAGCCGGTGGCTTCGGCGGTGGCGGTTTTGGTGACATCTTCGGCGATATTTTCGGCGATATCTTTGGTGGCGGCGGTGGTGGTCGCCGTGGGCCGGCCCGCGGTGCCGACCTGCGTTATACCCTGGAGCTGTCTCTTGAGCAGGCCGTGCGTGGCTGCGACGAGAAAATCCGCGTGCCCACCTGGGATAGCTGTGAAGTCTGCCATGGCAGTGGTGCCAAGGAAGGCTCTCAGCCGGTGGCCTGTAACACCTGTGGCGGCATGGGCCAGGTGCGCATGCAGCAAGGTTTCTTCACCGTGCAGCAGGCCTGTCCTACCTGTAAGGGCGAAGGACGTGTCATCAAGGATCCCTGCACCAGTTGTGGTGGTCAGGGCCGGGTGCAAAACACCAAGACCCTGTCGGTGAAAATCCCGCCGGGTGTGGATACCGGTGACCGCATCCGCCTGGCCGGCGAAGGCGAAGCGGGTATGCATGGCGCCCCCGCCGGCGACCTGTATGTGCAGGTGGCGGTGCGCGAGCACGACATCTTCCAGCGTGATGGCGCCAACCTGTTCTGCGAAGTGCCGATCAGTTTTGTCGATGCCAGCCTGGGCGGCGAGCTCGATGTGCCGACCCTGAATGGCAAGGTGAAACTGAAAGTGCCCGCGGAAACCCAGAGCGGCAAACTGTTCCGCTTGCGCGGCAAGGGGGTAACCCCGGTACGCGGTGGCGGTCCGGGTGATCTGCTCTGCAAGGTGGTGATCGAAACGCCGGTGAAACTGTCCGGTGAACAGAAAGACTTGCTGCGTAAATTCCAGGAGTCCCTGGAAAGCGGTGGCAATCGTCACAACCCGCGCAAGAGCAGCTGGTTTGAAGGGGTGAAGCGTTTCTTCGACGCTAAATAACCTCTGAGCCCAGCGTCATCCAAAGAAGCCCGGTGCATATTGCCCGGGCTTTTTTGTGTTTATCAGCCGATAGTCTGAAATTTGGCCACTGGCGTTGCCGCTTTAACATCGTCTGCGATATTGTGCATAAAAACAACAATAACAGAGGTAATCATGACCACGCGGCGACTGGCAGGGATGCTGGGGGGTATGTTGTGTTGTCTTCCCCTTTCTTTATATGCGGGGCCTGTGGATCAGGCTCACGAGCGGGCACGTGCCACTTTTGCCCAGAAGGCGCCGTTGGAGCTGGATGCGCAGGTGCTGGACACGCCCTGGGTGCCGGCGCCGTTTGAGGCGTCTTCCTATACCTACACCTATGATGACATTCGCCAGTCCTGGCCCGACTTTATGCGGGGCCTGCGGATACCGTTTCCGTCGCCGGACTATCTGGAGGCGCGCTATCAGCGTTTCCCTTCCCTTTATCGTGATCTGCATTACCAGGATGAGAATTGGGAGCAGCACAGCCGTAATGTGCTGGAGGTGTGGCAGGCCTTTTTCCGTGGGGACTTCCGCCATGCCCGTGAGCTTGGCAAGCGCTATGGCGGCTATGCCCGGGTGCCGGGGCTGGTAGCGCAGATTATTTATGCCACTTATCTGGCGCCGAGCCACACTCAAAAGCAGCAGCTGCTGCAGGAGGCCATTAACGAGATGGCCTGGTTTGGTGAGCAGGTGTCAATTCTGCCGAGCGAGAAGGGCCTGACGGCGGATTACTGCATGCTGCGTCTCGGCTTTGGCTATGCGGTGGCGCGCTTGGCGGAGGATGAGTCGGTGCCGGCCACCCTGCAACGCAACTATGCGGCCATGGTGATTAATGCGGCCACCGAGATTCTGGCGGTGGAGCCGGAGCATCCGTTAGCGCTGTCACTGAGCGCGGCCTTTGAGGCCAATGTGCTGCGCCGGGTGGGCAAGGCGGCGGGCAGGCTGACCCTGGCGGCAGACAGTGAGGATGCCACGCAGCCTTTTGAGGCATCGCTGGTGGCGGTGCCGGATCTGGCGATTGTTCGCTATGAGTACGCCAACAGTCTGCTTTATACCCATCAGGATGCGTCGGCGGATCAGGCGCTGGCGCAATTGCAGGCGGCTGCCGACATGCCGGCGCGCTTTGCCATGGAGTGGCTGGACCGGGCCTATGCCCGCAAGCGGTTGCAGGAAGTGCAGGCCTGGCGTGACAGTGGCATGAGTTTCAAGCGCTTTGACCGCAAGCGGCGCAAGTTCATGCGTAAGGAGAACATCAATCTCTACGCGGTGACCCGGCCGCCCTTTCTGGTAGACTAGCGGCCTTCAATCGTTTTGCCGTGGTGGTGCTCAAAGAGCGCCTGCCACGGTGCCATTTCCAAGGAAGTAGCATGAAAGTAGGCATTATCGGTGCGGCCGGTCGTATGGGCCGGATTCTGATCGAGGCCACTCTGGCCAACCCGGATACCACCCTGGCAGCGGCGGTGGATGTGCCCGGTTCCAGCCTGATCGGTGCCGATGCCGGTGAGCTGGTGGGTCAGGGTGTCAGTGGTGTGATGCTGGCGGATGACCTGGGCAAGGTGGTCAAGGATGCCGATGTGTTTATCGATTTCACTGTGCCGGAAGCCACCGCCCGCAATGTGGAGGTGTGCCGCGCTGCGGGGACCAAGCTGGTGATCGGTACGACCGGACTGGATGACGACCAGAAGGCCGCCCTGCGGACCGCCAGCGAAGATATTGCTATCTGTTTTGCGCCCAACTACTCCATCGGCGTGAATCTGTGCTTCAAACTGCTGGAAACCGCCGCTCGGGTGATGGCGGAAGAGGCCGATATCGAGGTGATTGAAGCCCATCACCGTCACAAGATCGATGCGCCGTCCGGCACCGCCCTGCGTATGGGGGAAGTGGTGGCTCAGACCCTGGGGCGCGACCTGAACGAATGCGCCGTCTACGGGCGTGAGGGCCGTACCGGTGAGCGTGATCGCCAGACCATCGGCTTCGAGACCATTCGCGCCGGGGATATTGTCGGGGATCACACCGTTATGTTTGCCGCAGACGGCGAGCGGGTGGAAATCACCCACAAGGCTTCCAGCCGTATGGCCTTTGGTCGCGGGGCAGTGCGGGCTGCGGCCTGGCTGGCCGCCCACGACAAGGGATTGTTCGACATGCAGGATGTGCTTGGCCTGGCGGGTGAAAGCGCCGGCTGGGGCAAGGCCTGAAAAAGCCAGCGGTCGGTTGCACCGAGCAAAGGGTGACATTTGCCCGCTGAGGCCCTAAAATAGCGCGCAGCCCGTGATGGGCGTGCGGGGCACTGATGACGAATTTCATGAAAAAGCGAGGTGGAGCAATCCATCTCGCTTTTTTGCGAATGTGCCCTGCCGCATATCTCCCTATATTCTTACCAGCCTGGAGGTTGCGTTGACGGTTCCCGCCATTCTCGCTCTTGAAGACGGAAGCATCTTTCGGGGTGTTGCTATCGGTGCCACGGGTCAGACCGTGGGTGAAGTGGTGTTCAACACCGCTATGACCGGCTACCAGGAGATCCTGACGGATCCCTCCTACGCCAAACAGATTGTGACCCTGACCTATCCTCATATTGGTAACACCGGTGTGACGCCCGAGGACGAAGAGTCCGCCCAGATCTGGGCGTCCGGCCTGGTGATTCGCGATCTGGCCATGACGGTCAGTAACTGGCGTAGCCAGCAGTCCCTGCCGGACTACCTGCGCGATAACAATATCGTGGCCATTGCGGAGATCGATACCCGCCGCCTGACTCGCATCCTGCGCGACAAGGGTGCCCAGAACGGCTGCATCATTGCCGGCGATAACCTGGATGAGGCCAAGGCACTGGAAGCTGCCAAGGGCTTCCCGGGCCTGAAAGGCATGGATCTGGCGAAGGAAGTCACCGTCAGTGAAGCTTATAGCTGGACCGAGTCCACCTGGGATCTGGAGAAAGGTCACACTGAGGGCGTCGATAGCCGCTTCCATGTGGTGGCCTACGATTACGGCGTCAAGCGCAACATCCTACGCATGCTGGTCGAGCGTGGCTGCAAGCTCACGGTGGTGCCGGCGCAGACCCCGGCCGCCGACGTGCTGGCCATGAATCCCGATGGCATCTTCCTGTCCAACGGCCCGGGTGACCCGGAGCCCTGTGACTACGCCATCGAGGCCATCAAGGAAATCGTTGCCACCGGCAAGCCGGTGTTCGGTATCTGCCTGGGTCATCAGCTGCTGGCGCTGGCCAGCGGAGCGAAAACCATGAAGATGGGCACGGGCCACCACGGTGCCAACCACCCGGTGAAAACCCTGGCCGACGACACGGTGATGATTACCAGCCAGAACCATGGTTTTGCCGTGGATATGGATTCCCTGCCCGAGACTCTGAAGGTCACTCATGTGTCCCTCTTTGATGGCACTTTGCAGGGCATTCATCGCACCGATGTGCCGGCGTTCAGCTTCCAGGGTCACCCGGAAGCCAGCCCGGGTCCGCGAGACTGCGCGCCGCTGTTCGATCATTTCATCGAACTGATGGAAGCGAAGAGCCAACAGTAAGCCAGAGCCAGACCCGGCATCGCCGGGTCCCTGATGCAGCCATTTACGTCTGACGGTTAGTGAACTATGCCGAAAAGAACTGACATACAAAGCATTCTCATCATTGGCGCTGGCCCGATTGTCATCGGCCAGGCCTGTGAGTTTGACTACTCCGGTGCCCAGGCCTGCAAGGCCCTGCGTGAAGAGGGGTTCCGGGTCATCCTGGTGAATTCCAACCCGGCCACCATCATGACCGACCCGGCCATGGCCGATGCGACCTACATCGAGCCGATCACCTGGCAAACCGTGGCCAAGATCATCGAAAAGGAGCGTCCGGACGCCCTGCTGCCCACCATGGGCGGGCAGACTGCCCTGAATTGCGCGCTGGATCTGGACAAGCACGGCGTGCTGGCCGAGTTCGGTGTGGAAATGATCGGCGCCACCCAGGATGCCATCGACAAGGCGGAAGACCGGCATCGTTTCGACCAGGCCATGAAAGCTATCGGTCTGGAATGCCCGCGCTCTGCCATCGCCCACAACATGGAAGAGGCCAATGCGGCCCTGGAAGATCTGGGCTTTCCCTGCATTATCCGGCCCAGCTTCACCATGGGCGGTTCCGGTGGCGGTGTTGCCTATAACCGGGAAGAGTTCGAAGAAATCTGCCAGCGCGGTCTGGACCTGTCGCCCACCAACGAGCTGTTGATCGACGAGTCCCTGCTGGGCTGGAAAGAGTACGAGATGGAAGTGGTCCGCGACAAAAAGGACAACTGCATCATCGTCTGCTCTATCGAGAACTTCGATCCCATGGGGGTTCACACCGGTGACTCCATCACCGTGGCCCCGGCGCAGACGCTCACCGATAAAGAGTTCCAGATCATGCGCGACGCCTCTCTGGCGGTGCTGCGCGAGATCGGTGTGGAAACCGGCGGTTCCAACGTGCAGTTCGGGGTCAACCCGGACAACGGCCGCATGGTGGTGATCGAAATGAACCCGCGGGTAAGCCGCTCCTCGGCGTTGGCCTCCAAGGCCACCGGTTTCCCGATCGCCAAGGTGGCCGCCAAGCTGGCGGTGGGTTACACCCTGGACGAGCTGCAGAACGAAATTACCGGCGGTAAGACTCCGGCTTCTTTCGAGCCGTCGATCGATTACGTGGTTACCAAGATTCCGCGCTTCAACTTCGAGAAGTTCGCCGAAGCAGACGCCGTCTTGACCACCCAGATGAAGTCCGTGGGTGAAGTGATGGCCATCGGCCGTAACTTCCAGGAATCCGTTCAGAAGGCATTGCGTGGCCTGGAAACCGATTCCGTCGGCTTTGATCCCAGTGTGGATCCGGCTTCACCGGATGCCCGCGAGCAGGTGGCCCAGTTGCTGGCCACTCCGGGTCCGGAGCGGATCTGGATTGTCGGGGATGCCTTCCGTGTCGGCATGACCGTGGATGACATCTTCAATATCACCAAAATTGATCACTGGTACCTGGTGCAGATCGAAGACCTGGTGCGCACCGAGCAGCAGCTGGCGGCCACCACCTTTAGCGATCTGACCCGCGACAGCCTGTATGCGCTCAAGCGCAAGGGTTTTTCGGATGCTCGCCTGGCACAGCTGCTGGGCGTCAAGGAATCCGACGTGCGCGGTAAGCGTGACGAGTTCGGCGTACAACCGATCTACAAGCGGGTGGACACCTGTGCGGCGGAATTTTCCACCGATACCGCCTACATGTACTCCAGCTATGACGAAGAGTGCGAATCCAACCCGTCCGACCGTGACAAGATCATGGTGATCGGCGGTGGCCCCAACCGTATCGGTCAGGGCATTGAGTTCGATTACTGCTGTGTGCACGCCGCCTTCGCCATGAAGGATGACGGTTACGAGACCATCATGGTCAACTGTAACCCGGAAACCGTGTCCACCGACTACGATACCTCTGATCGCCTGTACTTCGAGCCGGTGACGCTGGAAGACGTGCTGGCCATCGTCGCCAAGGAAAAGCCCAAGGGTGTGATCGTGCAGTACGGTGGCCAGACGCCGCTGAAACTGGCGCGTGCCCTGCAGGCCGCAGGCGTGCCGATTATCGGTACTCCGCCGGATGCCATCGACGAGGCGGAAGACCGCGAGCGCTTCCAGCTGATGGTTAACAAGCTTGGTCTGAAGCAGCCGCCCAACCGTACAGCCCGCTCCATGGAAGACGGTGTGCGTCTGGCGGAAGAAATCGGTTACCCGCTGGTAGTGCGTCCCTCCTATGTACTGGGTGGTCGCGCCATGGAAATCGTTTACAGCGAGGCCGAGCTGCGTAACTACATGATGAACGCGGTGTCCGTGTCCAACGACTCGCCGGTATTGCTGGACCGTTTCCTGGATGACGCCATCGAAGTGGATGTGGATGCGGTCTGTGACGGCACCGATGTGGTTATCGGCGGCATCATGCAACATATCGAGCAGGCCGGTGTTCACTCCGGTGACTCCGCCTGTTCCCTGCCGCCGTATTCCCTGGGTGAAGAGGTGCAGAATGTGATGCGCCAGCAGGCGGCAGACATGGCGCTGGAGCTGGGCGTGATCGGCTTGATGAATGTGCAGTTCGCGGTCAAGAGCGGCGAGGTGTATGTTCTGGAAGTGAATCCCCGTGCATCACGGACCGTGCCTTACGTGTCCAAGTGCATCGGTGTGTCCCTGGCCAAGGTAGCGGCTCGCTGCATGGCGGGTACCAGCCTCAAGGAACAGGGCTTCACTCAGGAAATCAAACCGCAGCATTACTTCGTGAAGGAAGCGGTGTTCCCGTTCGCCAAATTCCCGAAAGTAGATCCCATCCTCGGCCCGGAAATGAAATCCACCGGGGAGGTAATGGGTGTCGGCGCTACCTTTGCCGAAGCGTTTGGCAAGGCGTCTCTGGGCGCGGGCGAAGCCCTGCCGGAGAAGGGAACTGCCTTTATTTCGGTGCGTGAAGTGGACAAGCCGGCAGCTATCGAGGTGGCACGCATGCTGATCGAGCGTGGCTTCAATCTGGTGGCCACTCGCGGTACCGCCAAGGTAATTGCCGACGCCGGTCTGGATGTGAAAGTGGTCAACAAGGTGCTGGAGGGGCGTCCGCACATTGTGGACATGATCAAGAACGACGAGGTTGCCCTGATCGTGAACACCACTGAGGGCAAGCAGGCGATCCGTGATTCCTTTGCGATTCGCCGCTCTGCTCTGCAGCACCGGGTGTTTTACACCACCACAATCACCGCCGCCCACGCGGTGTGTCAGGCGCTGGGAATCAGCGGCGAGCCCACGGTTCGGCGCCTGCAGGATTTGCACGCACAAATGCAGTAAATCGTCCCATGGGGCGCTCGGAGCCGAGTGCTCCGGGCGGTTTTCATGGATTAGACGAGGATGACTATGCAACGCATACCGATGACCGCCAAGGGTGCAAAGGCCCTGCGCGAAGAGCTGGAAAAGCTGAAAAGAGAAGATCGTCCGCGCATTACCGCAGCCATTGCCGAGGCCCGCGAGCACGGTGATCTGAAGGAAAATGCGGAATACCACGCGGCTCGCGAGCAGCAGGGTTTTTGTGAGGGGCGCATCAACGAGATCGAGTCCAAGCTCGGCGCGGCCCAGATCATTGATATCACTGAGCTGACGCATACCGGCAAGGTGATTTTTGGCGTTACCGTGACCATCATCGATGTGGATACCGACGAACAGAAGGTGTACCAGATCGTGGGTGACGATGAAGCCAACATCAAGCAGGGCAAGCTGAGCGTCAATTCCCCCATCGCCCGTGGTCTGATCGGTCGTGAAGAAGGGGATGTGGTGCAGATCGATACCCCTGGTGGTACCCGGGAGTATGAGGTCGACAAGGTCGAGCACATCTGAGTTGCAAGGCAAAAGAAAAGGCGACGTTAAACGTCGCCTTTTTTATGTGCTCTGTGTGAAATCAGCCGATGGCATTCACGCGTCCTGATAACGCAGGATGTTGGATAATTTCGGGTTCGGCTTCTGCGCAGGCCGGTAGAGCAGCGCGATGTTGCCGATGCGCTGAATCAGCTCGGCGCTGCCTTTGTCGCTTAGGGCCTGAACGATGGCTGCCCGGTCATCGCGGGTTTCTGCATTGACCTTCACCTTGATCAGTTCGTGGTCTTCCAGGCGCAGGTTGAGCTCCTCGACGAAGGTCTCGGTGAGGCCCTTGCCGCCGAAGATCAGTACGGGTTTGAGGTGGTGGCCAATACGGCGCAGCCGTTTGATGTCCTGTTGAGATAGCGGCACGGTGTGGCTCCAGAGCTGCAGGGTGTTGCCAGCAGGGCAACACAAAATGAGGGAATGTCCGGGCTGTCCCGGCGATGGGCGTATTCTACGGGTTAGCAGGGTGAAAAGCAGCCGTTAAGCAAGGCAGCGGCAAAGCGGATTGACGAGGTGATCTCTGATGGCGAAATCGAGCCGTTCCAAAACCAGCAAGGCCTGGCTCAAGGAGCATTTCAGCGACCAGTGGGTGGCAAAGGCCCAGGCAGAGGGTTATCGCTCCCGTGCCAGTTTCAAACTGCTGGAGATGAACGAGAAAGACCGCCTGTTCCGGCCCGGCATGACAGTGCTGGATCTGGGGGCTGCGCCGGGTGGCTGGTCCCAGGTGGCGGGCCGGCTGATGGGTTCACACGGCACTGTCATCGCCAGCGATATCCTGCCCATGGATGCCCTGCCGGATGTGACCTTTATTGAAGGGGATTTTCGCGAAGACGCCATCTATGAGCAAATCCTTGCGGCGCTTGGGGATCGCAAGGCAGACCTTGTAATGTCCGACATGGCCCCCAATATGAGTGGTAACAAGGGCGTGGATCAGCCGCGGGCCATGTATCTGGCCGAACTGGCACTGGATATGGCCGAGCGGGTGCTGGAACCGGATGGCCAGTTTCTGGTCAAGGTATTCCAGGGTGAGGGGTTTGATGAGTACCGGCAGCTGCTGTTGCAGCGTTTTCACCGGGTAGTCAGCCGCAAGCCGGCCGCCAGCCGTGCCCGTTCTACTGAGGTGTATCAGCTGGCCAGTGGTCTGAAATGAGCTGTAAAAAAGCCGTGAAATGGCGCTTTTGCTGTCCGAACCGGCATTACGCAGGGTTCGGCAAATGGTGTAAGGTGTAAGTTCGTTAGTGTGCGCGTGAAGCGCCCGGAATTGATCGAGGTCTCCCTTGAACGACATGACCAAGAATATTGTGCTGTGGCTGGTTATTGCTGGCGTACTTTACGTGGTGGCATCCAGCATCAGCACTCAGCCTGCTTCAACCAGTATCCCCTACTCGGATTTTATTTCTCGGGTGGAGAGTGGTGACGTGCAGGAAGCCAAGATCGGCGAAAGCGCGATCACTGGCACCTACAAGGATGGCAGCCAGTTCAAGACGGTGAAACCGCCGACACTGGATACCAACCTGATGCCTACGCTGATCCAGAACAAGGTGAATGTGGTAGGTGTGGAGCCCGAGCGTCAGGGCTTCCTGATGCAGTTGTTCCTGTCGGTACTGCCGATCCTGATTATTCTGGCGATCTTCATCTTCTTCATGCGCCAGATGCAGGGTGGTGGTAAAGGCGGCGGCGGTCCCATGACCTTCGGCAAGTCCAAGGCCAAGCTGCTCGGCGAAGACCAGATCAAGACCACCTTTGCCGATGTGGCAGGGGTGGAAGAAGCCAAGGAAGAAGTGCAGGAGCTGGTCGAGTTTCTGCGTGATCCGGCCAAATTCCAACGCCTGGGCGGCAAGATTCCCCGCGGCGTGCTGATGGTCGGTTCGCCCGGTACGGGTAAAACCCTGCTGGCCAAGGCCATTGCGGGGGAGGCCAAGGTGCCTTTCTTCAGCATTTCCGGCTCTGACTTTGTGGAAATGTTTGTGGGTGTTGGTGCCAGCCGTGTCCGTGACATGTTCGAGCAGGCCAAAAAGCATTCTCCCTGCATCATCTTCATCGATGAGATTGATGCGGTGGGCCGTTCCCGTGGCGCCGGTGTCGGTGGCGGCCACGATGAGCGTGAACAAACCTTGAACCAGCTGCTGGTGGAAATGGACGGGTTTGATGGCAATGAAGGCATCATCGTCATCGCTGCCACCAACCGCCCCGACGTGCTGGATCCGGCGCTGCTGCGCCCGGGTCGTTTCGACCGCCAGGTAACTGTGCCATTGCCGGATATCCGTGGTCGCGAGCACGTACTCAAGGTTCACATGCGCCAGGTGCCAATCTCTGAAGACGTGGATCCCAGCGTGATTGCCCGCGGCACCCCCGGTTTCTCCGGTGCCGATCTTGCCAATCTGGTCAACGAAGCGGCGCTGTTTGCTGCCCGTGCCAACAAGCGCATGGTGTCCATGGAGGAGTTCGAGAAAGCCAAGGACAAGATCCTCATGGGCGCGGAACGTCGCTCCATGGTCATGAGCGAGAAAGAGAAGCTGAACACGGCTTATCACGAGGCGGGTCACGCCATTGTTGGCCGTCTGGTGCCCGAGCATGACCCGGTCTACAAGGTGAGCATCATTCCGCGCGGTCGTGCGCTGGGTGTGACCATGTATTTGCCAGAAGAAGATCGATATTCCCAGTCCAAACGCGGTCTGGAATCCTCCATCTGTTCGCTCTACGGCGGGCGTCTGGCGGAGGAAATGACGTTGGGCTTTGATGGCGTGACCACGGGTGCCTCCAATGATATCGAGCGTGCTACCAAGCTGGCTCGTGCCATGGTGACCAAGTGGGGTCTGAGCGAGAAGCTGGGGCCGCTGGCCTACGAGGAAGAAGAGGGTGAGGTCTTCCTGGGCAAACAGATGTCCCAGCGCAAGAGCATGTCCGAGCAGACCGCCGAAGAAATTGACCGTGAAGTGCGGGCGATCATCGACAGCTGCTATGGTCGCGCCAAGCAGATTCTTGAGGACAACCGAGACAAGCTGGATCTGATGGCGGAAGCGTTGATGCAGTACGAAACCATCGACGCCAACCAGATCGAGGACATTATGACCGGCCATAAGCCGCGCCCGCCGAAAGACTGGCGTGATCAGGGGCCAGGGAATGGTACCGCTGCCAGCGGTGACAAGGAGCCGGGCGATGATGCCATCGGCGGACCCGCCAATACCCATTGATCCCTCTGATCCATGATTGAAACGCTGACCTGTGGGGCGCGGACACTAAACCTGTCCGCGCCTGTCGTTATGGGGATACTCAACGTAACCCCTGACTCCTTTTCCGATGGTGGCCGCTTTACCGAGCGGGATGCCGCCCTGCGCCAAGCCGAGCAGATGCTGGTGGACGGGGCGGCCATCATTGATGTGGGTGGCGAGTCTACACGCCCCGGCGCAGCGCCGGTTTCCGAACAGCAGGAGCTGGACCGGGTGGTCCCGGTGGTGGAGGCGCTGACGGGCGAGCTCGGCGCCCTGGTGTCCGTGGATACCAGCACGGCGGCAGTGATCCGTGATGCTGCTGCTGCCGGTGCCGGCATGATCAATGATGTGCGCGCCCTGCGCCGCCCCGGCGCCCTGGAGGCTGCGGCAGCCAGCGAATTACCGGTCTGTCTGATGCATATGCAGGGTGAGCCCGGCAACATGCAGGATGATCCCCGTTATGGGGATGTTACCGCCGACGTGATCGATTTTCTGCGTCAGCGTGTCGCCGCCTGCGAGCAGGTTGGCATTCCCCGTGAGCGACTTCTTGTCGATCCGGGCTTTGGCTTTGCCAAGACCGTGGCGCACAATCTTACCTTAATGAATGAAATGGCCGCGTTGCAGGAACTGGCGCTGCCGGTCCTGATTGGTATTTCGCGCAAGTCCTTGTTTGGCAAGCTGCTGGACCGGGACGTGAGTGAGCGATTGCCGGCCAGTCTGGCGGCGGCGGCCATCTGTATTGAACGCGGAGCAAAGATTGTCCGTGCCCATGATGTGAGGGAAACCGTGGATGTGGTGCGTTTCGCCCACGCCGTGAGGCAGTCAGGCGACAGTCATCGTATAAAATAACCGCACAAGGAGTAGTCATGGCGCGTAAGTATTTCGGGACGGATGGCGTGCGAGGCACGGTGGGGGAATTCCCCATTACCCCGGATTTCGTGCTCAAGCTGGGCTGGGCAGCCGGCAAGGTGCTTGCCGCCCATGGTGGCAGCAAGATTCTGATCGGCAAAGACACCCGTATCTCCGGCTACATGTTTGAATCGGCCCTGGAGGCCGGCATTTCTGCCGCCGGTGTCGATGTGCGCCTGCTCGGGCCCCTGCCAACACCGGGTATTGCCTACCTGACCCGCACTCTGTCGGCCCAGGCCGGGATCGTTATTTCCGCTTCTCATAATGCCTATACCGATAATGGCATCAAATTCTTCGGGGCGGATGGGCGCAAGCTCAATGATGAGATTGAGCTGGAAATCGAGCGCCTGCTGGACGAAGACATGTCCGTGGTCGCCACTGACCAGATCGGCAAGGTACGTCGCATCGATGATGCCCGTGGCCGTTATATCGAATTCTGCAAGAGCACCGTGCCGGGTCTGAATCTGAGTGGCATGAAGATCGTGGTCGATACCGCCAACGGCGCGGCGTACCACATCGCGCCGGATGTGTTCGAGGAGCTGGGGGCCGAAGTGGTGGCCATGGCCAATACTCCGGACGGTTTCAATATCAACCGTGATTGTGGTTCCACCCATCCGGAAAAGCTGCAGCAGCGAGTACTGGACGAAAAGGCGGATCTGGGGGTTGCCCTGGACGGTGATGCGGACCGGCTGATCATGGTCGATCATACTGGCAGGCTGGTGGATGGTGACCAGCTGCTGTTCGTGGTGGCCCGGGATCGCAAGGAAAGCGGGGCGGACATGCCCGGTGTGGTCGGCACCCTGATGTCTAACTTCGGTTTGGAGCTGGCACTGCAGGCGCAGGGTATCGAGTTCGTTCGCGCCAAGGTGGGTGACCGCTATGTGATGGAGCAGCTCGATCAACGTGGCTGGCTGATCGGCGGCGAATCCTCAGGCCATCTGGTCTGTCTCGATTGTACCTCTACCGGCGATGGCACAGTCTCTGCCCTGCAGGTGCTGGCGGCGCTATCCCGCCGTGACCAGAGTCTGGCGGATGCAGTGGCGGATGTAGCGTTGTTGCCGCAGACCATGATCAATGTGCGCGGCTCCAGCCGTGACGGTTTTATGGATAAGGCAGAAGTGAAGGCTGCCATGGCAGGCGTGGAAGACAAGCTGGGCGGCAATGGCCGGATTCTGCTGCGGCCCTCCGGTACCGAGCCACTGGTGCGGGTGATGATCGAGGGCAAGGATGCGGATCAGGTGGCTAGCCTGTGCCGGGAACTGGCCGATGTGGTGGAAAAGGCGATTGCCTGATAACGCTGGCTGCCTGGCGCCGGACGTGGGGATGGCAAACGTCATACTCCGTCAGGCGTCAGGCATTTTTATATCCAAGGAATAACAGATGAAATCAAGAACACCGCTGGTTGCCGGCAACTGGAAAATGAACGGACGGCAGGATTTGCTAGCCGAGATGGCGCAAGTTTTGGCTGGCTATGACGGTGCGGCGGAGGTGGTGATCTGTCCGCCTTATCCTTATCTGGCAGCGGCGAGATCCGTTTTGCCGGCGACCATTGGTGTGGGCGGGCAGAATCTGAGCGATCAGGATGATGGTGCTTTCACCGGGGAGGTGTCCGCTCCGATGCTGGCGGAGGTGGGTTGTGGCTACGTGATTATTGGCCACTCCGAGCGTCGCGCGCTGTATGAAGAGACTGATGCGCTGATCGCCGCCAAGTTTTCCCGGGCTCAGGCTGCCGGCCTTGTGCCAATCCTCTGTGTGGGTGAAACCCTTGAAGAGCGTGAGGCTGGTGATACCGAAGCCGTGGTGTGCGGGCAGCTGCAGGCCGTCGTGGATGCGGTGGGTATTGCCGCTTTCGACAGAGCGGTAGTGGCGTATGAGCCGGTATGGGCTATCGGCACCGGCAGAACCGCCAGCCCGGAACAGGCCCAGGAAGTACATGCTTCCCTGCGGAAGTCTCTGGCCCAAAACGATAAGGATATCGCTGAATCGCTGTGCTTGCTTTACGGCGGCAGTGTAAAGGCGGATAATGCCGCCCTTCTGTTTGCCCAGTCAGACATCGATGGGGGTCTGATAGGCGGGGCATCGTTAACAGCCGACAGTTTTATTGCTATCTGTCAGGCGGCGGAATAATAGAGTCATTATGGATATTGTTGTTCATGTAGTGCATGTGCTGGCGGCCCTTGGCCTGATTGGGCTGGTGCTGATCCAGCACGGTAAGGGTGCCGATGCCGGCGCTTCTTTCGGTGGTGGCGGTTCCCAGACTGTATTTGGCAGTGCCGGGTCGGCTAACTTTCTGACTCGCGCCACGGCGATGCTGGCGGTGGTGTTCTTCATCACCAGCATGGGACTGGCCTGGATGGCTCGTCAGGAAGCTGAGGGCGTGCGCAGTTTCCTGCCGGAACTGGAAACCCTCGAGCAGCAGGAAGATGATGTGCCGGCTGCTCCGGCGGATTCCGACGTGCCAGCGACCATGTCTGAAGTGCCGGTTGCATCCGATGATGCTCAGGCACAAAAAGAGGTTTCAGATGTGCCGCAAGCTGGGGTAGAATCCCCGGCCCCGGCTGAAGTGCCTCAGTCGGAGCAGTAACGAAAGCGTTCTTTGCCGAAGTGGTGGAATTGGTAGACACGCTATCTTGAGGGGGTAGTGAGCTTCGCTCGTGCCGGTTCAAGTCCGGCCTTCGGCACCAATTTGGAAATGAGATCCGCTGGCGGATCTCGGTGTAACCCGGTCTGGTGGTGCTAACTCTCCGATCGGGCGCGATGAAAGTGGTTTTTCATCGCTCCATGGCATGGCGCAACGTGGTTTTTTGTGGCGCTTTCCGGTTGATTTCTGCGGCGACGAGCAGCAGAGAGCAGTCCCGGCAGCGCAGATGCCATGGTGTTTGCGGGCGCAGTCTGGAGTTCGCTCCCGGTCGTGCTAAGGCAGCGAAAAGTAAATGTTTTTTTCGCGATTGCCTTGACAGAGTGAGCGCCTCTAAGTACTATTTGCGCTCGATATTTGAGGCGGGTTGAACGCTTGGATTAGCAAGATTCAACCAGCTGGAATCGAAAAGATTTACACTCACCAGAATGTAAATCGAGTGCCGAGGGGCGCTAAAGGTTCAACGATTTTATTGCGGGGTGGAGCAGTCTGGTAGCTCGTCGGGCTCATAACCCGAAGGTCGTAGGTTCAAATCCTGCCCCCGCTACCACTTAGAGGAATCAGTCAAGGCTGGTTCAAAGCGGACAAAAGGCCCCTCTAGCAGGGGCCTTTTGTTATCCGCAGCAGTGGAATGGGCGGTGGATGTGCGGTCGATTGCATGGCTTCCTTGCAGTCACTGTAATGTCCCCAGGCCCATTTTTTGTTTGTACTGTCGGAAAGGACATGTCGAAACGCGTAGAACAATTAACGGAGCTGCTGGCTCCGGTCGTTGAAGACTTGGGCTTCGTGCTTTGGGGTATTGAACATATCCAGGGGCGCGGGGCTGTTTTGCGTGTGTATATCGACCATCAAGACGGTATTTCGGTAGATAATTGCGCGGCGGTGAGTCACGAAGTCAGCGGCGTGCTGGATGTGGAAGATCCAATTCCCGGCGAATATAACCTGGAAGTGTCCTCGCCGGGCATGGATCGGCCCATGTTTGATATTGCGCAATATGCCGACTACATCGGTGAAGACGTTCAGCTGAAGTTGCTGGCGCCGGTGTCTGGCAAGCGTAAAATGACGGCGGCCATTGTGGCCGTGGATGGCGAAACGCTGGTGGTGGAGCTTGATGGCGACACCCTGCGTATTCCTTACAGTCAGGTAGATCGTGCCCGGTTGCAGCCTCGCTTCGACTGAGCACGCCCTGAAGAACTTTGTCTTTGTAAAGGCCTGGCCATGAACAAAGAGATCCTGCTGGTAGCGGAAACCGTATCAAACGAAAAAGGCGTCAGCCGTGACGTGATTTTCGAGGCCATCGAGCTTGCTCTGGCGGCCGCTACCAAAAAACGCTTTAAGGAAGAAGACGTGGAAATTCGCGTGGATATCGACCGGGTATCCGGCGATTCTCGCACCTTCCGCGTATGGCACGTGGTGCCCGATGAAGAGCTTTACGAATTCGGTAAGCAGCTGACCCTCGATGAAGCCCATGAACAGGATACGTCGCTGCAGATCGGCGACACCTGGGAAGAGGAAATCGAATCCGAAGCCTTTGGTCGTATCGGTGCCCAGACAGCCAAGCAGGTCATCGTGCAGAAAGTGCGCGAAGCCGAGCGTCGCCAGATCATCGAAGAATATCGTGATCGCATTGGTGAGCTGATCAGCGGCATCGTCAAGAAAGCCAGCCGGGATTCCATCGTTCTGGATCTGGGCGGCAACGCGGAAGCGCTGATCACCCGTGAGCACATGATTCCCCGCGAAGCGGTGCGTCAGAATGACCGGATTCGCGCTTACTTGCTGGGCGTGAACGAAGAAAATCGTGGCCCACAGCTGTTTGCAAGCCGTGCCTGCCCGGACATGCTGGTTGAGCTGTTCAAGATTGAAGTGCCGGAAATCGGTGAAGAGCTGATCGAGATCAAGGGCGCAGCCCGTGATCCCGGCTCGCGCGCCAAGATCGCCGTGAAAAGCAACGACCAGCGTATTGATCCGGTTGGCGCTTGTGTCGGTATGCGCGGTGCTCGCGTCCAGGCCGTTTCCAACGAGCTGGCCGGTGAACGTATTGATATCGTCCTGTGGGACGACAACCCGGCGCAACTGGTGATCAATGCCATGCAGCCGGCGGAAGTGGCTTCCATCGTAATGGATGAAGAAAGCCATTCCATGGATATTGCGGTGGAAGATGAATCCGCCCTGGCCCAGGCCATTGGTCGCAGTGGTCAGAATATCCGTCTGGCCTCTGAGCTGACTGGCTGGGAACTCAACGTCATGACTCTTGACGATGCCCAGAACAAGCAGGAAGAGGAAGCCGCCCAGGCCCTGGAAACGTTCATGAAAGAACTGGACGTGGATGAGGATGTGGCCGGCATTCTGGTGGATGAAGGCTTTACCACCCTGGAAGAAGTGGCCTATGTGCCTGAAGAAGAGATGCTCGCTATCGACGGTTTCGATGAAGATATTGTCGAAGCACTGCGTCAGCGTGCCAAGGATGTCCTGCTGACCAAAGCACTGGTATCCGAAGAGAGATTTGAACTGGCCGAGCCTGCTGAAGATCTTCTCAACATGGATGGCATGGATCGTGACCTGGCGGTGGAGCTGGCGTCCCGTGGCATCGCCACTATGGAAGACCTGGCCGAACAGGCGGTGGATGATCTGATGGAAATCAGTGGCATGAGCGAAGAGCGTGCCGCCGAGTTGATCATGACAGCCCGGGCTCCCTGGTTCGCCGATGAAGGCGAAGCCGGAGCCTGACAGCCTTTATTAGTTCTGGCGGATTAGACGCGGGCACCAACAGCAGGGTGTTGAAAAGGCCACAAGGTGCTTTTCAAGCTATCTTCGCGGTACGGTCCGCAAAGATAAGCACACAATGCGCTGACCGGAATGTGCCGGGCAGTGCGGTCATTCGCCCAAAGGGCAATGGCCCAGGCTATTTTCAATAGCCTGCTAGAGACGGACAGGAGAGTGTTGCTGACATGGCAGAAACGACCGTAAAGAAACTGGCCGACATCGTAGGGACTCCCGTCGAGAAGCTGCTTATGCAGATGAAAGACGCCGGATTACCCCATGGCGATGCCAGCGAAGTGGTCTCCGATGAGCAGAAGCAGCAGCTGCTGGCTCATCTGCGCAAGTCCCATGGTGCCGCGGATACCGAAGCCAAGAAGATTACCCTCAAGCGCAAGTCCACCAGCACCATCAAGACTACCGGTGCGGCGGGCAAATCGAAGACCGTAAACGTGGAAGTGCGCAAGAAGCGCACCTACGTGAAGCGCGAGACGCTTGAAGAGCAGGAACGCGAGGAAGCCGAACGCAAGGCGGCCGAAGAGGCTGCGCGTCTGGCGGAAGAAGAGCAGCGCCAGGCTGAAGAAGTTGCCAAGCGTCAGGCTGAAGAAGCGGCCAGCAAGAAAGAAGAAGACGCCAAGGCCCGTGCGGAAGCCGAGCGCAAGGCTGCAGGCGAAAAGGCGGCAGAAGAGAAGACCAAGCGTGTCTCCGTGCCGAAGACAGCGGCCGCCAAAAAGCCTGCCAAGGCAGAAACGGCTGAAGAAAAAGCCAAGCGCGAAGAAGCCGAACGCAAGCAGCGTGAAGCCGATGAAGCCAAGCGCAAACAGGAAGCCGAAACCCGCAAGAAAGCGGAAGAGGAAGCTGCTCGTCGTACCGCTGAAGAAGCTGCCCGTATCGCGGCGGAGCTGGAAAAACGTGGCGATCAGGAAGAGAAAAAGCCTGAGGAAGAGGAAGACAAAGGGTCTTCCATTGTTGTTGCCGCGCAGGAAGCCAGCTATCAGCGTGAAGAGCGCCAATCTCGCCGCCGTCGTCGCAAGCCGAAATCAGCTGGCGTGGCTCACGGCCAGATGAAGAGCTCCATGAATAAGCAGCACGGCTTTAAAACCCCGACGGAGAAGAAAATCTACGAAGTCGAAGTACCGGAAACCATTACCGTGGGCGATCTGGCCCAGCGCATGAACATCAAGGCCAAGCAATTGATCAAGGCCATGATGAAGATGGGTGAAATGGCGACGGTCAATCAGTTTATTGATCAAGAGACCGCATTCCTTCTGGTAGAAGAAATGGGTCACAAGCCCGTTGCCAGCAAAGGGCAGGAAGAAGTTCTTGAAGATCACCTGGCCGGCATGGTTGTTAACCGTGATGAGGGGGATTTGAATGATCGCGCTCCAGTGGTGACCATTATGGGCCACGTGGATCACGGCAAGACCTCCCTGCTGGATTACATCCGCAAGGCCAAGGTTGCCGACGGCGAAGCCGGTGGTATTACTCAGCATATCGGTGCCTACCATGTAGAGCACGAGAAGGGCATGATCACCTTCCTGGATACTCCGGGCCACGCAGCCTTTACGGCCATGCGTGCCCGCGGTGCCAAGGCTACGGATATCGTGGTGATCGTGGTTGCTGCTGACGATGGTGTGATGCCGCAAACCGCCGAGGCGATCGACCACGCCAAAGCGTCCGGTGCGCCGATCATCATCGCCGTGAACAAGATTGATAAAGAGCAGGCGGACCCGGATCGTGTTCGCAATGAGCTGGCCACCAAGGATGTGATCCCGGAAGAGTGGGGCGGTGAATATCAGTTCATCAACGTGTCTGCACATTCCGGGCAGGGTGTAGATGATCTGCTTGATGCCATCCTGCTGCAGTCCGAGCTGCTGGAACTGAAAGCACCGTCCACGGGCTCTGCCACTGGCGTAGTGATTGAATCGCGTATTGAAAAAGGCCGCGGTACCGTTGCTTCCATTCTGATCCAGGCGGGTCAGTTGAATATCGGTGACATGCTGCTGGCTGGCGCTCACTTCGGCCGCGTACGAGCTATGGTCGACGAGAACGGCAAGCCCATCAAAACCGCCGGTCCTTCCATCCCGGTGGAAGTACTGGGTCTGGATGGTGCCCCGGAAGCAGGTGAACAGGTGCAGGTGGTGCCCGACGAGAAGAAGGCCCGTGAAGTGGCTGAATTCCGTCAGGAGCGTGATCGCGACCTGAAACTCAAGCGTCAGCAGGCCTCCAAACTGGAGAACCTGTTTGAGAACATGGGCAGCGCAGAAACCAAGACCGTCAACATCGTCCTCAAGACCGATGTACGCGGCTCCCTGGAAGCGCTCACTGGCGCCCTGCATGATCTGGGCACCGATGAAGTGAAGGTGAACCTGGTATCTGCCGGCGTAGGTGCGATCAACGAATCCGACGTCAATCTGGCCATGACCAGTGAAGGCGTACTGCTGGGCTTCAACGTCCGTGCTGATTCGAAGGCCAAGAAACTGTGCGAACAGGAAGGCTTGGATCTGCGTTACTACAGCGTGATCTACGAACTGATCGACGACGTCAAGTCGGCCATGAGTGGTCTGCTGGCACCAGAGAAGCGCGAAGAGATCCTTGGTACCGCCCAGGTTCGCGACGTGTTCCGTTCTTCCAAGTTCGGTGCCGTTGCCGGCTGTATGGTCATCGAGGGTACCTTGTACCGCAATCGTCCGATCCGCGTGTTGCGCGATGATGTCGTGGTCTTCGAAGGCGAGCTCGAATCGCTGCGTCGCTTCAAGGACGATGTCCAGGAAGTACGCAACGGCATGGAGTGTGGTATCGCTGTGAAGAGCTACAACGACGTGAAAGCCGGTGACAAGATCGAAGTCTTTGAAGTGAAGGAGGTGGCGCGCTTCCTGTAAGGAGCGTGCCCCGTTAGCCATGAGCCGTCATCGTCGCCCGCAGGGCTTTAACCGTACCGACCGGATTGCCGATCAGATACAGCGTGAGCTGTCGCGGTTACTGCAGTTTGAAATGAAAGACCCGCGGGTAAATCTGGCCACCATCCAGGATGTAACGGTGTCCCGGGATCTGTCCTTTGCCGACGTGTACTTCACACTGCTGGGCAAGGGCGAGGAAGAAGGCGCCGAGGCGGAGGAAGTACTGGTAAAAGCCAGTGGCTTCCTGCGCAGCAGCCTGGCTCAGAGCCTCAACACCCGCACCACCCCCAAATTGCGTTTCCATTACGACATGACCCCGGAAAGGGCGGCACATCTGTCACAGCTGATTGATGAAGCCCGCGCGGAAGACCGGGAATTGCGTCCGGACAACGACGAAACCGAAAACGATTAGTGTAGCGGAGCTGTCAGGTGGCAAAACGTCGTCCTCGTGGCCGTAACGTCAACGGCATCCTGTTGTTGGATAAAGTCGGTGGTGTCAGCAGTAATGGCGCCCTGCAAATGGTCAAGAAAATGTTTGCGGCGGCCAAGGCCGGTCACACCGGCAGCCTGGATCCGTTGGCCACCGGCATGTTGCCGATCTGTTTTGGTGAGGCCACCAAATTCAGCCAGTTCCTGCTGGAGTCGGACAAAAGCTATCGGGTCACCGCCAAGCTGGGAGTGATTACCGAAACCGGCGATGCGGACGGTGATGTGGTCAGCACCACAGCGGTGACGGCGACGCCTGCACAGATTGAAGACGCCCTGATGTCCTTCAAGGGGGATATCGAACAGGTGCCAAGCATGTATTCGGCGATCAAGCACCAGGGTGTGCCGCTTTACAAACTGGCCCGTGAAGGCAAGACCGTGGAGCGTAAACCGCGCCCGGTAACGATTTATGATCTTCGCATTTTGCGTATCGAAGGCGATGAGCTGGAATTCGAAGTGGATTGTTCCAAAGGCACCTATGTGCGTTCGCTGGTGGAAGATACCGGTGAGAAGCTGGGTTGTGGCGGCCATGTCACCGCCCTGCGCCGTCTGTCTGCCGGTCCCTATCCGGCGGAGCGCATGCTGACCCTGGAACAACTGGGCAAGATCAAGGAAACCGGCGGCTTCGAAGCAATCGACGAGCTGCTCTTGCCTTTATCCACCAGCGTGGCAGACTGGCCGCGCATTGAGCTGGGTGACAATGCTGCCTATTACCTGCAGCAGGGTCAGCCAGTGATGACCTCAGACCGTCCTGCGGACGGTTGGGTAAGTATTTACCTGGCATCCAGTGAAGAATTTCTGGGTGTCGGTGAAGTGCTGGAAGACGGGCGGATTGCCCCTCGTCGACTGGTATCGGGCTGAGACGCCCATCCACAGACGGCAGCTATAAATATGCATGGCTGACCGCGTCTTTTTATTGAGCATATTGGAGAAATAGCATGGCGTTAACCACTGAACAGAAAGCGGAAATCCTGAAAGAGCACGGCCAGAAAGAAGGCGATACCGGGTCCCCGGAAGTACAGGTTGCTCTGCTGAGTGCCAATATCAATGGCCTGCAGGACCACTTCAAGGGTCACAAGAAGGATCACCACAGCCGTCGCGGCCTGATCCGCATGGTAAACCAGCGTCGTAAGCTGCTGGACTACCTGGCCAAGAAAGACCGCACCCGTTACCTGCAGCTGATCGAAAAGCTGGGTCTGCGTCGTTAAAAGACCGCAGATCGGGTAACCACAACAGAAGCTCGGCAGTCGCCGGGCTTCTGTTGTTTCTGGCCTGTGGAAAATGGCTGGAGATCACGTTCGGAATACCGCTGGCTAAGGGCTTCGGGCGTATCTGTTGGCTAATTTACGGTTGGGCCAGGCGCCCTGGCGGGCTATGATGCCCGGGCAAAAGATGAATTGTTATCAGAGGCATGGGCCTCGAAGATTGTCGTGAAGAGAGAAGAGACGAGATATGTTCAATAAAATCACTAAACAGATTCAGTTCGGCCGTGACACGGTAACCCTGGAAACCGGGCAGATCGCCCGCCAGGCCACCGCTGCTGTCATGGTTCGTATCGGTAACACCGAAGTGCTGGTTACCGTGGTAGGCAAAAAAGAAGCGGATCCCAACAAACCCTTTTTCCCCCTGACCGTTAACTATCAGGAAAAGACCTACGCAGCCGGCCGTATCCCCGGTGGCTTTTTCAAGCGTGAAGGTCGTCCCAGCGAGAAAGAGACCCTCACTTGCCGCCTGATCGACCGCCCGATCCGCCCACTGTTTCCCAAGGGCTTCATGAATGAAGTGCAGGTAGTCGCCACGGTCATGTCTGCCGACAAGAATCAGGATCCGGATATCGCTGCCCTGATCGGCACCTCCGCCGCCCTGTCTATTTCCGGCATTCCTTTCGGTGGCCCCATCGGCGCTGCCCGCGTTGGTTTCAAGGATGGCATGTATATCCTCAACCCCAGCCGCAGCGAACTGGAAGAATCCGCCCTGGATCTGGTGGTTGCCGGTACCGAGCCTGCGGTGTTGATGGTGGAATCCGAAGCCAAAGAGCTGTCCGAAGACCAGATGTTGGGCGCTGTCCTGTTCGGTCACATGGAAATGCAGCCGGTTATTCAGGGTATCAAGGAATTTGCTGCCGAAGTGGGCACCCCCACCTGGGAGTGGCAGCCCGCTACCGAGAACACCGAGCTGAAAAACGCCATCAAGGAAAAATTTGAAGGCGCGCTGGGCGAAGCCTATACCATCACCGAGAAGATGGCCCGTTACGCCAAAGTGGGCGAGCTGCGTGATGCCTGTGTGGAAGCGTTTGCCACCGGCGAAGAAGGCGCTCCGGAAGCCGGCGAAGTGAAAGAGCTGTTCGGCAAGGTCGAGAAATCCGTGGTCCGTGAAGCGGTAGTGTCCGGCAAGCCGCGTATCGACGGCCGTGCTCTTGATGCAGTACGTGCCATCGAATGTGAAGTCGGCGTGCTGGCCAAGACCCACGGTTCTGCCCTGTTCACCCGTGGTGAAACCCAGGCCATCGTTACCGCCACCCTGGGCGGCATGCGCGATGCCCAGTTCATCGACGCACTGGAAGGGTCCCGCCAGGATCACTTCATGCTGCAGTACAACTTCCCTCCTTACTGTGTGGGCGAAACCGGCATGATCGGCTCTCCCAAGCGTCGCGAGATCGGTCACGGCCGTCTGGCCCGCCGTGGTGTGGAAGCGGTAGTGCCTGACGAGAAGGCTTTCCCGTACTCCATCCGCGTGGTGTCCGAGATTACCGAATCCAACGGTTCCTCCTCCATGGCGTCCGTATGTGGCACTTCCATGGCGCTGATGGATGCAGGTGTTCCCCTGACCGCGCCGGTGGCGGGTATTGCCATGGGTCTGGTGAAGGAAGAAGACGGCCGCTTCGCGGTACTGTCCGATATCCTCGGTGACGAAGATCACCTGGGCGACATGGACTTCAAGGTGGCCGGTACTGCCCGTGGCGTGACCGCCCTGCAGATGGACATCAAGATCGAAGGCATCACTGAAGAGATCATGGAGAAGGCGCTGGAACAAGCCAATGCCGGCCGTATCCACATCCTCGGTGAAATGGCCAAGGCGATCGCTGAATCCCGCACCCAGGTATCTGACAATGCTCCGACCCTGCTGACCCTGAAGATCAATCCGGACAAGATCCGTGACGTGATCGGTAAAGGCGGCGCCACCATCCGTGCGCTGACCGACGAAACCGGTTGCACCATTGATCTGGAAGACGATGGCAGCGTGAAGATCTACGGTGAAACCCGCGAGAAGGCAGAAGAAGCCGTGCGTCGTGTGGAAGAAATCACTGCCGAAGCGGAAGTGGGCGCCATCTACGAAGGCAAGGTCACCAAGGTGGTGGATTTCGGTGCTTTCGTCGCGATCATGCCCGGTACTGAAGGCCTGCTGCACATCTCCCAGATCGCTGAAGAGCGGGTGGAGAAGGTGTCTGACTACGTCAATGAGGGCGACCTGATCAAGGTGAAGGTCCTCGACGTGGATCAGCGTGGCCGTATCAAGCTGTCCATGAAGGAAGCGAAGGAAGACTAAGCTTTTCTTTCTCAGCTCCACAAAAAAGGCCGGCATTTGCCGGCCTTTTTTGTGTCTGAATACCGGGTTTCGCCGGCAATGGCAGACTTAGTCACCACATACGGTGGTGGTGGTCTCGCCGTACAGGCCGAGAATGTTGGTGAAATGAACATCCACGGTACCGACACGGGTGATACCGGCGTTCTGCTTGGCCTTGGCGGTGGAGGCATCGCCGGTGGCCAGAAAGCCCAGATAGTTCTGCATGGTGGCGGAGCCTTCCTTGGTACAGGCGACAGCATTGTCGCGTACGTCTACTGGGGCGGCCATGTCGCTGTAGATCAGGCCGGGGGAGTAGGGGGTCTGACAACCTGTCAGGAAAAGGGAGCCGGAAACGGCGGCAAGCGCAAACAGATTTTTCATTTTTTCTCCTTGGTTTTCAATATATTGATCGCATGTGAAAGGATGCCTTGTGACAGAGATATGTCTGTAGGCTAAGTCAGGCTTTACTTGTAGGAGATCGCTTACAATTGCTACATGGAAATGTTCTGATGCTAGGGCTTGGATGCTCAGACAAAGGAATAAAGGATATGAACCCCCAAGACAGCTGCGGGCTGCCTTGGGGGGAGCGGGCCGGTTTAGTTATTGACTCGGGTGTCGATTAACTGGTCCACCACCGCTGGGTCGGCCAGGGTGGAGGTGTCGCCCAGGCTGTCCAGCTCGTTGGCGGCGATCTTACGCAGAATGCGGCGCATGATCTTGCCGGAGCGGGTCTTGGGCAGGCCGGGGGCGAAATGGATCAGGTCCGGTTTGGCGATGGGGCCGATTTCCTGTGTCACCATGTCGCGCAGTTCCTGCACCAGCTCGTCGCTGCCTTCCTTGCCGGCCATGAGGGACACATAGGCATAGATACCCTGGCCCTTCACGTCGTGCTGGTAGCCGACCACGGCAGCTTCGGAAATGCTGGTGTGCAGTACCAGGGCGGATTCGATCTCGGCGGTTCCCAGGCGGTGGCCGGATACGTTGAGCACGTCGTCAACCCGGCCGGTGATCCAGTAATAGCCGTCTTCATCACGGCGGGCGCCGTCACCGGTGAAGTAGTAGCCCTTGTAGGCGCTGAAATAGGTATCGATCAGCCGTTGATGGTCGCCATAGACGGTACGGATCTGGCTGGGCCAGCTGGCCTTGATGGCCAGATTGCCGGAGGTGGCGCCATCCAGTTCGTTGCCGTCCGGGTCCATCAGTACCGGCTGCACGCCGAACATGGGCAGGGTGGCGGAACCGGCTTTCAGGTCCACGGCACCCGGCAGCGGTGCAATCATGATGGCGCCGGTTTCGGTCTGCCACCAGGTGTCGACGATGGGGCAGCGGGAATCACCCACCACCTTGTAATACCACTCCCAGGCTTCCGGGTTGATCGGTTCGCCCACCGTGCCCAGCAGCTTCAGGCTGGCCCGTGAGGT
Organism: Alcanivorax sp. IL3; assembly: GCF_047495465.1. Classification (NCBI taxonomy): domain Bacteria; kingdom Pseudomonadati; phylum Pseudomonadota; class Gammaproteobacteria; order Oceanospirillales; family Alcanivoracaceae; genus Alcanivorax; species Alcanivorax sp. IL3. The sequence goes on from NZ_CP179931.1 coordinate 748,662, forward strand.
CTTTGTGACCGGCTCATCGCCCAGCCCCATCAGGGCGCGGATGGCGGTGGGGGCGGTATAGAAGATGTTGACCTTGTGCTTGTCCACCACCTGCCAGCAGCGAGAGGCATCCGGGTAGGTGGGCACGCCTTCGAACATCAGCGTGGTGGCGCCGTTGGCCAGCGGCCCATAGACAATGTAGCTGTGCCCGGTGATCCAGCCCACATCGGCGGTGCACCAGTAGATGTCACCCTCGTGGTAGTCGAACACATATTTATGGGTCAGTGCGGTGTTGAGCAGATAGCCGGCGGTGGTGTGTACCACGCCCTTGGGTTTACCGGTGGAGCCGGAGGTGTACAGGGTGAACAGCGGGTCTTCCGCGTCGACCCATTCCGGTTCGCAGTCGCTGGACGCTTCCGCCATGGCCTCGTGGTACCAGACATCCCGGTCCGCCTGCCAGTCGATATCACCGCCGGTACGTTGAACCGTCAGGCAGGTATGCACGCTATCGGTACTGGCCATGGCCTTGTCTGCATTGACCTTCAGGGGGATGGCTTTACCACCACGGACCCCTTCGTCGGCAGTAATGACGGCACAGGCGCCGGCGTCCTGAATGCGATCTTTCAATGCTTCCGGCGAGAAACCGCCGAACACCACGGAGTGAATGGCGCCGATGCGGGCGCAGGCCAGCATGGCGTATGCCGCTTCCGGGATCATCGGCATGTAGATCACCACGCGATCCCCTTTCTTGACGCCACGGCTTTTCAGTACGTTACCGAACTTGCTCACTTCCTCGAACAGTTGCTGGTAGGAAATGTGTTTGTCCTGATCCGGTTCGTCGCCTTCCCAGATAATGGCAGTCTGATTGGCACGCTCGGGGAGGTGGCGATCCACGCAGTTGTAGCAGACATTGAGGGTAGCACCCTGGAACCAGGTGGCACGGCCTTCGTTGAAGTCCCAGTCGCTGACGGTGTCCCAGGGAGTTTTCCAGTCCAGGAATTCCCGGGCCCGGTCGGCCCAGAAGGTATCCGGGTCATTGATGGACTGTTCGTACCATTTTTCGTAGGTATCGCGGTCCATCAGGGTCTGGGCTTTGAAGTCTGCGGGAACAGGGTGAATGTGGGTCTTGGACATCGGGGCCTCCTTGGGATACTGCCAGTGGGGAGCGCCCGTGGGGCTCCCGGCTTTCCCTTGATTATTGTGTGACGCTCCCTGGCTGGCTATTCAACCATGGTCGAAGGGGGGAGCGGTTTGTTGGCATCAAGAGTAAACAATGTGTTGCTGAATGGCCAAGGGAGGAGGCAGTTAATAGTGAATAGTTAACATTGAATAGTTGCGCGGATGAAGTTTGCGGTTATTGAGGTGCAGATGGACGCGAATGGGTTTGAGTGCTGCCGCTGTAAAAGCTTGCCTGCAAGCGATAGGTCTAGCCGCTGAGCGGACAAAAAAACGCCGGCAAAAGCCGGCGTTTCAGGAATTCCTTTTCGGATTTCGGTATCAGGCAACCTGTACCGGAATCGCGTTGCTGGTGCCCTTTACTTCGTTGCCTTCTGCCATATAGATCAGGCTGGGCTTGAAGTTCACCAGTTCGGCGCTGGAATAGCTGGCGTAGGCGCAGATAATCACCCGGTGGCCGGGCTGGGCTTTATGCGCAGCGGCACCGTTGACGGAGATGATCTTGGAACCGGCTTCGCCACGAATGGCGTAGGTTTCAAAGCGCTCACCGTTATCGATGTTATAGATCTGGATCTGTTCGTATTCCAGGATACCCGCCATGTCCATCAGGTCACCATCAATGGCACAGGAGCCTTCGTACTCAAGCTCCGCGTGGGTCACCCGAGCCTGATGGAGTTTTGCTTTCAGCATGGTGCACTGCATCTTGGTTACCTCTTGCGCTACCCGAAGCCTGCGGATACACGTTGTTACTACCAAGCAGGCGCTTCAAGGGGCCGGAAGTATGCATGAATCACCGGTCACGCACAACGGCCAGACTGACATTGTCTATCAATCGAGTATTGCCCAGTTTGGCGGCCACAGCGACCACCAGATCGCTGTCGTCGAAGCCGGCGGGGGCCAGGCTGCGGGCATTGGCCACGGTCAGATAGTCCACCTGAAAACCGGCCTGCTCGAGGCTGTCACGGTAGCGGCTTTCCAGGCCTCGATAGTCCTGCTCACCGGCTTCGATATCCGCTTTCAGCTGCTGCAGAGTTTGATAGAGTTGCGGCGCAAGTGTGCGCTCACTTTCATTGAGGAAGCCATTACGCGAACTGCGCGCCAGACCGTCACTTTCCCGGCTGGTGCTGGCGCCGACGATCTTGATCGGGAACAGCAGCTCTTCGCTCATGCGGCGGAGAATGGCAAGTTGCTGGAAGTCCTTTTCGCCGAACACGGCCACATCCGGCTGTACGATATTGAACAGCTTGGATACCACCGTGGTGACGCCCCGGAAGTGGCCTGCCCGGCTGGCGCCGCACAGATAGTCGCCAAGGCCATCAACATCCACCCAGGTCTGGTTCTGGCCCAATGGATACATCTCCTCCACGGAGGGAGCAAACAGCAGATCGGTGCCCGCATCCACCAGGGCGGCGGCATCCGCGTCCAGGGTGCGTGGGTAGCGATCAAAATCTTCATTGGGACCAAACTGGGTCGGGTTGACGAAAATGGATACCACCACCACGTCGCAACGAGCCCGCGCCTCCTTGATCAGGCTGATATGACCGTCATGAAGATTGCCCATGGTGGGCACGAAACCGACGGACAGGCCTTTCTGGTGCCAGCCACGCACATATTCACGAACCTGGGAGACGGTATGGACGGTTTGCATCAGGAATCCTCAGGTGAAGCAGTTGAAAGTGGAAAGTTAAAAGTTTCAAAGCGCGGGCGATGCAGTGCTAAATGATGAATGCTCTGCCCGCGATTATAGGTCCAATTTGCTGCTACGGCCTTGAGCGCGGCGACAGATCTTCAAGCCCCAAGGGGCTATGATCGCGTTTTAACTTTGAACTTTTAACTTTCAACTGATGTTCTAGAAACAGTGCTCGTCGGCAGGAAAGCTGCCGTCTTTCACGGCCAGGTCATAGGCCTTGAAGGCAGCGCGGATGTCGCCGGTTTCTGCCATGAAATCCTTGACGAAGCGGGCCGGTTTGCCGGGGCTGATGCCGAGCATGTCGTGCATCACCAATACCTGGGCGTCGCATTCCGGGGCCGCACCGATGCCGATGACCGGCACGCTGACTTCCCGGGTAATGCGGGCGCTGAGCTCCCGGGGCACGCACTCCAGCAGCAGCATGGCGGCGCCGGCCTGATCCAGGGTTCTGGCCGCTTCCAGCAACTCGTTGGCGCCGGCATCATCCTTGCCCTGGACCCGGTAGCCGCCGAGGGCATTGACCGCCTGGGGGGTGAGGCCCAGATGGGCGCAGACCGGGATGCCATTGCGATTGAGAATCTCGATGCTTTCTGCCAGCCAGGCGCTGCCTTCCAGTTTGACCATATTGGCCCCGGCCTGCATCAACGCGGTGGAGGTCTCCAGTGCACGCTCCACGGTGGCGGCGCCCATGAAGGGAACGTCGGCAATAATCAGGCTGCCCTGATTGCCCCTGGCCACGCATTCGGTGTGGTAGGCCATCTGCTCCAGGGTCACCGGCACGGTGCTGGTCTGTCCCTGGATCACGTTTCCCAGAGAGTCGCCTACCAGAATGGCGTCCACGCCAGCTTCCGAGATCAGCCGGGAAAAACAGGCGTCGTAGGCGGTGAGCACGGAAAACTTCTCGCCGTCCTGTTTGCGTTTGTGCAGGGTGCGGATGGTGACTGACATGGGAAACCTCCTGGGGAAATTCAGGGGCGAGCTACAAGCTTCAAGCTACAACACGGTCAAAGCTGTCAGGTTTTGCAGCATTTGTGCCGCGCACAGACTTTGTCGCGGCTTCCTGGCTTTCAGAGCGCACAGGGCCATGTCGCGTTGAAGCTACAGGCTCGAAGCTCGTAGCTAGTTTTAGCCGACTAGCGGCCGGGGGTTAAAATAGTGGCGCCCGGAACGGATGTCCAGCAACTCGCTCACCAGTTGCTGGTAGTCCCGGTCGTGGTTGACCAGATCAATTTCCGCTGCATTGACGATCAGCAGCGGTGCCCGGTCGTAGAAATGGAAGAATTCCGTGTAGGCATCGCTGAGCCGGTCCAGGTAATCGCTCTGGATGCCTTGCTCGAAATCGTTGCCGCGACGGCTGATACGCTGACGCAGCACCTGGGCGGGGGCCTGTAGATAAATCACCAGGTCAGGCTGCGGGGCGTCCAGCGTCAGGTGGTCATCCACATTGCGGTATAGCTCGAATTCATCCTCGTCCAGGGTGACCTGGGCAAACAGGCGGTTCTTGTCGATCAGGAAGTCGGCGATGCGAGGTCCGGCGAACAGGTCCTGCTGCTGGATTTGGCGTAGCTGGTCGGCGCGCTGAAACAGGAAGAACAGCTCGGTCTGCAGTGCATAGCGGGCCGGGTCCTGGTAGAAGCGGGTGAGGAAAGGATTGTCATCCGCCTGTTCCAGCAGTAGATCGTAACCGAAGGTCATGGCGAGCCGTTTCGCCAGGCTGGTCTTGCCGGCACCAATGGGGCCCTCAACGGCAATAAAGCGCGGCAGGGTGCGGGCCTGCCGGCGTTGTTCAATGCGTTCGGTCAGTGTTTTCTCATTCGATGAGTGCATTTCGATCCAGCTCTGCCAGCGGTGAAATCGGTTGTTCGGTTACCTGCCCCAGAAAGCTACTCAGTGCGGTGCCATCCGGCAAGAGGGCGTCGGGGCAAATTTCCAGTAATGGCAGCAGCACAAAGGCCCGCCGGGTCATTTGCGGGTGAGGAACCTGTAAGTCATCGCTATCGATGGCGCGGTTGTCGATTAGCAGGATATCCAGATCCAGGGTGCGTTCGCCCCAATGGCGCAGGCGCTGGCGGCCTGCTGCCAGTTCCAGGGCCTGCAGGGTGTGGAGCAGGGCGTGGGGGGCAAGAGAGGTGTCGACTGCGGCGACCGCATTGACATAGTCAGGCTGATCCTGGGGGCCGACGGGAGCACTGGTGTAGAGCCGGGAGTGCTGGCGCAGGGTTAGACCGGGCAGACGTTGCAGTGCCCACAAGGCCGAGATCAGCCGTTGCGAGGGGTGGTCCAGATTGCTGCCAAGGCCGATAAAAGCGTGCATCAGGGCTCCCGGTTCGGATCAGGGGAGGGGCAAGTTACGAGTGACGAGGAACGAGTTTCGAAAACCAGAACCGGTTGTCTTTCGAAACTCGCTTCTCATCACTTGAGTCGTCTTGTCAGCCTTCCGCTGCCGGTTTCTTGCGCCGGCGGCGGCGTCGCTTGTTGCTGCCACCGCCGGGCTGATTGCCCAGCTCGCTGATCATCTGGCGGCGGCCCTGCTCATCCTGTTCCTGATAGCGGGTCCACCAGTCGCCGAGCCCGGGTTTGATCTCTTCTGCCTGTTCACGCAGTAACAGGAAATCATAGGCGGCGCGGAAGCGGGGGTGCTCCATCATGGCGTCAGCGCGCTTGCCGGCGCGTTTGTCCAGACGCAGCTGCAACTCCCACATTTCACGCATCACGGTGGAGAAGCGGCGGGGGATCGCGGTGTGCTTGATCTGGGTGTTGAGGGCGCGAGTGGCACTCTTGTGCAGGGCCTGGGCCGGCGGCAGGCCGCTGGACAGGTAATGGCCCATGCGTTCCTGAATGATCGGCCACAGCAGTACCGCGTAGATGAAAGCGGGAGTGACCGGTTTGCCATCGGCCAGTCGCTTGTCGGTGTTGTCCATGGCGGCGAGTAGCATGGCTTCCCAGATCTGGCCTTTTTCTCCTTCCAGGGCCTGCTGGGTTTCCGGGAACAGAAAGCGGAACAGGCCAAGGCTCTGCAACTGTTCATAGGAATCCCGGGCATGGCCACTGAGGAACAGCTTGAGCACTTCATCGAACAGGCGGGCGGAGGGGACTTGCAACAGCAATTCCGCCAGGTCGGGTATCGGGTCGCCAGTGGCGGGATCGATATGAAAGCCCAGTTTGGCGGCGAAGCGGGCGGCGCGCAGCATGCGCACCGGGTCTTCGCGGAAGCGGGTTTCCGGGTCGCCGATCAGGTGGATGACCTGCTCGTCGATGTCATCCAGACTGCCGACGAAATCATGCAGGGTGAAATCGGCAATGTTGTAGTACAGCGCGTTAATGGTGAAATCCCGGCGCAGGGCGTCTTCCTCGATATTGCCCCAGGTGTTGTCGCGCAGTACCAGGCCGGTTTCTTCGTGGGCGTGGTGCTGGTCCCGGTCAGGGTTGTCTTCCCGATTCATGGCACGGAAGGTGGAGACCTCGATGACTTCGCGGCCAAAGCGCACATGCACGATCTGGAAGCGGCGACCAATGATGCGGCTGCGCTTGAACAGGCGATTGACCTGTTCCGGCGTGGCATTGGTGCTCACATCGAAATCCTTGGGCTCGCGACCACAGAGAATATCCCGCAGGCAGCCGCCTACCAGATAGGCTTCAAAGCCCGCCTTGTGCAGGCCATAAAGGACATCCAGCGCGGCGCGGGACACCTGTTTGCGGGAAATGGGATGTTGGTCGCGGGGAATGACTCGCGGTTCGAACGTTCTGCGGTTTTTTAGGGAACCCTTCTTAAACCAGCCAGTCATACGTTCTAGGAACTTGCAGGGCATGCGTCAGTATTAGCCTCAAAGGTGTGCAATAAAGCGGCGATAGTAGCACTTTTTCTGGTTCATTGAGATACTGGCCGACGTTGGCCTGGCCCAGAAAGTAAAAAGGAGCCACAACCGAAGTTGTGACTCCCATATTTTGCGCTGATTCTGTTGTTATTATTGTTTGTGTTGTTTTCTGCCTTGTCGCTGCAATCATCAGTTGCAGCAGCATTGCATCGGCTCGTGAAATTATTCTTCTTCTTTCTTGTTGTTATTGTTGAGCCTGTTACGCCGCTGTTTTTATTGTTTGCTGGCGTGGGATTCATAGTGCCCGTCCCACTGGGGCAATGCAACAAAGAGTGAATTCCTTTTAAAACAACAGGTTAAGATAAAAACCTAAAAAAAGCGTAAATAGTATCTGGAAATGTGTAACCCTGGTGTTACCTGCCTGTGTAGCGCGGTAACACTTGTTCCCACCTGAGGTCTTTTGCAGAGCAATGGGCGTTGTTTTCCTCCTGCCAAGGTCAGAAGTTTTTTACATAGCCTGGATCAAAAAGCCGTCTCGCCGGTCGTCCAACAAGGACAGGCGGGGCATTAACGACGACTACCGGCTTTTTTGCGGGGAATCCCAAGCCGTTGGCGGCGTTCCCACAGGCTTTTGCGGCTGATCCCCAGTTTCTGGGCCAGTTCGGTCTCGGTCATGCTGTCCTGGTTCTCCATCACGAAGCGGGTGAAATAATCCTCCAGGGACAGATCCTCGCTGGGATCAAGGCTGGCGCGGCTGACCCGCTGGGGGGTCCGGTTGGGATTCAGCCCCAGCTGTGACGGGCCGATGCCGTCTTCTTCGGTGAGAATAATGGCCCGCTCAATCACGTTTTCCAGTTCGCGCACATTGCCCGGCCAGCTATAGCCGACCATGGCCTGCCAGGCGGCGTCGGTGAAGTAGAGGTCGTGGCGGTTGAGCTTTTCGCAGCCGCGGGCCAGCAGGGCGTTGGCCAGACGTTGCAGATCGTCCTGACGGTCGCGCAGGGGAGGTAGGGTCAGCTCCATGACATTGAGCCGGTAGTAAAGATCCTGACGGAAATGACCTTCTGCCACTCGACCGGGTAAATCCAGCTGGCTACTGGCAAGAATGCGCACGTCCACCTTGCGTGGCGACAGGGAGCCCTGGCGGTGGATCTCGTGGTGGGTGAGCAGGGTCAGCAGACGGCTTTGCACGTCGCTGTTCAGTTCGCCCACTTCGTCGAGAAACAGGGTGCCACCATCAGCTTCCTCGATGCGCCCGGCACTGTCTTCATCGCCGAACAGTTCGGTCAGCTGCAGGTTTTTCGGCAGGGCGGCGCATTGCACCGAGATCAGCGGGCCGCCGGCCCGCTCACTTTGTTCGTGCAGGGCACGGGCGGTGAGTTCCTTGCCGGTACCGGATTCGCCCATGATCAAGACTGGTGTATTGGTAGGGCCTACCCGGTGGATACGATGCTTGAGCTCCTGCATGGCATCACTGTCGCCGATCATGTTGTGTACCGGGTAGCTGCGTTCCATATCCCGGCGCAGAGCGCGATTGCCCCTGTTCAGTCGACCTTCCTTGAGCACCCGCTCCACGGCCAGCAGCATTTCATCGTGATCGAACGGTTTGGGGATATAGTCCACCGCGCCCTGGCGCATGGCGTCTACTGCGGAGCGCAGGCTGGCATAGCTGGTCATGATCAGCACCGGGGTGGCGCCGGCACTTTCTATCAGGGCGGTCCCTGGCTCGCCGGGCAGGCGCAGGTCGCTGATGATGAGATCAAACTGATTGAGGTGCTGTTCCCGGGCCTGCTCCACGGAGTCGGCCTCTGCCACGGAGTGCTCGTGGCGTACCAGCAGCTTGCGCAGGGCGCCGCGAATCACCGGTTCATCTTCAACAATCAGGATGTGACTCATGTATGGCTCTTACTGTCTGTCGAGTTGAGCAGGATACTACGTTTGCGTCTCTTCCGCCGAAGCTTGCCGGTGCACGGGCAGGCTGACCACAAAGCGGGTGCCGCCGTCTTCGCTCAGGGGGCTTTCTACCCGAATGCTGCCCTGATGCTCTTCGATAATACTGTACACCAGAGCCAGGCCAAGGCCGGTGCCGCGGCCCGGTGGCTTGCTGGTGACGAAGGGTTCGAACAGGGCGTCGCGCAAGGTATCCGGGATGCCGTGGCCCTGATCTTCCAACAGAATATCTAGGAAGTCACCGCGCGGTTCACAGTGCACGGTGACCGGCTGCTGGTGTTCGCTGGCATCGGCGGCGTTGCCAAGCAGGTTGATGAAAACCTGGAGCAAACGCTGCGGATCGCCCTTGACCCAGTAGCTGGCCGGGCAGTGATTCTCGAACGGTTGCTGGCGGTGATCCGGGTCCAGCAGCAGCAATGAGATGGCTTCGTCCACGGTATCGCACAGGTTCACCGGTACCTGCTCGCTGAGCTTGATACCGCCGGAATGACTGAAAGTTACCAGGGATTCCACGATACGAGTGATACGCCGGGTTTGTTCCAGAATCTGGTCGCAGGCTTCCTGTTGTTCCTCCGGGTCACTGTCTTCATCGAGATTCTGGGTCAGGCAGGCAATGGCCGTGACCGGGTTGCCAATTTCGTGGGCCACCCCGGCGGCCAGTCGGCCGATGGAGGCCAGCCGCTCGTTATGGGCCAGGTGCGCTTCCATGTGGCGCAGTTCGGTAATGTCCTCGATCACGAGTACCTGACCACCAGCCTGCTCGGCAGTGCCGGCGCCCATCACCTCGGACTTGTGCAGACTCAGCCAGCGCGTCTGGTTTTCCACTTCCAGTGACTGCTGGGGCTGATGGGCGTTGTCGTCGTGGCTGAAGCGGGTAAAGAAGTCGCCCCAGGGCGGATCCAGGTCTGCCAGACGCGAGCCGATAGTGTCTTCAGCGGTAATGCCGGTGAGGCTTTCCATGGCCCGGTTCCAGCCGATGATTTCCCGGTCGGCGCCCAGGGAAATGACCCCCATGGGCAGTTCCAGCAGGGTCTGACGATGGAAGCGTCGCAGGCCATCCAGTTCCGCCGCCAGCCCGGACAGACGATCCCGGTACTGTTCCAGACGGGATTCGATGAACTGGATGTCTTCGCTGGAGTGTTGCTCTTCCTCCGGCAGGTAAGGCAGGTGATCGTCGATCAGTTGGTGGGACACCGAGGGGCCGAGCAGGCCCGACAGATTGGTTTCCAGCTGGTCGCGCAGTCGCCGCAGGGCATAGGGTCGGGTTTCCGTGCGCGGCAGGTGCAGATCCCGCAGGGACATTTCCACTTCCCGGGTGGCAGTGATCGGCCCCAGCGGCTGGCTCATGGCATCAATGAAATCGTCCACGCTCTTCGCTTCCAGTTCCCAGCGATAGGGACGGCGGAGGCTGTCCACGGCGCAGGCTTCGGCGGCGTTTTTTTCCGACCGGGACATGGGGGTGACGATGGAGACGATGGCATAGACCAGCGCATTGGCAGTGACCGAGGCGATGGCCACGTTGTGCCATTGGCTGGCGCCAGTCTGGAAGCGCATGCCCAGCAGCTCCATCAGCGGCTGGAACTGCCAGTTCGGGTAGGCGATGGGTACCAGCAGCAGCATTACCCAGAGGATAAAGCCGACCAGCAACCCGGCGAACAGGCCGTTGCGGTTGCCGGACGGCCAGAACAGGGCGCCGATCAGCCCGGGAACAAATTGCAGGGTGGCCACAAAGGTGAGTACGCCCAGTTCTACCAGGGTGTGTTCGGTGCCGGAAAAACGATAGAACAGGTAGGCGAGAGCCAGGATGGCGGCAATCAGTATGCGCCGGGTCCAGAGCAGATTGCGATACAGGTTTTGGCCTTGCAGCGGGCTGGCGGGCAGTACCAGATGATTCAGACACATGCCGGACAGGGCCAGGGTGGCCACGATGAGCATGCCACTGGCCCCGGCAAGCCCGGCGATATAGCCAAGCACCGCGCCGTGGCCACCGGTAATCATGCCGATGCCCAGGGCGTAATAATCTGGCGGGGTGGGGGCATTACCGGCAGCGGCGGCCCACAGGATGACCGGTACGCACAGTGCCATCAGCAGGAACATCAACGGCAGCGCCCAGCTGGCGGTGATCAGGGCGCGCGGGTTCATGTTCTCGGTAAAGGCCATATAGAACATGTGTGGCAACACTACGGCCGAGACAAAGAACGCCATGATCATGGAATGCCAGGTGCCGTCCTGCAGGGGATAGTAGAGCCGCGCCAGCATTTCCGGATGGTCATCCAGCCAGGCATTCAGGCTTGAAGGTCCATCGAACACACCGTAAAGGCCGAGCAATGCCACCGCCCCGAAGGCCAGCAACTTGATCAGTGATTCCATGGCGATAGCCATCACCAGCCCTTCGTGCTTTTCCCGGGCAGTGGTATGGCGGGCGCCGAACAGGATGGCGAAAATTACCATCATCAGGCAGAACCCGGCGGCCAGATCGCGGGGGTCGGCGGTGCCACTGAGTATCTGGATCGACTCGGCCACGGCCTTCAGCTGCAGGGCCAGCAGGGGTAGTACCCCGATCAGCATGATGATGGTGGTCATGGCACCAGCCAGCCGGCTGCGGTAACGGAAGGCAAACAGGTCGGCCAGCGAGCTGAGCTGATAGGTGGTGGTCAGCCTGAGGATCGGTGCCAGCAGAATCGGGGCAAGCAGAAAGACCCCGGAAATCCCCAGAAAGTAGGACAGGAAGTTATAGCCGTATTGGTAGGCGTAGCCCACCGACCCATACACCGCCCAGGCGCTGGCGTAGACGCCCAGCGACAGCACGTAGACCGCCGGGTGACGTACCCAGTGAGCGGGCAGCCAGCCACGCTCGGTGATCCAGGCCACCGCAAACAGAAACAGCAGGTAGCAACCGGCAATCAGGATCAGATCGCTGACACTATAGACCATCGACATCCTTGCTCTTGGCAATCCAGTAGCTCAGGGCGATCAGGCCCAGCCAGATCAGATAGGGGCGATACCAGGCGCGGCCACCTTCGCTCCACCAGTCGATGATGGCGGGTGAAAGCAGGTAGGTGCCGAGAATAAAGATGATCAGCAGTCGGTCGGTATACATAGGTGGTTTAACCCCTCCGGGCCGATGAGCATACGCCAGGGGGTGAGGCGTGTAAAAGCGGGGACAGCGGCAAGCTACAAGTTTCAAGCTGCAAGGCACGGGATGTGTATTGGTGTTCTGGTCGGTTGTCTCCGCGCTTATACCGTTAAGCGCGGGGATAGCATTTGTTGCGGGGCTTTCCTGATTCGCGGTGCAGCTTTCAGCTTGTAGCGTGCAGCTCCTCTGGAAGTGGCTGCTGACGTCCCGCTGGCCAGTGGTGAGCAGGGTAGTGCGTCGTGCCCCATGCCAATAGCACTGCCGGGCTTTCGCCTTGTAAATCCGAGGGTGGCTGCAGGCCCAGGCAGTGGAGGGCGGCGGTGAGTAGCTGGCTGGCACGAGCGGGGTCGAGGGCTTCGCTGCCTGCGGACTTGGACAGCTTCAGGTTCCGACCATCGGTGACCACCGGTAGATGCGCATACTCAGGCACAGGCCTGCCCAGGCATTCCAGCAGCCAGCGCTGGCGCAGGGTGGAATCGAGAAGGTCGGCTCCCCGCAACACATGGGTAATGTTTTCATCCGCATCGTCCAGGGCGCAGGCTAGTTGATACCCGAACAGGCCGTCGCGACGACGAATGACAAAGGCGCCACCGTCACGGTGCAGGTTGTTGGTGATGGCCCCCTGAATGCCATCCTGGTAGCTCAGCTCCCGGTCGGGAACCTGCAAGCGGATGGCGGTATCGTTGGCGGCGGGCACAGCGGCGCTGATGCCGGGGTGGTTATGATCCAGGGTGGCCAGCTGTTTGCGGGTCAGTCGGCAGGGAAAGGCATGGCCGCTGTCTAGCAGGGAGTCCACCGTTTGCTGATAGGCGGAATGCCGCTGACTCTGGTAGTGCACCGTGCCATCCCAATGCAGCCCGAAGGTGTCCAGCTGACGCAGGATGGTATCGGCGGCGCCGGGCATTTCCCGGGGTGGATCCAGATCATCCACTCGCACCAGCCATTCTCCGCCCGCATGGCGCGCTTCCAGCCAACTGGCCAGCGCAGCCACCAGCGACCCGAAATGCAGGGGGCCGGAGGGGGTGGGGGCGAAACGTCCGCGATAGGTCATAAAGGCAGTGAACAGTGAATAGTGAATAGTTAACAGCGGCGCGCCATGCCTGTGTGAGGAGTTTAAACGCAAGAAGCCGCGCACAAGGGCTGGGCGCGGCTTCAGGCGTTTCAGGAACAACAGCCCGCTATCGCGAGCTGTTAACTGTTCACTGTTAACTCTTCACTGGTTTATCCGGCCAGCTGCTTTTCCTTGATCTCCGCCAGTTCCTTGCAGTCGATGCACAGGTCGGCGGTGGGGCGGGCTTCCAGGCGGCGGATGCCGATTTCGATGCCGCAGGCTTCGCAGAAGCCGTAATCATCCTTGTCTACCAGATCCAGGGTCTTCTCGATCTTCTTCAGAAGCTTGCGTTCGCGGTCGCGGGTACGCAGCTCCAGGGCAAACTCTTCTTCCTGGGTGGCGCGGTCTGCCGGGTCGGGCAGATTGGCCTGTTCGTCCTGCAGATGGTGCATGGTGCGATCCGCTTCTTCCATCAACTCCTGGCGCCAGGCCAGCAGAATCTGGCGGAAGTGTTCGCGTTGCTTCTCGTTCATGTACTCCTCGTTTTTGGCTGGCATGTAGGGCTTGAAGCCGTGCATTTGAGCCTGCGAGGCGGATGAGGCGGTTTTCTTTTTCACGTTTGCTTTTACCTGAGCAGAAGAGGTGGATCGGCTCGGCGAAGTCCCTTTGCCGGCAGTCGCGCTCCGTGCGTTACCGGTATTCGATGCGTCTCTGGCAGCGGCCCGGGCCGCTGCCGATGCCTTCCCGGAGGTAGGCAGTTTTGTTCTGGGTGCAGCGGGTGCTGCTTTTTTGGCTGCCGTTTTTTTGGCAGCGGGTTTGCTGGCCTTCGCCGGCTTGGCGCTGGCAGCAGTGGATTGGGTCTTGCTGGCGGTGGGTTTTGCCGCCGGCGTGCTGGCCGCTTTTTTGGCGGAGGGCTTACTGGCTGGTACCTTTGCTGCGGCTTTTTTGACCGGAGCTTTCTTTGCGGTGGCTTTCTTTGCAGCGGGTTTCGCTGCGGGCTTTGCGGTGACAGCTTTTTTCGCCGGTGCCGTTTTTTTGGCGACCGCTTTTTGGGGAGTGGTTTTTTTCACAGAGGCCTTCTTGGCCGGCGCCTTTTTAGCGGCAGGCTTGGTGGCGGGTTTCTTTACGGCAGCTTTTTTGGCTGCGGTTTTGGCTGGGGCCTTTTTGGCCGCAGGCTTTGCAGTCACCTTTTTCGCCGCTGCTTTCTTGGCCGGAGCCTTCTTCACGGCAGCCTTCTTGGCTGGCGCCTTGCGGGCAGCGGTCGATGTAGTGGCTTTCTTGCTGCTGGAAGCAGACCCGGTAGTTTGTTTTTTAGCCGCCTTTTTCGGGGCTTTCTTTTTGCCGGTGGCCATTTTGAGTAACTCCCTTAGCATCTTCGCGACTCTCTATCCTGTCCCACTATCCCTGGGGCCCGCTTGATATCACCAGGCACGGGCGTAATGTAATCTTTTGACCTTACCCCGTCAGGGTAAGTCTTGTCACCAGTTGGTGAAAATCTGGCCGATTATAGCCATGCCACCCTTATAGGAAAGAGGAATCTTGTGATAACGCTGTCGCACTTCGCCGAACAGATCCCACCCTTCCATGTTATGGCGCTGCTGGAGCGAGCTCAGCAACTGGCTGCTCAGGGGCACGATGTGATTCATCTGGAAGTGGGCGAGCCGGATTTTGAAACCCCGGCGCCGGTGCTGGAAGCCATCGCTGCCGCCACCCGTGACCGGGGGACCGGCTACACGCCAGCGGCAGGGCTGCCTGCTTTGCGCCAGGCGATTGCCGATGATTATCGGGAGCGGTTTGCCGCTAACGTGTCACCGGCGCAGATCGTGGTGACGCCAGGTGCTTCGGGGGCGCTGCAATTGGCGCTGGCGGCTCTGATCAATCCCGGTGACGGCGTATTACTGAGCGATCCGGGCTACCCCTGTAATCGCCAGTTCGTGAATCTGGTGGGCGGTAAACCGCAGCCGCTGGTATTAAAGGCAGACAATCACTTCACCCTGACGGCCAGTGAGCTGCTGGGGGCCTGGCAGCCGGATACCCGCCTGGCCATGGTGGCCAGCCCGGATAATCCCACCGGCAATATGCTGTCACTGGACACCCTGCAGGCCATGGCTGAGGGGGCGGCACAACGAGATGGGCTGCTGCTGGTGGACGAAATCTATCAGGGGCTTTGTTATCGAGGGCCGGCGGAGTCGGTGTTGTCGCGTACCGATCAGGTGCTGGTGATCAACAGCTTCAGTAAATATTTCTGTATGACCGGTTGGCGTCTGGGCTGGCTGGTGGCACCGGAACCGCTGGTGCCGGCCATTGAGCGGCTGGCCCAGAATCTGTTTCTGGCACCCTCCACCCCGGCGCAGTACGGTGCGCTCGCCGCGCTGCAGGAGCCTTCCCTGACTATCCTGGAACAGCGCCATCAGCTGTTTGCTCGCCGCCGCCAGTGTCTGCTCAATGGGCTTGCTCATCTGAAGTTGCCGGTTGTCTCCAATGCTGACGGTGCTTTCTATGTCTATGTGGATGTGAGCCACTGGACCGACGACAGCTTCGCCTTCTGTGCGGACCTGCTGGAAAAGGAAAAGGTGGCCATGACCCCGGGCCTGGATTTCGGTGAGGGTCATGCCCATGGCCGCTATGTGCGGCTGGCGTATACCTGCGCCGAGTCTCGTCTTGTGGAGGCTCTGCACCGGCTGGGCCATTACCTGGAGTCCCTGTGAAGTTTTCTCCTCCCCTGGAAAAGGTCACGCTGCTGCGACGCTACAAGCGGTTTATGGCCGATGTGGTGCGCGCCGATGGCAGCGAAATGACCGTGCACTGTGCCAACACCGGCTCCATGAAAAACTGCGTACTCGGTGAGCCCCAGCAGGCGCTGATCTCCGACAGCGGTAATCCCAAGCGCAAATATCGCCATACCCTGGAAGCGTTGCAGGTGGGCCATGGCCATTGGGCCGGGGTGAATACCAGCCGGCCCAATGCGCTGGTGGAAGAGGCGATCCGCGCCGGGCGTGTTGACGCACTGAGCCCGGACACCGGTGTGGAACGGGAAGTGAAATACGCTGACAGCCGCTTTGATCTGGCATTGGGGGAGCGCAGCGATCCCCACACTTTTATTGAAGTGAAAAACGTCACCCTGGGGCCGGCGCCCGACGACACGGATGATGGAATCATTGCCTTCCCGGATTCCGTCACCGAGCGTGGTCAGAAACATCTGCTGACGCTGATGGACGTGGTGGCATCCGGTAAGCGGGCGGTGCTGTTTTTCTGTGTGCAGCACAGCGGCGCATTGGCCGCCCGGCCGGCGGACGAAATTGATGCTCGCTATGGAGAGCTGCTGCGCGAGGCGGTGCAAAAGGGGGTGGAGGTGCTGGCGTGGAAGGTGGCGTTATCGCCAGACGATTTCCGGCTGGAAAAACCCTTGCCGATACAGTTGTAGGAGTTCCTCTCGAGGGACGAACCACGCGTTAGCGTGGGAAACGCCTCAGAGGCCAGCAACGTCGTTTCTGTGAACCGGGGCGCCTTCAGAGTGACCGGGCACAACCCCTGCCTCGCCTTTTCCCTCGCCGTGGCTCGGATTCGTCCCTCGAGAGGAATTATTCGCTTCGCTCACCCTTCGGGCCGCACGGAACTACGTGCGTTACTCCGCTGCGCTACGTTCCTACAGCGGCTTTGTAGAAAACACGGTGCTTGTTGTCTTTTAAAACCTATCGCGCCGCGAGCGACGCTCCTACAGAAATTCGCTGTTCCTCTACAGGGGGGTCTGCAAACTGCGCAGCTGCTGCTGCAATAATTCCACCTGGACCCGCCAGTAGTTCATCGATTCAAACCAGGGAAAGGCGGGCGGGAAGGCCGGGTCATCCCAGCGTTTGGCGAGCCAGGCGTCGTAGCAGATGATGCGGCGCGTGCGTAATGGCTCGATCAGGGAAACCTGCTGCCAGGGGAAGGGCAGAAAGGTGTCGTAACCGCTGGCGAGGACCCGTAGCTGATGTTGTTGTTCGTCCTGTTCGCCGGACAGCAGCATCCAGAGATCCTGCATGGCGGGCGCGCGCAGGCTGTCGTCCAGATCCACAAAATGCGGTTTGTCATCGCGCCACAGGATGTTGCCGGTGTGGCAGTCGCCGTGCACATTGAGCAGCGGAAAATCCACGTCGCTCAGGCGTTGTTCGATGGTCTCCAGCAGTTGGCCCGAGACATCCCGATACTGGCCACGGTAATTCAGGTCCACCACGTCATTGATCAGAAAGGTGCTGGCGGCACGAATGTCGGCGACCGGGTCCATGGTGTGGCGGAGCTGATAGGGCCGGTCACTGCCGCAGGCATGCCAGCGGGCCAGGGTGCGGCCGAGTTGTTCCAGATGGTTGTCGTTGTCCAGCTCCGGCGCGTGGCCACCCGCTCTGCGGAAGACCGCAAAGGCAAAGCCGTCGCAGTGGAACAGGGTGGTGCCATTCTTTTCGATCGGCGCAACCACGGGCAGATCCCGCTCCACCAGAAACAGGCTGAAGGCATGCTCTTCGAGAATCTGTTCGTCGCTCCAGCGCTGCGGGCGGTAGAACTTGACGATTACCGGCGGGCCCTCTTCCTGGCCCACCTGGTATACCCGGTTTTCGAAGCTGTTCAGTTGTAGCAGGCGGCCGTCGCTCAGGAAGCCGGCGGCGTCTACCGCATCCAGCATGTAATCCGGGGTAAGGTCATCAAAGGGGTGGCTCATGCCGGTTGTGTTACCTCGCCCAGCCAGACTTCGTCGCCGCGAACTTCCAGGGGGACAGGTATCAGCTTGTCACCGCTGCAGGGGCCGGACAAGCAATTGCCAGTATCAATGTCGAACAGGGCGCCGTGGTTGGCGCACATGAGAAATTGGTTGTCGCCATCCATGAACTGGTCGGGCATAAAGTTCAGTTCGATGCCCAGGTGCGGGCACCAGTTGATGTAAGCGTGCATCTGGCCATCAAATTTGACCACGATGACGGGCTGGCCGTCTTTCTGAAATTCCCGCGCGCTCTCGTGTTCGATGTCGTTCACGTTGCAGATGTGTTCCATGGCGTACCTGTGTGCTGTTTATCGGGCGGAGTGCAGCACATCCCCGCCGTTTTTGGGGCTGGCAGAGACGGCCTGTGGCCATGTCTGCCCTTCAAAAAGTGGCGGTTAATCGCCGAGTAAGGTCTGGCGCATTTCCTGATGCACGTCCGCTGAAAGGCGTGGGCCGAATTCGGTCACCAGCCGGGCGGCGGCCGCAGAGGCCAGTTTGCCGGCAGCGGCAAAATCGTGCCCGTGGGTGATGGCGTACAGGAAGGCACCGGCAAACATGTCGCCGGCACCGTTACTGTCGATGGCCTTCACGGGCACCGGATCGATGTGATGGGTCTGATCGCCATCCCATACCAGCGCGCCTTTGGCGCCCAGGGTGATGACGGCGGAACGGCATACGGTCTTGAGCTTTTCCAGGGCCGCTTCCGGGCTGTCGGTATCGGTGTAGCTGGTCGCTTCGGCATCGTTGCAGAACAGCAGATCCACACCGTCACCAAGCATGTCGGACAGGCCGTCCTTGAAAAACTGCACCATGGCCGGGTCGGAGAAGGTCAGTGAGGTTTTCACGCCATGCTTCTCGGCCAGTTGGCGCAGTTTGATGGCCGCCGCCCGGGAGCTGTCACCGCTGACCAGATAGCCTTCCAGGTACACATAGTGGCTGGCGGCGATGGCGGCTTCGTCCAGCTCCGCTTCGGAAACCTGACTGGAAATACCCAGATAGGTATTCATGGTGCGTTCCGCATCCGGTGTCAGCATGACCAGACATTTACCGGAAATGCCGGTGTCGCGGTTGCCGTTCATGTTGGTGTCTACGCCGGCGGCGGTCAGATCGTTGACAAAGATGTCGCCGGTAGCGTCATCGGCCACCTTGCAGGCGTAGTAGCTGTTGCCACCGAAGTAGCGGGTGGCGACCACGGTGTTGCAGGCAGAACCGCCGCTGGTCTGTTTATGAGGCTCGGCTTCGTCGGCCAGAGCAGCGATCAGCTCCGCCTGACGGGCTTCGTCCACCAGGGTCATCAGGCCCTTGCCTACCTCCATGCGCTCAAGGAAGGCGTCGCTGACCTCGATTTCTGTATCCACCAGGGCGTTGCCGAGGGCATAAACGTCGTATTTTTTCGTCATGGAGGCTCCGTGTTTCGGTTCGGATAAGCAAGGGCGGCTATTATGGGCGCCCCGGGTCCGGTTGCAAAATTTACTCAAATCACTGTGAAGGGAACGGATAAGGCAAGAGAGACTCATAAAACACTCACACTTTTCTCTATACTCCGTGCCATGGCGAAAAAAGCGAAAAAGTCCCCCGCACGATCGCGGCGGCAACCAAATCGGAAAAAACGTAGCAGCGGACAACAACGCCGCTGGTTCAGCTGGTCCTTTGTGGGCAAGGCAGCGTTGGTGTGCCTGGTGCTGGGGGCGGCGGGACTGGCCTACCTGGATGCGCTGGTACGCGAGCGTTTTGATGCCCATGTCTGGCAATTGCCGGCGCGGGTGTATGCGCGACCCGTAGAGCTTTATGAAGGCCGCGTGCTGTCCCGCGAGGACATGCTCAAGTTGCTCGATCTGATGCGCTACCGGCGCGATTCCCGTGCGGCTACCCCTGGCAGCTATGCGGTGCAGGGCAACAGCCTGCTGCTGCATACCCGCGGTTTCAACGACAGTGATGGCGGCGAGAAGGCCGAGCGAATCCGGTTGAGCCTGTCCGGCGGGCAGATTCGTTCCCTGGAGGCCGGTGGTGATCGGCTGGCTCGCCTGGAGCCGTTGCAGATCGGCAGCATCCATCCCCAGCATGCGGAAGATCGGGTGCTGGTGCCGCTGGACAAGGTGCCGCCGTTGCTGGTGGAGATGCTGATCGCCACCGAAGACCAGGCCTTTTACGACCACCATGGTATTTCCCTGCGCGGTCTGGCCCGGGCCATGCTGGCGAACGTCAAAGCCGGGCGGCTGGTGCAGGGCGGCAGCACCCTGACCCAGCAACTGGTGAAAAATTTCTGGCTCACCTCCGAACGCACCCTGTCTCGCAAGCTCCTGGAAATGCCCATGGCCATGCTGCTGGAGCTGCATTACAGCAAGGAGCAGATTCTCGAGGCTTACCTCAACGAGGTGTACCTGGGACAGGACGGTGCCCGGGCCATTCATGGCATGGGGCTGGGTGCCCAGTTCCTGTTCGGGCGCCCCCTGGAAGAGCTGGAACCCCATCACCTGGCGACCCTGGTGGCGCTGCTCAAGGGGCCCAGCTGGTATGATCCGCGCCGTCACCCGGAGCGTTCCCTGGAGCGTCGCAACACGGTATTGAAGGTGGCGCTGGATGAGGGGGCCTTGTCGAAAGCGGATTACGATAAATACAGTAACCGCTCCCTGGAAGTGGTGCCGCGTGGGGCCTCCGCGCTTTATGCCTTCCCTGCCTTTATTGATCTGGTGCGCCGCCAACTGGCACGGGATTACCCGCCGGAAGTGCTCAGCGATGAGGGGCTACGTATCCACTCCACGCTGGATGTGCTGGCCCAGCTCGCGGCCGAAGGGGCGCTGCGCGATCACCTGGACCGTCGCGATCCTGACGAAACCAAAAAGCTCAATGGTGCCGTGGTAGTGGTAGCGCCCGCCCAGGGCGATGTGCTGGCGCTGGTCAGCAATCGCAGCTCCCGGGAGGCCGGCTTCAACCGGGCCCTGGATGCCCAGCGCCCGATCGGTTCGCTGGCCAAGCCGGCGGTGGTGCTGTCAGCGGTGAGCCAGCCCAAGCAATGGTCCCTGGCTACCCTGGTGGAAGACGGGCCCGTGGAAGTGACGCTGCCCAATGGCACCACCTGGTCGCCGCAGAACTTTGACAACCAGGCCCGTGGCGCCATGCCGGTGGTGGATGTGCTGACCTATTCGCGCAATCAGGGTACCGCTCGCCTGGGGCTGGATGTGGGCCTGGACAAGGTGGCCGGCACCATGAAGACCCTGGGGGTGACCCGCAATATTCCCCTTTATCCCAGTATTCTGCTGGGCAGTCTGGAGTTGACTCCGTTCGAGGTGGCGATGATGTACCAGCCTCTCTCAACGGGCGGTTTCAGCACTCGCCTGCGCTCCATTACCGATGTGCTCGACAAGGAAGCCAAGCCGTTGGCCCGCTACCCGGTCAATACCGACGAGGTGGTGGATGCCGGCCCGGCTTTCCTGACCCAGTGGGCCATGCAGCAGGTGGTTGAGAAAGGGACCGGCCGTGCCGCCCGGGCCTCGCTGCCGCAGGATCTCAAGGTGGCAGGCAAGACCGGCACCAGTAACGATTTCCGTGACGCCTGGTTTGCCGGTTTCTCTGCCAACCATCTGGCGGTAGTCTGGGTGGGCCGGGATGATAACCGCAATGCGGGGATTACCGGCTCCAGCGGTGCCTTGCCGGTATGGGCGCAGCTGATGGGCAAGCTGCCCCAGCGCAGCCTGTCGCAGACGCCGCCGGCCGGGGTGGAATGGGTATGGATGAACCCGGATGGCAAGCGCGTTAGTGCTGAGGGGTGCGGCGATGCCCGTCGCTACCCGATGCTGGAAGCCTCGATTCCCCAAGACAGCGACGGCTGTGGCTCGGTAAAAGAAGCCGGGAAAGGCATCAAGGGCTGGTTCAAGGGGCTGTTTGACTAGCGTTGCAGCAAACTTTTACCACTGAGAACACAGCGTTCGATAAGGCCGGTCCCGGTTACAGCTGCAGATCGTCTGCATTCCCAGCCGGGTCTTGCCGTGGCGCTGTTCAAGGATAGTCAGGATGTTGAGTGTGCAAAGGCTTGTTCAGCTGATGCTGATCAGTATGGTGCTGGCGGGCTGTGCGGTCCGTCCTCCGGTGGAGGAACCGGCAGAGCCGATGACCGCCAGTCAGGAACTGGAAGGCTCGCCGGCACTGGGTCTGTTGAGTCGGGCGGAACAGGCCCGTCAGCAGGGGCAGACATCGGCTGCAGAGCGTTATCTGGAGCGAGCCCTGAATATCGCCCCGGATTCCTCCTGGCTGTACAAGGAGCTGGCGGGGTTGCGGCTTTCCGAGGGTGATCCTCGCGGTGCGGAGGGCTTCGCCCTGAAGGCGCTGCGCCTGGCTCCCGACCATGACGATTACCGGGCCGGCTTGTGGGATCTGGTGGCCACTGCCCGCGATCGCCAGGGTGACAAATCCGGCGCCCGTCAGGCCCGCAGCAAGGCGACGGCGTTGCGCAATCCCAAGGCCAGGCCGGTATGACACCGGCGGTGCAGGCTGCGAAAAAGGCCGGCGTTTCCTTTCAATTGCACAGTTATGACCATGATCCCAAGGCGCAAAGCTACGGGCTGGAAGCGGCGGACGCCTTGCAGCTGCCCCCGCAAACCGTCTTCAAGACGCTGCTGGCACTGGTGGATGAACAGCCGGTGGTGGCCATGGTGCCGGTGGCTCATCAACTGGATCTGAAATGTCTGGCCCGCGCCCACGGCGGCAAGAAAGCGGCCATGTGTCCGGGGGACAAGGCGCAGCGCCTGACAGGCTATGTACTCGGTGGTATCAGTCCGCTGGGGCAGAAAAAACAGTTGCCGCTGTATCTGGATTTTAGTGCCCAATCACACAATCCCATCTACATGAGCGCCGGTCGGCGCGGCCTCGAAATCGCCATGGCGCCGGGTGATTTGCTGGGACTGACCGGTGGAAAAATGGTGGCGCTGGTTCGCGACTGACTCACTACGAAGCCACTGTAGGAGCGGCGCTTGAGCCGCGAACCGCGCGCCAGCGCGGAAATCGCCTGAAAGGCGATCAGGAGCTTCCGAACTCGACAGGTCTCTCTAGAGGAGGCCGCGAGTAAACCGCACCGCGTTTTCCTCGCCAAGGCTCGGATTCGCGGCTCAAACGCCGCTCCTACAGGTGGTTTTGGGCGACGCTATTATACCTTCGCAAACGCCTTGCGCGCCGCCGCAATGGTGGCGTCGATGTCCTCATCGCTGTGTGCTGCTGACACGAAACCGGCTTCAAAGGCACTGGGGGCGAGATACACGCCCTGGTCCAGCATTGCGTGGAAGAAGCGGTTGAAGCGCTCGCTGTTGCAGGCCATCACGTCGGCAAAGCTGCTGATGCGGCTCTGGTCGGTGAAGAACAAGCCGAACATGGCGCCCGCTTGCGCGGTGGTGAAGGCGACGCCTTCGGCGTGGGCGGCTGCCGTCATGCCATCCAGCAGGCGGGTGGTTTTTTCTGTCAGCGCCTCATGGAAGCCGGGTTCGCTGAGCAGGTTGAGGGTGGTCAGCCCTGCCGCCATGGCCACCGGGTTACCGGACAGGGTGCCTGCCTGATAGACCGGGCCCAGCGGTGCCAGGTGTTCCATGATGGCTTTCTTGCCGCCAAAGGCGCCCACCGGCATACCGCCACCGATGATCTTGCCCAGGGTGGTCATGTCCGGGGTCACATCGTAGAGCGCCTGGGCGCCGCCCAGTGCCACCCGGAAGCCGGTCATGACTTCGTCGAAGATCAGCACGCTGCCGTGGTCATCACAGTACTGGCGCAGGGCCTGCAGGAACGCCTTGGTGGGCGGCACGCAGTTCATGTTGCCGGCCACCGGCTCGACGATGACGGCGGCAATCTGGTCGCCGTATTCCTTGAAGGCGGCTTCCACGCTGGCAGCGTCGTTGTAATCCAGCACCAGGGTGTCGCCGGTCACGGCGGCGGGGACGCCCGGTGAGCCGGGGATGCCCATGGCGCCGGAACCGGCTTTCACCAGCAGGCTGTCCACATGGCCGTGGTAGCACCCTTCGAATTTGATGATCTTGTCGCGGCCGGTATAGCCCCGGGCCAGGCGGATGGCACTCATGGTGGCTTCGGTGCCGGAGTTGACCATGCGCACCATGTCCATGGAGGGCACCAGTTCGCAGACCTTGTCCGCCATGGCTACTTCGGTGGCGGTGGGGGCGCCGAAGCTGAGGCCGTTCTGCACGGCTGCCTGCACGGCGGCAATCACCTGGGGATGGTTGTGGCCAAGGATCATCGGGCCCCAGGATCCCACGTAGTCGATGTAGCGGTTGTCATCTTCATCGTGCAGATAGGCGCCGCTGGCGGAGTGGAAAAACACCGGGGTGCCGCCTACGCTTTTGAAGGCTCGCACCGGGGAATTTACACCCCCGGGAATGTGTTTCTGGGCCTGACGGAAAAGCTGTTCGGAGTGCTTGCGGCTCATGGGGAGTCCTCTTTGTCTGGCTGTTGGCGATGCCTGGCATCGCAGGCCGCGCGGGCGGCGGGTGTGCGCCTGAGCACACACGGGAAATTACGGTTGATGATGTCGTCGGGGCATGAAGACCCCGTGACACGGGCGAGCCTGTGATCCATGCGGAAAGTTATGTGACAACGGAGCAAAGCCAAAACATCCAGATCAAGGCGAGAAAGCGCAGGACTAGTGGGTCTAATTCAAGTTTTCTCAACACAGAGCTGGGTGTTTTGGCGCAGCGAACTGTTACAGAACTTTCCGCATAGATCACCAGGGCCCGCCACGGAAAGTGGCGGCATTATGAGGGGTGAGTGACGGCTTGGCCAGTAGGGCGTCCGGGGGTTAGGGGGTGGCCGCTGTCGGCGCCAGATCCTTGATCCAGTATTGCTGCTCGTCATCCGCCATGCGTGGATCGAAATCCAGGCGGATATGGCGGGGATAACCCTGCTCTGGGTGGTAGTCCACCTCTACCTGGTGCCACCCTTTGCGTTGTTTTTCCTCAATCAGGGCAAACCAGGCTTCCACGGTGCGGGCCAGGGGGCGCAGCTCCTGGTTAGCCGGGTCTTCAAGCCGGGCCTGTTGGTCGCTGACCAGGATGCTGGCGGGCTGCAGCGCTCCTGGGCCGCAGTAGCATTGCTGGCTGGCCTGGTAGCGGTAGTGCTCCAGGCCCTGGCCGGCCCAGCGTTGTCGGGCCTCGGCCAAGGGATTGTTTTCGCTGGCGTTGCTGCCCGCCTGGCAGGCGGACAGCAGGGTTGCAAGCAGCAGCATTATCAGCGGGCGCGAGCTCAGCATGAGGCACTGCCTTTACGGCGAAGCAATACCAGCAGTGCCAGCAGGCCAGTCAGGAAGCCTGCGCTGCCGCCGTCATCGCCGAAATCTTGTGGCGGAGTGTCGTCGCTAAGGGTGTTGTCATCGCCGGTTGGGGTGATGTCGTTGTTCAGGGCGATGGCCGCCGCCGCCGAGGGCGTGGAGCTGCCGGCACTGTTGAGGCTGGCGACCCGGTAGCGATAACGGTTGCCGATGGTGACTCGGGTATCGGTGTAGCGGGTGCTGTTGGCATTCAGCTCGGCGATGGCCTGCCAGGCCAGCCAGGTGTCGCCGTCCCGGCGCTGGCGTTCGATGCGGAAGCCGAATTCATTGTCGGCATTATCCTGCCATTGCAATACCGCGGTGGTGTTCTGGCGCTGTGCCTGCAGGTTGTCAGGGGCAGCCGGTGCGCGCTCGAAGAGCCGCTCCGCGCTGTTACTGAGCGGTGAGGGGCTTACGGCATTGAAGGCCTGCACCTGATAGCGGTATAGCGTGCCTGCGAGGACTGAGCTGTCATCGTGGCGGCTCTGGTTGCTGCCCAGCTCGGCGAGGCTTTGCCATTCACTCCAGGTCTGCCCGTTGAATTGCTGGCGCAGAATCCGGAAGCCGGTTTCGTTGTCCGCATTGTCCTGCCAAGTCAGGCGGACGGCGTCTTCCAGCAGGCGGCTGGTCAGGTTGGAGGGCGCTTCGGGTCGTGAACCAAACTGAATCTCGGCCAGATTGGAGGGGGCGGAAGCCAGAGTGGCGTTATGGGCAATGACACGGTACTGGTAGCGCTCGCCGAGCACAGCGGTGCTGTCCAGGTATTGCGCACTGTCCGCGGCCAGATCTTCGACAAGACGGGTCCAGACTGTCCAGCTGCCATTGCTGTCCCGGCGGCGCTGGATTTCGTAGCGTTGCTCATTGTCCGCCTGATCGCTCCAGGTCAACTGGATGCCGCCGTCCGCCAAGGTCGTGGCCAGGTTGGCCGGGGCATCCGGTGTGCCTTCGACCATGATGCTGACGATGTTTGAGCTGTCGCCGGTGATGTCGTTGCCTTCGGCAATGACCCGGTATTGATAGTTGAGATCAGTGTCGATGCCGGTGTCGGTATGGGTCTCGCTGTCTGTCGGAAGGCTGATCAGCGGCGTCCAGCTGTTGTTGTTACTGGAGCGCTCGACCCGGTAACCGGTTTCGGTAAATGCCCGGTCGGTCCAGGTCAGAGTCACCTGTGGTGGCTCCTGCTGGACCTGGGCCTGCAGGTCGTTGGGCTGGCTGGACACAATGTCATAGGCCAGAGGAGTGCTCAGTTGGTTGTTACCGGAAAGGATGTCCTTCACTTCGCTGCCACTGATCGTGGCTGTCTGTGTCAGGAGAGCGTCAGCCGGGGTGCTGCTGATGATGCGTAGTGTCAGGCTGGCAGGGGCGAAGGGCGGTGTCAGAGAGCAGCTATAGCTCCGCTGATCCGGGGCAATGCTGCAGTCACCATCCGGCAGGGTCAGTTGGTCGATCCGGGCATTGCTGAGACTCCCCTGCAGCTGGATCTGGTCCGGTGCCCGGGAGGCTTGCTGGTAGTCCACGGTAAAGGCCAGCGCCAGGGTGGTGCCGGTGCTGTTATCGAAGCGCTCAGGGTTGGCATTATCGGCGCTGAATCCTGCATCCACCGGGTAGTTGAAGCAGGCATCGTGGTTGCCCAGGCTGTCGACCTTGGCGGTCATCTGGTTTACCGAGCAACTGGAAAAGCCAGTGGCGCTGCCGTCAGCCCAGCTGGACATGATGTAGCCATTGCCGCAGTAACGTTCCGGATTTTCCTCCTGGTCGGCTTCCACATTGTCGTGGTTGGCGCCGAAGTTATGGCCGATCTCATGGGCCATGACCACGGCAGTCAGGGGAATGTTGACGTATTCCTGGGTGACGCCGGTGGCGTAGCCATTGGTATTGCAGAGGGTGCCGACATAGGCAAGGCCCACCGTGGAGCCGTCGAATTCACGGCCGGAGAGCAGTTCCATCAATGGGCTGGCCGTGCTGGTGTCGGCGAAGGAAAAGCCGTGGTACTTCTCACGCAGATCTACCAGCAGTTCATTGGCGCTGGTGGATTCCAGCAGCAACTCTTCGCTGGGAAATTCCACGTGCAGGGTATCGAAGACCATATTCAGGTCGTTGCGGTAGAAACCGTCGATGATGTTGAGCAGTTCCACCACCTTGTCCTGGTAGGTATCCGGGTGCTTTTGTTGAAACAGGTGGTCGACGATCAGGTATTTCTCCGGCAGCAGGCAAACACCGTCCACCTGCTCGGTGCACATTTCTTCCAGGGTGGCTGCGGCAATGTGGTACTCGCCTGAACGAGCGCTGGCTCCTTCCCGGGTCGGCAGTTCCAGGGAGCTGTGGGTGCCATTGCCTACGCCGCAGGTGCCGGGCGCCTGCAGGCTTTGCAGGGAACGGGCAACGGGGAGATTGTTATGCTGGCTGAACGTGTCGCTGTCGATAACGTGCATTTCGCCATTCAGTGACACGACCCCGGACCAGTTATCCTCGAGCTGGGACAGACGCACCCAGCTTCCCGGAACCTGTTCCAGAGAGCCGCTGTAGTGATTGCCCTGAAGGAGTTTGCGATCCGCATCGGACATGCCGATCCGGGCGGTGCTGGGTTCCAGTACCGCCCGGTAACGGCTGCCATCGATGAACAGTTCGGTGCTGGCTTGTGGATCTGCAGCGGCGACATGACTGCCCGGGAAAAGCAGGGTAGCCAACAGCAGGCCATGCCAGGATGCCAGTGGCCGATGAAAGCGCATTGCCATGGGTGGTGCTCCCCTCTTACTGGGTTTTTCGTATTTTAGGTGTAGTTACTTCGGTGTAGACGTTGCGGGGGATTTTGCGTACCTGCGGGCGGGTATGTTGTGCGGCGTATCCCATTCCTCGCTATCTGAACGGGCGTGCAGGGTTATTTGAGGTTCAGACAGCGTTAAACAGGGCGCTGAGCTGCTGCGCGGCCCGCTCTACCTGGTCGGGAGCGGGGGCGGAGAAAAGGGCGTGGATTACGGCCAGAGCGTCGGCACCCCGCTCCAGTAGCTGGCCGCCGTTGTCGGAATTAATGCCGCCGATGGCGACCAGCGGAATCGTCAGCTGTTGACGGGCCTGGTCGAGGATCGCCGGATCAGCGGGCGGAGCCAGGGGTTTGGTGCGAGAGGGGAAGAAGCGGCCGAAGGCCACGTAGTCGGCGCCTGCAGCGGCGGCCTGCTCTGCCAGTGCCAGATCGCTATGACAGGTAACGCCAATGATCTTGCCTGGGCCCAGCAAGCGTCGGGCGCGGGCGATGCCGCCGTCGCTCTGGCCGATGTGGACGCCGTCGGCATCAATGTCTGCGGCCAGGGCGGGATCATCGTTGACCAGAAAGAGGGCGTCATGCTGCCGGCACAGGGCTTGCAGCTGGGCGGCCCGATGGCGCCGTTGCGCCGGGGTGGCGGTCTTGTCCCGGTATTGCAGCAGCCGGGCGCCACCGCGCAGGGCCGCCTCTGCGGCTGGCAGTAATTGCCGATCACGAATCAGGGCCGGGTCAGTGATGGCGTACAGGCCATGGATGGCGGGGTGCTTCATCGCCGATCGGGCACATGTTGGCCCTGGCCCGGGCGGAAGGCGTTGCGCAGGAAGCGGTCCACATGGGCCTGGCCGTCTGCCACCGCATTGGCCAGGGATTCCCCGTGGCCGCGCAGGCAGGCGATGGACGAGGCCAGGGTGCAGCCGGAGCCGTGATAGCTGTGTGGCAGACGCTCCCAGTTCCACTGTTGCTCACCGTCGGCGCTGAACAGATGGTTGGTGACCTGGTCGGTGTCGTCGTGGGTGCCAGTGATCAGAGTGGCGCAGCCGGTGCGTTTAACCAGCTCGCCGCCGCAGTCGGCGACGGTGACCTGACCGCTGAGAGCCTGGGATTCGGGCAGGTTCGGGGTCATCACATCGCAGTGGGGCGCCAGTCTTTCCAGCATGGCGTCGGCCAGGGATTCGCTGGCCAGACTGCCGCCGGCTTCGGCGGCCAGCACCGGGTCGAGCACCACGGGCACGCCGGGCAGTTGCTGCAGCAGCTCGGCGATGAAGTCGATGATGGCTACGGAACCGGTCATACCGATTTTCACTGCCTGGTAGTCGTAGTCTTCCAGCAGGGTGGCTGCCTGCTGACGTAACAGATCCACGTCGGTGAGCCGGAAACCGCGCACGTTCTGACTATTCTGCACGGTGAGCCCGGTGATCAGGGTGGAGGCAAAGCCGCCCAGGGCGCGAATGGTTTCAATGTCCGCATGGATGCCGGCGCCCCCGGAAGGGTCGTGGCCAGCGATGACGAGAATATTGGTTTTCATAAAAGAACGCCTGGCGCTTGACGCCTGACGTGCGGGCGATCTTCTCGTCCGGTGTCAGGCGTGCAGCGTTTTTCAGAATGGTCGCACTACCGCCAATATAACAATGGCCACCAGCAGAAACACGGGGATCTCATTGAAGATCCGGTAAAACTTGTCGCTTTTGGTGTTGGCGTCGGCGGCGAATTTTTTCATGTAGGCCAGGCAGACATGGTGATAGCCGATCAGGAGAAACACCAGGGTTAGCTTGGCGTGCATCCAGCCGAAACCTTTATAGGCTTCCCAGTTGGCCATCAGCATCCACAGGCCCAGCAATACGGTGACGATCATGCTGGGGTTCATGATGCCCCGGTACAGTTTTCGCTCCATCACCTTAAAACGCTCCCGGCTGACGGTGTCTTCCGCCATGGCGTGATAGACGAATAGACGCGGCAGGTAAAAGATGGCGGCAAACCAGCAGATCACGGCGATCAGGTGGAACGCTTTGATCCAGAGCAGGTGGTCAAGGGCGAACTGCATCATGATGTGGCAAATCTCCGGAGTGTAGTGAGTGGAGGGATCGGAAGTCAGAGCGTAGACTATACCGACTTCCTGCCATTGTTTCGTCAACCTGCACTGATTGCCAAGGAGTCCCGTGAATAAGCGGCCACGCCATCGTCGTCTGATGCGTTACTACCTGTTTCGCACTCGCCGCGTGAGTCGTCGTCAGCTGGGGTCCTGGGAAGACTGGAAGTTGCGCGCGGTGTTCTGGATCGGTGCCGTGCTGGTGGGGTTGTTGGTGGTGGCGTTCGCCTGGGTGGCAGAACTGGCGTCACACACCTTTATCCAGATACACGAACAGTCGCCACTGTTGCCGGTGCTGATCACGCCGCTGGGCATGCTGTTGATCGTCTGGTTGATGCGACAGCTGGGCACCGAATCCCAGGGTAGTGGTATTCCTCAGGTGCTGGTGGTGCTAAAGCAGCGCTACCATTGGCTGCGCCCCACCTTTCTTTCTCTGCGTGTCATCTTCGGCAAGTTCATTCTGACCTGCCTGGGGTTGCTGTGCGGCGCCAGTATCGGGCGCGAAGGCCCCAGCGTTCATATGGGCGCGGCAATGATGTATTCGGTGGGTCGGCTGGGGCGCCTGAATCAGAAATATGTGGATAATTCCCTGATCGTGGCCGGTGGTGCTGCCGGGGTGTCGGCGGCGTTCAATGCGCCGCTGGCGGGGATTGTTTTCGCCATCGAAGAATTGTCCGGCTCCTTCGAGCAGCGCACCAGCGGTACCCTGATCCTGGCCATTGTTCTCTCCGGGGTGGTGGTGCTGATGATCATGGGGCACTACAGCTTTTTCGGTCACCCGCAGGGCGCCCTGGATATTACCCGGGACTGGGCGGCGATTGGCGTCACCGGGCTGGTGTGTGGTCTGTTCGGCGGTCTGTTCAGTCGGTTGCTGATCAAGGGCAGTCAGTTTCTTTCTCCCCATGCCAAGGCGCACCCCTATCGAGTGGTGCTGATGTGCGCGCTGGTGCTGGTGTTGCTGGGGTTGCTCACCGGCGGTGCCACCTACGGCAGTGGCTATGAGCAGGCCAGTACCCTGCTGGACGGAGAGCACCCGGGGAACTGGAGTTTTGCCCTGGCCAAGATGTCCGCCACTCTGGTGTCCTACTTCACCGGTATTCCCGGCGGGCTGTTCTCGCCGAGCCTGGCTGCGGGGGCCGGGTTCGGCAATGTGATTGGCGGTTTCTTCCCGGAGTCTTCCCTGGTGGGGATTACCCTGGTAGCCATGGCCGCCTTTCTGGCTGGCGTGATCCAGCGTCCCATTACCTCTTTTGTGATCGTCATGGAGTTGACCGGTAACCGCCATGACATCCTGCTACCGCTGATGGCCGGGGCGTTTCTGGCAACGGCGGTGGCCAAGCTTGTCTGGGCTCGCCCGCTCTATGATTCTCTTGCCGAGCGTCTCTCGGATGGGCGTGGCATGGCCCTTGAAAAGCCCCGGGAAAAAGGCGATGACGGGGGAGCGGAGTCGGCCGCGGGCAAGGAATCCGAACGGCAATTGCCCGGATAAGTTGCCGGCCCATGGTGGCGCCCCTATCATGCGGGGTCATTTGTGAACCTGAAGCTACGGCTTCAGGGTGGATGCATGGCGCAAGAATTTGTTGCCACAGGAGATTTTCTGAACAAGTGTCGTATCAGGGAATACGATCGACCGAAGACTTTCTTTGGAAAATAATAGTTTCTGTGGCGGCAAAGGCTTGTGTCAGGCGCCGCGATGACGTCGTGGCTTCAGGTTAAATGCAGTTCCCTGATTAGCAGGGTGGAGAATGATATGGCAGAGCCCCTCAAGGTCGGCGTAGTTGGTGGCACCGGATACACCGGAGTGGAGTTGTTGCGCCTGCTGGTCAACCACCCCCATGTGGCTCTCGATGTGATTACCTCTCGGGGGGAAGCCGGCACCGCCGTGGCGGACCTGTTCCCTTCCCTGCGGGGACGCACCGACCTGGTCTTTAGCGAGCCGGACGTGAAGCGGCTGGCTTCCTGCGACGTGGTGTTCTTCGCCACCCCCCATAATGTGGCCATGCGCATGATGCCCGAGCTGATGGACGCCGGGGTGCGCGTGGTGGATCTGTCTGCGGATTTCCGGCTGCGTGACCATGAATTGTGGAGCGACTGGTACGGCGAACCGCACGCGTGCCCGGAATTGCTGGCGGACGCGGTGTACGGCCTGCCGGAAGTGAACCGGGAAAAGCTGCGTGATGCGCGACTGGTGGCCTGTGCCGGCTGCTATCCCACTGCCATCCAGCTGGGCTACCTGCCGTTGCTGGAAAACGGCTGGATCAAGCCGGAGCAACTGATTGCCAACGCGGCCAGTGGGGCCAGTGGTGGCGGCAAGGGTGCCAAGGTGCCGATGCTGCTGGCGGAAGCCGGCGAGAGCTACAAGGCCTATGGCGCCAGTGGTCACCGTCACCTGCCGGAAATCAAACAAGGTTTGGCGGATATCGCCGGTGGGCCGGTCAGGGCCACCTTTGTGCCGCACCTGATTCCCATGATTCGCGGTATTCACGCCACCCTCTATGGGCAGCTCAACGACCAATCGCCGTCCCTGGAAGAGATCCAGGCGGCCTACGAGGCTCGTTACGCCAATGAGCCCTTTGTGGATGTGATGCCGTTGGGTAGCCACCCGGAGACCCGTTTCGTGAAAGGCGCTAACACCTGCCGGATTGCCTTGCACCAGCCCCGGGGCGAGAACGTGATTGTAGTACTGTCGGTGATCGACAATCTGGTCAAGGGTGCCTCCGGACAGGCGGTGCAGGCCATGAATATCATGTTCGGGCTGGATGAAGGGGCGGGACTCGCAGTCGTTCCGCTGATGCCCTGATATGGCGCGCAAACCGAAAAGCCGGGCAGGCATTGATGATGTGATGTTGATGCCGGTGAGCCCGTCCCGCCAGAAAAAACGCCGCCGGTTGTGGACCGTAGCCCTGTTGATCCTCGCCGTAGTGCTGTTTGCCGGCGGTTTCTGGACCGGTAGCAGTGGCGCCCTGGATACTTCTGCGGCCAACCAGCGCCTGCGCAGCGATCTGAAGAGCACCAAGCGTGAGTTGGAAGCGGCCCGCAATGAGCTGGCTCTGTACCGCACCGATACCGAAGTTACCCGGGAGGCTCGGGAGACCCTGCGCCAGGAGATAAAATCCCTGCGTGATCAGGCTGCCGAGCTGGAAGAGGCGGTGGTGTTTTACAAGAGCGTCATGGCCCCGGGCGCAAGCGAAGGGCTGCAGATTGAAAAAATGGTGCTGCAGCCGGATGATGAAAACGGCTTTTACCGTTACCGGGTGGTGCTGGTGCAGGCAGGAGATAACCGTAATTATCTGTCCGGCGACATCAGTCTCACCCTGCGTGGCAGTCGCGAGGGGGAGTCTTTTTCCCGGAATGGAACCGACTGGCTGGAAGATGGCAGTGAGACGCGCTTCCGGTTTCGTTACTTTCAGGAGCTGAGTGGCCGCTTTCAGGTACCGGAAGGGGTGGAGCTGGAAGCCGTGGACGTAGAAGCTGAGAGCGGCGGCAGAAACCGTTACCAGATACAAAAAACCGTAAAATGGCAGTAGGAGAGACCCGTGCTTGGCCGAGACAAGAAATCCGCAACAGGTAGTACATCCGGTTCGTCCCAGGATTATCGTAACCACACCCTGGTCGCGCCCAGCGCCACGGTTCGGGGCGATATCGAATTCACTGGTGGCCTGCACGTGCAAGGCACCGTGGAAGGCAATATCAGTGTGGGCAAGGACGGTGGCCGTCTGATTATTGGTGAGACCGGGGTGGTCAAAGGGGAGATTCAGGTGCCCAATGTCATCATCAACGGTCGTGTGGAAGGGGATGTGCACGCCACCGAGAATCTGGAGCTGGCCGAGAAAGCCGCCGTGGAAGGGAATGTCTATTACCTGATGATCGAAATGGTCATGGGGGCCCGGGTAAACGGCAAGCTGGTGCGGCTGGACGATGAGCGTCGCAACCTGCCGGCACCGGATGCCACTGGCAAGAATGCCGGCAAGACCGCGACCAAGGCTGCGGCAGCTGAATAATTCTTGACTGTTTTAGTCGGGTACTGGAACATAATCAGCCCGTAGGCCGTTCCGGCCACGGGCCAATCCGCCATCCGTTGCTAGCGAGAGTATGACCGAAACCGCCCCGATCTCATTCACCGATGCCGCCGCCGCCAAGGTCAAGGAACTGCGTGACGACGAAGGCAATCCGCAACTCAAGCTGCGCGTGTATATCACGGGGGGAGGCTGTGCCGGTTTTTCCTACGGCTTCACCTTTGATGAGGCGGTCAACGACGACGACACCATCGTTGAAAAGGAAGGCGTTACCCTGCTGGTCGATGCCATGAGCATCCAGTATCTGGATGGTTCCCAGGTCGACTACGAGAAGGGGCTGATGGGCTCGCGCTTTGTGGTCAGCAACCCCAATGCGGCCACTACCTGCGGTTGCGGGTCTTCCTTCTCCGTCTGACGCCGGACCTTCTCGCTCGCCCTAGTACACAATAGGCCCGTCCTGCAGCATGATGCGTCTTGCTTGTTGCATCTCCTGCTGTCACAAAACATTCACCATTTGATCAACTTTCCGTCGTTTTCGTGGGTGACACTGTCCCCATGATGACTACGAAACCCACATTTCAAAGAATGACCGCCGCGGATACCCGTGCCATGTGCTGGTTGCTTCAGCAGCCCCAGGCCGCCCGTCGTGCCCGCATGGCCCGCCTGGTGTCCCGGCTCGGTGATGGGCCCTTCTATGTGGCCCTGACACTGCTGATCTGGTGGATGGATCGGCAGGGGGGCAGCGAGTTTGCCCTTACCGCCATGGCCGCCTACGCGCTGGAAGTGCCGCTGTTCGTACTGCTGAAGCACCTGATCAAACGACCACGGCCAGCGGATGCGCTGGAAAGCCTGTCTGCCTTTATCCAGCCGGCAGACCGCTTTAGCTTTCCCTCCGGCCATACCGCCGCTGCCTTTGTGATGGCATCCCTGCTCTGCGTATTCTATCCGCCGGTGATGCTGCTGGCCCTGGGTCTGGCGGTGATGGTGGGGCTGTCACGGGTGCTGCTGGGCGTGCACTACCCCAGCGATATCCTCGCCGGCGCCACCCTGGGTATCAGCTGTGCCATGTTTGCGCTCTGGCTGGTTTAGTTCTCCCTCCTCTCGACGATCCTCTTCCGCCCTGGCCATAGGTCCGCACATTTTTCTATACCTCCCCGTAGGAGCGGCGTTTGAGCCGCGAACCTGCTTGCGATAAAGGCCGAATGGTTCGCGGCTCAAGCGCCGCTCCTACGGGGGGGGGGTGGCGAGGTAATGAGCGGCTGCTCTTCGCCTTTCAGGGCAGGGTGACCTGGCCCAGAATGGTTTCCCTGGACGCCCCGGTGACCACCGGCGCATTTCCGCACTGTCCTTCCAGCCGTGCCCATGCCAGCCAGGCAAAGGCGGCGGCTTCTACCCAGTCCGGGTGAAGGCCTTCGCTTTCGGTGCTGATCACCGGAATTTCCAGATGATGCTGTAGCCGTGCCAGCAGGTGGAGGTTGTGGGCGCCGCCGCCGCAGACCAGCAGCTGCTGTGGGGCGAAATCCGCCAGCGCGTCGCTGATGCTGCGGGCGGTCAGCTCGGCCAGGGTGGCCTGAACCTGTTGAGGTTCACTGTGGCCTGGCAGGTGTGGTTTCAGCCAGTCTGCATGGAAAAGCTCGCGGCCGGTGCTCTTGGGGGGTGGCAGCCGGAAGTAGGGATCATCCAGCAGCTTTGCCAGTAGCCTCGGGTCTGGCTCGCCTCCAGCGGCCCAGTCACCGTTGCGGTCGAAGGGTTGCTGGCGGTGCTGCCGGGTCCAGAGATCCATCAGTACATTACCCGGCCCTGTATCGAAACCGCCCAGCAGGGTGTTGCCGTCCAGCAGGGTCACGTTGGCCATGCCGCCGATGTTGGCAATGGCGCGGCGCTGGCCGGGTCGGGCAAACAGTTGTTGGTGGAAGGGCGGGACCAGGGGTGCACCCTGGCCGCCCAGTGCCATGTCCTTGTTGCGGAAATTGCTCACCACGGTGATGCCGGTTTCCACTGCCAGGGTATCCGGGCAGCCCAGCTGCAGACTGAAGCCGTTTTCGCCGGGCCGGTGGCGAACTGTCTGGCCGTGGCAGCCAATGGCGCGGATCTGCTGTGGCTTCAGGCCGGTCTGTTCCAGCAGGGTCTGGCAGGCCTGTGCATAGCATAGGGAGAGTTGGCGGCTGACGGCGCCGGCCCGGTCAATTTCGTTGTCGCCGGGCTGACAGAGGGCCAGCACCGCGTCTTGCAGAGGGTCGGGCAGCGGCTGGTTAAGGGTGGCCTGCAGGGAGAAATGTCCGTCACCGATCCGGGTCAGCACCGCGTCGATGCCATCCACGCTGGTGCCGGTCATCAGACCAATTAGGTAATCGCTGCGGATGTCAGAGGACATCGCTGCTGGCCAGGGTTGAGGCCTCGGCGAACAGGGTCATCTGGGCCTTGAGGCGATTGGCGGCAATCAGAAACTCCGAACGCTCATTGTCGTTGATGCCCCGCGCCTTGGGCAGGGGCACGGTGAGTGGATTGCGGTGAGAGCCGTTAATGCGGAATTCGTAATGGAGGTGCGGCCCGGTGGCGAGGCCGGAGGCGCCCACATAGCCAATGGTCTGGCTCTGTTTGACCCGTTTTCCTACGCGGATGCCCCTGGCGAAGCCGCGCATGTGTGCGTAGAGGGTGGTGTAGATCTGGCCGTGTTTGAGGATGATCACGTTGCCGTAGCCGCCCTTTACTCCGGCAAAGATCACCTTGCCGTCGCCGGCGGCCTTGATCGGGGTGCCGGACGGGGCTGCATAGTCGATGCCCTTGTGGGCGCGAATCCGGTTGAGTACCGGGTGTTTGCGGCTCAGGTTGAAGCGGGAACTGATTCGGGAGAAAGCTACCGGGGTGCGGATGAACTCCTTGCGCATGGAGTCGCCCTTGATATCCAGGTATTCCACATCGCCGGACCGGGTTTCGTAGCGGAAGGCGGTCAGGTGGCGGTCCTGATTCCAGAACTCGGCCATCAGGATGTCGCCCTCGCCGACTTTCTCGCCATCCAGATACAGCTCTTCATAAATAATGCGGAACCGATCGCCCCGGCGAATATCGAGGACGAAATCCACGTCCCAGGCAAACAGGTTGGCCAGCTGCATGGTGAGCTTGTCGCTGATGCCGGCAGCTGCGCCGGCCAGAAACAGGGAGTCAGTGATGTCCGCCTCGGCAAAGCGGGTCTGCTTCTGGTATTCGCGCTGGCTCAGGCGGGTTTCCCAGCCGCCGCCCCTGAGGCGGGCAGTGAGCGTTTCCACTTTGGAGGGGTGGTACTGCACCTGAGTCAGTCGGTTGTCGTTATCCACGGTGACCTGGAGGGTTTCGCCGGGGCGGATCTTGGTCAGCCGTTGCAGCTTGTCGTCGCTGTTGATCAGGGCAAATACCTGGCCGGCGCCGACGCCCAGCGGTTGCAGCAGCGAGGACAGGCTGTCACCGGCTTGTACGGTCAGGATTTGCCACTCTGGTGCCTGTGGGGCTTGCGGCTGGGGCTCGGGTTTGCTGGCCGGTTTGGCCGGTAGGGAAATCGTCTTGGCCTGTTGTCTGGGTTGTTCCGGGGGGCTGTCAGGGCTAAGAGCAATAAGGATGACGCCGCCCAGCAAAACCATGCTCAGCAGTAAATGGGTGCGGGGGAACTGGCGCACCAGCCTGCCAGCAGAGGATAAAAGTTCTTTCATGGAGAGTGTGAAGGACCTGGTTGGGTAAAAAGCCGGTCGTGCCCGGGAGGCACAGCGAAAACTGACCTGCAAAGATACCTGCCTTCTCTGGCCGCGTTCAAGTGCTACAATAACCGGCTTTCTCGCAGGGGCTTTATTCCTGTGTTAACGGTACCCGGACAGTATAGAGGTAGGCATGGCCACGGTGGACGAACAACTGGCGCTCATTTCCCGCGGTGCGGATGAAATCATCCAGGAAGACGAATTGCGGGAAAAACTGGCCTCTGGCCGGCCCCTGAAGATCAAGGCAGGCTTTGATCCCACCGCCCCGGATCTGCATCTGGGGCATACCGTGCTGATCAACAAGATGCGCCAGTTTCAGGAGCTGGGCCATCAGGTGATTTTCCTAATTGGTGATTTCACCGGCATGATCGGTGATCCCACCGGCAAGAGTGCGACCCGACCTCCGCTGACCCGGGAGGATGTGCTGCGCAATGCGGAGAGCTATAAAGAGCAGGTGTTCAAGATCCTTGATCCGGCGAAAACCCGGGTGGTATTCAATTCCGATTGGATGAATGAGGTGGGTGCTGCCGGCATGATCAAGCTGGCCGGGCAGTACACCGTGGCGCGGATGCTGGAGCGGGATGATTTCGACAAGCGCTACAAGGGTAATCAGTCCATTGCCATCCATGAGTTTCTCTATCCGCTGGTACAGGGCTATGACTCCGTGGCGCTGGAGGCGGATGTGGAGCTGGGCGGCACCGACCAGAAATTCAACCTGCTGATGGGGCGTACCCTGCAGAAGGCCTACGGCCAGGCCCCGCAGATCTGTCTGACCATGCCGATTCTGGAGGGGCTGGACGGGGTGCAGAAGATGTCCAAGTCGCTGGGGAACTACGTGGGAGTGAATGATGCTCCCGGGGAAATGTACCGCAAGCTGCTATCTCTTCCCGACAGCCTCACCTGGCGTTACTATGAATTGCTCAGTTCCTGCTCCAACGAGCGTATTGAGGGGCTGAAGGCAGAGGCGGACACGCTGGGCTCCCCGCAGGAGGCCAAAAAGGCCTTTGCGCTGGAGATGGTCGAGCGGTTCCACGGTGCTCAGGCAGCGGCGAGTGCGCCCAAATCTGCGGGTAACCAGATTGCCCTTGGCGAGATCCCGGATAACGTGCCAGAAGTGCTGGTTGAGCTGGAGGGAGAGGAGGAAATTCGCCTTTTCCAATTGCTTGCCAAGGCAGGCCTGACTAAAAACGGTAAGGCGGCCAAGGATGCATTCGGGCGGGGTGCGGTCTATCTGGATGGTGCCCAGCTCACCGAGGAGCGCAGTTTTGGCCGGGGCGAGAGTCTGGTGCTGCAGGCCGGCAAGAAGAAGATAGCCCGGGTAACGCTCAAATAGGCCGGAATCGATGGTTTTTCCAGCGATTTGAGCAGAAAGTGAGCGGTTGAACGGTTTTTCAGAAAAAGTGCAAAAAAGGGTTTGACTCC
>NZ_CP179931.1:790000-905000 GCF_047495465.1 Alcanivorax sp. IL3
AAACATCTAAGTACCCTTAGGAACAGAAATCAATTGAGATTCCGTCAGTAGCGGCGAGCGAACGCGGATTAGCCCTTAAGTCTGAGAATGATTAGGAGAACGGTCTGGGAAGGCCGGCCATAGTGGGTGATAGCCCCGTATCCGAAAATCTGATCAGGTGAAATCGAGTAGGTCGGAGCACGTGAAACTTTGACTGAACATGGGGGGACCATCCTCCAAGGCTAAATACTCCTGGCTGACCGATAGTGAACCAGTACCGTGAGGGAAAGGCGAAAAGAACCCCGGAGAGGGGAGTGAAATAGAACCTGAAACCGTGTACGTACAAGCAGTCGGAGCCCTCTTTGTGGGGTGACGGCGTACCTTTTGTATAATGGGTCAGCGACTTAATTTCAGTAGCGAGGTTAACCGTATAGGGGAGCCGTAGGGAAACCGAGTCTTAATAGGGCGTTTAGTTGCTGGGATTAGACCCGAAACCGGGCGATCTATCCATGGGCAGGTTGAAGATGCGGTAACACGCATTGGAGGACCGAACCGACTACCGTTGAAAAGTTAGCGGATGACCTGTGGATCGGAGTGAAAGGCTAATCAAGCTCGGAGATAGCTGGTTCTCCCCGAAAGCTATTTAGGTAGCGCCTCGGACGAATACCACTGGGGGTAGAGCACTGTTTCGGCTAGGGGGTCATCCCGACTTACCAACCCGATGCAAACTCCGAATACCAGTGAGTACTATCCGGGAGACACACGGCGGGTGCTAACGTCCGTCGTGAAGAGGGAAACAACCCAGACCGCCAGCTAAGGTCCCCAAATTCCAGTTAAGTGGGAAACGATGTGGGAAGGCTCAGACAGCTAGGAGGTTGGCTTAGAAGCAGCCACCCTTTAAAGAAAGCGTAATAGCTCACTAGTCGAGTCGGCCTGCGCGGAAGATGTAACGGGGCTCAAACTGGATACCGAAGCTGCGGATGTGCACTTAGTGCACGTGGTAGGGGAGCGTTGTGTAAGCCTGTGAAGGTGTGTTGAGAAGCATGCTGGAGGTATCACAAGTGCGAATGCTGACGTGAGTAACGATAATGGGAGTGAAAAACTCCCACGCCGAAAGACCAAGGTTTCCTGCGCAACGCTAATCGGCGCAGGGTGAGTCGGCCCCTAAGGCGAGGCAGAAATGCGTAGCTGATGGGAAACGGGTTAATATTCCCGTACTTCTTATAACTGCGATGGAGAGACGGAGAAGGCTATACCTACCGGGCGTTGGTTGTCCCGGGGAAAGGTCGTAGGCTGAGGTGTTAGGCAAATCCGGCACCTTAAGGCTGAGAACCGAGACCACTGGTCCTTTGTGACCGGGAAGTGGTTGATGCCATGCTTCCAGGAAAATCTTCTAAGCTTCAGGTTATAAGGAACCGTACCCCAAACCGACACAGGTGGTTGGGATGAGTATTCTAAGGCGCTTGAGAGAACTCGGGTGAAGGAACTAGGCAAAATTGTACCGTAACTTCGGGAGAAGGTACGCCGCTGACGGTGATGAGACTTGCTCTCTGAGCTATTGGCGGTCGCAGTGAAAAGGCCCCTGCAACTGTTTATTAAAAACACAGCACTCTGCAAACGCGTAAGCGGACGTATAGGGTGTGACGCCTGCCCGGTGCCGGAAGGTTAATTGATGGGGTTAGCTTCGGCGAAGCTCTTGATCGAAGCCCCGGTAAACGGCGGCCGTAACTATAACGGTCCTAAGGTAGCGAAATTCCTTGTCGGGTAAGTTCCGACCTGCACGAATGGCGTAATGATGGGGGCGCTGTCTCCACCCGAGACTCAGTGAAATCGAAATCGCAGTGAAGATGCTGTGTACCCGCGGCTAGACGGAAAGACCCCGTGAACCTTTACTATAGCTTCACAGTGGACTTTGAACCTGCTTGTGTAGGATAGCTGGGAGACTTTGAAGCGGTGACGCTAGTCATCGTGGAGTCGTCCTTGAAATACCAGCCTGGCATGTTTGAGGTTCTAACCTAGGTCCATTATCTGGATCGGGGACATTGTGTGGTGGGTAGTTTGACTGGGGCGGTCTCCTCCCAAAGAGTAACGGAGGAGCACAAAGGTACCCTCAGCACGGTCGGACATCGTGCAACGAGCGTAAAGGTAGAAGGGTGCTTGACTGCGAGACCTACAAGTCGAGCAGGTGCGAAAGCAGGTCTTAGTGATCCGGTGGTTCTGTATGGAAGGGCCATCGCTCAACGGA
This sequence comes from Alcanivorax sp. IL3, assembly GCF_047495465.1. Taxonomy (NCBI): domain Bacteria; kingdom Pseudomonadati; phylum Pseudomonadota; class Gammaproteobacteria; order Oceanospirillales; family Alcanivoracaceae; genus Alcanivorax; species Alcanivorax sp. IL3. The sequence goes on from NZ_CP179931.1 coordinate 792,225, forward strand.
TAAAAGGTACTCCGGGGATAACAGGCTGATACCGCCCAAGAGTTCATATCGACGGCGGTGTTTGGCACCTCGATGTCGGCTCATCTCATCCTGGGGCTGAAGCCGGTCCCAAGGGTATGGCTGTTCGCCATTTAAAGAGGTACGCGAGCTGGGTTTAGAACGTCGTGAGACAGTTCGGTCCCTATCTGCCGTGGGCGTTGGAGATTTGAGAGGAGCTGCTCCTAGTACGAGAGGACCGGAGTGGACGAACCTCTGGTGTTCCGGTTGTCACGCCAGTGGCATTGCCGGGTAGCTACGTTCGGACGGGATAACCGCTGAAAGCATCTAAGCGGGAAGCCTCCCTCAAGATGAGATCTCCCTGGGGGCTTGACCCCCCTAAAGGGCCGTTGAAGACCACAACGTTGATAGGCTGGGTGTGGAAGCGTTGTAAGGCGTGAAGCTAACCAGTACTAATTGCCCGTGAGGCTTGACTATATAACACCAAAGCAGTCTCGGCTCGCAGAGCCAGGACCGCAAAGATACGGTGTCAGAGATTAGACGCTTGCGTCATTGAGTAGCAAACTTCTCATTCCCAATTGGCTTTGCCGGTGAGCAATGTTGTACACCGGCGAGGCAACCTAATTTAGCGAAAGCTAAACCAGTTTGCCTGACGACCATAGAGTGTTGGAACCACCTGATCCCATGCCGAACTCAGAAGTGAAACGACATATCGCCGATGGTAGTGTGGGGTTTCCCCATGTGAGAGTAGGTCATCGTCAGGCTCTTAAATAAAACAAAAGACCCCCGCCACGAAAGTGTCGGGGGTTTTTTGTTTTATTTAGGATCACGGTGAGCTCCTCTCCCTACCTCGCGGCGAAACCGCCATGTGACATCCGATGCACCGCAGGTGCCAGGGTGTAGGCGCCGCAGGCGTCCCGAAGGGATAGCAAGCTTGCTTGCTACCTAAGTAGGTCATCCTTCTAGCTACGAGCTACGAGCTAGACCTCCCCTCGCCACGCAGCCATAACATCGCTAGATTAGTCCGCCGCGCCAAACCCCCGCCCCGAATCCAGCCCGCTCAGCCTGGATAGAAGGCCGCGTCTAGACCCCCATCCCGGTACTTGGAATCTCGTCATCCCGATAATGTGAATCCACCCAGCATCCTGGCAATGTCTCGCCAGAGGGGAACACCAGGTCTCCCTTGTTGAATGGCTCTGCTTCCTGTGCTTCTTCGCCGTGGTGGTAACGCCCTGTGACTTGGCTACGTAAAGGGTTGACCAGTTCCGTGAGGTCGACAACCTGCACCAGATGACCACTTTTCCGCTCTTTAAGAAACATGCTCTCTGCTCCCTGTGTATTCGGTAACTTTCAGGGTGCGATCAGGGGGGCAGCTCTGGCAAGAGAAAGGCCGTAAACATTATTAAACCAAGAGGGGCTTTATCCACGCTGGCGGCCATTCTATGCTGGACGCTACCAGCGATAAGCGTGGTGATAACCGTGCCATCTGCTGCTGTAAAGGCTCCATCGCTAGCGATGAAAGTGGTATGGTTGGGGTTTATTGAATCAAGCTGGGCGCTGCGTAACAGGGCGCCAGCACGGCGGTGGCTGGATCGGCATCCGGCACCGGGGCAATGATTATTGCGATTTTGCAGGGCAGGCCTGCACCAGACCCGCGAAAACGGGCTGTATCGATACGTTTGGACTTGGGAAAAGGTTAAGAATTATGACAATGGATAATAAGGCAGCAGTAATGAGCCCGCTCAAGGCGCTGGAGCAGCGTTGCGAGAAGCAGGGCCAATCAGTGGCCATGGTTCAGCCCATGGGTGGTGGTGAGCTGCAGGACTATACCTGGGCCCGGATCAATGATGAAGCTCGCAAAATGGCGGCTTACCTGCAGTCGCAAGGGGTGCAGAAGGGCGACCACGTGGCGCTGGTTTCCAAAAACTGTGCGGAATGGATTATTGCCGACCTTTCTATCTGGATGGCAGGCGCAGTCAGTGTGCCGTTGTACCCGACACTGGTTGCAGAAACGGTCCGCCAGATCATGGAGCACAGCGAGTCCAAATTCCTTTTCGTCGGCAAGCTGGATGACTGGGACATCATGAAAGAAGGTGTGCCGGAGGGTGTCAAGCGAGTGGCCTTTACCCTCGCTCCCCGCGATGCGCTGAACGATTTCCCCAACTGGGGCGATATCATCCGCGATACGGCACCGATTGAACAAGTGGCCGAACCTGCCATGGAGGATATTGCGACTATTATTTACACCTCGGGCACCACGGGCATGCCCAAGGGCGTTATGCATGACTTCCAGTCTTTCTCCATCGTCGGAGAGAAGATGATCAAGGTGTATAACCTGACGCCGGAAGAGCGCATGATTTCCTATCTGCCGCTTTCCCACGTGGCTGAGCGTGTGGCGGTGGAAATTGCCCAGCTATATGTGGGTGGTAAGATATTCTTTGCCGAGTCTTTGGAGACCTTCGGCGAAGACATCAAGCGCGCCCAGCCGACAGTATTCTTCGCGGTGCCGCGTATCTGGTCCAAGTTCTACCAAAAGGCTTCTGAGGCGGTGCCGCCCAAGAAGCTGAACAAACTGTTGAAGATTCCCTTCCTGAACAAAGTGATCAAGAAGAAAGTGCTGGGGGCGATGGGCCTGGATCAGTGCCGTATCGCGCTGTCCGGCGCTGCCGCGCTGTCTCCAGACATTATCACCTGGTTCAAGAAGCTGGACCTGGAAATCCTCGAAGTCTATGGCATGACCGAGAATCTGGCCTGGTCGCATACCACCGAAGAGGGTGATCAGAAAATCGGTTGGGTAGGCACCCCCAATGACGGCGTGGAATGCCGCATCGGTGATGGCGGTGAGATCCTGGTGCGTAGCCTGGGTAACATGAAGGGCTACTACAAGCAGCCCGACAAGACTGCTGAAGACCTGACAGAAGACGGCTGGTTGCATACCGGTGATGTGGGCGAGATCGACGAGAAGGGTCGGTTGCGTATCACCGGTCGCGTGAAAGAGATCTTCAAGACGGAAAAAGGTAAGTATGTGGCGCCGGCACCGATTGAAAACCGCCTTTCTACACAGCCAGGTCTGGAGTTGTCCTGTGTTATCGGGCAGGGCATGGGCCAGCCGATTGCCCTGCTGAACATTACCCCGGAAGAGCAGGAAAAGCTCTCCAAAGGCAGTGAAAAAGAACATTTCACCAAGGAACTTGAGGCGCTGCTGACCCGTGTGAATCATGAGCTTGATCCCCATGAGCGCATGACGACTCTGGTGGTTTGCAAGGACGCCTGGACCGTCGAAAACAACCTGATTACTCCTACCTTGAAGCTGAAGCGTAACGAAATTGAAAAACGTTATGCGGATGACATCCCCAAGTGGGCGAAAACCAAAGGGGTGGTTTGGGAAGCTTGAGCACTCTCAAAGAGGCGGATCAGCAATTGATCCGCCTTCTTTCTGATGGGCAGTTCCGTTCCGGCTCAGAATTGGGTCAGGCTCTGGGGATTTCCCGGGCTGCCATCTGGAAGCGCGTCCAGCGTCTTGAGGAATTCGGCATGGCGCTGGAATCCGTCAAGGGAAAGGGTTATCGGCTGGCCCAGTCTGTCGACCTGATTGACCAGATTTCCCTGCAAGCAGAATTGGGTGAACGTGCGCAGCTGCACTACCAGTGGGTGACTGAATCCACCAATGCTGATGCTCTGGCGTTGGCTGGACCGGTGCGCCGACCACAGGTATTTGTCACCGAGTGCCAGACGGCTGGCCGTGGCCGGCGGGGCAGGCAGTGGCAGTCTCCCTTTGCAGCCAACCTGTATTTTTCCATCCGTTTCCCGGTTAGTGGCGGGTTTGCCGCTCTCGGCGGGCTGAGCCTGGCAGTTGGTGTGGCTGTGGCTCAGGCGTTGCAGGAGCTGGATCCGCAGTTGCCGGTAACCTTGAAATGGCCCAATGATCTGCTGATCAATGGCGCCAAGGTGGGCGGTGTACTGATTGAGCTTGCCGGCGAGATGGATGGTCAGGTGGATGTGGTCATTGGTGTCGGGGTGAATGGCCGCATGACGGGCCATCAGGCCCGCGGTATTGATCAGGTGTGGACAGATCTGGCCAGCGAGCTTGTAGAGATGCCATCGCGGACGGTGTTGGCTGCTTGTGTGTTATCTCATCTGCTGGATATGCTGCCGCGTTTTTCGCAGCAAGGTTTTGCCGCTTTTCTGGATGCCTTTGATCGCTATGATGGGGTGCGAGGAAAGTCGGTGCAGGTCCAGTCCGGTGATCAGATGATTCTGGGTGAGGCTGCGGGTGTTCTGGCAGATGGAGCGTTGCGCGTGGAAACCGCGCAAGGTGTGCGTGAAGTGTATGGCGGTGAAGTGAGTTTGAGAGTTCGATGAAACTGTTTGTGGATGTGGGTAATACCGCCCTGAAATGGCGGTTTCGCCAGGGCGAGAAGGTTGAGCAGGGAGGTTGTCGTCATGGCAGAGACTGGCCTGTGGTTATCGACACCCTGCTGAAAGATGGCGGACACATCGAGTCAATCTGGATAGCGTCGGTGGCGGGGCCATCGGCAGATGCCGAGATCGCTAATCTGTTGGCTGAGCGCACCGGGGTGTCTCCGTGCTTTTATTATTCATGCGCGGAAGATTTCGGGGTGCGTAGCTGTTATCCGGAGCCTCGCAAGTTGGGGGTGGACCGCTGGGTGGCGATGATAGAGGGCTACCAGTGTTACGGGGCCAGTATCATTATCGATTGCGGTAGTGCGCTGACCATTGACGCGGTAGACGGCAAGGGGCGGTTTCTGGGGGGGTATATTGTCCCGGGGCTGGGCATGCTGCGTACGGCCCTGTTGCGTGATACCTCTGATGTGCATATTGAGCCTGCCGCGGCCCGGCCGGCCCTGGGCCGGTCGACCGGGGAGTGTGTGCATAATGGTTTGTTGCGCATGTCTGTGGCCTTCGTCACGGAGGTGGTGGTTGAACTGCGCCAAGTGCTTGAAGATACTTGTAAAGTGCTGGTGACTGGCGGTGATGCCCCGAAATTGACAGGTGCTTTCCAGTTCGAGTTTCTGCATATGCCCGACCTGGTCCTTGATGGTCTTGAGCGCGTGGCAGCCCGACAACAATAATGGTGGGGGAACACCGGTGCGGTGGATATTTTACAGCTTGCTGGTCGTGAATCTGGTCTATCTGGGGGTGCAGCTCACAAAGAGTCTGGCGCCGGGGGAGGCGGCGGTATCACTGCGTGCGCCGGCTCAGTCTGCAGGAGGAGATCCGCTGGTGTTGCTTTCGGAGCGATCCCAGCCGACCAGAGAGGGGGCGCGTAGGCCGGAAAGCGGGTCCTTGTGTGCAGTGGTAGGGCCTTGGGAGTCCCGTGATGCGGCCCATGCCGGCGCAGTGCAGCTCAAGGCTGCCGGCTTGCCTGGTCGGGTGCGAGCGCTGACCATCCAGAAGGATCGCCTTAACTGGGTGTACCTGCCGCCCTATGCGGACAGGGAGCGTGCGCTGAGGGTGTTGCACGAGCTGCAAGATCATGGTGTCGACAGCTTCGTCGTCAAGGATGGTGAAGATGCCAACGCCATTTCTCTGGGTTATTTCTCCAGTGCTGAATCGGCAGAAGGCTTGCGCGTAAAGATGCGCAATGCGGGTTATCCGGCCTTTGTGCGTGAAACATCGCGAGCGGTGACCGAATACTGGGTTTATCTGGCCGATCAGAAGCCAGAAGAAAAACCGGAGCTCAATATCTTTCTTCAGGCAAATCAGTCTCTTAAGCTGGATTGGGTGGCCTGCTCCTGAATTGCTGGGTAATTATTAGGCGTTTGATCTCCAAGTGGATTGCGCCGCCATGGTCCTTTCTATAGAATTCGCAACCCTTGTGAGCTGGCGTAGCTCAGTTGGTAGAGCAGCTGATTTGTAATCAGCCGGTCGGGGGTTCGACTCCTCTCGCCAGCTCCAGCTTTTAAACGTGTCTAACTACTTGAAAACAGGTTGACAAGTGGTTGGTCCGTAAAGAAAATGTAGGCCCTTTTCTGGAGGGGTTCCCGAGTGGCCAAAGGGATCAGACTGTAAATCTGACGCGAAAGCTTCGGAGGTTCGAATCCTCCCCCCTCCACCAGATTAAAAGCAAGTCGTTCATTGAATGGCTTGAGTGGCCGGAAGGCTGGCAGGCATCGGAAAGTGTGCGGGTATAGTTCAACGGTAGAACCTCAGCCTTCCAAGCTGATGATGCGGGTTCGATTCCCGCTACCCGCTCCAGCTCCGGTAGGGTTTGGTCATCGCAAGATGGCGTGAAGGTTATGCTCTTGTAGCTCAGTAGGTAGAGCACACCCTTGGTAAGGGTGAGGTCACCGGTTCAAATCCGGTCAAGAGCTCCAATTTCCGGGCCCAGGTATATCCTGGGTCCGGCTTCATGTGTCTTGATGGTGCCAAGGTGGTCTGTGTTTATCAATACAGTCCTTAAATGTGTCTTTATCGGGTGTATGCGCGCCATATGGCGAGGAAGCACAGCCAAGTTAAGAGGTGAAGAGTCGTGGCAAAGGAAAAGTTCGAACGTAATAAACCGCACGTAAACGTAGGCACCATTGGTCACGTTGACCATGGTAAAACCACTCTGACCGCCGCGCTGACCCGCGTGTGTGCAGAAGTTTGGGGCGGTAGCGCCATTGCTTTCGATGGTATTGATAATGCCCCGGAAGAGCGTGAGCGTGGTATCACTATTGCAACTTCTCACGTGGAATACGATTCCCCGACTCGTCACTACGCCCACGTAGATTGCCCTGGTCACGCTGATTATGTGAAAAACATGATCACCGGTGCCGCGCAGATGGACGGTGCGATCCTGGTATGTTCCGCCGCTGACGGCCCGATGCCGCAGACCCGCGAGCACATCCTGCTGTCCCGTCAGGTTGGCGTACCTTACATCGTTGTGTTCCTGAACAAAGCGGACATGGTTGACGATGAAGAGCTGCTCGAGCTGGTGGAAATGGAAGTTCGCGAACTGCTGAGCGACTATGACTTCCCGGGCGACGACACGCCGATCATCAAGGGCTCTGCCCTGAAGGCACTGGAAGGCGATACCAGCGAAATCGGCATGCCTGCCGTGCAGAAACTGGTTGAGTGCCTGGACGAGTACATCCCGGAGCCGGAGCGTGCTGTCGATCAGCCGTTCCTGATGCCGATCGAAGACGTATTCTCCATCTCTGGTCGCGGTACCGTAGTAACCGGCCGTGTAGAGCGTGGCATCATCAAGGTGGGCGAGGAAATCGAGATCGTCGGTATCCACGACACCACCAAGACCACCTGTACCGGTGTGGAAATGTTCCGCAAACTGCTCGACGAAGGTCGTGCAGGCGAGAACGTTGGTGTTCTGCTGCGTGGTACCAAGCGTGATGACGTTGAGCGTGGTCAGGTTCTGGCCAAGCCGGGTTCCATCAAGCCGCACACCAAGTTTATCGCTGAGGTGTACGTGCTGAGCAAGGACGAAGGTGGTCGCCATACTCCGTTCTTCAATGGCTACCGTCCGCAGTTCTACTTCCGTACCACTGACGTAACGGGTGCTTGTACCCTGCCGGAAGGTACCGAAATGGTAATGCCGGGCGACAACGTGCAAATGGACGTTGAGCTGATCGCTCCGATCGCCATGGAAGACGGCCTGCGCTTCGCTATTCGCGAAGGTGGTCGTACCGTTGGCGCCGGTGTGGTTGCCAAAATCACCGAGTAATCATCGCGGTGAAAAAGGGTGGCGGGCTAGCCTGTCACCCTGTTTTATTTAAAGGTTTCAGAGTTACAGGCCAGTAGTTCAATTGGTAGAGCACCGGTCTCCAAAACCGGCTGTTGGGGGTTCGAGTCCCTCCTGGCCTGCCAATTTTCCCAAGGCTGCCGCTTGGGTGGTGGGGTGCATCGTAAGATGAGCGAGAAAACAGAAGCACGTTCCGGCTCTGCCGCCTTCGAGGCGGTGAAGTGGTTGCTGGTAGTTGGTCTGGTGGCCGCTGCTGTTGTCGGTAATGGCTACTTCTCCGAGCAGCCCACTCTTTACCGGGTGGTCGGTGTTGTTGCTGTTGCCCTGGTCGCAGTGTTTTTTGCTCTGCAGACCGAGCAGGGCAAGGCGTTCAATCAGCTACGCAAGGATTCCATGGTTGAGCTGCGCAAGGTAGTGTGGCCGACGCGTCAGGAAACCCTGCAAACCACGATGATTGTTCTTGTCTTTGTTGTGATTGTGGCCCTGTTGCTGTTTGTGCTCGACTGGATCCTCGGTGGGCTCATGTCCTGGGTTATTGGCTAAGGGGTAAACATGGCAAAGCGCTGGTATGTGGTACATGCCTATTCGGGTTTCGAGAAGCACGTAAAACGCGCCCTGGAAGAGCGCGTTAAATTGCGTTCTATGGAGGAGCTTTTCGGCGAGATTCTGGTTCCTACCGAAGAAGTGGTGGAAATCAAGGGCGGTCAAAAGCGCAAGTCCGAGCGTAAGTTCTTTCCAGGGTATGTGCTGGTGCAGATGGAGATGTGTGATGACTCCTGGCACTTGGTAAAAGAAACCCCGAAAGTGATGGGCTTTATTGGTGAGGACCCGAAAAATCCGGGCCGTGTTTCACCAATTACCCAGAAAGAGGCGGATGCCATTCTGCGTCGTATGGATGATGCGGTAGAGAAGCCGAAGCCGAAGACATTGTTTGAGGCTGGCGAAGTCGTACGTGTCAACGACGGTCCCTTCGCTGACTTCAATGGCGTGATTGAAGAAGTGAATTACGAAAAGAGTCGCCTGCAGGTGGCTGTAATGATCTTCGGTCGCTCCACGCCGGTAGAGCTGGAGTTTGGTCAGGTCGAAAAAACCTGATCCTGTTTCGGCAGTATTAATTTAGGTGCCCTGGTCGCTGAAAAGTGGCCGGGGTGTTTTGACAACCTGAGGGGAGCCCGCATCTGGCGCGGCGTTTGCACCCAAGGAGTCTTACGATGGCGAAGAAAGTCCAAGCCTACATCAAGCTGCAGGTTGCAGCTGCTCAGGCTAACCCGTCCCCGCCGGTTGGTCCCGCTCTGGGTCAGCACGGTGTGAACATCATGGAGTTCTGTAAGGCGTTCAACGCCCAGACTCAGCAGCTGGATGCCGGTGCACCGGTTCCTGTTGTGATCACCGTATACAGCGACCGCTCCTTTACCTTCACCATGAAGACGCCGCCGGCGTCTTACCTGCTGAAGAAAGCGGCCGGTATCAAGAGCGGCTCCGGTGAGCCGAACACCAAGAAAGTGGGCAAGGTAACCCGTGCGCAGCTGGAAGAGATTGCCAAGGCCAAAGAGCCTGATCTGACCGCTGCGGATCTGGATGCTGCCGTGCGCACTATCGCGGGCTCTGCCCGTTCCATGGGTCTGGATGTGGAGGGTTAACCAATGGCTAAGTTGTCCAAGCGTACCCGTGCCATCCGGGAAAAAGTAGAAGCTGGCAAGCTCTATCAAGTGGAAGAAGCGGTGGCCCTGTTGGCCGAGCTGTCCACGGTGAAATTCAAGGAATCTCTGGACGTGGCGGTCAACCTGGGTGTTGATCCGCGTAAATCTGACCAGAATGTTCGTGGCGCCTCTGTGCTGCCTCATGGTACCGGCAAAACCGTTCGTGTAGCGGTGTTTGCTCAGGGCGCCAAGGCAGAAGAAGCGAAAGAAGCTGGTGCTGATGTTGTCGGCTTTGACGACCTGGCCGAGCAGGTTCAGGGCGGCGAAATCAACTTTGACGTAGTGATCGCGTCCCCGGATGCCATGCGTGTTGTTGGCAAGCTGGGCACGATCCTGGGTCCCCGTGGTCTGATGCCTAACCCGAAGGTGGGTACTGTGACTCCTGATGTCGCCCAGGCAGTGAAAAACGCCAAGGGTGGCCAGGTTCGTTACCGCACCGACAAGGGTGGCATTGTGCACTGCACCGTGGGTCAAGTGGGTTTCGACTCCAATGCGATCAAGGAAAACGTGGAATCACTGCTGGCTGACCTGAAGAAAGCCAAGCCGTCTTCCGCGAAGGGCACTTACTTCAAGAAAGTAACCCTGTCCACCACCATGGGCCCCGGTCTGAATATCGATCCGGCGTCTCTGGCGATGTAAGTAATTTGAGCCTGGAGCAGTTGGCCAGGCTCGCAAGGGCTTTGATCCCGATGACTCACTCTTTATGAGTGTCTTGTCGGGGCGTCAAAGACCGCAGGTTTCCGGTTCTGTTTGGAGTCTGCCTTTATGAGGCAAGTAACAAGCCGGGATTAAGGGGTAACCGCCTGCGCAGGCGCGGTAGTTGTTTCCTGATCTGTTCAGGTTGTGGCTCCGCGATAATGGTCGGGAAACCGACCCTGGCGACCGCCTCGAAATCAGATTGCAGTCGATTTTGACGGTTAATGTTTGTGAATCCAGGAGGTAAACATGCCTTTGAATCTGGAGGACAAACGGGCGATTGTTGCTTCGGTTAATGCTGTAGCTACTGAAGCGCTGTCTGCTGTGGTTGCTGACTATCGTGGTCTCACTGTTTCTCAGATGACTGAGTTGCGTAGTAAGGCCCGTGAAACCGGCGTGTACCTGAAAGTGGTACGTAATACGCTGGCGAAGTTCGCCGTGAAAGACACTGATTATGAGTGTCTGAACGACGTACTGGTTGGCCCCACTGTTTTGGCTTTTTCCCAGGATGATCCGGGCGCAGCTGCTCGTCTCATCAAGGATTTTGCTAAAGACAATGACGCGCTGGAAGTTAAGGCTCTGGCTGTGGGTGGTGTAGCGTATGGTCCTCAGGATATTGATGTCCTGGCCAAGCTGCCGACTCGCGACGAAGCACTTTCTCAGCTCATGTCCGTTATGCAGGCCCCGGTGGCCAAATTTGTACGTACCCTCAACGAGGTGCCCGGCAAGTTTGTTCGTACGGTTGCTGCAGTCAAGGACCAGAAACAGAGTGCCGCCTGATTTGTCAGGCTGCGTAACTACCCGATCCAATCGGATCGCCCGTGTGGTGATTTAGGAGATTGAAAATGGCCGTTTCCAAAGAAGATATCCTCGGCGCTATCGCCGATATGAGCGTTATGGACCTCGTTGAACTGATCGAGGCCATGGAAGAGAAATTCGGCGTTACTGCCGCTGCTGCTGTTGCTGCTGCTCCTGCAGCTGCTGGTGGCGAAGCTGCTGCCGCTGAAGAACAAACCGAGTTCGACGTTGTTCTGACCGGTTTCGGCGACAAAAAAGTTGGCGTGATCAAGGCTGTCCGTGAAGTAACTGGCCTGGGTCTGAAAGAAGCCAAAGAGCTGGTAGAAGGTGCTCCTGCGCCTGTTAAAGAAGCCGCGTCCAAGGACGAAGCCGAAGAGATCAAGAAAAAGATCGAAGAGGCTGGCGGTACTGCCGAGCTCAAGTAAGCGCATTTGCGCAATGTCTTTCCACAATAATGCGGAAAGGCACCGGCTGGCAGCTTGAGGGCTGCCAGCCTTTTGTCGTTTCTGTGTGAGAGGTTTCATACAGGAATATCACCCAAGGGTGATAGATCAACAGCTGAGGAACGCAGATGGCATACTCATTCACTGAGAAAAAGCGGATCCGCAAAGATTTCGGCAAGCTTCCGAAGGTTATGGAGGTTCCGTACCTTCTGGCCATACAGCTCGATTCTTACCGTAAATTTCTGCAGCAAGATAAAAGTGCAGAAGAGCGTCTGGACCAGGGTCTGGAAGCCGCTTTCCGGTCAGTATTTCCGATTTCAAGTTATTCCGGGAATGCAGCGCTGGAGTATGCCGGCTATGAGTTCGGCAAGCCTGTTTTTGATGTAAAAGAATGTACTGTTCGTGGTACCACCTACGCTGCGCCGCTGCGCGTACGGATTCGTCTGGTCATTTATGACAAGGAATCCAGTGGCGCCATCAAGGATATCCGTGAACAGCAGGTCTACATGGGCGAAATGCCCCTGATGACCGAAAACGGTACCTTTGTGATCAATGGTACCGAGCGTGTCATCGTGTCCCAGCTGCACCGTTCACCCGGTGTGTTTTTCGATCACGATAAAGGCAAGACTCACTCTTCCGGCAAGCTGCTGTATTCCGCTCGGGTGATTCCTTACCGTGGTTCCTGGCTGGACTTCGAATTCGATCCCAAGGACCAGGTGTTCGTACGGATCGACCGTCGCCGCAAGTTGCCGGCGACTATCCTGCTGCGTGCGTTGGGCTATACCTCCGACGAAGTGTTGGAGATGTTCTTCGAGACCAACGAAATCGCAGTGGAAGACGGCATTTACCGTATGAAGCTGGTGCCGGAGCGTCTGCGTGGTGAAACCGCGACCTTCGATATCCTGGCTGACGGTGAGGTCGTGGTGGAGCGTGGTCGTCGTATTACTGCGCGCCATATCCGCCAGCTGGAAAAGGCCAATATCGAGTACCTGGAGATTCCTGCTGAATACCTGCAGGGCAAGTACCTGGCCAAATCCATTATCGACCAGGACACTGGCGAGATCCTGGTGGAGTGTAATACCGAGCTGACTGCGGAAACGCTGGAAAAGCTCGAGCAGGGCGGAATCGACTATTTCGAAACCCTGTATACCAACGATCTGGACAACGGCCCATTTATGGCCGACACCCTGCGTGCCGACCCGACCCGTACTCCGCTGGAGGCGCTGGTCGAGATCTATCGCATGATGCGTCCGGGTGAGCCGCCGACCAAGGAAGCGGCAGAGAACCTGTTCAAGAACCTGTTCTTCACCGACGAGCGTTACGACCTGTCTGGCGTTGGCCGGATGAAGTTCAACCGTCGTCTCGGTCGCGAAGATGAAACCGGTCCTGGCATCCTCTATGACGGTCGCTACTTCAGTGCCCGTAGTGACGAGGAAGGCAAGCAGTACTTCGCACAGATGGGCGAAGAGACCTCTGACATCATCGAAGTGCTGCGCACCCTGGTGGATATCCGCAACGGTAACGGTGTGGTGGATGATATCGATCACCTGGGTAACCGTCGTGTGCGTTCCGTGGGTGAAATGGCCGAAAACCAGTTCCGTGTGGGTCTGGTGCGTGTGGAGCGTGCGGTCAAGGAGCGTCTGAGCCTGGCGGAATCCGAAGGCCTGATGCCTCAGGATCTGATCAATTCCAAGCCGGTGGCGGCTGCTGTTAAAGAGTTCTTTGGCTCTTCCCAGCTGTCCCAGTTCATGGATCAGAACAACCCGCTGTCCGAGATCACTCACAAGCGTCGTGTTTCCGCGTTGGGCCCAGGCGGTCTGACTCGTGAGCGTGCCGGCTTTGAGGTGCGCGACGTTCACCCGACTCACTATGGTCGTGTGTGTCCGATCGAGACCCCTGAAGGTCCGAACATCGGTCTGATCAACTCTCTGGCCACCTACGCTCGCGCTAATGAGTACGGTTTCCTGGAGTCGCCTTACCTGAAAGTGATTGATGGCAAGGTCAGCGAAGAAATTGAATACCTGTCAGCTATCGAAGAAGCCGAGTGTGTGATTGCACAGGTGGACGCGAAGATGACGGAAGAGGGCGGTTTCGAAGAAGACTTCGTGACTGTGCGTCACCGTTACGAATTTACCGTGATGGAGCGCGACACCATTACCCATATGGATGTCTCGCCTCGCCAGGTGGTGTCTGTGGCGGCGTCCCTGATTCCGTTCCTGGAGCACGATGATGCTAACCGTGCCTTGATGGGTTCCAACATGCAGCGTCAGGCTGTGCCCACCCTGCGTGCCGACAAGCCGCTGGTAGGTACAGGCTTTGAGCGTCATGTGGCGCGCGATTCCGGTGTTTGTGTGGTTGCCGAGCGTGGCGGTGTGGTGGACAAGGTGGATGCTTCGCGCATCATCGTCCGTGTTAACGACGATGAAGTCACCGAAGGCGAAGCCGGCGTTGATATCTATAACCTGACCAAGTACACCCGCTCCAACCAGAACACCTGCATCAACCAGCGTCCGCTGGTGAAGGTGGGCGACAAGGTTGCCGCGCGGGACATCATGGCTGACGGTCCGTCCGTGGACATGGGTGAGCTGGCTCTGGGTCAGAACATGCGCGTCGCGTTCATGCCCTGGAATGGCTACAACTTCGAGGATTCCATCCTGATTTCCGAGAGGGTGGTGAAGGAAGATCGCTTCACCTCCATCCATATTCAGGAGCTGACCGCGATTGCCCGTGATACTAAGTTGGGCCCGGAAGAAATTACTGCCGATATTCCCAATGTGGGCGAGGCCGCACTGTCCAAGCTGGACGAGTCCGGCATTGTTTACATCGGTGCGGAAGTGGGTGCCGGCGATATCCTGGTGGGCAAGGTAACACCGAAAGGTGAAACCCAGCTGACCCCGGAAGAGAAGCTGTTGCGTGCCATTTTCGGTGAGAAAGCCTCTGACGTGAAAGATACCTCCCTGCGAGTGTCTTCCGGCGTCAAGGGTACCGTGATTGATGTACAGGTCTTTACCCGCGATGGCGTGGAAAAAGACGAGCGTGCCAAGCAGATCGAGCAGGACTCCCTGGACCAGTTCCGCAAGGACTTGAAGGACGAGTTCCGTATTGTTCAGCAGGATATCATGGAGCGTCTGCGCACCGTGCTGGTGGGCAAGAAGGTCAACGGCGGCGCCGGCTTCAAGCGTGGCACTGAGCTGACTGCCGACGCCCTGAATAACCTGGACGCGGAAAAATGGTTCGAACTGCGCCCGGCCGACGATGATGTGGCCGAGCAGCTTGAGCGCGCCCAGCAGTATCTGGAACTGCACAAGAAAGAGCAGGACGAGCGCTATCGGGACAAGCAGGCCAAGATCTCCGGTGGCGATGATCTGGCTCACGGTGTGCTGAAAGTGGTCAAGGTTTACCTGGCCATCAAGCGTCGCATCCAGCCTGGTGACAAGATGGCTGGCCGTCACGGTAACAAGGGTGTGATTTCCGTAATCATGCCGGAAGAAGATATGCCGTACGACGAGCATGGCGTGCCGGTGGATGTGGTGTTGAACCCGCTGGGTGTACCGTCCCGTATGAACGTGGGGCAGATCCTGGAAACCCATTTGGGTTGGGCTGCGAAGGGCCTGGGCGAGCGCATCGGTGAAATGCTGGCCGAAGAGAAGAAAGTGGCGGAAGTCCGCAGCTTCCTCGACAAGATCTACAACAAGGCAGGTGCCGGTGGTTCACCGGAAGATCTGGACAGCTTTAATGATGACGAAATCATCGAGCTGGCCCAGAACCTGGTTGGTGGCGTTCCCATGGCGACCGCGGTATTCGACGGTGCCAAGGAATTCGAGATCAAGGAACTGCTGGAGCTTGCCGGCTACGACCGTTCCGGTCAGATGCAACTCTGGGATGGCCGTACCGGTGAGAAGTTCGATCGCAAGGTCACCGTGGGCTACATGTACATGCTGAAGTTGAACCACCTGGTGGACGACAAGATGCATGCCCGTTCCACCGGTTCCTACAGCCTGGTAACTCAGCAGCCGCTGGGTGGTAAGGCGCAGTTCGGTGGTCAGCGTTTCGGTGAGATGGAAGTGTGGGCGCTGGAAGCCTATGGCGCCGCCTACACCTTGCAGGAAATGCTTACCGTGAAGTCCGATGATGTGAATGGCCGTACTCGTATGTACAAGAACATCGTGGATGGTGATCACCGTATGGACCCGGGTATGCCGGAATCCTTCAACGTGTTGCTGAAGGAAATCCGCTCTCTCGGTATCAATATCGAGCTGGAAAACGACTGAAGCAATGTGCGCCGCTCTCCCGTGAGGAGAGCGGCTCGTGTTGTTACCCGGGTTTAGGAAAGAATTGAGAGCGTAAAGCTCGCTACGGAGGACTGGCCTTGAAAGACCTGCTGAATCTGCTTAAAAGTCAGGGACAAGTCACGGAGTTTGATAAACTCAAGATCTCTCTGGCACCGCCGGATCTGATCCGCTCCTGGTCTTTCGGCGAAGTGAAAAAGCCGGAAACCATTAATTATCGTACCTTCAAGCCGGAACGGGATGGCCTGTTCTGTGCGCGCATCTTTGGTCCGATCAAGGACTATGAGTGTCTGTGCGGCAAGTACAAGCGTCTCAAGCACCGTGGTGTGATCTGTGAGAAGTGTGGCGTGGAAGTCACCCTCTCCAAGGTTCGCCGTGAGCGCATGGGTCACATCGAGCTGGCTAGCCCTACCGCGCACATCTGGTTCCTGAAGTCGCTGCCGTCGCGCATCGGCCTGATGCTGGATATGACCCTGCGCGATATCGAGCGGGTGTTGTACTTCGAATCCTTTGTGGTCACCGAGCCGGGTATGACTACTCTGGAGCGTGGCCAGCTGTTGACCGACGAAGAATACTTCGACTCCCTGGAAGAATTCGGCGACGAATTCGAAGCCAAAATGGGTGCCGAAGCCGTGCAGCAGTTGCTCATGGAGCTGGACCTGGTCGAAGAGATCAAGATCCTCCGTGAGGAAGTGGAATCCACCAACTCCGATACCAAGCTGAAGAAGCTGTCCAAGCGTCTCAAGCTGATGGAAGCCTTCAAGGATTCCGGTAACAAGCCGGAGTGGATGATCCTTACTGTGCTGCCGGTTCTGCCGCCGGATCTGCGTCCGCTGGTACCGCTGGATGGTGGTCGTTTTGCCACCTCCGACCTGAACGATCTGTACCGCCGGGTGATCAACCGGAACAACCGTCTCAAGCGTCTGCTGGACCTGAGCGCTCCGGACATCATCGTGCGCAACGAAAAGCGCATGCTGCAGGAATCTGTGGATGCGCTGCTGGATAACGGTCGTCGTGGCCGCGCCATCACTGGCTCCAACAAGCGCCCGCTGAAGTCCCTGGCTGACATGATCAAGGGTAAGCAGGGTCGTTTCCGTCAGAACCTGCTGGGTAAGCGGGTCGACTACTCCGGTCGTTCCGTGATCGTGGTAGGTCCGTCTCTGAAGCTGCACGAGACCGGTCTGCCGAAGAAAATGGCCCTGGAGCTGTTCAAGCCGTTTATCTTCGCCAAGCTGGAAGCGCGTGGCCTGGCCACGACGATCAAAGCTGCCAAGAAGATGGTCGAGCGCGAAACCGCCGAGGTGTGGGATATCCTCGCTGAAGTGATTCGCGAACACCCGGTGATGCTGAACCGGGCGCCGACCCTTCACCGTCTGGGTATCCAGGCGTTCGAGCCGGTACTGATCGAAGGTAAGGCAATCCAGCTGCATCCGCTGGTGTGTGCTGCCTTCAACGCGGACTTCGATGGTGACCAGATGGCGGTGCATTTGCCGCTGACCCTGGAAGCCCAGCTGGAAGCCCGTGCGCTGATGATGTCGACCAATAACATCCTCTCCCCGGCCAACGGCGAGCCGATTATCGGCCCGACCCAGGACGTGGTGCTGGGTCTGTACTACATCAGCCGTGACAAGGTAAATGCCAAGGGTGAAGGCCAGATTTTTGCCGACACCAAAGAAGTTATGCGCGCCCTGGCCAACAAGCAGGTAGATCTGCATGCCCGGGTGAAAGTGCGTGTTCACGAAGTGGTAAGAGATCTGGAAGGCGGCGTGGAAGAGCGCACCTTTATTGCCGATACTACCCCTGGCCGCTGCAAGCTGTGGGATATCGTGCCGACGGGTCTGGGCTTTGCCATGGTCAACCAGAACATGACCAAGAAAGCCATCTCCAAGCTGCTTAACACTTGCTACCGGATTCTCGGCACCAAAGAGACCTGTATCTTTGCTGACCAGCTCATGTATCTGGGCTTCCGCGAGGCCACCTTGTCCGGTTCCTCCATCGGTGTGGAAGACATGGTGATCCCGGATGCCAAGTACACCATGATTGATGCTGCCGAAGACGAAGTGCGCGAGATTGAGGAGCAGTTTGCTTCCGGTCTGGTGACCCGCGGCGAGCGTTATAACAAGGTGGTGGATATCTGGGCGCGTACCAATGACCACATCGCCAAGGCAATGATGGAAAACCTGCGCGTCGAAGTGGTGAAAAACCGTGACGGCGAAGATGAAGAGCAGGGTTCCTTCAACTCCATCTTCATGATGGCCGATTCCGGTGCACGGGGCTCCCCGGCCCAGATTCGTCAGCTGGCTGGTATGCGTGGTCTGATGGCCAAGCCTGATGGCTCCATTATCGAAACGCCCATTACCAGCAACTTCCGTGAAGGTCTGAACGTACTCCAGTACTTCATCTCTACTCACGGTGCCCGTAAGGGTCTGGCCGATACCGCCTTGAAGACAGCGAACTCCGGTTACCTGACTCGTCGACTGGTCGACGTGGCACAGGATCTGGTGGTTACCGCTGAGGATTGCGGTACTGAAGAAGGCCTGCTGATGACGCCGCTAATCGAAGGCGGTGACGTGGTTGAGGCATTGGGTGAGCGCGTACTGGGTCGTGTTGTGGCCCGTGATGTGATGAACCCGCTCAGTCAGGATGAAGTGCTGGCCGAAGTTGGCACCCTGCTGGACGAAGTATGGGTCAACAAGCTGGAATCCATGGGTGTGGATGAAGTGCTGGTGCGCTCGCCGATCACCTGTGCCACTCGCTGGGGTGTCTGCTCCACCTGTTACGGCCGTGACCTGGCCCGTGGCCATCAGGTCAACGTCGGTGAAGCGGTTGGTGTTATCGCTGCCCAGTCTATTGGTGAGCCGGGTACCCAGCTGACCATGCGGACCTTCCACATCGGTGGTGCGGCGAGCCGAGCTTCTGCGGTATCCAGCATTCAGATCAAGCATGGCGGTAAGGTGCGTTTCCACAACGCCAAGCATGTGCAGCACAAAGATGGTCTGGTGATCGTTTCCCGTTCTGCCGATCTGGCGGTAGCGGATGAGCTTGGCCGTGAGCGTGAGCGTTACAAGCTGCCTTACGGTGCCACCGTGACCGTGGGTGAAGGTGATCAGGTTGATGGCGGTCAGGTCGTTGCTACCTGGGACCCGCATACCCACCCGATCATTGCGGAAGTGGAAGGTAAGGTGCAGTTCGGTGATATGGAAGAAGGTATCACCGTAAATCACCAGACCGACGAGCTGACCGGCCTGACCAACATCGAAATGCTGGGCACCCAGAACCGCCCTGCCGCTGGCAAGGACATGCGCCCAGTGGTGCGTGTGGTTGATGGCAAGGGCAAGCCGGTATTGATGCCCAATACCGATATGCCGGCCCAGTACCTGTTGCCGGGTGGTGCACTGTGTGGTCTGAAAGATGGTGCAAACATCTCGGTGGGTGACGTGATTGCGCGGATTCCGCAGGAATCCTCCAAGACTCGTGACATCACCGGTGGTCTGCCTCGTGTTGCCGATCTGTTCGAAGCGCGGAACCCCAAAGAAGCGGCAATCCTGGCTGAAAAGTCCGGTACCGTGTCCTTCGGTAAGGAAACCAAAGGCAAGGTTCGCCTGGTAATCACCCCGGATGACGGTGGTGATGTCTACGAAGAGCTGATTCACAAGTGGCGTCAGCTGAACGTCTTCGAAGGTGAGAAAGTCGAGAAGGGTGAGGTGGTCTCTGATGGTCCGCTCAACCCGCACGATATTCTGCGCCTGATGGGTGAATCTGAACTGGCTCGTTACATCGTTAACGAGGTGCAGGAGGTTTACCGTCTGCAGGGTGTGAAGATCAATGACAAGCACATTGAAACGATCATCCGTCAGATGTTGCGTAAAGTAGAGATCCTGGAAGTGGGCGAGTCCCGTTTCATCAAGGGCGAGCAAGCGGAATATGCCCGTGTGATGGAAGAGATCGAACACCTCAAGGCCGAGGACAAGATGCTGCCGCAGTACGAGCGTCAGTTGCTGGGTATCACCAAGGCATCCCTGGCTACCGAGTCCTTTATCTCTGCAGCATCTTTCCAGGAGACCACTCGGGTTCTTACCGAGGCAGCGGTCACCGGCAAGGAAGACGATTTGCGCGGCCTGAAAGAGAACGTGGTGGTGGGGCGTCTGGTACCGGCTGGTACTGGCTATGCTCACCATCTGGAGCGTCGCCGTCAGCGTGCCGAGGCACGCGGGCCGGAAGCGCCCACTATGGACGAGGTGGAAGCCGCCCTGTCCGAGGCTCTCAGCTCCTCAGACGAGTGATTGCTGGCGAGTGACGGAACCCCCGGCATCTTGACGTGATGCCGGGGGGTCCCTACAATCGCTGCCCCCCTGTTCTATGGGCAGTAAATGGGTGTCAGAGCTGTCAGATGACGGTTTCTGTCACAGAACTGTAAGCGTGAGGCAGTAGTTTCATGGCAACTGTAAACCAGCTGGTGCGCAAACCGCGCAGAAGCAAGGTAGAAAAGAGCGACTCCGTAGCCCTGCAGGGCTGCCCCCAGCGTCGCGGCGTTTGCACTCGGGTGTATACCACTACTCCGAAGAAGCCGAACTCCGCACTGCGTAAAGTGTGTCGTGTGCGTCTGACCAATGGTTATGAAGTATCTTCCTACATCGGTGGTGAAGGTCATAACCTGCAGGAGCACTCCGTAGTACTGATCCGTGGCGGTCGTGTAAAAGACCTTCCCGGTGTGCGCTACCACACTGTTCGTGGAACTCTGGATACGGCAGGTGTGCAGGATCGCAAGCAGCGTCGCTCCAAGTATGGCGCCAAGCGTCCCAAGAAGTAATTGAAGTAACCGAGCCCCTTTTCTGAATGCCGCAGCTGTATGGCTGCGGAGGGATGAGTAAGGTCCGGACGGTATGCCGTTCCGGAATTACCTGAAGATTTCCCCGCCCTAAGCGGGAACATTAGAGGAACACATCCGATGCCAAGACGTCGCGTTGTCGCCAAACGTGAGATCCTCCCGGATCCGAAGTTTGGAAGCCAGATTCTGGCCAAGTTCATGAACCACGTAATGGTTAGTGGTAAGAAATCTGTGTCCGAGCGTATTGTTTATGGCGCTCTGGACATCATTGCCGAACGCAAAGGGGCTGATTCCCTGGAGATGTTCGAGAAGGCGCTGGACAATATCCGTCCTGCCGTTGAGGTAAAGAGCCGCCGTGTTGGTGGTGCCACTTACCAGGTTCCTGTTGAAGTTCGTCCCAGCCGTCGTACTGCTCTGGCAATGCGTTGGTTGGTAGACGCTGCCCGTAAGCGTGGCGAGAAGAGCATGCCTGCCCGTCTGGCCGGCGAAGTGATGGATGCCGCCGAAGGCAAGGGCTCCGCGATGAAGAAGCGTGAAGACGTGCATCGCATGGCCGAGGCTAACAAGGCCTTCTCTCACTTCCGCTTCTAAGGCAGAAGGCAGTCGAGTGAAACCGGCCTATGATCAGGCCGGTTTCTATATTTGAATCAGTGAATCGAGGTTAGCCGCGTGGCACGTAAGACTCCTCTCAATCGCTATCGTAATATCGGTATCTGCGCCCACGTAGATGCGGGTAAAACTACCACCACCGAGCGTGTTCTTTTCTACACCGGTATTTCCCACAAAATTGGTGAAGTGCATGACGGTGCTGCCACCATGGACTGGATGGAGCAGGAGCAGGAGCGTGGTATTACCATTACCTCCGCTGCGACCACCACCTTCTGGCAGGGCATGGACAAGCAGTACGACCAGCATCGTATCAACATCATTGATACTCCCGGGCACGTGGACTTTACCATTGAGGTAGAGCGTTCCCTGCGTGTACTGGATGGTGCCGTTGTGGTGTTCTGCGCGTCCTCCGGTGTTGAGCCTCAGTCCGAGACTGTATGGCGTCAGGCCAACAAGTACGAAGTACCGCGCATCGTGTTCGTTAACAAAATGGACCGCGCTGGGGCGAACTTTGATTCCGTGTGCGAGCAGATTCGCAAGCGTCTGGGTGCCAAGGTTGTGCCGATCCAGTACAACATTGGCGCAGAAGATGAGTTCAAGGGTGTTGTCGACCTGATCCGGATGAAAGCTATCTTCTGGAATGAGGAAGACATGGGTGTGACCTACGAAGAGAGGGACATCCCGGAAGACATCCAGGCCCGCTGTGACGAGCTGCGCGAGCAGATGGCTGAAGCGGCCGCCGAAGGCTCTGAAGAGCTGATGGAAAAGTATCTGGATAACGGCGAACTCACCAACGACGAAATCAAGGCGGGTCTGCGTCAGCAGGTTCTGGCTAATGAAATCGTTCTTGGCTTGTGTGGCTCTGCGTTCAAGAATAAGGGTGTGCAGGCACTTCTGGATGCCGTTGTCGAATTCCTGCCGGCGCCCGATGAAGTGAAAGCGATTCAGGGTGTTTTGCCGGATGGGGAAACCGTTGAGTCACGTAAGTCTGCTGACGACGAACCGTTCTCTGCGCTGGCATTCAAAATCGCCACCGACCCGTTTGTGGGTTCTCTGACCTTCATTCGTGTTTACTCTGGCATCTTGAACTCCGGTGATAGCGTGCTGAACTCTGTGCGCGAAAAGAAAGAGCGAGTAGGGCGTCTGCTGCAGATGCATGCCAACAGCCGTGAAGAGATCAAGCAGGTTCTGGCTGGCGATATCGCTGCCTGTGTGGGCCTGAAAGATATTACTACCGGTGACACCCTGTGCGATCTGAACAAGCCGATCGTGCTGGAGCGTATGGAATTCCCGGATCCGGTAATCTCTGTTGCGGTAGAGCCGAAGTCCAAAGCCGACCAGGAAAAAATGGGTCTGGCGCTGGGTCGTCTGGCTCAGGAAGATCCGTCTTTCCGTGTGAAAACCGACGAAGAGACTGGTCAGACCATCATCTCTGGTATGGGTGAGCTGCACCTGGATATTCTCGTGGATCGTATGAAGCGCGAATTCAAGGTTGAAGCCAATATCGGTGCGCCGCAGGTTGCCTACCGTGAAACCTTTACCCGTGCTGCCGATGTGGAAGGTAAGTTCGTCAAGCAGTCCGGTGGTCGTGGTCAGTATGGTCACGTGAAGGTGAAGTTTGAGCCTATCGATCGTGACGAAGAGTTCCAATTCGTGGAACAGATCCATGGTGGTTCTGTACCCAAAGAATACTTCGGTGCAGTCCAGAAAGGTATCGACGAGCAGCTGCAGTCCGGTGTGCTTGCTGGTTATCCGATCCTTGGTGTGAAGGCGACCCTTTACGATGGTTCCTACCATGAGGTGGATTCCAACGAAAACGCTTTCCGCATGGCGGGTGCTCTGGCTGTTAAGAACGCAGCGAAAGAGGCCGGTGCGGTACTGCTTGAGCCGATGATGAAGGTAGAAGCGGTAACTCCGGAAGACTACATGGGTGACGTCATGGGCGACCTTAACCGTCGTCGCGGTATCGTTCAGGGCATGGAAGACACCATGGCCGGCAAGATTATTCGTGCCGAGGTGCCGTTGTCTGAAATGTTCGGTTACGCTACTGATCTGCGTTCCATGTCTCAGGGGCGTGCCAGTTACTCCATGGAGTTCCTGAAGTACGCTGAGGCACCGAAGAATATCGCTGATGAAGTCATCAGCGGCAAGAAATCTTAAATTTACGGTTAATTTGTTAAAGGTATTGAGCCGTGGCAAAGGAAAAGTTCGAACGTAATAAACCGCACGTAAACGTAGGCACCATTGGTCACGTTGACCATGGTAAAACCACTCTGACCGCCGCGCTGACCCGCGTGTGTGCAGAAGTTTGGGGCGGTAGCGCCATTGCTTTCGATGGTATTGATAATGCCCCGGAAGAGCGTGAGCGTGGTATCACTATTGCAACTTCTCACGTGGAATACGATTCCCCGACTCGTCACTACGCCCACGTAGATTGCCCTGGTCACGCTGATTATGTGAAAAACATGATCACCGGTGCCGCGCAGATGGACGGTGCGATCCTGGTATGTTCCGCCGCTGACGGCCCGATGCCGCAGACCCGCGAGCACATCCTGCTGTCCCGTCAGGTTGGCGTACCTTACATCGTTGTGTTCCTGAACAAAGCGGACATGGTTGACGATGAAGAGCTGCTCGAGCTGGTGGAAATGGAAGTTCGCGAACTGCTGAGCGACTATGACTTCCCGGGCGACGACACGCCGATCATCAAGGGCTCTGCCCTGAAGGCACTGGAAGGCGATACCAGCGAAATCGGCATGCCTGCCGTGCAGAAACTGGTTGAGTGCCTGGACGAGTACATCCCGGAGCCGGAGCGTGCTGTCGATCAGCCGTTCCTGATGCCGATCGAAGACGTATTCTCCATCTCTGGTCGCGGTACCGTAGTAACCGGCCGTGTAGAGCGTGGCATCATCAAGGTGGGCGAGGAAATCGAGATCGTCGGTATCCACGACACCACCAAGACCACCTGTACCGGTGTGGAAATGTTCCGCAAACTGCTCGACGAAGGTCGTGCAGGCGAGAACGTTGGTGTTCTGCTGCGTGGTACCAAGCGTGATGACGTTGAGCGTGGTCAGGTTCTGGCCAAGCCGGGTTCCATCAAGCCGCACACCAAGTTTATCGCTGAGGTGTACGTGCTGAGCAAGGACGAAGGTGGTCGCCATACTCCGTTCTTCAATGGCTACCGTCCGCAGTTCTACTTCCGTACCACTGACGTAACGGGTGCTTGTACCCTGCCGGAAGGTACCGAAATGGTAATGCCGGGCGACAACGTGCAAATGGACGTTGAGCTGATCGCTCCGATCGCCATGGAAGACGGCCTGCGCTTCGCTATTCGCGAAGGTGGTCGTACCGTTGGCGCCGGTGTGGTTGCCAAAATCACCGAGTAAGTTCTTTCTTGGTGTAAATAGGGGCCGCCTGGCGGCCCCTGTTTGATGCTGGTGTCAGGCCTTTGGGCGTGTGCCGGCGTGCTCTCGGGATGCCGGGAGCGGGTAGAGGAGTGGGTAGAAGAGCAAATAGTTCTTTATTTTCACTTTTTTGCTGGATTTCCCGGATTTGGGGCAAAAGGCCCTTGCAATGCCCGGGGGGAATGGCTACTATCTGCGCCCTGCTTACGAGCAGTACCAACCGGGGCATTGTTCCCGGGCTTGTTTTGACACCACTGACCTATCCATAAGCGATTAGGTAAGTGGGCTTTTTGCCATATAAATATGGTTCGAAACAGTCTGGAGTTTGTTAGCTATGGCTAACCAAAGAATCCGCATCCGGCTCAAGGCCTTTGATCATCGTCTGATTGATCAGTCCGCCCAAGAGATCGTGGATACGGCCAAACGGACAGGCGCGCAAGTGACGGGTCCTATCCCGCTGCCGACGCGTAAAGAACGCTTTACAGTGCTGATCTCTCCGCACGTAAATAAAGACGCGCGAGATCAGTATGAGATCCGCACCCACAAGCGGCTGGTGGACATCGTCGAGCCTACGGATAAAACCGTGGATGCGCTGATGAAGCTGGATCTGGCTGCTGGTGTGGATGTGCAGATCAGCCTGGGTTAACAACGGGCGGGTATTACCGCGACAGGTTGTGAAGAGGTAAACAATGGCGATTGGTGTGATCGGTCGGAAATGTGGGATGACTCGGGTTTTCACTGAGGAAGGTATCAGTGTTCCCGTGACTGTCATCGAAGTGACCCCAAATCGGGTCTCCCAGCTCAAGGCCGAAGAATCAGATGGCTACCAGGCCGTGCAAGTTACGGTCGGTGAGCGCCGTGCCAGCCGCGTGACCAAGGCGCAAGCCGGTCATTTCGCGAAAGCTGGTGTAGAAGCGGGCCGTGGCGTTTGGGAATTCCGTGCTGAGGCTGGTGAGCTGCAGCCGGGTTCTGAAGTAACCGTCGAAGGGTTTGAAGCAGGTCAGATGATTGATGTGACCGGCACTTCCAAAGGTAAGGGTTTTGCTGGTGGCGTGAAGCGCTGGAACTTCAGCACCCAGGACATGACCCACGGTAACTCCTTGTCTCATCGTGCTCCGGGTTCCATTGGTCAAAACCAGACTCCGGGCCGCGTATTCAAAGGCAAGAAGATGGCTGGCCATATGGGTGCTGAGCGCGTCACTGTCCAGAATCTGGAAGTGGTTCGCGTAGATGCTGAAAAGAATCTGTTGCTGGTTAAAGGTGCGGTCCCCGGTGCTACCGGTGGTGATGTGATCGTGCGTCTGGCAGTGAAGGCGAAGGCCTGAAAGAGGAATAGAGGATGAATCTCAATACTGCCTCTGGAGGTACCGTTACCGTTTCCGAAGTCGCCTTCGGCAAGGACTTTAACGAGCCTCTGGTTCATCAGGTTGTGACTGCGTTTCTGGCTGGTGCCCGTCAGGGGACCAAGGCACAGAAAAACCGCTCTGATGTGAGTGGTGGTGGCCGTAAGCCGTGGCGTCAAAAAGGGACTGGTCGTGCCCGTGCTGGTACGATTCGTAGCCCGATCTGGCGTGGCGGCGGCAAGACATTTGCAGCGGTACCGCGTGATCACTCTCAGAAAGTGAACCGTAAAATGTACCGTGGTGCGCTGCAGTGCATCATGTCTGAGCTGGTTCGCCAGGAGCGTCTGATTGTGGTGGATGAATTCACCGTAGACGAGCCGAAGACCAAGGCTGTAGCAGCCAAGCTGAAAGAGCTGGATCTGACTAACGTCCTGATCGTGACTGACAGCGTTGACGAGAACCTGTATCTGGGTTCGCGCAATCTGCCTAAAGTCGACGTGCGTGATGCTGACGGCGTTGATCCGGTGAGCCTGATTGCTTTCGAGAAGGTGCTCGTTACTGTGCCGGCTCTTAAGAAGCTTGAGGAGGCGCTGGCATGAACCAGGAACGTATTTTGAAAGTGCTGCGTGCTGCGCACGTTTCTGAGAAGGCAACAGTTCTTGCCGATCAGAATGGCACCTTCGTGTTTAAAGTGGCTAAAGATGCGAACAAGCTGGAAATCAAAAAGGCAGTTGAAGCCCTTTTTGAAGTGAAAGTGAAGGCTGTTCGTACCGCCAACATGAAAGGCAAGTCCAAATTCTTTGGTCGCGTAGCTGGTAAGCGCGCTGACTGGAAGAAGGCCTATGTTTCCCTTGAGGAAGGCCAGGACATTGACTTCCTGGGCGCAGAGTAAGGAAGGGAGTAAGGAATAATGGCGATTGTAAAGTGCAAGCCGACTTCTCCGGGCCGCCGCTTTGTAGTCAAGGTGGTCAACGAAGATCTGCATAAAGGTGCTCCCTACGCGCCGCTGTTGGAAGCCAAGAGCAAAAACGGTGGTCGTAACAACAATGGTCGTATCACCACTCGTCATAAAGGCGGTGGTCACAAGCAGAAATATCGCTTGGTCGACTTCCGTCGCAATAAGGACGGTGTTGTAGGCATTGTTGAGCGCCTGGAATACGATCCGAACCGTTCTGCGCACATTGCGCTGGTTAAGTACCTTGACGGTGAGCGACGTTACATTTTGGCCCCCAAGGGCCTGCAAGCGGAAGACCGTATCCAGTCCGGCGAAGATGCGCCGATCAAGCTGGGTAACGCCTTGCCGCTGCGTAATATTCCGCTGGGTTCCACTGTCCACAATGTGGAAATGAAGCCTGGTAAAGGTGGTCAAATCGCTCGTTCTGCAGGGACATCCGTGCAGGTTCTGGCGAAAGACGGCCAGTACGTAACCCTGCGTCTTCGCTCCGGCGAAATGCGCAAGGTGCATGCTGACTGCAAGGCCACCATCGGTGCAGTATCCAACAGTGAGCATAGTTTGCGCTCACTGGGTAAAGCGGGTGCAACGCGCTGGCGGGGTGTTCGACCCACTGTTCGCGGTGCGGCGATGAACCCGGTCGACCATCCACATGGTGGTGGTGAAGGGCGCTCTTCTGGTGGCCGTCATCCGGTAACACCCTGGGGTGTTCCGACCAAGGGCTACAAGACCCGTACAAACAAGCGCACGACCAAAATGATTGTGCGTGACCGTCGTAAGTAAGGGATAAAGAGAGGTTCAGGCTGTGCCACGTTCACTGAAAAAAGGTCCTTTTGTGGATCACCACCTGCTAAGCAAGGTGGAAGATGCGGTGGAAGCCGGCTCCCGTAAGCCGATTAAAACCTGGTCCCGTCGCTCCATGATTGTTCCGGAGATGGTGGGTCTGACAATTGCTGTGCATAACGGCAAACAGCATGTACCGGTAATGGTTACCGAGCACATGGTGGGCCACAAGTTGGGCGAATTCGCCCTGACCCGCACCTACCGCGGGCATATCGTGGACAAAAAGGCTAAGCGATAAGGTGACAGCCATGGCTACTGAAGTTGCAGCCCGTCTGCGCGGCGCAAGAATTTCGGCTCAGAAAGCCCGCCTCGTAGCGGACCAGGTCCGAGGCCTGGAAGTCGAGAAGGCGCTGAATCTTCTGGAATTCAGCCCGAAGAAGGCGGCAAAAATCGTTAAGAAAGTGCTGGAGTCCGCGATTGCAAATGCGGAAAACAACGACGGCGCTGACGTTGATGAGCTGAAGGTGTCCACGATTTGCGTGGATGAAGGCATGACCATGAAGCGTATTCGTCCGCGCGCCAAAGGCCGCGCTGACCGAATCCTCAAGCGTACTTGCCACATTACTGTGAAAGTCTCAGAAGGTCAGGAGTAACCAGATGGGTCAGAAAGTTCATCCGGTCGGTATTCGCCTTGGCATTGTCAAAGAGCACAACTCGCTTTGGTATGCCGGACCGAAGTCTTACGCAGACTGCCTGGTTACCGACCTGCAGGTACGAGAGTTCCTGTTTAAGCGTTTGAAGAATGCGTCGGTGAGTCGTATCAAGATTGAGCGTCCGTCAGAGAACGTGCGCATCACTATTGCTACTGCTCGACCGGGCATCGTGATTGGTAAGAAAGGCGAAGATGTCGAACGCCTGCGCCGCGATGTGGCCGCCCAGATGGGTGTGCCAGTTCACATCAACATCGAGGAAGTGCGCAAGCCCGACCTGGATGCGCGTCTGGTAGGCGACAATGTCGCTGGTCAGCTGGAGCGCCGAGTGATGTTTCGTCGCGCCATGAAGCGTGCGGTTCAGAACGCCATGAAGTCCGGTGCTGAAGGTATCAGGATTCAGCTGTCCGGTCGTCTGGGTGGTGCAGAAATTGCGCGTACCGAATGGTACCGCGAAGGCCGAGTGCCTCTGCATACTTTGCGTGCCGACATCGATTACGCAAGCGTACGTGCTGAAACTACGTACGGCACTATCGGTATCAAGGTGTGGATCTTCCGTGGCGAAGTGCTTGGTGGCATGGAGCAGGTTCAGAAGGAAGAGCAGCAGAAGCAGTCCAAGGGCGCGAAGAAGCGCGGCCGCGGTTAAAGGGTAACGAACGATGTTGCAGCCGAAGCGTACCAAATTCCGGAAAGTGATGAAGGGCCGTAACCGCGGCCTGGCACAGCGGGGCAGCAAAGTGTCTTTTGGCACTATTGGACTGCAAGCTACCGGTCGTGGCCGTATTACTGCGCGCCAGATCGAAGCAGCCCGTCGTGCAATGACCCGCCACATCAAACGTGGTGGTAAGATTT
Organism: Alcanivorax sp. IL3; assembly: GCF_047495465.1. NCBI lineage: Bacteria > Pseudomonadati > Pseudomonadota > Gammaproteobacteria > Oceanospirillales > Alcanivoracaceae > Alcanivorax > Alcanivorax sp. IL3. The sequence continues at coordinate 821,328 of NZ_CP179931.1, forward strand.
GGATCCGGGTTTTCCCGGACAAGCCGATTACCAAGAAGCCTCTTGAAGTGCGGATGGGTAAAGGTAAGGGTTCTGTAGAGTATTGGGTAGCCCAGATTCAACCGGGCAAGATGCTTTACGAAATGGAAGGTGTGTCAGAAGACGTTGCGCGTGAAGCGTTCCGTCTGGCCGCGGCCAAGCTGCCGGTAAGCACCCGTGTCGTTACTCGGACGGTGATGTAAGCCATGAAAGCGAGCGAGCTGAAAGAAAAGAGTGTCGAAGAGCTGCAGCAGACGCAAATCGAGCTGCTTGAAGAACAATTCAAGCTGCGTATGAAGAGCGCGTCCGGTCAGATTTCTAAAACCCATGAGCTTGGGACGGTTCGCCGCAATATTGCGCGCGTTAAGACCATTCTGAGAGAGAAGCAGGGTAACTAGTCATGGCAGAGGCGAATACAATGCGCCGGACCGCTACCGGCAAAGTCATCTCTAATAAAGGTGACAAAACTATCACTGTGTTGGTAGAGCGCCGGGTCCAGCACCCGATTTACGGCAAGATTATCAAGCGTTCCACGAAACTGATGGCGCATGATGAAGAAAATACGTGTCGTGAAGGTGACTTGGTCACCATTGAGGAGTGCCGGCCGCTGTCCAAGCGCAAGACCTGGATGCTGGTAAACGTAGTTGAACAGGCGAACGAAGCCTGACGGACCGTTGCTGTGGCTGCCTGTAAAGGCAGAGTTGGAGAGATTTAGCGATGATTCAGACCGAAAGCATGCTCGAAGTCGCCGATAACAGCGGCGCCCGTCGGGTACAGTGCATCAAAGTGCTGGGCGGTTCTCACCGCCGCTATGCAGGCATTGGTGACATCATCAAGGTCACAGTGAAGGAAGCAATTCCGCGCGGCCGTGTAAAGAAAGGTGATGTAATGACCGCTGTGGTCGTGCGTACCCGTAAGGGTGTGCGTCGTCCAGACGGTTCACTGATTCGTTTCGACGAAAACGCCGCGGTGCTTTTGAACAACAATAAAGCACCGATCGGTACCCGGATCTTCGGCCCGGTAACGCGGGAGCTGCGTACCGAGCAGTTTATGAAGATCATCTCCCTGGCACCTGAAGTTCTGTAAAGGCGGGTGAAGGTAATGCTCAAGATTAAGCGTGATGACGAAGTCATCGTAATTGCGGGAAAGGACAAAGGTAAGCGTGGCTCTGTTCAGCAGGTTTTGGACAATGGCCGCCTCATCGTTGCTGGCGTCAACATGGTTAAGAAACATGTTAAAGCCAATCCTAACCGTGGTACTCAAGGCGGCATCGTAGAACAGGAAGCATCGCTAAACGCTTCCAACGTTGCCATCTGGAACCCCAAGACGCAGAAAGCGGATCGTGTGGGCTTCCGTTTTGAAGACGGCAACAAAGTGCGTTTCTTCAAGTCCAACGGCGAAACGCTGTAGGTTAGGTGACCCATGAGTGATCTGAAAAAGATTTATCAAAACGACATCGTGCCCAAGCTGAAAGAAGAGCTTGGCCTCGGTAATATCATGGAAGTGCCAAAGATCACCAAGATCACCCTGAATATGGGTGTTGGTGAAGCTTCCGCGGATCGTAAGGCGATGGATGGTGCCCTGGCGGACATGACTGCAATTTCTGGTCAGAAGCCCCTGGTAACCAACGCGCGCAAGTCTGTAGCAGGCTTCAAGATCCGTGAAGGTTGGCCGATTGGCTGTAAGGTAACCCTGCGTGGCGAGAGAATGTATGAATTCCTCGAGCGTCTGGTTTCTATCGCCATTCCGCGTATTCGCGACTTCCGTGGTCTGAATCCGAAATCCTTTGACGGCCGTGGTAATTATTCCATGGGGCTGCGCGAGCAGATCGTATTTCCGGAAATTGATTTCGATAAAGTCGACAAGCTGCGTGGTATGGATATCACCATTACCACCACAGCGAAAAGCGACGATCAAGCACGGGCGCTGCTGCGCGCCTTCAACTTCCCGCTGAAGGGCTAAGAGGATTTATCATGGCTAAAGAATCCATGAAAAACCGGGAAGCAAAACGCGCTAAGCTGGTTAAGCGTTTTGCCGCCAAGCGTGCAGCGCTTAAGGCGATTATCCAGGATCCCAATGCAGAACCTGAAGCGAAGTGGGATGCTCAGCTTCAGCTGCAAAAATTGCCGCGCGATTCTTCCCCGGTTCGTCAGCGTAATCGCTGTCGTATCACCGGTCGTCCGCACGGCTACTACCGCAAGTTCGGCCTGAGCCGGATCAAGCTGCGTGAAGCAGCGATGCGCGGTGATGTTCCCGGTCTGGTTAAAGCCAGCTGGTAAGCAAAGTTAAGCGGAGCGATTGCGGCATGAGCATGCAAGATACCATGGCGGATATGTTAACTCGTATCCGTAACGCCCAGATGGCCGAGAAAGTACAGGTCGAGATTCCTGCCTCCAAGGCAAAGGAAGCTGTAGCCAAAGTACTGAAGGAAGAGGGCTTCATTGCTGATTACAAGATCAGCGATGACAAGAAACCGGTAATGACGGTTGAGCTTAAGTATTTCGAAGGCAGCCCGGTGATTGACACTATCAAACGGGTAAGTCGTCCTGGTCTGCGGGTCTACAAGGCCGCGGGTGAGATTCCTAAGGTCAAAGGTGGCCTGGGTATCATGATCGTATCCACCAATCAGGGCATTATTTCTGACCGCGCAGCGCGCAAAGCCAATGTTGGTGGCGAGCTGATCTGCGAAGTGTCCTAACAGAAGTGGCGTAGACGGGTTAGGTGCAGCAATGTCTAGAGTAGCTAAAAGTCCGGTAAATCTGCCGAAGGGCGTCGAAGTCAAAGTCGACGGCCAGAAAGTCACCGTTAAAGGTGGCAAAGGCAGCCTGGAGCACGAAGTACACGAGCTGGTAGCCGTGTCCCTGGATGACGGTGTGGTATCTGTTAAGCCGCACGATGATTCCCAGAAGGCATGGGCGTTGGCAGGAACTTCGCGTGCTCTGCTGAATAACATGGTGACTGGCGTTGCCGAAGGGTTCGAGCGTAAGCTTCAGCTCCTCGGCGTGGGTTATCGCGCGCAGGCTCAGGGCAAGGTACTGAACCTGACCCTCGGTTTCTCCCATCCGGTAGCTTTCGAGTTGCCCGAAGGGATTACCGTTGAAACCCCGAGCCAGACCGAAATTGTCATTAAAGGCATTGATAAGCAGCTGGTTGGTCAGGTTGCTGCCAATGTTCGGGCCTTCCGTCCGCCTGAGCCCTACAAGGGCAAAGGGGTGCGCTATGCTGATGAGCAAGTGCGCCGTAAGGAAGCCAAGAAGAAATAATTGTCGAGATTGATGCCATGAAAGACAAAAAAGTTTCACGTCTACGCAGGGCCAAGCGCACTCGCCTGAAGATTCGCGAGTTGGGCGAAGTTCGCCTTTGCGTACATCGTACCCCGCGTCATATTTATGCGCAGGTGATCTCTGTCGCTGGTGACCAGGTGCTGGCATCTGCAAGCACGGTCGAAAAAGACCTGCGTGCAGACGCGACGGGCAATGCTGACGCAGCGGTTAAAGTTGGCCAGCTGATTGCTCAGCGTGCCAAGGAAGCGGGCATTGAGCGCGTAGCCTTTGACCGTTCTGGTTTCAAATATCACGGCCGTGTTAAAGCGCTGGCGGATGCCGCGCGTGAAAACGGTCTTGAATTCTAAGGGTGCTTGGTTATGGCGAAGGTTGATCCCAACGAAGGTCTGCAGGAAAAGCTGGTTCAGGTAAACCGGGTTGCTAAAGTTGTTAAAGGCGGCCGTATTTTCGGTTTTACCGCGTTGACCGTAGTGGGTGACGGCAAGGGTAAGGTCGGCTTTGGTCGTGGTAAGGCCCGTGAAGTGCCTGCCGCTATCCAGAAAGCCCTGGAAGCTGCCCGCCGCAACATGATTCAGGTGGAGCTGAATGGCACCACCATCCAGCACCCCATGAAGGCCCGTCACGGTGCCTCCAAGGTGTATATGCAGCCGGCCGATGACGGTACCGGTGTAATTGCCGGCGGTGCCATGCGCGCCGTGCTGGAAGTCGCAGGCGTTCAGAATGTACTGGCCAAGTGTTATGGCTCCACCAATCCGGTAAACGTGGTTCGGGCTACTTTCAATGGCCTGAAGTCCATGGCTTCTCCGGAGTCTGTGGCTGCCAAGCGTGGCAAGTCTGTCGAAGACATTCTGAACTAAGCGCAGATAACGGAATCGTTACGATGGCTGATAAGATCAAGGTAAAGCTGGTTAAGAGCATCAACGGCCGGCTGGAAAAGCATAGGGCCTCTGTGCGCGGTCTCGGTCTGCGCCGCATTGGCCACACTGTGGAAGTTGAAGATACCCCGGCAGTACGCGGCATGATCAACAAGGTCGCGTATCTGGTGCAGGTAGAGGGAGAATAAGTGATGCGTCTGAATGATCTGCATCCCGCTGAAGGTTCCCGTCCGGACGCCAAGCGCGTTGGTCGTGGTATCGGCTCCGGCCTGGGCAAGACCGGTGGTCGCGGCCACAAGGGTCAGAAGTCCCGTTCCGGCGGTACTGTGAAGCCCGGTTTCGAGGGTGGCCAAATGCCGTTGCAGCGTCGTGTGCCGAAGTTCGGTTTCACGTCCAAGCTGGCTATGGGCACCGCGGAAGTTCGCCTGGCCGAACTTGCCAAAGTTGACGGCGACGTGATTGACCTGGCCGCCCTCAAAGCAGCCAATGTTGTGCGTCGTGACATGAAGCGCGCCAAGATTGTTCTGCAGGGTGAAATCGACCGTGCAGTGACCATTCGCGGCGTAGCGATCAGCAAAGGCGCCCGTGAAGCGGTCGAAAAAGCTGGCGGTAAAGTCGAAGAATAAGGCAGCGCTTTATGGCGAAGAATCGCGCTCAGACACTGAATGGTGGTCCGCCCAAAGCTGACAGCAGCGCAATGCGTGAGCTGTGGCGGCGTATCGGTTTTCTGTTGGGCGCCCTGGTGGTGTTCCGGATCGGGGCACACATCCCGGTCCCGGGCATGAACCCGGAAGCGTTGCAACAGATGTTCAACAACAACCGGGACACCATTCTTGGCCTGTTCAACATGTTTTCCGGGGGTTCCCTGGAACGCATGAGTATTTTTGCGTTGGGCATCATGCCCTACATTACTGCCAGCATCGTGATTCAGCTGATGACAGCAGTGGTGCCCACCCTGGAGCAGCTCCGAAAGGAAGGCGAACAGGGTCGGCGCAAGATAACCCAGTACACCCGTTATCTGACGGTGGTTCTGGGTGGCATCCAGTCTTTCGGCATGGTGGCCGGACTGAACAGCCAGGGCATTACGCTGTTGCCGGAAACGGCCAGCACTATGCAGGTTGCAAGCTTCTATTTTGTCGCTGTAACCACCTTGCTGACCGGTACCGTATTCCTGATGTGGTTGGGTGAGCAGATTACCGAGCGTGGTATCGGCAATGGCATTTCCATGCTGATCTTCGCTTCTATCGTGTCAGGCCTGCCTGGCGCCATTGCACAGACCTTTGAGTCTGCACGTACTGGTGACCTGAGTCTGATCATGATGTTGTTTGTGTTCCTGGTGGCCCTCGCCGTGATTTTCGGGGTGGTCTTCATGGAGCGTGGACAGCGCCGTATTACGGTGAATTATGCCCGTCGTCAGCAGGGACGTCGTGTGTACGCAGCGCAGCAGAGTCATCTGCCGCTGAAGGTGAACATGGCAGGTGTTATTCCGGCTATCTTTGCCAGCTCCATTTTGCTATTTCCGGCTTCACTGACCCAGTGGTTCAGTGATTCCAATCCGGATTCCTGGTGGGGCCAGGCACTGAGAAACGTGAGTGATGCTCTGCTGCCGGGTACGCCGCTATATATCTTGCTGTTTACCCTGGCAATCGTGTTCTTCTGCTACTTTTATACTGCGCTGGTGTTCAATCCGAAGGATGTCGCCGACAACCTGAAGAAATCCGGCGCTTATATTCCGGGTATTCGCCCGGGCGAGCAATCTGCTCGCTATATCGACACAGTGATGGGACGTTTGACCCTGATCGGTTCGGTATACATGACGCTGGTGTGCTTGCTGCCGCTGGGTCTGCAAGCAGTTGCCAACGTGCCTTTCTATCTGGGCGGCACCTCCCTGCTGATTGTAGTGGTGGTAGTGATGGACTTCTGGTCGCAGGTTAATTCGCACCTGACGTCCACCCAGTATGAGAAGTTGATGAAGAAATCCAACCTGAAAGGGTATGGTGGCACCGGTCTGGTGCGTTAACGAACGAGGCGAGTGCGATGAAAGTTCAGGCTTCTGTGAAGAAGATCTGCCGAAACTGCAAAGTGATCCGTCGTAAGGGTCGCGTCATGGTTATCTGCAGTGCCGAACCCCGGCACAAGCAGCGCCAGGGTTAAGGTTACGTCTTCTTTTAAGTGTTTGGTTGAAATTCAGTCGGCGTAGCGCTAGACTCTGCCGCCTTTCGGCGCCCTAGAGTCTGGCGCCACCCGTTTTGTGAATCGGAGATATTCGGATGGCCCGTATTGCAGGCGTTAACATCCCGGAAAATAAGCACACGGTGATTTCTCTCACCTACATCTTCGGGATCGGTCGTACCCGTGCAGCAGAAATCTGCACATCGGCCGGTATTGATCAGACCGCGAAAGTTCGTGATCTGAGCGGTGAACAACTTGACGTCATTCGTGGCGAAGTAGCCAAGTTGTCTACCGAAGGTGACCTGCGCCGGGAAATCACAATGAACATCAAGCGTCTGATGGACCTCGGTTGCTACCGTGGTATCCGTCATCGTCGCGGCTTGCCACTGCGTGGCCAGCGTACCAAGACCAATGCTCGGACTCGTAAAGGTCCGCGTAAACCGATTCGCAAATAAGCTGAAACGTCAGCGGCTGGATTTGGATAGGCATTATGGCTAAGTCAAAGAAAGATAGTGGCGCACGTCGTAAGAAGGTAACGCGTACCGTTGCAGACGGTATCGCCCACGTGCACGCATCCTTCAACAATACCATCATCACCATCACTGATCGTCAGGGCAATGCGTTGTCCTGGGCGACCTCCGGTGGCGCTGGTTTCCGTGGTTCCCGTAAGAGCACCCCGTTTGCTGCCCAGGTGGCTGCTGAAAACGCGGGCAATGCTGCCAAGGACTACGGTCTCAAAAATTTGGAAGTACGGGTAAAAGGCCCGGGCCCAGGTCGCGAATCTTCCATTCGTGCTCTGAATGGCTGTGGCTACAAGATTACCCATATTGAGGACGTTACGCCGATTCCGCATAACGGCTGTCGTCCGCCCAAAAAGCGTCGCGTGTAACGGGAGTTAAAGCAAGATGGCAAGATACATCGGTCCCAAGTGCAAGCTTTCCCGTCGTGAAGGCACCGATCTGTTCCTGAAGAGCGGTATCCGCCCTCTGGAATCCAAGTGTAAAGCCGAGCAGGCACCCGGTCAGGCAGCTGGCGCTAGCGGTCGTCGTCCGGCTCGTTTGTCAGATTATGGTGTGCAGCTCCGCGAGAAGCAGAAAGTTCGTCGTACCTATGGTGTGCTGGAAAAGCAGTTCCGTAGTTACTACAAGAAAGCGGCTTCCTCCAAGGGTGCAACTGGCGAAGTCCTGCTGCAGCTGCTTGAAGGTCGTCTGGATAACGTGGTTTACCGCATGGGCTTCGGCTCTACCCGCGCTGAAGCGCGTCAGTTGGTAAGTCATCGTGCGATTCTGGTCAACGGTCAGTCTGTCAACGTGGCTTCCTACCAGGTCAAGCCGGGTGACATCATCACCGTTCGCGAGAAGTCCAAAGCTCAGTTGCGCGTGAAAAACGCCATGGAGCTGGCTCAGCAGCGTGGCTTTATGCCTTGGCTCGAAGTTGACGAGAAAAAGCTGGAAGGTACCTACAAGGCGAAGCCTGAGCGTATCGACCTGCCTGCCGAGATCAACGAAAACCTGATCGTCGAGCTGTACTCCAAGTAAGGACTGCCTGAGGGATCTCTATGACCGCCGTGAACGACTTTCTCACGCCCCGCTCGATCGCGGTCAACGCGATCAATCAGAACCATGCAAAGGTGGTTCTGGAACCGCTGGAGCGTGGCTTTGGCCACACCCTGGGGACTGCGCTGCGTCGCATCCTGATCTCCAGTATGCCCGGCTGTGCGATCACCGAAGTGGAGATCGACGGGGTACAGCATGAATACTCCTCCATCGAAGGGGTTCAGGAAGATGTAATCAACATCATGCTGAACCTGAAGGGCGTTGCCCTGAAGATGGAAGATCGCGAAGAAGCAACTCTCGAACTGGTCAAGAAGGGCCCGGGTGTTGTTACCGCGAGCGATATCCAGCGTGATCACAGTGTTGAGATCGTCAACCCGGATCATCTGATTTGCACCATCACTGGCGACACCGAATTGCGTGTGAAGCTGAAGGTTCAGAAGGGTCGCGGTTATGTGGCCGCTGATGCTCGTCAGTCAGATGATGACGAAACCCGCGGTATTGGCCGTCTGCAGCTGGATGCCAGCTACAGCCCGGTTCGTCGTGTGGCTTACGTGGTTGAAGCCGCTCGTGTAGAGCAGCGTACTGACCTGGATAAACTGGTCATCGATCTGGAAACAGACGGTACCATCGATCCGGAAGAAGCGATTCGTCGTGCAGCAACAATTCTGCAGCAGCAGATCGCGGTGTTTGTAGACCTGGAACAGGATGCCAAGCCTGAGCCGAAGCAGGAGCGTGAGGAAATTGATCCTATCCTGCTGCGTCCGGTGGATGATCTTGAGCTGACTGTTCGCTCCGCTAACTGTCTGAAAGCGGAAAACATCTACTACATCGGTGATCTGGTACAGCGTACCGAGGTGGAGCTGCTGAAAACCCCTAACCTGGGTAAGAAGTCGCTGACCGAGATCAAAGATGTGTTGGCCTCCAAGGGCTTGTCACTGGGCATGCGTCTCGAGAACTGGCCTCCGGTCAGCCTCCGTGATGATGACCGGCTGAACACCAAATTGCGCTAATTAGTTGTTGTGGACGCTGTGAAGCGCCCCTGAACATAGGAACAGAATCATGCGTCATCGCAAAAGCGGCAGAAAACTGAATCGGAACAGCTCTCATCGTCAGGCTATGTTCCGTAACATGGCTGTGTCTCTGCTGGAGCACGAAGTGATCAAGACCACTCTGCCGAAAGCTAAAGAGCTGCGTCGTGTGGCTGAGCCGCTGATCACTCTTGCGAAGGAAGACTCGGTAGCGAACCGTCGTCTGGCTTTCGACCGTACCCGCTCCAAGGAAGTGGTCGGCAAGCTGTTCAATGACCTGGGTCCGCGTTACCAGAGCCGTCCTGGCGGTTACATCCGTATCCTCAAGATGGGTTTCCGTGCCGGTGACAATGCACCGATGGCCTATGTTGAGCTGGTTGACCGTCCTGAGCTGGCGGACGCTGACGAAGAGTAAGCGTCTAAGCTTAAAAAAACCGGGCATCTTGCCCGGTTTTTTTATGTCTGTCGTAAGCCGGCGCACTTGTACTATGCTGTCAGGAGAGGCGGAGCAGATCTCAGGGGCAGGGCATATGGCAATCAACGGCTTTCATGCACACGTCTATTTCGATGAATCCACGTTTTCCCAGGCGGCAGCGCTGTGCCAGGCCGCCCACCAGCATTTCGATATTCCCATGGGGCACATGCACCGCAAGCCGGTGGGCCCACACCCGTGCTGGAGCTGCCAGCTGTCCATTCCGCGGCGCCTGGCCGGTGATGTGATCCCTTGGTTGATGGCCAGCCGTAACGGGCTGACCGTTTTTGTGCATGGGCTTAGCGGTGATGATCTACGTGATCACACTGAGTTAGTGATGTGGCTCGGTGAAAGCCTGCCGCTGGATCTGAGTATCTTCCAGTTTTCTGCCTGATTGCCTGACTCAACCCGCTAACTAACCCTGCGCTACTTTGTGCCCCCGGTACATCAAGCCCTTTCGCTGGCGCTGCACCGAGCGGCTCTCATCCTTTTCGTTTTGAGTGTTGCGGCTTTCCACCGGTTGGCCCCGATAGAGGCGAACTGATCCTTTGGCCGGTGGAGCCAATGGCGGGTCTTCGCCTTCCAGCTCCAGCAGCGCCAGGCGAATCTCTCCGTACAGCCGTTGCATACCCTGAGAACGCGTGTGGCCAGCATAATGGGCCAGTTTCTGGCGCAGTGCCGGGTCGGTTAGCGAAAGGCTTTCGTCAAATTCAGCCCGAATCAAACGTCGACACTGATTAACCAGGTTGACGATGTTGTACTGCATCAACCAGCGATGGTCGGTGGTGGCGTCCATTTCATGTACTCCTCTGAATGGTTGCCCTGGGAAGCTGACGTTGGCTGAAACAAGGCCTCAGCCCAGATCTATCAAAGCAGAAAGCGTGCCATTGTCATGACCCGGTTTATGGGTGCCAGCGCCCCGCTGTGGAACAGGGCGCTGCTGTTGTGGTGCACGTGCGCTAAGGTAGTGCGGGACGCTTGCCATGCAGAAATTTCTGGCAGCTCGCGTAGAAGGAGATGGTGGCCGGCCAATCGGAAAAGACGCCGATAACACCCACGTCCCGTGCCAGCACATCCAGCAGTGTGAAGGTGTCGCCGTCATTATTGATGGCAGGTTGAATGCTCTGGTAGTACCAGCCGCCACCGTTGACCAATGGGCCGGAACGCTCCAGGGACCAGGCGATGATATCCAGGTCGGCAGCGCGGGCGGCCCGGGCGTAGGCGCTGGGCACAATGCGGTTGCTCCCATCGACGGTGACCAGCATCCACAGGGGCGGAGCGATAATGTTTACGCCATAACCGGCCAGGGTGTCCATATCGGGTTGCCAGGTGCCGGGGTTCTGTGGATCCAGGCCTTGGCTATCGCGACCATCCAGATATACGGCCTGTTGGCCATAGCGCGGGTGGTGGCCGATCCAGTAGCGCACGTCTTTCAGGTTGAAGGATTGGGGGAAAACATCTTGCGGTGGTACGCCGGCTTGTCGATATTCCTCAATCAGTTGGTTGGCATAGTCTTGCTGGCGGTAGTCCCCTTCATAGGGCATGGATACTTGTGGCGCTTTCAGTTCGGGCGTCATCTTTACCCCGAGTTGCTGAAACAGCGCGATGCTCTCCCGGTGACTTAGCAGGGTGCCACTTTGGCTGTAGAGATCCGTGCGCCAGCCAGCCGTGCCCTTCAGGTATTCCTCCACGGTAGTGGCGCGGGGGTTGCTGCCATCCATCTTGCCCTTGAGCGTCTTGAACTGGGCCAGGGTGATATCGCTGGTACAGCAGCGGGCGCTGGCCGGGTTGCTGCCATCAAAGGGGGTAAAGGGCTCGCTGCACTGGCCGGCCAGATCGGTGTCGAGAATGTTGGTGGTGGTGTGCAGGTCGCACTGGGAATGGCGACAGACCAGCTCGCGATCCTTGGTGAAGGTTGCATCGCATTCCACGATGCCGGCGCCCATGCGTGCAGCTGCCCGGTAAGATTCTTCGGTATGCTCGGGAAATTGCAGCGGGGCGCCGCGATGACCAATGGAGAAGTCGCTGGCCTGTTGCGGCCGTGGCTGGTTGGCGCAGTCCTGCAGGGCTTGCTTGAGTGGCCCTTCGTCCATGTCGGCAAGTAGGTAATAGGGGCGTGGCCCCAACTCAACACTGCTTTTACTTTTGCCTTTGGGGTCGTGGTTGGCGCAAGCCACTGTTGCCGAGCAGATGGCAACAGTGGCGATGAGTCCCTTCAATGCCCAGATCCGTTTTATGGTCAGCCTCCACAGTGAGTGATGAGGCTGAGTGTGTCCGCGCAGTGTGACGGTCAAGTGGGTAACACAGGTCGGCTGTGTGACAGTGCCGGGAAGTGTGTTGCCGTTCACGGTGTTGCTAGGCCAGCATGTTTTTCAGGAAGTGCCCCGTGTGACTGCCTTTTACCTTGGCCACTTCCTCCGGCGTGCCCTCGGCAATGATCTCGCCGCCGCCGTCGCCACCTTCCGGTCCCAGGTCCACGATCCAGTCGGCAGTTTTGATCACATCGAGATTGTGCTCGATCACCACGACCGAGTTGCCGTGGTCCGCCAGTCGGTTGAGTACGTCCAGCAGCAGCTGGATATCGTGGAAATGCAGCCCGGTGGTGGGTTCGTCGAGGATGTAGAGGGTGTTGCCGGTATCCCGGCGGGACAGCTCTTTGGCCAGTTTCACCCGTTGGGCTTCGCCGCCGGACAGGGTGGTGGCGGCCTGGCCCAGTTTCACGTAACTCAGACCCACATCCATCAGGGTCTGCAGTTTACGAGCCAGTGAAGGCACTGCATCAAAGAATTCCCGGGCATCTTCGATGGTCAGATCCAGTACCTCGAAGATGTTCTTGCCCTTATAGGTGATCTCCAGGGTCTCCCGGTTGTAGCGTTTGCCTTCGCAGACTTCGCAGGGCACATAAATATCCGGCAGGAAGTGCATTTCCACCTTGATCACGCCGTCGCCCTGACAGGCTTCACAGCGACCGCCTTTCACGTTGAAGCTGAAGCGGCCTGGTTTATAGCCGCGGGCGCGGGCTTCCTGGGTGCCGGCGAACAATTCGCGCACCGGGGTGAAGATGCCGGTGTAGGTAGCCGGGTTTGAGCGGGGGGTACGACCAATGGGGCTCTGGTCGATATCCACCACCTTGTCGAAGTGCTCCAGCCCCTCAATGGACTCATGGACGGCGGGAGTCAGCGTGGTGGCCTTGTTCAGTTTGGTGGCCGCCAGCGGGTACAGGGTGCTGTTGATCAGGGTGGACTTGCCGGAGCCGGAGACACCGGTGACGCAGGTGAACAGCCCCACCGGGATATTCAACGGGTGGCCCTTGAGGTTGTTGCCGGTGGCGCCGTGCAGGGTCAGCCATTTGTCGTCCTGATTCTGTCGCCGTTGCGAGGGGATGGCGATCTGTTTGCGCCCGGACAAGTAGTCGCCGGTGAGAGAGTCCGGGTTGTCGGATACGTCCTGGGCGCTGCCCTGGGCGACGACCCGGCCACCATGGACGCCGGCACCGGGGCCAATATCAATCACGTGGTCGGCCAGGCGGATGGCTTCCTCGTCATGCTCCACCACCAGCACGGTATTACCCAGGTCACGCAGGCGAGTGAGAGTGCTGAGGAGGCGCTCGTTGTCGCGCTGGTGCAGACCAATGGAGGGTTCGTCCAGCACGTACATGACGCCCACCAGGCCGGCACCAATCTGACTGGCCAGACGAATACGCTGGGCCTCGCCGCCGGACAGGGTTTCCGCGCTGCGCTCCAGGGTCAGGTATCCCAGCCCCACGTTGACCAGAAACTGCAGGCGGTCGCGGATTTCCTTGAGAATCTTGTCGGCGATTTCGCCCTTGCTGCCGGGCAGGTTCAGGTCGCTGAAATAGCCGTGGGCCTTGCCCACCGCCAGTCGTACCACTTCCGGCAGGGTGGTTTCTTCGATGAACACATGACGGGCCGCCTCGCGCAGTCGCGAACCATTACAGCTGGGGCAGCTGGAGGTGGACATGTAGCCGAGCAGGTCTTCGCGCACCGCATCGGATTCGGTTTCCCGGTAGCGCCGCTCCATATTGGGGATGATGCCCTCGAACGGATGGTTGCGCTTGATGATGTCGCCGCGGTCGTTGAGGTAACGGAATTCGATGCTTTCCTTGCCGGTGCCGTGAAGGACTTTCTTGCGGATGTCCTTGGGCAGTTCCTTGAGTGCCACGTCCATATCGAAGCCGAGGCTTTGTGACAGGGAGTTAAGCATCTGGAAGTAGTAGACGTTGCGGCGGTCCCAGCCGCGGATGGCACCTTCCGACAGGGACAGCTCGTCGGAATTGATCACCTTGTCCTCGTCGAAAAACTGCTTCATGCCCAAACCATCACAGCTGGGGCAGGCGCCGGCCGGGTTGTTGAAGGAGAACAGTCGCGGTTCCAGTTCGGGAATCGAATAGCCGCAGTGCGGGCAGGCAAACTTGGCGGAGAAGGTCACTTCCTCGCCGTCGCCGTCCATGGGGGCAATGATGGCGATGTCATCGGCCAGATTAAGAGCGGTTTCGAAGGATTCCGCCAGCCGGTTCTGCAGGTCGTCACGGACCTTGAAGCGATCCACCACCACTTCAATGGTGTGTTTCTTATTCTTGTCCAGATCCGGGGTGTCATCCATGTCGTAGATACGCCCGTCGATGCGTGCACGGATAAAGCCCTGGGCACGCAGCTCCTCGAACAGGTGGAGATGTTCGCCTTTCTTTTCGCGGATCACTGGCGCCAGCAGCATCAGTTTGCTGCCGTCTTCCATGGCCAGCACCTGATCCACCATCTGGCTGATGGTCTGGGCGGCCAGCGGGGCTTCATGCTCCGGGCAGCGGGGCTCGCCCACCCGGGCGAACAGCAGGCGCAGATAGTCGTAGATTTCGGTGATGGTACCGACGGTGGATCGCGGGTTATGACTGGTGGATTTCTGCTCGATGGAGATAGCCGGGCTGAGCCCTTCGATGTGGTCCACATCGGGTTTTTCCATCATCGACAGGAACTGGCGGGCATAGGTGGAGAGGGATTCCACATAGCGGCGCTGGCCTTCTGCGTAGAGCGTGTCAAAGGCCAGTGAGGATTTCCCTGAACCGGACAGACCGGTGATCACCACCAGCTTGTCCCGGGGAATATCCAGGTCCACGTTCTTCAGGTTATGAGTCCGTGCACCGCGAACCAGTATGGTATCCATCAACTACCCCTGACTACTGTCAAAATGAACAGGGCAGTATAGGCGAATTCGTGTGAAGGGCAAAAGAATGTGGTCGCTGACCGCAACACGCACCTTGCTGCCCGCAAGGCGTGCAGCAAGGTGCGTGTTGTATGAAACGTTGCTAGAGGTTTTCCTGTGCCCAGTTCACCGCTTGCAGGCGATTGGACGCATTGATTTTCTTGAAGATGTTATAGATATGCGTCTTGATGGTGTGCGGGCTCAGATTCAGGCTGGTGGCGATTTCCGAGTTCTTGGCGCCGGTGGCCATCACTTTCAGCACTTCCACTTCCCGGTCGGTGAGGTTCACCTCGCTGCGGGAGAAGGTCTTGTTGAAGGTGCGGCTTTTCATCAGATAAGCCTGCAACACGGCGCGGGGGAACCACAACTCGCCGTCGAAAATGGCCTTGATGCCTTTGCTCAGCAGTGCCTGGGGGCAGTCATGCTGGAAGCCGCCGTTGACCATGGGCAGGCCAGCCAGTCGGGACAGGGAGTCGTCGCTGTCCACATTGAACAGGGCGATCAGAACGTCGTTGTCCACTTCCTGATCTGCTTCCAGGAGATGGGCGATGACCTCATTCACATCCACACTGTGGTAATCCACCAGAAACAGGTTCTGGTCAAATTCCCGCAGGGTCTCCACTGAGATGGTCTCAACTGAGGGAATGCTCTTGGTAGCCACTTCTTCCTTGACGAGAAATTCGGTGAGCAGGGCGTTTTGCAGTTGCTGGCTGCCTACTACGTAAACTTGCTTAGTTTGTTGTGGGCTGTTCATCGATGCCGTCCATGATGTCTCAGGCGGAGCCTAAGAAAAAAAACTGATCAGCATGTGAATTTATCACCGCTTTGACCGGGGTTCAATTTACCATTGCCCGGTTTTACTGATTTCACGATTCCCGGGCCTCAAAGTGGGGCACTGTGTCCTGGTCCGGCCCCGTGGGGAATCTGATACACTGCCCGCCTTTTTGTAGCGGCCGTGACTTTCGGCCACCCGTTTTGGAGCAACAAGCGTTCATGTCGGCATCTTCCTCCCGTGTCCTACAGCGGACAGAGCTGAAAACCACCGGCTATCTGGCGACCATCTTTGCGCTGCGGATGTTCGGCCTGTTCATGATTCTGCCGATTTTCGCCGTCTACGGGCAATCGCTGGAAGGCGCGACACCGCTGCTGATCGGTACCGCCATCGGCGCCTACGGGCTGATGCAGGCCCTGCTGCAGATTCCATTTGGCATGCTTTCCGACCGTTTCGGCCGGCGACCGTTGTTGCTGATCGGCCTGCTGCTGTTTGTGGCGGGGGGTGTGGTGGCGGCCATGAGTGACCATATCCATGGTGTCATTGCCGGGCGTGCCCTGCAGGGCTCCGGCGCCATTGCCAGTGTGATCATGGCGCTGATCGGTGATGTGGTCAGTGAAAAGCATCGCACCCGGGCCATGGCGCTGATCGGCATGTCCGTGGGTGGTTCCTTTGTGCTGGCCCTGATTCTCGGCCCGTTACTGGCCAGCTGGCTGGGCCTGTCCGGCCTGTTCTGGATGACCTCGGTGATGGGCGTCTTTGCCTTGCTGGTGGCCCTGGTGGTACCGGCTCCCAGGGCATTGCAGGGGGAGGCCTTGCCCGTGGGCGTGCGCTTCCGTCGGGTGCTCGCCAATAAAACATTGCTGCGATTCGACCTGGGCATTTTTACCCTGCACCTGATCATGACCGCTTCTTTTGTGGTGGTGCCGGCCCTGCTCAGCGAACGGCTCGGGCTGGGGCTGCGCAGCCACAGCCTGATCTACCTGGGCGTGCTGGTGGCCGGGTTTGTGGCCATGGTGCCGCTGATTATCCGCGCCGAACGGCGTGGTGCGGTGCCGGTGAAGCGATTGGCTGTGGTATTGCTGGCGGTGTCACAGATCCTGTTGGCCCTGGCCGGTGCCGAGCTGTGGCACTTTGTGCTGGCGCTGCTGGTGTTTTTTGCGGCGTTCAACCTGCTTGAAGCCCTGCTGCCTTCGCTGGTGGGCCGGGCGGCGCCGGCGGGGACTCGGGGCACGGCCATGGGGGTATACTCCACCAGCCAGTTCCTGGGTGTCTTTGTCGGCGGGCAGCTGGGTGGGGCGTTGTACCAGTGGGTGGGCGCCGAGGCGGTGTTCTACGGTTGTGCGGTGCTGGCGGCGATTTGGCTGGTGGTGCTGACGGGGCTGCGGGAGCTGCCGAAACTCGATAACCGGGTGCTGATGCTGGCCCCGGGCCAAGACTGGCAGAAACTGGCCCGTGAGCTGCAGACGGTGCCCGGTGTGGTGGAAACCGTCATCGTCGAGGAGCAGGCCCTGGCTCTGCTCAAGGTCGATGCCGGGGAACTGGATGAGGCCCGGCTTGCGGGACTCGCCGGAGCCGGGCAAAGCTGACACAATGTTTGGCTTGATCTGACATGCATTTGAGAAACCGGTGATTTACCTGACAGGGCATTGCCGGCTACAACAGTACTGACCTAGAGAGTCACGGAGAGAAACATGGCGCGCGGCGTTAACAAGGTAATTCTGATTGGTAACCTGGGGGCAGACCCGGAAACCCGTTTCATGCCCAGCGGTGGCGCGGTCACCAATGTTCGTCTGGCTACCAGTGAAACCTGGAAGGACAAGCAGAGCGGGCAGATGCAGGAACGCACTGAATGGCACCGGGTGGTATTTTTCAACAAGCTGGGTGAAATTGCCGGTGAGTACCTGAAGAAGGGCTCCAAGGTCTATATCGAAGGCTCCATTCGTACCCGCAAGTGGCAGGGGCAGGATGGTCAGGATCGCTACACTACCGAAATCGTGGCCAACGAAATGCAGATGCTGGATGGCCGTGGTGACGGCGGCGGTGGCCAGGGTGGCGGCTATGCGCCTCAGGGTAACCAGGGTGGTTACCAGAACCAGAACGAGAATTACGGTGGCGGCAGTGCCGCGCCGCAGCAGAATCAGAACCAGAACCCCGGTCAGAATCAAAATCAGGGCGGCTTCAGTGGCCCGGCAGATGATTTTGACGACGATATCCCGTTCTGAGAACCGCCATGCCTCGTACTTTGACGCTGGCACTGGTCTTTATTGCCAGTCTGCTGGTCTTTTTGATTGTCAGCATGCCCGCTGCCGTGGTGGTGGAGCGAGTGCCCGCCGTGCGGCTGGGCGGCGCTGCGCTCACTCTGTCCGAACCTCGTGGCCGTTGGTGGCAGGGGCAGGCACGCTGGCGCTGGAAGCAACTGCAGGGCTCGCTGGACTGGACCCTGGACTGGCATGGCCTGGTGCCTGGCGCGCAACTGGCCTTGCGCAGTGATCAGGGCCAGCAGGCAAACCTGTCTGGCTGGGTCGGCGCAGACTGGGGTGACTGGCAGGTTGAGCAGGCGCGCTTGTCCCTGCCGGTGGCGTTGGTGGCGGAACATGTCCCCCAGGGCGGTGCCGATGGCCGCGTCGATGCGGTGCTGATGGCGCTGCAAATTGCCGATGATACTATCCAGCAACTACAGGGCACCCTGGATTACAGTGGTGGCCGGGTGACCTGGGGGAACAATGGCTCAGCCTTGGTGCCGGAATTACAAGGCCGTTTGAGCATGGAAGGTCCGGTGCCCACACTGCGGCTGGCTGATCCTGAGGGGGAGCGCCTGCTTCAGGCGCGAATCAGCGACGGTCGTTTCCATCTGGAAGTCATGCGCGCCTGGCCTTTGTTGCTGGGCGTCAGCCAGGGTGGCAGCCCGGATGATGTGGTATTCCAGATGTCCCAGCCATTCTCGCTGACGCGGGGGTAGCGACAGTCGGTACAGGTTTGCCTGGCTGGCTGGGCCGAGAACATGAAATAACTGTTCCGGTAACACTATATTGCAATAATTTGCCTTAAAATCCGGTATCTTCAGTCCGGCAATAACGATAAAGGAAGAGCGGACAGTTATGTCGCAGTGGGCAGCGTGGGGTCAGTATCAGCAGTGGAGCAAGCCGGTGCGCTGGTTAGTTGCCGTTTTGCTGGTGATTGCTTTGGCCTTTGTGCTGGCCCAGACCTTCTGGCTGTTGTGGTACGGACCCAACGAGCCGATCCCCTCCAACAGCAAGACCCGCCTGCAGGTCGCTTCCGCCGGGCAGACTGTGAGCCTGAGCCAATCCCAGGTGGACAGCTGGCAATTGTTCGGAAGCTTCGAGCAGGTAGCCCCCCAGTCTGACAAGCCCACTGACGCTCCGGAAACCCGCCTGCGTCTGGAACTACTTGGCGTGTTCCAGACCGCTGATACCGAAAAAGCGTCCGCCATCATTGCCGAAAAGGGCAAGGAAGGTGAGTTGTACCGTATCGGCGACAGTATCCCCGGTAATGCCAGCCTGGAAGAGGTGTACCCGGACCGGGTGATCCTGCGCCGGGCTGGACGCCTGGAAACCCTGCGCTGGTCGGACAGCTCCCTGGGCGGGGTCAGTCAGGTGTCCCGGCAGCCAGCGGTGGAACGTGAGCCCCAGCAATCGCAGATTGCGGAAGGTAGCGAGGAAGACATGCAGCGTCAACGCAAGGCCATTATTGGTCAGTTGGGGTTGCAGCCGGTGGCTCAGGGGGATAACCAGGGCTATCAGTTGGGCAAGCGGGCCCCCAAGCAGTTGATCAGTCAGGTCGGCTTGCAAAGCAGTGATGTCATCCTCTCGGTCAACGGCCATTCGCTGGGGACGGAGGAAGGTGATATGGCTGCGTTGCGCTCATTCCAGGAAACCCGGCAGGCCAGTATTGTGGTACAGCGGGGTAATCAGCAATTCACCGTGAATTATCCGCCATAGTGAGTGGTTTTATGATGTCCTTTTTCAAAGCCTCGGCACGTCGAACACTGATTGTGGTGCTGTTGTCGGTAATGGCTTTTTCCGCCCATGCCCAGGTTGCGGCCAGTGAAGACGGCAAGAGCTGGACGGTGAATATCCGCAATGCGGATATCCAGGCGTTTATTAGCCAGATTGCCGACATGACCGGCAAGAACTTCGTGGTCGACCCCCGCGTTCGTGCCCGGGACGTTACCGTCGTGTCCACCAAGGCGCTGTCTGCCGCAGAGGTCTACGAGCTGTTCCTTTCCGTGTTACAGGTGCATGGCTACGCGGCGGTGCCGTCCGGTGACATTATCAAGATCGTTCCCAACACCACCGCCAAGCAAAGCAACCTGCCACTGGTAGGCAAGAATGAATCTGGAGGCGAAGCGTTGGTGACCCGGGTGATTCCGGTGGAAAACTCGCCAGTGGAAGAGCTGGTACCGGTACTGCGTCCGCTGGTGCCCCAGTACGGCCACCTGGCCGCCGTGGGCTCGGCCAATGCCCTGATCATCAGTGATCACATGGACAATATTCGCCGTATGGAAGCGATCATTGCCAGTCTGGACAATGCCGAGTCTGAGGACGTGCAGGTGATCAAGCTGGAGCATGCCTTTGCCGGCGACATGGTGAAAATGCTGGAAAGCCTGACGCCGCAGACCGGCGGCCGTCGCGGCAAGACCAAGGACGGGGGTGTGACGGTGGTAGCGGATGAACGCACCAACCGGCTGATCATCAAGGGTGACCGGATTACCCGCCAGCGCATGGCACAGATGATTGGCAACCTGGACACCCCTGCCAGTGCCACAGGCGGCGTGCAGGTGGTGCGCCTCAGTCATGGTGACGCGGAAGCGCTGGCCGAGCTGCTGAAGAATTTTGCCGAGGGCGCCTCGGCGGCCAAGCCGGGTGCAGATGGCAAGACCGCAGCGGCATCCATTACCGGTGACAAGGTTTCCATCCAGGCCGACAAGTCTCTCAACGCCTTGGTGATCCGCGCAGAGCCGGCGATGATGAAGGAAATTATGTCGGTGATCAGCCAGCTGGATGTGCGCCGGGCGCAGATTCTTATCGAGGCTGCCATCGTGGAAGTGTCCGGTGATACCGGCAAGGCACTGGGCTTTCAGTATGTGGGCGGCAGTGACGAAAGCGGCGTCGGCGCCATCAACTTCGGTAACGCGGGGCTTACCATTAACTCCATCGTTCAGGCCTTGGCTACCGATGATCCGTCAGGCCTGGCCCTGGGCGACGGCATTACCATGGGTTTCGGGGAGCAGGACTCCAACGGGGATCTGAAGTGGGGGGCGCTGATCCAGGCACTGTCCACGTCCACCGACGTAAATCTGCTTTCCACCCCCAGCATTCTTACTCTGGATAACCAGGAAGCCTCCATCGTGGTGGGGGAGAACGTGCCCTTCATTACCGGCACCAGTACCAGTACCGGCTCCGGCGTGTCCAATCCGTTCCAGACCATTCAGCGTGAAGATGTGGGCCTGAGTCTTAAGGTGACTCCCCATGTGGCAGGGCTCTCCACCATCCGCCTGGAATTGGAGCAGGAAAATTCCCAGGTGAAGGATTCTGTCGGTGAAGCCGCGGACATCGTTACCACCACTCGCAAGCTGGAAAGTACGGTGCTGGCGGACGATGGCGAGACCATTGCCCTGGGCGGCCTGATTCGCGACAACATCACCAAGACGGTACGTAAAGTGCCGATCCTGGGTGACATCCCGCTGCTGGGTATCCTGTTCCGCTCGACCAGTAACTCGCGAGAGAAGAGTAACCTGATGGTCTTTCTGCGGCCCACTATCCTGCCGGATAACGAACGGCTGCTGAGCATGACCCGGCAGAAATATATGGGTATTACTGCCTTGCAGTTCGAGCTGAATCGAAAGGGGGAGCTGGAGCAGGTAGTGCGCAACCCGCTGCCGGTGAGTCTTGAGAAAGTATTCCAGGGCCGCAGTAGCGCATCAGTGGAATACCGTGATGCCTATGAAGCCGAGCAAAACGATTCCCCGAAGAACGTTGAGGTTGAGGATGCTGACAGCGAGGAGGAATAATTCCCTCACCGCTAACAAGTCATAAAAAAACGCGCCTGTCATGGCGCGTTTTTTTTATGACTGTTTATCGACAGCCAGTCGTTTGCGCGGCGCCATGTTTCGGGGGGCTGCCTAGTCGTCTTGCAGGTTGCGTAAGTTAGCCAGCACCCGCCGGCTGCGCTCCAGCTTCTTGTTCAGCTCTTCATTGTCCGGGTAGAGGGGGGCTACCTGCTTCCAGATCCGATAGGCTTCGCGGTATTGGCCGCGGGCGTACAGGGCCTCGCCAGTATTCATCTCTTCGCTAAAACGGCGTCGCGCCCATTGCTCCAGGCGCTCTCGATGGTCAACCAGAACCGGATTGTTCTGATGCTGTTTGAGGAAGTGGCGGGCGGCCAGCAAGGATTCCAGCTGACCATTTCGCTGGTAACGAGCCATCAGTTGTTCCGCTTCTGTGAGCAGGCCGCGATTGTGCCGGGCCCGGGCCCGCTGGCTGGCGTCATTGAGAATCTGTTGTGCTTTGGCCAGTTGCGCAGACGGAGGCTGATCCGGTGCCAGTCGGTGAGCTGCACTCAGCAGGTCGCGCGCTAGCAGCCATTGCTGACGCTGGGCAAAGTACTCCCCCAGCCGGGTCAGATCCTCAACCACCACAAAGCGCTCGTTCGCCAGTTGTTGTCGTTCCTGTTTGGCGCGGGGCAGGTGAAAGCCGCTTAATTTGTCTGTCAGGCCGGTACTTTCCTGTAGGGCCAGAGCCTGGGCCCGGCGCCGTTCAGCCAGTAGTTGGTTGAACTGATATTCTTCCAGGCTGGTCAGGGCAGTAAGCAGTTCGTCCAGGGCAGAGGGGTCCACTACCTTGTCGCGATGGGCCTCAATAAGGGTATGGGCCTGTTGCCAGCGCTGTTTACGGCTCATCGCCTCGGCTTCAAGAATCAGGCGCTGACGGTACTGGTCGCTGGCCAGAATGATGCCCGGGTACTGCTCTTGCAGCAGGGCATACTGGTCGTGATCCGGGTGTGTATCTTCAATGATGGCCGCTGCGCTGGCGTAATTATCTTCCGCCAGGGCCTCGCTGACCCGCCGTTCCGGGTCGCCGAGGGTGGCGCAGCCGCCGAGCAGGGCTGCCATTACCAGGCCGGCCTTACGCACGTTGCGACTCCGTATTCAGTTTTGCCAGGAACTGGGCGATGCGCTGTTCCATCAGGGTTTCTGACAGGGCGTGCACGCCATCAATGCGGAACGTGCCCACCGGTTCGGCCTTGCCGCGGATGCGCATGGCGCCGTATTCGGTGGCGCGTACCCGTGACGCGATGTTGGGGTTGGCCAGCAGTGGCGAGGCAGCAATGATCTCATTGCCGCCGGCCATGTTGGACAGGCGCGAGGCCAGGTTGACGGTATCTCCGACCACGGTGTACTGCATGCGCTCACGGGAGCCCAGGTTGCCGGCCAGCATGGCTCCGGAATTGATACCGATACGGAATTCCACCGTGGTATGGCCCTGGGCGCGACGCTGCTCGTTCAGTCGTTCTACCATTCGCTGGATCATGACCGCGCAGCACAGCCCATGGAACAGGTGCTCGTCATCCTTCTCGGGCACTCCGAAGACAATCATGGCGCAGTCGCCCATGTACTTGTCGATGGTGCCACGGTAGAAGGTGGTGGCGGTGGTGATGGCATCGAAATAGACATTGAGTATGTCGGCAATGGCATCCGGGGGCAGGGTCTCTGACAGCCGGGTGAAGCCGACAATATCGGCAAACACCACGGTGGCATGGACATCGCGGCCACCCAGCTGCACCTGGTCCAGGTCTGCCATCATGTTGTGTGCCACAGACGGGCTGACAAAACGCTTCAGTACCTGCTCCACCTGATCTTTTTCCAGCATGCCGTGGGCCATGGTGTTGTAGGCCTCGATGAGGCCGCCGATTTCGTCATTGCGGCGATCCTGGATCCGGTAATTCAGATCGCCACGACGCATGGCGCTGGTGGCCGCCAGTAGATCGTGAATAGGACGGGCCAGCCGCCGGCTGATCAGGAAAGAGGCGATGATGGCGATCACGCTCATGATCAGCGTGGCATTAATCATGGTGCCCTGTACTGACTCCCGGGCGGCCATGATCGGACGGTCGGACAGGGAAATGGCGGTGTAACCGGCGACGGTGTCGCTCACATCCACGGCAGCGTAGTAAGTGGTGATGGGTTCACCCTGCAGCTCCCAGTGCTTGATCTGTTCCTGAAGCGGGTTGGCGGCCAGAGGTAATATGCCGGCCTTGTCGACCAGGTTGCCACTGCGGTCGAATAAGGCAGCGCCGTGCACGCTGTCGCTGCGGGTCAGGTTATTGAGCTGGACCTTGAGCAGGAAGGTGTCATCGGCCAGCAGGGGTTCGCGCACGGTATTGGCCAGTTGCAGGGCAATGGCTTCACCGAAGGTGTCTGCCTGATCGCGCATGCGGTCCAGTTGATTGTTGAGCAGCAGGGAACCGAGAATGGTCATGCCGCACAGAATCAGCAGGGAAATAGACAAGCCCAGCTTCCAGGCCACCGGGAAGTATTCCGGCACATAGGGAGCCAGCCACTCGCCAATGCGGCTGGGCTTCGTGGGGCGGGCTTGTCCTTGCGGCTCGGTCACGATGCTTCCCTGTTTGAGTCGTAACGGTCACTTTGCGCGCTTGTCAGCGGCGGGTCATGCTGTCAGATTCACAGGTCAATCCGGGCAATCTTGGTGGGCCCGGAGTGGCGCTGCCTCGGCTAGGACCGCCGATACGGCGCAGAGTTCTTGTTGGTTTTACACCTGCGCCGACATCACAACAATGAGCAGACGAATATGCTAACAATAGCACTTTCGTCGTGTCGGGTAAGTAGTTGTCTACGGAGACCGGCTGAATCGGAATCGGGAAGAGTGAGTATGGCATTTATGCGTGAGCGGCAGCTGGCTGCCAATGGTCTGGATTTTTTCGTGGCGGAGGCCGGGGAACCGGGAAACCCTCTGGTGTTGTGTCTGCATGGCTTTCCGGAATGTTGGGCCTCCTGGCGCTACCAGTTGCCGGTACTGGCCCAGTCCGGTTACCACGCGGTGGCGCCGGATCTGCGCGGTTATGGTTATACCGGTGGCCCGGCGGAGGTGGATGCCTACCGGCAAAGCGTGCTGGCGGAGGACGTGGTCGCCCTGATCAGGGCGCTCGGCCATGAGTCGGCCATCCTGATTGGCCACGACTGGGGGTGTGCGCTGACCTGGCAGGTGGCGCGCCGCTATCCAGAAATGATTCGTGCGGTGGTGGGCATGTCGGTCCCCTATGGCGGGCCGGCCCCGGAGGCCCCCACCGTGTCCATGCAGCGGCTGTTCGAGGACCGCTTCTTCTACATGCTCTACTTCCAGCAGCCGCAATTGCCGGAGCAGGAGCTGGAAGCAGATGTACCCATCAGTCTGCGCAAGATCTTCCACAGCCTGTCAGCGGATGGTATCGCTGATTTCCGGGCACACCCGGATGACACTGGTTTCCTGCAATCCATGTCTACCCCTGCCGAGCAGCCGCGCTGGATGCGTGAAGAGGATCTGGCCTATTACGTGGAACGTTTCCAGCACAGCGGCTTTACCGGGCCGATCAATTGGTATCGGGCCATGGATGCGTCCTGGGAAGAAAGCCGTGACGACGATAACTGGCAGCTTCCCATGCCCACGCTGTTTATCGGTGGCATGCAGGACCCGGTGATCGTGTTTGGTCAAAAAGCCCTGCAGCGGATGCCCGACTATATTCCGGATCTGCGCACGGTGATGCTGGACCAGTGTGGGCACTGGATCCAGATGGAGCAGGCCGCCGAGGTTAACCGTGAAATGATCGCATTCCTGGAGGAAGTGGATGGCAAAGGCTGAGCAACCCAGCAATTTTCACCGGGTGGCCGAATTTCATCGCGCTTTTTCCCTGCCGGTGGAACCGCAGCCGGTGGTGCCGGACGATGCCACCATCCGTTTGCGTCTGGCCCTGCTGCTAGAAGAGTTTCATGAACTGGCCGAAGCTACCTGCCAGCAGCCCGATGCGGATCAACAGACCTTTCTGGATACTCTGGCGACGGCCAGGGAACAACTGGCTTCGCTCAAGTCATTTCGCGTGGATATGGTAGAGGTGGCCGATGCGCTGACCGATATCAATTATGTGACCTATGGTGCCGGGCATACCTTTGGCATAGACCTGAATGCCACCTGCGAGGAAGTGCATCGCAGCAATATGAGCAAGCTGGGCGCTGACGGCAAACCGGTGAAGGATGCTCGTGGCAAGGTCCTCAAGGGGCCAGCCTACTCGCCGCCGGCGTTGGCTCCGGTGCTGGCCCGTCAGAGCGGTAATGACCCGAAATAATGAGTGAGGCTCGTTTTGCCCTGTGGGTTTGCGTTGCCAGCCACTTTCCGGCGAGTCGTTGGAGCGTTTTCAAAAGCGAACGGCTCAGACTAGATCTGCAGAGCCATCCCCGCAGGCAATCGGTCCGTCAGAATTTCAAACGCCCCGCCATGGGCGCTGTGCAGCATCCGTTCCGGTTGCCCGCGCCGGGACAGGCTAACGGTGACGCTGGCCAGTTTGCTGTTCAGACAGATCTTGTTGCCGCCGGGCGGGTTGTAATAGGTCAGGGCAGCTACCCTGTCTGCCACCGTGGTCATGTTGATGCTTAAGCGAGCATCGCCGTTACCGGTCTGCAGGGCCCACTGGAAAGGGCGGTAGTCCGCATTAGCGCGCAGGGCACGCGACAGGCTGTTGAACAGCAGGGTTTCCCCGTCCAGTCGCAGGGCCGCAATGGACAGTTGTGGGCTGTACAGCGGGCCTACCTTCACCTGGGCGGTGGCGCATTCGAGAAAGGCGTCCGGCGCATTGTCGAAGCCCACCACCTGGCCCCAGGCATAGCGGTCGGTATGCTGGCTTCCCCAGTTATGGTTTTCGCTCCCTGGCCATTGGTCCAGCACGATGGTTTCCCCATTCAGCGTCAGGGTGCCACTGAGGCGGATATGGGGACGGCTGACCAGGGATTTGGCCTTGGGCAGGGGGCGCAGGTAGAAGCTCTCAGGCAGAAACAGCAGTGGGGATTCCCCGTCATCGTAGTGCAGATCCCAGCTCAGTTGTTCGCTGTCCCGGCGCAGTTGCCCTTGCAGGGCACCTGGCTGCAGATGGTTATCGTCGGCGTCCACCTGCATCTGTGAGGTGCTGAAACGGCAGCTTTCCAGGGGGAACTCTTCCTTGAACGCGTGGGTGCATTGCCGGGCACCATCACTCCATACCGCCCACACTTCGCCGAGGGCAGGGCGCCGGTCCCGGGCGCGGAACAGGGTATAGCGAATCCAGATGGCCTGGGGTTTATGCGGGTGGTTGGCGCGCACAAACCAGGATTCGTAGTGGCCGCCTTTGGCGGGTGCCTGCAGGCCGTAGTAGGGAATCATGCGTGGCTCCTGGGTCTGGCCGATTAGCGGAGCGAGCTGACGCTATGATCTTGCTGGTAAGCCTGTTGTTCGTCCACCAGGCGCAGGGCGGTGAACGGGAAGGCCAGCATGCTTTCCCGGTAGGCCACTTCCGCCTGGCCGATGGCCTGCTGGTTCCGGTAGACCGTCATCGGGCAGGTGATCAGCGAGGCGAGCAGGCCGTTGCGACCATATTGCTTCTTGCCTTCCACGCGAAGCATGCCCTGCTCCGGGTGGTTGAAGGTGAGCCAGTAATGGGGGCCGTTCAGATGAATGGTCAGTTCCCCTTCGCAGGCGAAGTCCTCGCCGTCCAGGTTGACAGTGCCGCGAAAGTAACGCGGGGCGCTGACGCTGAAGATGCGGGTGGTAAAGGCGCGAATCTGGAAGGCGAAGGGTTGTTGGTGGCCCTGACTGTCCAGTTGCAGCCAGCCGCTCATGCGTTCCTTGAGTAACAGGCCCAAAGTCATGCGCATTCTCCTTGTGGTGGTGTGTGGGTGGAATCCATATCGTCGAGCAGTTCCCGGGCAAGGATGTCGGCGGCCCGGCTGGCCATGGCCATGATGGTGACCTGGGGGTTGGCGCCCAGGCTGGTGGGCACGCTGGCGCCATCCATCACATACAGGCCCGGGTTATCGAATACCTGGTGATTGCTGTCGCAGACGCCCTGTCGGGGAGAGGCGGCAATGCGGGCAGTGCCCAATGGGTGATAGGCGCTGATCAGAAAATCCGTGGGTTTCAGGGGGGAGCGCAGAAAGCGCGTCAGCTCGGCGCGGTTGTGAATGCGCACGATGCGGTTAAGGCCGGGGATTAAAACCTGCTCGGCACCGGCATCCAGATACCAGCATGCCAGGGCATGGATGCCGCGTTTAAACAGCGTAAAGTCCTGCCGGTTCATATGATAGCGGATCAGCGGCAGGCCCCGATGGGGGCCCCGGCGCACCCGTCCTTCGCTGGTATCGCGGATCATGAAGCCGAAGTAGGCGGTGTGCGGATAGTCTTCGGTAAAGCGCACCCAGTCGCGCCCGAACAGGGGGTTGAGAAGGCTGTGCCCGGCCAGGGGGATAGTGCCGCCTTCGAACATCAGGCCCTGTTCTTCCCAGTCCGATACGCCGTAGCCCTGGGGAATGCTGCGACCGTTGGCCAGATCCTGTTGCGGAAAAAGGGCATTGACCACCCCCGCCGGGTGCAGGGTCAGATGGCGACCCAGATGGCGATTGCGCACGCCTTGCTGTTGCAGGAACAGGGGGGTGAACAGGCTGCCCATGGCAACAATGGTGCGCTGGCTGGTGAGTCGCAGGGTTACCGGGTGCCCGGCGGCATTGGTGCCGCGGGCGGTGACGCCGGTAATGCGGCTGCCTTGGCGATGCAGTCGTTCGGCCCGGAAACCACTGAACAGGAAGGCGCCCCGTTCCAGAGCCCGGGGAATGTAGCTCACGTTGGTGGATTGCTTGGCATCCGTGGGGCAGCCGAACTGGCACAGCCCCTGCCCGTCACAGCCCTGGGCATTGCGCATCAGTGGCTGGCGTTGCAAAAAACCGTTGGCGGCGGCGCCCTGGTCGATGATGTCGCCAATAGGGCCGACGGTCTCTGCCGTTGCCTGTTGCACACAGAGCATGCGCTCCACGCCCTCGAACCAGGGTGCCAGGCTCTGTTCGGTGAAATCATGCAGCCCCTGCTCCCGCCAGCGGGCCAGCACCGATGGTGGGGTGCGCATGCAGGTGCCGGAATTGATGGTGGTGGTGCCGCCCACATTGCAGCCCACCGGTACCGGGATGATGGCGTTGCCGGTGGCCACGGTGGCGCCCCAGCTGCGGTAGAGCTTGGGGATCACCTCGGTGAGTTTGCCTGTGAAGTGGCTGCGGTCGTAATACTGGCCTTCCTCGATAATCACCACTGCCAGGCCGCGGCAGGCCAGCTCGTAGGCCGCTGCGGCGCCACCGGCGCCGCTGCCCAGAATCACCACATCCGCTTCCAGGGTCAGGTCCTCCTCGCAGTCCCGGGCGGCGGTGATCTGCTGTTGCCAGCGAAAGGTTTCGGTCTGGGCGGGCAGTTGCACTGGTTCCCGGCAGCCGGTGGCTTGCTCTACCCGATCATCCAGTACATAGGCGGCCTTGAAGGGCAGGGCCAGCAGGCGCAGCAGTTTGCCGGACACCGTCGTAGCGGCCAGTTTGTCGAGAAAGCGGGCCTGGCGGGCCGCGCTGGCTCGATGGAAGGCCTGGCCTCGTACCAGTCGATGGCGGTTATTCAGCCACAGTAAACCGGCTTTCAGGCTGCGCTGCAGGGCCGGGTGGCCGGCCAGTTGCGCATCCATCTTGCCGAGCAGGGCATCGGTATCCGCTGCCGGTAGTGTTTCCCCTGCGGGAAAAAGCGCGCGGCACAGGGCGATGGCGGTGGGGTGATGGCGAAGCGTGAGTTGTCCCATGGCTTCAGTGTAGTCAGCTTGGGAATGCGTGCTTGTCTTCACTGACAGCTGCAGATTGTGGCTACGGGCAAAAACCTTGATGTCGATCAAGGCGAGGAAAGGGGCAAGGAGAGAGGATAGCAGCGGGATATGATCCCGCTGCGTATGCTTCCGGTTGTCTCCGGAAACTCTTTGGCCCCGGTCTCCGGGGCTTTTCTTTATTTACGGCACGCATTCATGCAACTGGTGAGGTGCGTGCTCTGCCTAGTGTCTCCTGCCTGTTACCAGTGGATTCCTTTGAAGAGGCGTGAAAAGGCTGCCTGTTCGCGGCGAATTTTCTTCGGTGAGCTTTCCTTGTCGCCCAGGGCCGCGGAGGAATCCGAGAACAGCTTGTAGCCGGTATTCATGATGGTCTCGGTGACCTTGGGCGTCAGGAAGTGCATCACCTGACCCATCACGCCAAGGTTGGTGGCGATGCGCTTGGGCTGGCGCACGATGGCATCGCAGATCATATCCGCTGCCTGGGCCGGGCTGATGGTAGGCACATGATTATAGATCTTGGTGGGCGCGATCATCGGGGTGCGTACCAACGGCATGTTGATGGTGGTAAAGCGAATGCCCTCATGGGCCAGTTCGCTGGAGGCGCAACGGGTGAATGCATCCAATGCCGCTTTCGACGCCACATAGGCGGAGAAACGCGGCGCATTGGTCAGTACGCCGATGCTGGAAATGTTGATCACGTGGCCGCCACCACGCTCAATCATGCCCGGCATCAGCTGCATGATCAGTCTCAGTGCACCGAAGTAATTGAGCTGCATGGTACGTTCGTAATCGTGGAAGCGTTCAAAGGAATGCACCACGGAACGACGGATGGAGCGACCGGCATTGTTGACCAGCACATCCACATGGCCATGGTCTGCAGTCACTTGCTGGATCAGATCATCCACGCTGCTCAGATCTGACACGTCGCAGCTGTAGGCCTGGGCCGTGCCGCCCAGCTGGTCGATTTCGTGCAGGGTCTCTTCCAGTTTTTCGGCAGTACGGGCAATCACCAGCACGGTGGCGCCGGCACGGGCCAGCTTCAGTGCGGTGGCCTTGCCGATGCCGGAGGTGGCGCCGGTAACCATCACTACCTTGCCTTCCACTCGCTCCGGCAGGGTGGGCAGGGGCTGCAATTCATCCTTGCGGTCGCCGCGATCCGGGTCCAGATGGTTTTCCCAGAAATCCCACAGCTGCTGGATATAGCCTTCCAGGTCCGGTACCTGGATGTTGCTGTCGGCCAGAGCCTCCCGGGCCCGACGGTTGTCGTACTCGGTGGGGAAGGTAAGAAACTGCAGCGCAGACGGGGGAATATCCAGGTTCTCCAGCACTGTGTTGACCACCAGCTTGGGGGTCATGGCGCTGACGCCCTTCTTGACGAAGCCGGGGACCACATTGAACAGGCTGTTATCCAGTTTCACTGGCCAGCGGGGGGCTTGAGCGGCACCGGCAATGATGTCCATCAGCTCGCCCAGGTTGTAACTGCGATCGGCGGTGAGATGGAAACACTGGCCATCGTGGTCAGGCTGGTGGGCAATGTGGTCCAGGGCGTCAGCGACGAAGTCCACTGGCACCACATTGAAGTGACCGCCTTCCACGCCGATTAATGGCATCCAGTTGGGCAGTACATCCTTGAGCTTCTGGATCAGTTTGAACATGTAGTAGGGGCCGTCGACCTTGTCCATTTCGCCGGTCTCGGAATGGCCGACCACCATGGAGGGACGGTAGATGCGCCACGGCAGTTTGCTCTCCTGACGCACCAGCGCTTCGGACTCGTGCTTGGTGAGCAGGTAGGGGTCGTTAAGGCCCGTTGCTTCTTCGAACATGTCCTCGGTAAAGGTGCCGTTATAAAGACCTGCGGCGGCAATGGAGGAGACATGATGGAAACAGCCAGCTTGCAGTTTTTCCGCCAACTTCAGCGTTTGTCGGGTGCCTTCGATGTTGGTGTAGCGCTGGGTGTTTTCGTCTGCGGTCAGGTCATAGATGGCGGCCAGATGAAAAAAGTGATCCACCTGACCGTTCAGGTCATCCTGATCCCGCTTGCTGACACCCAACAATTTTTCGTTGATATCACCCTGGATGGCCACCAGACGGTCGGCATCCACACCCAGGCGACGGCGCAGGGCGTCCAGCTTGTATTCCGAGCCGGAGCGAACCAGGGCAAATACCCGGCTGTCCTCACGCTTGAGCAGACGACCAACCAGAAAACGACCAATAAAGCCGGTGGCACCGGTGACGAAGTAGTTCATTGCTTTCCCCTTTTGCTTCCCTGCTGCCCGCTGTAAGCGGGCAGTCTGTGTTGTAGCGCTAGTTGATGATGCGCCGTGAGATCGGTAAGAGCCAAATTTCTTGCCTTACAACTGTAAGGCGAATTCTCTTTCAGCTAACACTTGTTTGTCAAAGATTATTATGTAACCAGCATGTAGTTGCGCGATGACTGGTATTCATGGGAATATTTAACTAACACTCGTTAGTGATAATGTTATGGCTGAAACCACGCGACAGCGCCAGAAACGACAAACCCGGGAGCGCATTCTGGAAGCCGCCCGTACCCTGATGGCTGGCGGCCGGGGCCTGGATAGCCTGGGCCTGCGGGAAGTGGCCCGGGAGTCCGGGCTTGCCGCCACCTCTCTCTACAATCATTTTCCGGACATGGATGCACTGGGGTTGGCACTGATCGACTCCTGCTGTTTCCGGTTGCGTTCGGCCATGGAATACGAGCGGCGCAGCATGATCGAAATCGGCCCGGCCCGGGCGGTGAAAGAGCTGGTCGGGCGCTTTGTGCGCTACCTGAACGACTATGAAAACGACTTCCGCCTGCTGGTGCAGCAGCGGCTGGGCAGCCATGACCGCTACCGGATGCGTATCCAGCGGGAACTGCAGTTACTGGTGGACGAGCTGGCCGAGGACGTGCGCCAGGCGGTGGCTGCCCAGGGACGTGAGCCTGTGCCGGCGGAGCAGGAGGCGGAAGCCGCCATTGCCATCATGTTCGGCGCGGGCATTTCCATGCTCGACAACACGGTAACCGCGCGCAGGGTGCTGGCGGACCATGCCTGCCTGCAGTTGGAAATGATGGCCCTGGGGGGGCGAATGATGGCTCAGGGCACCCGTCTTTAACCCTCCGGTGCTGCCTTACCGGCTCTTTGAGGAGTGTAAAAAACAGGCAAATGTGACGTGATTCGTGGGTTTTTGACAAAAAATGCATAAAACTACTCACTTACATTTGCTCTATTGCCACAGGAGGTGGCGATGTCATTTGATCCCAGGGATCCCTACGACGCGGCAGCCCTGTACGACATGTGGCTCAATTGCAGCCGCTGTCCGACCACCTTTGATTTCGAGCCCGGTGGTGACATTAATCTGGATTACTACCATCGTATTGGGCAGCAGGCGCGCCAGGACAAATGGGCGGTACTACCAGCGCGCAGCAAAGGGGGCGAGCTGGTGTTCAATGTGCTCTGCCCGGCTTGTGCGCTGCGTCTTGGTGTGGCTGGCTGCGATGGTCGCATGGAGCTTGCAGCTCCGGTGATTGACCAGATCTGTCAGGCCATGCGCGAGGCTTCCGGCGAGGCGGCCTGAGCGTTTCTGTCATCGTCGCCCTTTTCATGTCTGGTTAGACTGGCGGGTAATTCAGAGGAGTTACCCATGAACGCCGATTCCATGACCCTTTCCCATGCGCTTACCGAACGCCGTTCCGTGCGCGGTTTTCTCGACAAGCCGGTTTCGCATTCAGAGCTGGAGGCGATTTTTTCGCTGGCACAGCACGCCCCGTCAAACTGCAATATCCAGCCCTGGCAGGTATGGGTGGCCAGCGGTGAAACCCGCAACGTTTTACGCGAGCGTCTGGTGGACAAGGTCAGTCGGGGCATTCCCTTTGCGCCGGACTATGAGAGCCTGCCTCGTTTCCAGGGTCTATACCGGGAGCGGCAGGTGGATTGCGCCATGGCGCTCTACGGCAGCATGGGGATAGCCCGGGAAGACCGGGAAGGTCGTCGCCGCGCGGAGCTGCGTAACTTCGAACTGTTCGATGCCCCCCATGTGGCGTTTATCGGCATGGAGCGGGATTTCGGCGTTACCGTGGCACTGGACGTGGGCATGTACGTGCAGTCTCTGCTGCTGGCCATGACCGCTCATGGAGTGGGTGCCTGTGCCCAGGGCAGCATGCGCTACTATCCGGACGATGTGCGTGAACTGCTGGGAATTCCGGACAGCACTGCCATCGTGCTGGGCATCAGTTTCGGCTACGAAAACGTCGATGTGGCGGCCAATCGCACCCGAGTGGGGCGAGTGCCGCTGGGCGACTCGGTACGCTTCTGCGGCGGCACCTGAGCGGACAGCAGGGGCGGATTTGTGGTACAATGGTCGTTTTACCAGCGCAATGGACCCTCATGATCATCGTCAAAGGCTCTTTCCCCGTGAAACAGGACCAGCAACCAGAGGCGCTGGAGCTGGTGCAGGCGTTGGCGAAATCCTCCCGGGGTGAACACGGCTGTCTGGCTTACGAGGTATACCTGCAGGCGGATGAGCCGCGGGTGATCGTGGTCTGGCAGCAGTGGACCGATCTGGATGCGCTGGAAATCCATTTTGGTTCCGAGCATGTGGATGCCTTTCTGGATGCGATCCCGGACATGATTGATGGCGATGTAACGTCCGCCCGCTTTGATGTGAACAGCCTGGACGGCGAGCCTATCGTGGAAGAAGTGGCCGAGATCGCTCCGCTGGTGCTGGCGGGCAATATTACCCTGCACTGAGGCACCCCAGGTAAAACCTGCCGTATGCAGCATGCGTGCAGATGTCATTCCCGCCCCGGGTTTCCTGCGCTACCCTCTGAGTTCTGTTGCAGGAGCCTCCATGAAAACCCGTATTGATTCCGTCGAAGAGATTACCCGCAGTTTTGCCGGGCAGGGCTATATCTGTAGTGAACAGATTGCCCTGGCGATTTATCTTGCCGCGCAATTGCACAAGCCGGTGCTGGTGGAAGGCCCTCCCGGGGTAGGAAAAACTGAACTGGCCAAAGCCGCGGCGGCGTTTCTGGAAGCGCCGCTGATCCGTTTGCAGTGTTACGAAGGGCTGGACGAAAGCCGGGCCCTGTACGAATGGAAATACGGCAAGCAATTGCTCTACACCCAGTTGTTGCGGGACAAGCTGGGCGGCATGTTGGCCGACACTGACAGTCTGGAAGCCAGCATGGAGCGGCTTGGGGATCTGGGCGAAGCGTTCTACAGCGATACCTTTCTGGAGCCGCGCCCCCTGTTGCATGCCCTGCGCAGTGATGAGCCGGCGGTGCTGCTGATCGACGAAATCGACAAGGCGGACCAGGAGTTCGAAGCCTTCCTGCTGGAGCTACTGTCCGATTTCCAGATTTCCATCCCCGAACTGGGGACCGTGAAAGCCAAGCACCAGCCGCTGGTGCTGCTCACCAGTAACGACCAGCGGGAGCTGTCCGATGCGCTCAAGCGTCGTTGCTTGCATCTCTATATTCCCTACCCGGCGGCGGAACTGGAAGCGCAGATCGTGGCCACCCGGGTGCCGGATCTGGATGCTCGCCTGCGGGAACAGCTGGTGGCGTTTATCCAGCATCTGCGCGAACAGGACATGAAAAAACTGCCGGCCATTTCTGAAACCCTGGATTGGGCCCGGGCGCTGGTCCTGCTGCACGCGGACAGCCTGGAGCATGCCCAGGTGGCTGACACTCTCAATCTGGTGCTGAAGACCGAGCAGGATGTGACGTTGGCCCGGGAGTTGTTGCCGGCCTGGTTGCGCAAGCTCGGTAAGCGCTAGGGGGCAGGAACCGCTGATGCCAACTCGTCGCTTATCCGAATTTGTCCAGGCCCTGCGTGGGGCCGGATTGCGGATTTCTCCGGATGAAGCCAGCCAGGCCATGGATGCGGCGGCCCTGGTGGGCTATGCCCGGCGGCAACGCTTTCACGATGCGCTGGCCGTTACCCTGGTCAAGCAGCAACAGGACAGGCCAGCCTTTGAAGAAACCTTTGCCCGTTTCTTCGAGGCCGAGGACTCCCGTGTCGACCCGTCCGGGGACATGGAACCGGCTATGCCGGCACCCGCAGCTGACCCGGCTTCAGCACAGACCCCTGAGGAACAACAGGCAGAAGCCCTGCTGGCCAGCACCCCGGAGCAGTTGCAGCAACGGATGGCGGAAGCTGCTGCCGAGATGGATTTCACGCAGATGGAAGTGATTACCCAGCAGGGCCTTTATTCCCGCCGTTTGTTGATGAACATGGGCATGGGGGCCGTGGACGACCGGGTGTTGCAACTGGATCAGGGCAACCCGAGTCAGCAGGCCCGGGCGGAACAGTTGCGGCAGTGGCGAGCCCGGGTCCGTGAGCAGGCGGCTGGTCAGGTGCGGCGCCAGTTTCTGTTGCACGGTGCCGGCAAGGGCCGGGCCCTGCGTGAGCAGACCCTGCGGGCGGTGCCATTTCGTGATCTGCGCGAGTTTCGTGACGTCCAGGCCCTGGTGCGCAAGATGGCTCGGCGACTGGCCAGCCTGCATCAGCGACGCATGAAAACCAGCCGGAGGGGAATGCTGGATGCCCGTCGTACCATGGTGGCGAGCATCCGCCATGACGGGGTGCCGGCGAAGTTGTTTTGGCGCCGTCGGCCGCCCCGCAAGACGCGGGTGATGGTGATCTGTGATGTGTCCAGTTCGGTCAGCGATGCCGCTCGCTTTCTACTGCAGTTTCTCTACGCCATGAACGACGTATTGCCACGGGTGCGCAGCTTTGCCTTTGCCTCGCGCTTTGATGAAATCACCGATGATTTTTCCCGTTATTCCCCCGAGGTGGCAGTGGGGCAGGTGCTGGATCGTCTGTCGGGTAGCGGCACTGATTATGCGGAGATGTTCCGGGCCTTTCAGGCCCGTTGTGAAAGGGAGCTGGATGCTCACACCACGGTAATAATTCTTGGCGATGCCCGTAACAATTACCTGCCCGATGGGGCGGAAACGCTGCAGGCCATCCGCCGCCGGGTCAAACAGGTCTGGTGGCTGAACCCGGAATCCCGGGGGCGCTGGAACAGTGGTGATGCGGTGATGGATCGCTACTTGCCTCACTGCCGCCTGGCCCGGCAGTGTGCCACCCTCAATGACCTGGAGCGGGTGGTGGATAGTTTGCTGGGGGCGTTGGACTAAGCGTGTTTTTACCACAGAGGGCACAGAGTTCACTGAGCTAAACCCATTTACGCTGCTGGTGCGGTGGAGTAATTCGTATGTATTACTCATTGCAACCTACACCTGCATGCAGGTTTGTCTTTACTCAGAGAACTCTGTGCCCTCTGTGGTGAGAAAAAGGTGTTGTAGAGCGCGCCTCAGGCGCGATCCCGTGAGACCTTGCCCGGATCACGCAGCACCTGTTTCAGGGTGGCCAGCAGGCGTGCCTTGTTGATGGGCTTGGCCAGGTGGGCCACCATGCCGGCGTCGTGGCAGGCGTGGATCTTGTCCGGCACCGCGTGGGCGGTCAGGGCCACAATCGGAATCCAGGGCAGGCGACCTTCCTGTTGCAGTTTGATAATCGAGCGTGAGGTTTCGAAACCATCCATGTCCGGCATTTCGCAGTCCATCAGAATCAGATCAAACGACTGCTGAGTAGACATCAACACGGCAATGGCCTCCATGCCGCTTTCCGCCACTTCCGTTTCATAGCCCAGTTTCTGGCACAGCCCTTCGGCCACCATCAGGTTGATATGGTTGTCATCCACGATCAGCAGTCGGCCGCCGGAGAGGCTGGGCAAGTCGCTGTCCTCGCTTTGCGGCAGGTAGCCAGTATCGTTATGGGTGCCGGGCAGAGGCAGGCGGAACCAGAACCGTGAGCCTTCATTCTGCCGGCTGAAGACGCCGATTTCGCCGCCCATGATTTCCACCAGTTGTCGGCAAATCGCCAGCCCCAGGCCTGTGCCACCGTAGCGTCGGCTGGTGGAGCTGTCGCCCTGATGGAAATGATCAAACAGGTGCTTGAGTTGCTCCGGGGCAATACCGATGCCGGAATCCGAGACTTCGAAGTAGACATAGTCCGGGTTTTGTTCATCCCGTTCTGCCATGACCGTGATAACGCCGTTACTGGTGAATTTCACTGCATTGCCGATCAGGTTGACCAGAATCTGCCGCAGTCGAACCGGGTCGCCCAGGCAGCGCTCCCCCAGGTTGTGATCAAGCTCGGTCTGCAGGGTATTGGAATGCACATGGGCCTTGTGCTGAAACAGGGCCAGGGATTCGCTGACCAGATCCTCCAGGCTGAAGCTGGTCTGCTCTATGGGCATCTTGCCCGCTTCGATGCGGGAATAATCGAGGATGTCGTTGATCAGGTTGAGCAGGCTGTTACCGGATTGCTCGATCACATTCAGATTGTGCTGCTGATCCCCATCCAGGGGTGTGCCCTTGAGCATATCCACGGTGCCGATAATGCCGTTCAGCGGGGTGCGAATCTCGTGGCTCATTACCGCCAGGAATTCGCTGCGCGCACTCAGTGCGCTGTTCAGTTCCCGGGTACGTTCATCCACCCGTTGTTCCAATACCTCGTTGGCTTCGCGCTGAATGCGGGCATTCTCACTCTTCAATACCGTCATCCTGTGGGCCAGCGCGAAGGACAGCAGTACGGCTTCAGTGAAGGTGCCAATCTGCATGGCATTCTCCAGCAGCCAGCCCCCTTCCATCAGCTGAAAGGTTTTCAGTACGTAAAGCACCGTGGCGGTGGCCACGGCGGTAAAGGCGAGCAGGAAATAGCGTGCCGGGCTATAGCCCTTGAATATCAGCCACAGGGACAGGGCGATGGCCACAAAAGGCCAGGGCATGACCACTGCGGTGGTGGCTTGAATGGAAAAATGAAAGTTGAGAAGCGTCAGCGGCGTAGTGACCAGTAGTGCAATGGCGGTGACCAGCAACAGGCGGTGAATGCGCGGCGCCCGTTTCTTCAGCTCCAGAAACTGGCCGGCAAACAGCATGGAAAACGCCAGTGTCATCAGGTTCAGCACCGGCAGGGAGTAATGGTTCCAGAGGGTGGCGTCGGGCCATAGCCATTGGTAGCTCAATCCTTCCCGGGTAAACAGGTTGAGGCCGAAGGTGCCGAGATAAAGCACATAAAGCAGATAACTGGGGTCGCGGATGGACAGGAAGATCAGCAGATTGAACAGGCACATGGCGACGATGGCGCCAAAATAGAGGCCGTAGAAAAGCGAAAGCCGGTTGCCATGCGCGTTGAAGGCTGCCGGCGTCATCAGGGTGGCCGGCAGCTCGATGACGTTATTGCCCTGAGCGCGAAGCAGCAGGTGGTGCTTGCTGTCTGTGGCCAGTGTCAGCGGTGTCACCAGGTGGTAGTGGGACAGTTCTCGACTATGGAAGGGAACCCGGTCACCCATACGGGTGTGCTTGATTTGGTTGCCGTCCTTGTCAAAGACGTAGATGTCCAGGTAATCAAGATGGGGGCGGCCCACACGCAAAAACCAGTAGGGCAGCGTGCTGTTGTTTTCCACAGAGATCAGGAACCACAGGAACCCGTCGCGAAAACCCAGTGAGGGGTATGGCGTGTCCAGCTGCTGCCCCTGGCCGGCGAGCAAGGCCTGCAATGCCAGGGTCGGGCTTAGGGCATGATTTTGATCTGCTAGCCATTGCATGCCGGCCGCGGCTTGGTAGCTATCGCGGTCATCCGCCAGGGTAAGGGCGTGGCTGTGCAAAGATAGAAAAAGTGCGCAGATAAACGCGGCCAGTCGCCCTGCGAAGACGGTTCCCTTTGTCATTCCCGATCCTGTTATCGCTGTTATCTGGATGCGGCATGCTTTCGACACATTTTACAGAGTTTACCGGATTACCAGGAACTGTGCGTCTGACAGCGTCTCGAAACTAGTGATTACACGCAAAAGGAGAGATTCATGAAAGTGATGATGCGTAATGTTCTGGTGGCGTCTTGTTCCCTGATCGCTGCCTCGGGTGCGTTTGCGGCTGGCCCCTACGTTGGTGGTAACTACAGCCAGATTCAGTATGACAACGAGGAAATAGACAGCGATACCCTAAAAATTGATGCGGCCACGATTCGTGCCGGTTTCGAGTTTACCGACTTCCTGGCACTGGAGGCGCGGGGTGGCATGGGGTTTGACAAGGATTCCCGTGGCATTGTCGACTTCGAGATGGATCATCTTTACGGCGGCTATGTGAAACTGGGTGCGCCGGTGGGCGAAACCCTGCGCCCCTATGTGATCGGTGGCTACAGCAAGGTGAAGGGAGAGGTCTTCGCCAGCGGCTCCGTGGCGGGAGTGAACTATTCTTTCAGTGACACGGAGACCTTCGAGGATGAATCCTGGGGTGCCGGGCTGGATTTCAACCTGACCGATACTCTGGGTGCCAATCTGGAATACATGCGTTATGTGGATACCGATGAGGAAGAAATTTCCGGTGTCAGCGTTGGGCTGCGTTCCGCATTTTAAGGCGGAGCCGGGCGCCGGATGTCAGTTATCCGGCGTCACTTCCAATGCCCTTTCCAGGTTGGGCCGGAACGCGGTATTGACGCCCAGTTTCATCATCGTCCAGTAGTGGCCGCTGACCACTCGTTCAATCAGCAGGCTGCGCGAGGATGGCTGAAACTTCAACATCTGTTCCAGGGGAGTACGTTTTACCTGGCGGAGGATGTCGGTGTGCAGTTCCGAGCGGCCAAAATCGTAGGGCTTGTCATCGAAGGCGCGTAGCAACAAGGCAATCCAGGTGGCATAGAACTGGCCGTTGACCTGGGTGTCTTTTTTGCGAGCGCCCAGTTGCATCAGCAGGGTATCCAGATGTTCCCACTGCTGGTTCAACGCGCTATGTACTATATTTCGCAGCAAGTCTGCATCCTGGGGTGGCAACCGTTTTACCGCACCGAAATCGTAGATCACGATGGTTCCATCCGGGCGAAAGGCAAAGTTGCCCGGGTGCGGATCACAGTGGACCGCCCGTAACTGGAAAATCTGCTGGCCAAGGGCGTCGAAAAGGCGCTCGCCAAGCAGGTTGCGGGTCGCCTGATCAAAGCCGTGATCGTCATCCACCTGATCCAGCGCAATGCCGGTTTCATGGCTAAGGGTCAGTACCTTTTCGCTGGATAACGCATCGAACACTTGCGGGATGACCAGCCAGGGCTGGTCGTGATGGAAATCCCGAAAGTGTTTCAGGTTGCCCGCTTCTTGCCGGTAGTCCAGCTCTTCGTGGAGCTGATTGCGGATTTCCCGAAACACCGCATCGAGGGCCGCCTCATCAACCTTGAGCAGGCTGCCCAGGCGCAGGATGCGACGCAGATGTTTCATGTCGGAATCAATGGATTCCTTCACTGCCGGGTACTGAACCTTGACCACCACGCTGTCGCCATCATGAGTCGTGGCGCGGTGTACCTGGCCGATGGAGGCGG
This sequence comes from Alcanivorax sp. IL3, assembly GCF_047495465.1. Taxonomy (NCBI): domain Bacteria; kingdom Pseudomonadati; phylum Pseudomonadota; class Gammaproteobacteria; order Oceanospirillales; family Alcanivoracaceae; genus Alcanivorax; species Alcanivorax sp. IL3. The sequence goes on from NZ_CP179931.1 coordinate 861,984, forward strand.
CGGCAAACGGCGTTTCCTCAAAATCGGCAAACAGCTGATCCAGGGTGTTTCCCAGCTCCCGCTCCAGTTGGCGGCGGATCACATGGAAGGGCATAGGCGCTGAGGCGTTCTGCAGTACCTTGAGCTGATCGCTGATTTCCTTGGGCAGAATGTCCTGCATCTGGGAAGCGATTTGCCCGACCTTCATCACCGCCCCTTTCATCTCCCCTAACGTGGCAGCTACTTCACGACCAATGTGCTGAAGCAGTTTTTCCCGGTCTGCGGCTTTGGCAACGTCGGACTGGAACAGCCCTTTGACCTGGTGGCCGGCCACTCGGGTGGCAATGGAGGTAGTCATGCCGGTCAGCCGGAACAGGCGGCCGGTGGCAGTGGTGGGGCGCTTGCGACGACGGTCGTCAGCCATGGAGTCCTCGGGTAACGCTATGGGATAGTCATTCTCGGCTCGTTGTGACCGAGTCAGCAGGTGCTATCAGACTCTAGCGCTTGTCCGGCGGGGTGTACATGGTGGGATGAAGCCATAAAGCGGAGGGTGATGGATGGCTTTTCGCTAAACGGCAGGCAAAAGAAAGGGGCCCAAATCAGGCCCCAAAGGAGAGTACAACAGAATCAGGGAAACAGAATCAGCTACGTTTTTCCCCGGCAGAAACCAGTTCGTTGAACAGTTTCTCGCCTTCTTCACGTGCGGAGGCTACGGCGCCCAGGCCGGCCAGCACGAATTCGTTGGTTTCTTCAGCTTTCTCGCCACGCTCTTTCTTGCCGGCTTCTACCAGTTTCTCGTACAGGGCCTGACGCTTTTCCGGAGCGGTGTCCAGCAGCTGACGGGCAGCCAGCAGGGCGCCACGGCTGGCCAGCAGGGCCTTGGGCTTGTCTTCGGCGTCTTCACCAAAAGCTTCGGTGCCGGCTTCAACATACTTGTTCAGCAGCTCTTCAGAGCCTTCTTCAGCCTTCTCGTAAGCACCCAGGCCGGCCAGATACAGTTTGTTGCCCAGTTCTTTGGCACGGTTTACCAGAGTTTCGCTTTGTTCGCGCAGATCTTTCAGCTCGCCCATGATCATGATTCCTTTACGTTGTCCGGTGTAAAAAAGAATTTGTTGCAGCGATTAAGTGCGCTGCGTGGGACAAAGAGTAAGGATTCATAGGGGAGAGAGGCCCGCTAACTGTCCAACAATTGGACATGTGCGGAAAGGAAGGGAATCTTCAGGATGTGATATCCATCAATGTCAGTACGCCAAACCTCGCATGGTCGTGCTTTATTCTCATGCGTACACTGGCTAAAAAGGCTGTACCGGCAAGAGAGAACATAATGATAGAAAAATTCATCGCCAAAGTGCCCTCGCGGATCTGGGCTGATGGTCGACCGGCTCGTGCCCGCCAGTGGGAAGCGGAATTCAACGTGGCCTCCTGGGTCCGTATTGCCGGGGCCGCAGGCAAGGTGCAGTTGGTAGTGCGTTATATGGACAGCAAGGCCGACCGGGCGGTGCTGGTGGATACTGCTGACGTTGGGGGCGAGGGTAGTGCCCTGTTGTCCGGGAGTATTCGTCTGAAGCTAACCGCGGATGTGGAGCAGGTGCAGATCTCCCTGCGGCTCAGCGAGCCAGCCATGACCCATGTGGTGGAAGAGCTGTTCATGCAGCGTCGTGGCGCCGCACTGAAATCGTCCGATAAGCTTATTTCCAACTACTGATCAGACAGGAGGATGGATAAGTTGGCTGCTCCGGGCCGATGGCCGTGGCGGCCTTGTGCTGTGTTGGCTGTGGCCAAAAAATAAACGCGTCAGCCCTGACGGCTGACGCGCTGCGGAAAATCCAGCCTGCCCTCCAGGTCGTCCTGTTCCGTGGACGCCGTGCCATCACGGTTCACCAGGGACTCCGGCAAGCTCTGAAAATCCAGACCGGTGAGCCGGTTCAGGTTTTCCAGTGCCGTTGTCGGGCGCAGTTTTCGTAATCTCAGAATCTTGCTCATGGCATGTTCTCTCTCGCTTGGGGTTAGCAAAGCGAGAACCGTGCCAGCATTGTGAAAATATTTTTATTGTTTTTGCTCAAAGGGTTACGGTGGCAGTGTGAAAAAAGTCACGGCGAAATGGGCGGAACCCGGCAGCAAGTGACAATTTTGGTAACCCTCCTTTCCTGTCAATCCAGAAAGAAATCCGGCAATAGCTTGTCATCGTCCAGATCCGGGTCCACCCGATAGCCGCTGAGATCGCTGATGCCGGTATCGCGAAGTACGTCCTCATCAATAAAGAAGTGCCCGCTAGCGTCGGCTACCGGTCTGGTGAGGATGGCCCAGGCCGCATCGGCCATGATCGATGGCTGGCGAGCTGCCTTTACGGTGGGCGCGCCGCCCAGCTGGTTCTGTACTGCAGCGGTATTGATGACGGTTTTCGGCCACAGGGCATTTACCGCTACCTTGCCGGCGTATTCGTCGGCCATCCCCAGTACACACAGGCTCATGCCGTACTTGGCCATGGTGTAGGCCACGTGGCGGCCAAACCAGTGGGGCGCCATGTTCAATGGCGGGGCCAGGTTGAGGATGTGCGGGTTGGCGGCTTTCTTCAGATGGGGCAGGCACAGCTTGCTGGCCATGAAAGTGCCGCGACTGTTGATCTGATGCATCAGGTCGTAGGACTTCATGGTGGTGGCTTCGGTGCCGGTCAGAGAGATGGCGCTGGCATTGTTGACCAGAATGTCGATGCCGCCAAAGGTGTCTACGGCCCGGTCCACGGCGGCCTGCAGCTGTTCCTCGTAGCGAATATCCCCCACGCAGGGCAGGGCTGTGCCACCCGCCTCGCGGATTTCCTCGGCCGCGGTATAGATGGTGCCCGGTAGTTTGGGGTGGGGCTCTGTAGTTTTCGCAAACAGGACGACGTTGGCGCCGTCACGGGCCGCGCGCAAGGCAATCGCCTTGCCGATGCCACGGCTGGCGCCGGTGATAAACAGGGTTTTGCCTTTGAGGTTGGCGGTGGACATGGTGCTCTCCCGGGGTTGGCGCCATCAAGTGAACGAGAGTTACTTGTCAGCGGCAGGGCGTAACGTTATGGTTGCTTCTTTCGGTCATTTGGGGCCATAGACGGCATCAGCAGGAAACAGCCATGACAATACTAAAAATGGACCCTGCGGAGTACTCGGTCTCCGCCGAATACCTGGCCCTTTTTCTGGATGTGATGTCCAGACGGGGCATTGCCAATGAGGTATTGCTGTCCGACACCGCCATTGAGCCCGGTTGCTGGCGCGATCCCAAGGCGCGGGTAACCGCCCAGGATTTTGAAAGGGTCGTGATGCGCGGTATCCAGCTTAGCGGTGAACCCTGGCTGGGCTGGGAGTTAGGCGCTGCCATGACGATCTCCTCCCACGGGTTTCTTGGTTATGCCGCCATGAGCAGTGCCACCCTCGGCGAGGCCATGGAGCTGGCGGTGAAATACTTCCGTACCCGCAGCACCCTGGTACAGCTGGATATTTTCACCGATGGCGACATGGCGGTGATGCAGATCGATGAGTTGCTGGCGCTGGGTGGGTTGGCGCCGGTAATGATGGAAAGCCTGTTCGCCAGTTTTCACTTCATGGGCCAGAAGTTGTTGCCGGACATGGAGATTATTGGTGAGCTGCGTTTTACCTACCCGGAACCGGAGTACTTTGCGCGCATGCGCCCGGTGATGCCGGTGCCGGTGTATTTCGATTGTGCCTACAATCAAATGCGCTTTCCGGTGGAGCGTCTGGACTATGAGCTGCAGTTTGCCGACCCGCGGCTGGCGCGCATGGCCGCGGATCAGTGTGAACAGGAGATGGCTTCCATCAAGGCGCCGCCAGCCCTGCTTGGCCAGGTGCGGCGTATCATTCTGGGCGGTGGTGGACGCTTTCCCGGGGTGGAAGAGGTGGCCAGTGAGCTGCATATGTCTTCACGGACCCTCAAGCGCAAGCTGCAGCAATTGGGCACCAGTTATCAGGAGGTGCTGGACGGTTTGCGCAAGGGGCTGGCGGTGGAGTACCTGACCCAGACCGACAAGACCGTGGACGAGATCGCCATGAGTCTGGGCTATTCCGATGCCTCCAATTTTGCCCGGGCGTTCCGGCGCTGGACCCTGCGCAGCCCTTCGGATTATCGATAACAGACGCGGCACGTTTCACGCTGGGCGTCGCGTGAAGCGTGTCGCATGTTGCTGCCCATCAAGGAGACACCATGGCCACACTTCACCCCCGTCTTGCTACTGATACCCGTGCCCTGGGCGAAACCGACTTGTGCTGGCTGCGCTGGATGAATGACCGGCGCTTTGCCTGGCTAATCGTGGTCCCCAAGCGTGACGGTCTGCGAGAATGGCATCACCTGCCGCTGGCGGACCAGCAGGCGCTGCTGCAGCAGGTCAATGGCCTGGCGGCGGAACTGGAGCGGGTGACCGGGGCGGACAAGATCAATCTTGGCGCTCTGGGAAATATGGTGCCGCAATTGCACGTCCATATCATTGCCCGCTTTGAGGGCGATCCCTGCTGGCCCGGTCCGGTCTGGGGGCAGGGCCAGCCCGAGCCCTGGGCAGAAGGGGAGGTGCCGGAGTGGCTGCAGGGGCTGACCATCGCGGAGGAGGTCTAGCTTATGGCGGGTCTGGTACCGGTGAGCGTGCAATGTCCCCATTGCTGGGAGCCCATCGAGGTGCTGATTGATACGTCGGTGGCGGAGCAGGAATACGTGGAAGACTGTCAGGTGTGCTGCCAGCCGCTGTTGTTTACGGTGGCGGTGCCGTTCGACAGTGAGGAGCCGCAGGTGGATGTGCGGCCGGAGAATGAATAGCTCGGCCCTGTGAGGTTGGCTCGGCATCGCTGGCGGCGCGATAGCCAGGATCATGTTGCCCCGAGCTGTTTCGAAGCCGCTGTAGGAGCTCCTCTTGAGGGGCGAACCACGCGTCAGCGTGGAAAACGCCCGCGGGCGATCAGGAGTATCAGGGCTTGACAGGTTCCATTGCTGGCCTGCCTCGCTACGCTCGGTTCGCCCCTCAAGAGGAGCTCCTACAGCAGCGTTGTAGAAAGTGTTTCACGGCGCTGGTTATCGCCCCGTCCGCGACGCTCCGTGGTGTAGTGGGTATCAGCTGCCTTTGCGATCAATATGCCCCAGCTCCCGCTCCGGGCAGACCACATCCCGCACCCGTCGCTTCAGCTCGGTGATGTCCGGAAAGCCGCCATCTGTCTGGCGTTCCCAGATTGGCTGGCCATTGGCTTCGATACGGAATACTCCGCCAGTGCCCGGTTGCAGGGCCACTTCGTCCAGTTCGTCGCTGAAGGTGGTCAGCAATTCCTGCGCGTACCAGGCGCTGCGCAGCAGCCAGTTGCACGGGGACCCCCTGCATAACTCCTTGCATGCTCAGCGTGATCTGAAGTGCGCAGCTGTTGTTCTTTGTCGCGCAGGTAAGGGTGGCTCCCTTTTCAAGCGGCAAAGGGCAGCAGATGTGCGCTTCAGATCACGCCCTTCGGGGCTTCCAGGCTGGCCCGCACTCGTTGTTGCAATTTCTCGATGGGTCGACACACGCCTTCAACATTGCGACTAGATTGCGAGCCAGCCTGAAAGCCTGAGCACGCAAGGAGTTATGCAGGGGGTCCCTGCTGCAGTAGTGAATGGCGACGCGGTTGCCTGGCATCAGGGCGTGTCGTTGCCCGCCAGGAAGGCCAGCATTTCCGGATCCTTGAGCAGGCGATTGATAGCGCCGCTGAGGATGTCGTTGACCATCTGTTGATTGCGGCTGGCCGAGGGGGTCAGTGGCAGGTCGTGAACTACGCTGCTTTTGTAGGTGCCGGTGTGGAGCACGTCGTCGCGGCTGGCTTCGGCGAGCAGAGTCAGTGTCAGGGTGACTTCATTGACCACTGAGCCTTCTTCCGGGACATAGTCCAGCTGTTCCAAGCGAACTTCCAGGCGAGTGGCATCGTCGCCGGGGTTGAAGGCATTGAAGCCCTGAGTCTGCAGCCCTTTGCGAATGGCATCTTCGACAGCGCTTTTCACATCATTGGCCGGGCGCACCAGGGCGGTGTTTTTATACACGCCGCCGCGGGTGCCGAAAGCTTCCTGGTCACGGGAATCCACCGCCAGAACCTGCACCGGCTGATTCTGTCCCACATTGGTGGCCTCCACATCGGCAGCCGGTTTGACGTCAATCATCTGCGGGCTGAGGGCGCAGCCGGCAAAGGTGGCACTCAGGGCAAGAACTAACACAGCGCGTAACATGGGGACTCCTTGGTGACAGGTTGAGCCAACACCCTGCGAAACGGTATCGCGTGCAGCGTGTTGCCTGTTGCGGTTTTCAATAGGTCCGCTTGAGAGATTCTTCCGCCAGGGCGAACAGCGTTTCCTTGTAAGGGGACGCCGGCACCGCAGCGATAGCGTCCAGGGCCAGGCGAGTATGCTCGGCGGCCTTGTCCACCGTATATTGCAGACCACCGCTGGCCTGAACGGTTTCAATAATATGTTGCAGATGGTCCAGGCCGCCATTGCGGATGGCGTCCTTGATCAGCTTGGCCTGTTCCGGGCTGCCGTTGGCGATGGTGTAGATCAGCGGCAGGGTCGGTTTGCCTTCGGCCAGGTCGTCGCCCACATTCTTGCCCAGCTCACTGGCTTCGCCCTGATAGTCCAGCACATCGTCGATAAGCTGGAAGGCGATGCCCAGGTGGCGACCATAGGCCGCGAAGGCGTCCACGAAGTCGGTGTTCTCGTCGGCACCCAGAACGGCGCCGGTTTCCGCCGCCGATTCAAACATCTTGGCGGTCTTGTGATGGATCACCCGCATGTAGTTGTCTTCGCTGGTGTTGGGGTCGCGCACATTGATCAGCTGCAGCACCTCGCCCTCGGAGATGGTATTGGTGCTCTGGGAGAAAATATCCAGCAACCGCGAGTGCCTGAGGCCCACCATCAGCTGCAGGGCGCGGGAAATCAGGAAATCGCCCACCAGGACGCTGGCAGCATTGCCCCATACGGCGTTGACCGTGGGGCGCCCGCGACGCAGGTTGGACTCATCCACCACATCATCGTGGAGCAGGGTTGCGGTATGCAGGAACTCGATGATGGCGGCCACATCCACATGGCGCTCGCCATGATAGCCTGAGGCGCGGGCACAAAGGATGGACACCAGCGGGCGCAGGCGCTTGCCGCCGGACTGGACGATATAGTCCCCCACCTCGCGGATCAGCGGGACATTGGAATCCAGGTGGTGATTGATAAACTGGTTCACCGCCGCGAAGTCATCTTCGACGACAGCATAAATGGCCTTGAAATCCATGCACTTGTGTCCAGACAGAAGGTGGGCGCAACAGCGGGCAATGCTAGCAGTGGCTGGCAGCTAGTCAAGGAAAGCCCATTCCTGGCAAGCTGCTGAAAAATCCCTTGCGTGCTCAGTCTTTCAGGCTGGCTCGTAATCTAGGCGAAATGTTGAAGGTGTGTGTCCACCCATCGAAACATTGCAACAACGAGTACGGGTCAGCCTGGAAGACCCGGAGGGCGCGGCCTGAAGCGCACATCTGCTGCGCCTTGCCTCTAGGAAAGGGGGCCACCCTGCCCGTCGAGACAAGACACAACAGCTGCACGCTTCAGACCACGCTGAGCATGCAAGGGATTTTTCAGCAGCCTGCCTGAAGGCCGCGGCAGCGGGCAGAATCAGGGCTTGTTCAGGGGCGGCGTTTCACGTACACTTCGCAACCCAATTTCATCCTCTGCCTGGCCTGCAAGTGACGATGCTTCTGAACTGGAGTCGTCCGCCTGAGTGGAGTCGTGCTGGAGCACATGCATGTACGCAGTAATCAAAACCGGTGGCAAGCAGTATCGCGTTGAAGAAGGCGATGTTGTGCGCATCGAGAAAATTGAAGTGGCCACTGGCGAATCCGTGGATTTCGACCAGGTGCTGCTGGTTGCCAACGGCGATGACGTGAAAGTCGGTCAGCCGATGCTGGATGGCGCCAAGGTCACCGCTGAAGTGCTGGAGCAGGGTCGTCACAAGAAAATCAAGATTGTGAAGTTCCGTCGTCGCAAGCACTCCCGCAAGCAACAAGGTCATCGCCAGTGGTACACGGCGGTGAAAATCACCGGGATCCAGGGCTGATCCTTAGACATTTGAAGAGAGGATTGAGACATGGCACATAAGAAAGCCGGTGGTAGTACTCGTAACGGTCGCGATTCGGAAAGTAAACGCCTTGGCGTAAAGCGCTTTGGCGGTCAATTGGTCAGCGCAGGCGAAATCATCGTTCGTCAGCGTGGCACCAAATTCCACGCTGGTGGTAACACCGGCATGGGCAAAGACCACACCATCTTTGCCAAGGAAACCGGTCGCGTTAAGTTTGAAACCAAGGGTCCGCTGAGCCGCAAGTTTGTGGTGATCGAGCCCGTGGCCTGATCCGCAAGGGTCGGCAAGAACCTGTTCGCGCTCTATACGCAGCAGCGTTGCCACTAAAAAAGCCGCCAGGCAAGGCGTGAACCGCAGGGCCTGACGGGTCAAGTTCAAGGTTCACAACACGGCATGGCGGCTTTTTTAGTGGCAACCCGAAGGGCCGGGCCCCTTTTGCCGCCAGCCCGCGATTGCGCTTGCTTATGTAGAATGACTACACGGCACAATCGCAATCACGACCTGGCGACAAAATTGACTCCGGCGCTGCTGCGTATAGAGCGCGAACAGGTTCTCAAAGCCCCGCGAGGCTCCTGCCCGCGGGGCTTTTTTGTGTCAGGCTGCTTGCAAGCGGCGTGGGCAATAGCACGCGAACAGATCCAGGACATTGTGGTGAGTGGCCCGTGTGCTGCCCTACAATGGCATCCATCCAGTAATAGAGTGTCCCCCAATGCAATTTGTCGATGAAGCCACCATTGAAGTTCACGCCGGTAAAGGCGGTGATGGCTGTCTGAGTTTCCGGCGCGAAAAATACGTGGAATTCGGCGGTCCGGATGGTGGCGACGGCGGCGCCGGTGGCAGTGTGCTGGTGAAGGCGGATACCAATTTGAATACTCTGGTGGATTACCGCTACGACCGCAATTTCAAAGCCCGTAACGGCGAGGGCGGCAAGGGGCGGCAGATGACCGGTAAATCCGCTGATGACGTGGTGTTGCTGGTGCCGGTGGGTACTACCATCGTCGATGTGGATACCGATGAGGTGCTGGCGGATCTGACCGATCCGGAGAAGCCGGTAATGATCGCCCTGGGCGGTCGCGGCGGGCTCGGTAATATTCATTTCAAGAGCAGCACCAACCAGGCCCCGCGCAAGATTACCAAGGGCAAGCCGGGTGAATCCCGTCGCCTGCGCCTGGAATTGAAAGTGCTGGCGGATGTGGGGCTGCTGGGCATGCCCAATGCCGGCAAGAGCACCCTGATCCGGGCAATTTCTGCCGCCAAACCCAAGGTGGCGGATTATCCGTTTACCACCCTGGTGCCCAATCTTGGCGTGGTGAAGGCGGATCGCCATCGCAGTTTTGTGGTTGCTGATATTCCCGGCCTGATCGAAGGGGCCGCAGAGGGTGCAGGTTTGGGGATTCGTTTCCTCAAGCATCTGGCGCGTACCCGCCTGTTGCTGCATGTGGTGGATCTGGCTCCCATGGATGGCAGCAGTCCGGCCGATCACATTGATGCCATCGCCGACGAGCTGGACCGCTTTTCTCCGGCACTGGCTGAGCAGGAGCGCTGGCTGGTGTTCAACAAGATTGATCTGTTGGCGGATGACGAAGCTCAGAAGCAGGCGGATGCCATTGTTGAGGAGTTGGGCTGGCAGGGGCCGGTGTTCCGCATTTCTGCTGCTGCGGGGGTGGGCTGCGAAGACCTGGTCTACGCCCTGATGAATGCCATCGAAGACCGTCGCCGGCTGGAACAGGAAGATCCGGATTATGCCGCCGCGCAGCAGGATCTGCGGGCTCGTCTGGAAGAAGAGGCCCGCGAGAAGGTGCAGGAGCTCAAGGCGGATGCACGCCGGGCTCGCCAGAATGATGATGACGACGACGATGATGACCACGATGTGGAAGTGGTTTACGAACCCTGATCAAGCGTGACTAAGGAGTGGGTGTGGCGGACCGCCAGCGTTGGGTAATCAAGATAGGTAGTGCCCTGCTGACTAATGACGGTAAGGGGCTGGATTGTGCGTTGATGCAGTCCTGGGTGGACCGCATGGTGGCGCTGCGTGAGCAGGGCATCGAAGTGGTGATTGTGTCCTCTGGTGCCGTGGCGGAAGGAATGACCCGGCTGGGCTGGACCTCTCGTCCGGATTCCGTGCACGAGCTGCAGGCCGCTGCTGCGGTGGGCCAGATGGGGCTGGTGCAGGCTTGGGAGTCGCGCTTTCAGAAGCACAATTTGCACACCGCCCAGGTGCTGCTTACCCACGATGACTTGTCCGATCGCAAGCGCTATCTCAATGCCCGCTCCACGCTGCTGACCCTGCTGGGCTTTTCGGTGGTGCCGGTGGTGAACGAGAACGACACCGTTGTTACCGATGAAATCCGCTTTGGTGACAACGATACCCTGGCGGCTCTGGTGGCGAATCTGATCGAGGCGGACCGGCTGGTGATTCTCACCGACCAGGATGGACTCTTCGACGCCGACCCACGTAGCAATCCCCAGGCAGCATTGATCCGCGAGGCACGGGCGTCGGACCCGGATATTGCCCGAGTGGCTGGCGGTGGCGGATTATTGGGGCGTGGCGGCATGGCCACCAAGGTGCGTGCCGCCAAGCTGGCTGCCCGCTCCGGGGCGTCGACGACCATTGCCTCCGGGCGCAGCCCGCAGGTGTTGGCAGAGCTGGCCCAGGGGCAGGGGCCCGGCACCACATTGTTGCCGGATACCTCGCCCATGAATGCCCGCAAGCAGTGGCTGGCCGGGCATCTGCAGATGCGTGGCCGTGTGGTGCTGGATGCCGGGGCGGTGCGCCGTATTCGTGATGGCGGTTCCAGCCTGCTGCCGGTGGGTGTGGTGGATGTGTTCGGCCAGTTCTCCCGTGGGGAAATGGTGGCCTGTGAAAGCGAGCAGGGCGAGCGTATCGGCTGTGGCCTGGCCAACTATGACGCTGCCGACGCACGCCGCATCTGTAGAAAGAAAAGTACCGAGATTGCCGATGTGCTGGGCTACATGAATGAAGAGGAGCTGATCCACCGGGATAATATGGTGGTGTTCGACGTCGGCTGATGTGGGAAGCGAGTCTCGAGTTTTCGAGTTTCGAGAAGCGAAAGGCAAAACAAAACCGGTTTGGCCCTTCGAAACTCGCTTCTCGCAACTCGTCACTGATTTCCAGGCATAAAAAAACCGGCCAATGGCCGGTTTTTTAACGCGAACGCGTCAGACTCAGGCAGCCATGGCCTTGATCTTGGCGTTCAGGCGGCTCTTGTGGCGAGCTGCCTTGTTCGGGTGAAACTTGCCCTTGCGGGTGGCTTTATCCAGCACAGACACCGCCTGGGTATAAGCTTCCTGAGCGCTGCCTTGGTCGCCGGACGCAATAGCCGCGTTCACCTTTTTCAGGTATGTGCGCACCATGGAGCGCATCGCTGCGTTGTGCTGACGGCGGTTTTCCGCCTGACGCGCACGCTTGCGTGCTTGCGGTGAGTTAGCCAAGGTCCTGCTCCTATACTTTTAAATTCGAAGGTCAAATTCGGGTTGTGACACTGGCCGCTGGGGCCGACCCTACCTGTTGTGATCAAAAAACACGCGGGTCATGGTCTAAAGACGCGCAACTATGCCGATCCGACGGCCCGATGTCAATGGGCTGTGGGGGCGGAAATCATCATTCTGGCGGTTTGGGCGACCTTTGTTTACTCTTGCCCGGTTTGCTGGAGGCATCATGACCGTACCCACAGAAAAGACCCCGAAAAAAGCCGGTTTAATGGCCTCCACCGCCCTGGTGGCGACCATGACCATGCTGTCGCGGGTGCTCGGGCTGGTCCGGGATGTGGTGATCGCCCGTATGCTGGGGGCTTCCGCCGGGGCCGATGCCTTCTTCGTGGCCCTGAAAATCCCCAATTTTTTCCGTCGCCTGTTTGCCGAAGGGGCCTTTAACCAGGCGTTTGTGCCGGTGCTTAGCGAGTATCGTAGCAAAGGCAGCATGGCGGCCACCAAGCTGTTGGTGGACCGGGTGGCCGGCACCCTGGGAACCGTGGTGGCGTTGATCACGCTGGTGGGGATGCTGGCGGCGGCGGGGGTGGTGTGGTTGTTTGCTCCCGGTTTTGGCGATGATCCGGTGAAACGGGCGCTGACCGTGGAAATGCTGCGGCTGACCTTCCCCTATCTGTTCTTTATTTCCCTGACCGCCTTTGCCGGCGGCATTCTCAATTCCTGGAACCGCTTTGCGGTGCCGGCCTTTACGCCGGTGCTGTTGAACCTGAGTCTGATCGGCTGCGCCCTGTTCCTGGCGCCGCAGTTTGCCGAAGATCGCATGGCGGTGGCGCTGGCCTGGGGGGTGTTGATCGCCGGGGTGGCGCAGCTGCTGTTCCAGTTGCCGTTCCTGGCGCGGTTGAACCTGATGCCGGTGCCGCGCATGGGCTGGTCGGATCCGGGGGTGCGCAAGATCATGACATTGATGATTCCGGCCCTGTTCGGGGCGTCGGTCTATCAGCTCAACTCCCTGGTCAATACGGTGCTGGCGTCACTGCTGGAAACCGGTTCGGTGACCTGGCTCTATTATACGGACCGGCTGATCGAGCTGCCGTTGGGCATTTTCGCGGTGGCCATTGGCACGGTGATCCTGCCCAGCCTGTCCAGCAAACATGTGGATGCGTCCAGCGAGGCGTTTTCCCGTACTCTGGATTGGGCTATCCGCATGGTGCTGCTGATTGGTCTGCCGGCGGCGCTGGCGTTGGCAGTATTGGCCGAGCCGCTGCTGTCCACCCTGTTCCAGTACGGTGAATTCACTGCCTTTGATGTGGCGAAAACGGCGGAATCCCTGCGCGCTTACAGTACCGGCCTGTTGGCGGCCATGCTGATCAAGGTGCTGGCGCCAGGCTTCTATGCCCGTCAGGACACCCGCACCCCGGTGAAGGTCGGTGTGATTGCCATGCTGGCGAATATGGCGTTCGGCGCCATGCTGGTGTGGGAGTGGCACCATGTGGGGCTGGCGACGGCCATGGCGCTGTCCGCCTGGCTTAATGCCGGGCTGTTGTATCTTGGGCTGCGTCGGGCCGGGGTTTATCAGCCGCTCAAGGGCTGGTTGTTACTCTGGGGGCGGATGGTGTTTGCTGGTATTGCCATGGCGGCGGTCACCTACTGGTTGTCGTTGCAGACCCAGGCCTGGACCGAGGCAGGTGTCTGGAACCGGGTCGGCTGGCTCAGCCTGATTGTCGCCTCCGGGCTGGCTATCTATGGCACCAGTCTGCTGGTATTGGGGTTGCGCCCCCGGCACTTGCGTCGCTAATTTCCGGCAAGAGGTGCAAAGGGCGTTGTCTTTACTCCCTGTGAGCACCATGTCTTTGGCGGTTAACCGTTTTTCCCGCCGGCAGGTCACGGGCGCATACAAAACCATCGACGAGCCTGTATAATCGGGCGTCTTTTGAGACGAGGATGAGATGCGACTGATTCGCGGCATTCACAATCTGCGCGACAGGCATCGCGGCTGCGTGGCCACCATTGGCAATTTCGATGGGGTGCATCAGGGGCATCAGCGGATTCTGGATCAGGTGATCGCAGAAGCCCGCCGCCGTGGACTGAAGGCCACGGTGATGCTGTTCGAGCCGCAACCTCAGGAATTTTTTGCGCCGCAGCAGGCGCCGGCCCGGCTCATGTCCCTGCGCGACAAGCTGATTGCCCTGCGTAACGCCGGGGTGGATCAGGTGCTGTGCGTGCGATTTGACGAGCGTTTCCGCTCTTTGACCGCTGAAGCCTTTGTGCAATCCCTGTTGGTGGATGGGCTAGGGGTGGAATACCTGGTGGTGGGTGATGATTTCCGTTTCGGTTGTGGTCGCGACGGGGATTTCGCCTACCTGCAGCAGGCTGGCGGGCAGTTCGGTTTCGCTGTGACAGATACCGCCACCTGCGAAATCCATGGCGAGCGGGTGTCCAGCACCCGGGTGCGAGCGGCGCTCAGCGCCGGCGATTTTGCCCTGGCGGAAACCTTACTGGGTCGCCCCTTTGCCATCAGTGGTCGGGTGCGTCATGGCGACAAGATCGGTCGCACCCTGGATTTGCCCACGGTGAATCTGGCGCTGAAGCGTCTGCACTCGCCGCTGGCAGGGGTGTTTGCCGTGACGGTGACTGGCGCCGGGCTCACGGACCAGGCCGGTGCTGCCAATATGGGCGACCGGCCGACGGTAAACGGCACGGAAAATCGCCTGGAAGTGCATCTGTTGGATTATCGTGAAGAGAGTAACGATGCCGGGGCCGGCAAGGACAGCCTGTACGACAAGCATTTGACGGTTGCCTTTCGCCATTATGTGCGGGCGGAAGAGAAATTCGCGGATCTGGATCAGCTCAAGACTGCCATCTGGCAGGACGTGAAAGCGGTCCGGGACTACTTTGAAAAGACGGGATTATCTAAGACGGGACTATGACGGACTACAAGGCAACGCTTAATCTTCCCCAAACCGACTTTCCCATGAAAGCCGGCTTGTCCCAGCGCGAACCGGCGCGTCTGAAAGAGTGGCAGCAAAAGCAGCTCTACCAGAAGATCCGTGAGGCCTTTGCCGGCCGTCCCAAGTTCATTCTTCACGATGGCCCGCCGTACGCCAACGGCGACATTCATATTGGCCATGCGGTGAACAAGATCCTCAAGGACATGATCGTCAAGTCCCGTACCCTGGCCGGCTTTGATGCCCCCTATGTGCCGGGCTGGGACTGCCATGGCCTTCCCATCGAACTGATGGTGGAAAAGAAGGTCGGCAAGGCCGGGCACAAAGTCGATGCGAGTACTTTCCGCAAGAAGTGCCGTGAATACGCCAGCAAGCAGGTGAATGGCCAGAAGGCGGACTTCATGCGCCTGGGCGTGTTCGGCGACTGGGACAATCCCTACCTGACCATGGATTACGCCTTCGAGGCGAACATCATCCGTTCCCTGGGCAAGATCGTCGACAACGGCCACCTGCAGCAGGGCTTCAAGCCGGTGCACTGGTGTCTGGACTGCGCCTCCGCCCTGGCGGAAGCGGAAGTGGAATACTACGACAAGGTGTCCCCGGCCATTGATGTGGAGTTTAGTGTGGTGGATGTGGCGGACTTTACTGCCCGTTCCGGCATCAAGGCCACCGCTCCGGCGCTGGTCATCTGGACTACCACTCCCTGGACCATCCCGGCTAACCGGGCGGTGGCGGTGCATCCGCAGCTGGACTATGTGCTGCTCAGCGGCGAGTTGGATGGCCAGCATCTTGAGCTGTTGGTGGCCGAGGCGCTGGCGGACGATCTGGTGGAGCGCTGGGGCATGGAGAGCGTAACCCGCTCAACCACAGTGAAAGGCGAAAAGCTGGAAGCATTGTCTCTGCAGCATCCGTTCCTGGGTGCGCAGGTGCCGGTGATTCTCGGTGAGCACGTGACCACCGATGCCGGTACCGGCCTGGTGCACACCGCTCCCGGCCACGGTGCCGATGACTTTGTGGTGGGCCAGCAATACGATCTGGACCCGATCAGCCCGGTGCTGGACAGCGGCCTGTTTCGTGACGACCTGCCAGTAGTGGGCGGAGTGCATGTCAGCAAGGCCAACGAGCCGGTGATCGAGGCACTGCAGGAAAGCGGTGCCTTGGTGAAGCTGGCAAAAATCGAGCACAGCTACCCGCATTGCTGGCGCCACAAGACGCCACTGATCTTCCGTGCCACCGCCCAGTGGTTTGTCTCCATGGACCAGGCCGGGCTGCTGCCCCGTGCCCGTCAGGAAATCGACAAGGTGCAGTGGCTGCCGGAGTGGGGCAAGGCCCGCATCGAAGGCATGCTCACCGACCGCCCGGACTGGTGTATCTCCCGCCAGCGTACCTGGGGCGTGCCCATTGCGCTGTTCGTGAACAAGGAAACCGGCGAGCTGCACCCGGACACCCCGGCCCTGATCGAACAGGTCGCCCAGCGGGTGGAGCAGAAAGGCATTGATGCCTGGTTCGATCTGGCGCCCGCCGAGTTGCTGGGCGAGCAGGCCGACCAGTACAGCAAGGTGACCGATACTCTGGATGTGTGGTTCGATTCCGGTGTCACTCATTACTGCGTACTGGACCAACGTCCGCAGCTGAACACCCCGGCGGACCTGTATCTGGAAGGGTCCGACCAGCATCGTGGCTGGTTCCAGTCTTCGCTGCTGACCAGCCTGGCGGTTCGCGATGCAGCACCTTACAAGACCGTCCTGACCCATGGTTTCACCGTGGATGAGCAGGGCCGCAAGATGTCCAAGTCCGTCGGCAATGTGATCGCGCCCCAGGAAGTGTGGAACGATCTGGGCGCCGATATCCTGCGTCTGTGGGTGGCAGCCACCGATTATCGTGGCGAGATGTCCGTGTCCAAGGACATCCTCAAGCAGATGGGCGATAGCTATCGTCGTATCCGTAACACCAGCCGTTTCCTGCTCTCCAACCTGAGCGGTTTCGACCCGGCCAGCGATGCGTTGCAGCCGGAGCAGATGCTGGCGTTGGATCGCTACATTGTCGATCGCGCCCTGCAACTGCAGGAAGAGATTCAGGGGCTTTACGACGGCTACCATTTCCATCAGGTCTACCAGAAGTTGCACAACTTCTGTGCCCTGGATCTGGGCGGCTTCTACCTGGATATCATCAAGGATCGCCAGTACACCACCCAGGCGGATTCCGTGGCGCGGCGCTCCTGCCAGACAGCCCTTTATCATATCGCCCAGGCGCTGGTGCGCTGGATGGCGCCGGTACTCAGCTTCACCGCCGAGGAAATCTACGAAAACCTGCCCGGCGAGCGTCTCGATTCGGTGTTCCTGGCGGAATGGTACGACGGCCTTTTCGGTCTTACCGATGCGGACATGGATCGTAATTTCTGGCAGCAGATGCAGGATGTGAAGCAGGCGGTGAACAAGGCCATCGAGAATGCCCGTCGCGACAAGCTGATCAAGGGCGGCCTCAGTGCCGAGGTGGTGCTCTATGTGGATGACCAGCAGCAGACGCTGTTGAACCGTCTGGGCGATGAGCTGCGTTTCGTCACCATTACCTCTGCGGCCACCCTCAAGCCTCTGGGGGAGGCGCCTGCCGAGCTGGAAGACACGGCGGTGAGCGGGTTGAAGGTGCAGGTGCTGGCCAGTGAGTACGGCAAGTGCGCGCGCTGCTGGCACCACCAGCCGGATGTCGGCTCCCATGCCGCGCATCCGGAGTTGTGTGGCCGTTGCGTGACGAACGTGGACGGCGAGGGTGAGGTGCGACGTTATGCCTAAAACGCCAGATATCTCATCTTCTGAAAGCAGCAAACGGCTGCTGCCAGGGCAACTAATTTGGTTGTGGCTCACCGGTGTGGTGATTGCCCTGGATCAGATCACCAAGCATATGGTGGTGGCCCGGTTTGATCTCTACGAGCGGCTGGAAGTGATGCCGTTCTTCAATCTGACCCTGGCTTATAACCCCGGTGCCGCATTCAGCTTTCTGGCGGATGCGGGGGGCTGGCAGCGCTGGTTCTTTACCGCCATTGCCCTGGGTGCTTCGGTACTGATCCTGGTCTGGCTGACCCGGCTCACCGCTGCAGAGAAACTGCAGGGCGTCGCGTTGGCGCTGATTCTGGGCGGGGCCCTGGGCAATTTCTACGACCGGCTGGTGCTGGGGCATGTGGTGGACTTTCTGGATTTCTACTGGGGTAACAGCCACTTCCCGGCCTTCAATATCGCCGACAGCGCTATCACCATTGGTGCCGGTCTGATTCTGCTGGATATGCTCCTGGGAGCCAAAAAGCATGACTGAGATTCTCCGGGCGGGCCCGGACACCCGTATCACTCTGCATTTTGCGGTGCGCCTGATGGATGGCACCGAGCTGGATTCCACCTTCGGCGGTGACCCGGCGGCCTTCGTCTGGGGTGACGAATCCCTGCTGCCGGGCTTTGAAAATGCCTTGCGCGGCCTTAAAGCCGGCGATCGCCGTAGCGTTTTCCTGGAGGCGAACAAGGCCTTCGGCGATTACAACGACGACAATGTGCAGCACTTCACCCGTAGTACCTTTGCCCAGTACGACACCCTGGAGCAGGGCATGGTGCTGAGCTTTGCGGATGCGGCTGGCGGCGAACTGCCTGGCGTGATCAGCAAGGTGGAGGATGAGTGGGTCTATGTGGATTTCAATCACCCTCTGGCCGGCCGAGACCTGACCTTCGAGGTAGAGATTATCGCCGTGGAGCGTTACGCTCCGGAGCAGCCCGTTACCCTGAACTGATTGCAGTCCGCGGCATCAGTGTCGTTGCAACGGTCGCAGAAGCGGCCCTGTACCCGTTACAATACCGGTACCAGTCAAGCAGGATCTCCTATGCAAATCCGACTCGCCAACCCCCGTGGCTTCTGTGCCGGGGTGGATCGCGCCATCGATATCGTCAACCGGGCACTGGAAGTGTTCGGGCCGCCGATCTATGTGCGCCACGAGGTGGTCCACAACCGCTATGTGGTGGACGATCTGCGTCAGCGCGGGGCGGTGTTTGTGGAGGAGCTCCACGAAGTGCCGGATGATGCCATTGTTATCTTCAGTGCCCATGGTGTTTCCAAGGCGGTGCAGCAGGAGGCGGAGCGCCGCCAGTTGAAGGTGTTCGATGCCACCTGCCCGCTGGTCACCAAGGTGCATATGGAAGTGATTCGCTACGCTCGCGAAGGCCGCGAGAGCATTCTGATTGGCCATGCCGGTCACCCGGAAGTGGAAGGCACCATGGGCCAGTACGACAAGTCCTATGGTGGTGATATCTACCTGGTGGAAGATGAGGCGGACGTGGCGACGATTCAGGTTCGTGACCCGGACACCCTGGCCTTCGTGACCCAGACCACCCTCAGTGTGGACGATACCGCGAAAGTGATCGATGCCCTGCGCGCCCGCTTTCCGAACATCCTCGGCCCCAAGCGTGAAGACATCTGCTACGCCACCACTAATCGTCAGGATGCCGTGCGCCAGCTGGCGCTGGAATGCGGGCTGGTGCTGGTGGTGGGTTCTGTGAACAGTTCCAACTCCAACCGTCTGCGGGAGCTGGCCGAACGCTGCGGCGCTGAAGCCCACCTACTCGACGACCCCTCCCAGATCGACTCTGCCTGGCTCAAGGGCAAGACCGCCGTCGGCGTCACCGCCGGCGCCAGCGCCCCCGAAGAGCTGGTCCAGCAGGTCATCGCCACCCTCAAATCCCTGGGCGGCTTTGACCCCGAGGAAATCCCCGGTCGCGAAGAGAACATCCGTTTCTCCATGCCCAAGGCGCTGCGCTCCTGATTCTGGCTGGGAAAACGTATTGGTTTCCTTTAGGGCCCCCCCTCCGCCTTTTGTCTGTTTAAAATGATAATTTTGCACCCGTCTAGGTTTTGCTGCCTCCTGGCCCCCGGGATAGTGCAGTAATGCTTTCCACTAAGGTAAAAGTTGCATTGGTGTACGATTAAAGTGTGAGTGCCGTCACACCCTAAAGTACCAAAATCCATTATTTTTCAGCAGCTTATACCGTCCAAGGTGGTCGACAGTCCGTTTGTCCTCGGTTGATTGATGGCGCCTATGGAATTGCTAAGCTGAACTCAACGCAATTCTCAAGCCCAGACAACCGGACTGAAATGATGACAAAAAAAAGCAGGCAGCGAGGCTTCTCACTGGTCGAAATGATGGTTGCGATCATCATCCTCGTAGTGCTGGGGTCCATTGCCGTTCCCGCTTTCCGCAACGTTGGTGCAGGTAATTCACTGCGTGGTGCGGCCAGTGAGCTGGTTGCTGCTCTTGGGACTGCTCGTACTCAGGCAGTAAACCTCAGAGTAAACGTCCAATTATCTGCGGTTAGTGGTGGGGACTGGAGTCAGGGCTGGCTTATTTCATATCCGGCCGGTGCCCCGGAGGAGGACCAAAGCTTTGCCATTTCACCGGATGTAACCGTGACGCGTTCCGGCTCTGGCAGTTTGACTTTCCAGCCAGATGGTTTTGTCAATCAGGCTGACAGCTTCATTGTCTGCGACTCTGTGCGAACAGGAGAGACGGGTCGAAAGATTTCTGTTTCTAAGGTCGGGCGAATGAGTAATGAGGATATCACGTGTTCCTGAAAAAAATGGTAGTTAAAGCTGCGCAGCGCGGTGTCGGTCTTGTTGAAGTCCTTGTGGCTCTCTTGGTGCTTGCAATCGGCGTTCTGGGCTACGCCGGGATGCAACTTTCAGCGTTAAAAGGTGCTGAACTGGCAAATAACCGAGCTCAGGCAACACTGATTGCACAGGATGCGCTGGAACGTTTGCAGGTAAATCCAAATTTGCCGGCTTACATAGCGGCGGCCTGGCCTACAACGCCAGCAGCTGTTGGCTCAGCGCCCAATGCCTATGCAACCTGCACCGGGGTTGGTGCAGGTTGCAGTAGCGCTCAGATGGTTTCCTGGGATGTTAATCAATTATCTTGGATGGCTGGGAATTTGTTGCCAGAAGGATTGGTTGCCATTCAATCCTGCCCTAATAGTGGCCTGAATTGTGTTGTTGTCAGTTGGGATGGGATGAAGCCTTCAGAGTGCGTAAAGGCAGGAGGGGAGGTTAATACCGATACGGATTCTTTCTGTGCGGTTATCGAGGTGCTTCGCTGATGAAAATGATGAAAAAACAGTCAGGCTTCAGTTTTGTTGAGTTAATGGTGGCAATGGTTGTTGGATTGGTCGTGACCGGCGCAGCACTTCAATTGCTAATAACTAATAACAGAACTTTCGCACTGCAGCAGGCAACGTCGCGTGTACAGGAAAATGGCCAGCTTGTTATGCGCTTTCTTGTGAGGGATTTGCGGCGCACAGGCCTTGATCAGAACGTAGCTTCGGTCGTGCCTGGCGGGGTGTTGTTTGTTCCTGCCGCAGGCTTGCCTGCTTCGAGTGATGGTGTCACAGATCGTATAACCATTTCCTATCACGGTACGACGGATTGTGAAGGCGGTGGCGGTGGCGGGATTGTTCAGGTCGTTAATAGCTACTATGTGTCAAACGATGGACTGTTTTGTAATGGAAATCTTTCTGGAGGCGCGGGTATAGAGCTGGTTTCCGGCGTCGAAGGTTTTAAGGTTAAGTACGGAATTGATGAAAATCCGGATGGTGCTTTAGGAGTAACTACCTTTGTGGGGGCAGCAAATGCTAGTGGCTATATAACTCCAGCTCAATCAGCTGCAGGTGTTCCTGGGGCTGTGGGAACTATTGTCGCTGCTAGGCTGGCGCTGCTGTTGAGCGAGCAGAGTGAAACGTTGCCTGGTGGTGGAGAGCAAACATTCTATTTGCTGGGAAACAAAATCACCAAATCGGATTCTGATGCAAAGGCTGTTCGCAGGATGTTTACAAGCACAGTACAGTTGCGAAATGTTGATTGGGAAACGCTATGAAAATAAATGCGATTTCGCGTGGATATAGTCAGCGTGGCGCAGCATTGATTGTTGCCCTGCTTATTCTTGTCGTGGTTTCTGTTCTGGGCGTTTCTGCCATGAAGACAAGTATGTTTGCGGCCAAGGTGGCAACAGGAACGCAGGCAGATGCCATGGTTTTTGAGGCTGCGGAAAGCTCAGTGGCAGATATGTACAACACTATCAACAATATGAATGAAGTCGCATTGACGGAATTTTTAGTTGATCAGGTTGTGGCGAGAAGGTGTTTGCTCAATTCAGGTGGAAGAGATGGTCCCTGCAACAGCGGTGATTCGATGGATGCCAGAAAAGTTATTACTGCATCCGCTGGTGCATCTGAAGACGGGTATGAACTGATTTCCGGAAACCAGGTGAGTGCAACCGGTAATTCAGCAACATTTGTGGACTACTCAATTAACATACAGGGTGACGCTGTTATGGACGGCTTTAATATTAACGATCGTCATCTACAGCAATTATTGAAGACTGGAATTCTTCCAGGCTCAGAAATGTAGCGGGGGACATTATGAAAAACGACATGTCTATTTTAAAAAGAATGGCGCTTTTGCTTGTGCTGGTTTTGTCTCCGGCATGGCTGTTCGCCGACGACACTGAGATATTCTTTGCGCCTGCAGAAGTTGGCAATAGTGAAAATGAAACTAAAGCCAACGTAATGGTGCTGCTTGATACTTCTGGCAGTATGCGCAGTTGTACTGAAAGTAGCGCCAGCTGGTGCTCAGATGTTGAAAATCGCCGTATCAATATGCTCGAAGACGCAATGCATCTTCTGATCGACTCGGTGCCAGAAAAAGTCAACATGGGTATTGGGCGGTTTCGTCACGGCTATAACTGTGCAGATAATCGCTATACCTGCGGTGGTTATGTATTGATGCCGGTAACCCAGGTAAACGACAACTCCAAGCGCGCTCTTAAAGAGGCAGTTTCAAGCCTAAATAGTGCTGGAGATAATGCTTCTGGAGCCAATACTGGCGCTCCATATGGCAGTACCCCAACTGCTGAAAGTTATTGGGAGATGGGCCGTTACATGCTGGGGGCGCCTCCAGGCTCGGCACAGTATGGAAATGGTGGTAATGACGATAATACCCGTTCTGTATGTACTGAGTTTGAAGAAACTGAAGAATGCGAGATTGTTGATGAGTATGGTTGGCAAGATATCTCAGGCACTTGTAACCGTAATCGCCCAAATTGCCGGCGAATTTGTACTTCTCCTTGGGGATGGTGCTGGGGTAACAGTGGCTACACTTACCAGGAATATAAACTTATAGGGCAA
Source organism: Alcanivorax sp. IL3 (assembly GCF_047495465.1). Taxonomy (NCBI): domain Bacteria; kingdom Pseudomonadati; phylum Pseudomonadota; class Gammaproteobacteria; order Oceanospirillales; family Alcanivoracaceae; genus Alcanivorax; species Alcanivorax sp. IL3. Next base: position 884,666 of record NZ_CP179931.1, read on the forward strand.
AAAAAAGAGTGTGAGATTACTAACGCGTGTGTAAATAGTCAGGATATTGTGGGTTCTGATGGCCGTTATGTGTCACCGATTAACTTAGAGAATCAGTGTGAGTCTAACCATATCGTCATCTTCACTGATGGTGATCCAAACGATATTAACTTACCTGATCATAATTTTTATGCCTGTAATGGTTCTGGAAAATCGGACTCTTATGAGTGTCAGGCGGCGATTTCTCAGTATTTAAACAGTGAAAGCAATTATATTGGCCGATCTATAAAAACCTATAACGTTGGTTTGTATATGGGCCAGAATAGAGGGGATATGGAAAAAGTCTCTTCTGACGGCTCTGAAGGCACCTATACGGCTGATACTTCAGAGGCGCTAGCTAGTGCCTTTCTTAAAGTGTTTGACCTGATTGATGAGGATTCTCGCACGTTGTCTGCCCCTGGCGTAGCGGTAAACCAATTAAACCGGTTTGAGCATCTTGACCAGCTTTATTATGCGGTTATTCAGCCTGCTTCCAGTAGTTTCTGGGAGGGAAACCTGAAGCGCTATCGTCTTTCAGGCGATGATGTCACTGATGTTTCCGGGAATGATGCTATTGATGATGAGACAGGCTACTTCAAAGAGACCGCAAGAAGCTGGTGGAGTGATGAAGCTGACGGGCCGGATGCTACCCAAGGAGGCGCGCGCCAGGCTAACGGTGAAGGCTTCTTGCGCACGTTGTATTATAACGAAGGCAGCGCAATGACGACATTGCCTTGGGGATCTGTTGGAAGTGGTGCGTATGATAATGAGTTTTTCGGCCTTCCAGAGGATGCCAGCGACGAAAAGTTGGAGCAGCTTGCCAGTAAGCTAAAAGTGCTTTGGGGAGACCCGATGCACAGTGTTCCGGTTTTGGTTGATTACAGTGGCGACAATGTGGTCTTTGTTTCCACAAATGGTGGCATGTTGCACGCAATAGATGCAAAAACAGGAAAAGAGATTTACTCATTTATGCCCAAAGAGTTTCTCTCCAGATCCAATCTTTTTACAACTGATCGCCCGTCATTGGATCAAAATAACAATCGTCAAATATATGGTTTGGACGGTAGCTGGGTTGCATTGAAAAAAGATGGCAAAAAGCTCCTTTTTGGCGGAATGCGTCGAGGCGGAAACAGTTACTATGCTCTCGACGTGACATCAAGAACGTCTCCAAAACTGCTGTGGAAGAAGACGATCACTGACAGCGGATATTCGGATTTGGGTCAAACCTGGTCTACACCGACCCCGGCAAGAATTGGAACAAAAACGGTTCTGATTTTTGGCGGGGGCTATGACACCAGCCAGGATGCAAGCGGTGGGACGAGAAGCAACGGTGACGATGTTGGTAATGTTATCTACATTGTAGATGCCTTAACCGGGGATGTGCTTTGGTCCGAAGATTTAGCATATTCCGTGCCGAGCAGCATAGCTGTCGTTGATAAAAATGCAGACGGTTCTTCTGACCATCTTTATTTTGGTGATACCGGCGGTCATTTATACCGCGTTGATATTGATGAGGATAATATTGGAGCTAGCAAGGTACATGTTTTGGCAGACTTGGGCGGGAGTTATGCTGATAATCGCCGTTTTTATGAGGCGCCCGCAGTAGCTTATGTAGAGCACAAGGGTGAAAAGCAGCTTTATGTGACAATCGGGTCTGGCTATAGAGCGCACCCCCTGGATAAAAATACAAATGAAGCCTTTTTTGTTATTCGTGACGACACCGCTTATAAAGACTCAGCTCCAGAAAAAGAGCTAAAAATTGGTGATTTAGTCAATGTGGGTGTAGGGAACCCAGTGAAAGGGGATTCTCCGGGCTGGTTCTACTATCTTGATGTTGCGCCTGGTGAAAAAGTGATGTCATCGCCGGTGGTATATGATAATACCGTTTTCTTCTCTACATATTCTCCGGTTGGCGGTACGGAGGAAGATAGTCCGTGTGCGGTTAGTCTTGGAAGTGCCTATTTGCACACTGTCAATCTCATTACGGGTGATCCTGCAAAAATCAACAATGATGGCTCTGTGGCTGATGATCGTCAAGAAAAACTGCTGCAACAGGTGCCGCCGCCGACCCCGGTTCTATTTATGGACGAAGACAAGATTAAGGTGGTTGTAGGTACCGAGGTCCCTGCGGAGGGAACGCCGCGTGATCAAAGGCTTCGCAAAACGCAATGGCGTCAGCTTGAGTCTAATGAAGCGAATGTAATCCCTGTTTATGAAAAGTAGCGGAGCGATCATGAGTGCTTACAACTATCCCCAAAATGAGAGCCGCCGAAAGGCTGCCGCTGCTGGTTTTACTTTGATCGAGATACTCATAGTGGTTGTGATAATCTCGATCTTGCTGGCAATCGCGTATCCTGCTTATACAAAGTACGTGCAGGATGCGCGCCAGGAGGCCGGTAGGGCGCTGCTCTTGGACTGGGCTTCTGCTCTGGAGGGATATCGTGGAAAGCACTTCTCTTATAATGGCGCCAGCTCAATGACTGGCACACTTGTGCCCGAGTCGGTTGGGCACAAGCATTATAAGTACACGATTTCTGTACCCTCGGATCATAAATATACGATCAAGGCGACGCCTTACAGTGCGATCATGAGTGGTACAGAAACGATGGTGCTGGATAGTCAGGGTAATGCTTGTGCCGCTGTCGGGGGTTGCACCCCTTCTAGCAGTAGTAGTTGGTAGACGGTAAACAGGAATAGTTCAGGTATTTCTGGGCTATTCCTTTTTTAGATTGTATGGCAGTCAGTTCCCGCTTTCTCAATACGGGTCCTTCCAATCCAGTTCATAATTATTTTTCTTCCTTTATTGCCACTGCAAATCAGGAAATGCCCGTTCTGGAATCGGGTTGCCCCTCTGTTTCTATAGCGTAAATGTGTGCCTCTGAATCGTTTCCATTCCAGCCAGGTGTCGCTTGGTAATTTTACATGATGATGTATTTCGCTTTTTTCTAGTGCATTGTTCATGTTCGTATCTCGCCCCTCTATCAATATTGTGGTTCTTTTGAAGCTACTGCATCCCCGCTCTCCATCGCAGATGAGTCGGTTCCCATCCGTCATAGCATTGGCTCTGGCCTCTCTGATTAATCCAGCTACACTGTTGGTGGCAGCTATAACCCGATATTCTTGAATCATTGGGAGGCCAATATTGTGCGCAATCATTGCCAGCACAGAAAGTGTGCTTAATGCCGTAAGGCACTCAAGTAAAGTAAAGCCTGTTTTTTTCATGGTTCTTTATCCGAAACATCGATATGGCCGGGTAGAACTTGTTTTATATATGCAAGATGTCATGAGCTGAAATGAGAGAAGTCGTAATTGTTGGTGGTGGTATTGTCGGTTTATTGAGTGCGTTCGAGCTCACAAAGCGTGAGATTCCCGCCACAGTGATTGATGAGTCAGAAGGCGGGTTGGCGTCCTGGGCTGGAGGAGGAATTCTCTCGCCACTTTATGCGTGGCGTTACTCTGATGCGATGAATCGCCTGACCTTCGACGCCATGGCCCGCTACAGAGGTCTCTTTAGTGAACTTGTCGGACGTTGTCTGGAGTGGTCTGATTTGCATCAAGGGGGTTTGTGGGTGCATGTGGACACTAAGGAAATGAACACTGTGAAAGACTGGGCTGGTAAATGGGGGGTGCTATCAGAGACACTTTCTGGAAGCGATCTGTTGCCGTCTTTTCCTTTTTCAGAGGGTGTCTTCTTTCCTGATTTGGGAAATGTTAGAAATCCGCGCTTGTTAAAAGCTTTGAGAATCTATCTGGCGTCCAGAGGGGTTTCGTTTATAAGGGATAAGGTGGTTTCACTTTTGCCAAGGCAAAAAGGTGCGGCACTGGAAACTCAGAATGGATTGGTTTTGAATGCAGAGAATGTGATTTTCTGTGCAGGGGTAGGGAGCAGCAAGCTACTTTCAATGCTGGGTGTGTCTTTGCCAATGTTTCCGGTAAAGGGAGAAATGCTGCTTTATTATCTCACGCCAGGTAGAGTGCCTTCAGTTATGCTAACTCAATCAGGCTATCTGATCCCTCGTGCGGATGGTGCTGTGCTGGTTGGCTCTACGTTGATTAGAGGAGATTACACTACCTACCCGACTGTGCCCGGGCGCTATCAGCTTGAAGCAGTGGCGGCAAATCTTCTCCCGGAATTAGCGAGCCTTACGCCCGTGCATCATTGGGCAGGCGTACGCCCCGGGAGTGAGGTGGATCACCCATATATTGGCGCCGTGCCGGGGTGCAATGGGGTCTTTGCTGCAGCAGGCCATTATCGTAATGGTTTGGTGTCTGCTCCGGCCACGGCAGAGCTTCTCGTGCAGATGGTGTGTGGAGAACGACCAACTATTGACCCTGCTCCCTACTCGCTTTCTCCTGGGCTTCGATCAAGGTCCAGTTTCTTCAATCGGTAACGTAAAGACCGGAATGTCATGCCCAGTTTTTTTGCTGCAGCTGTTCTGTTCCAGTGCGTTGCATCCAGAGCCTTGAGAATTTCCTGCCTCTCGATGTCTTGAAGAAATTCTTCGAGAGGCTGGCCTAATGGACGCTCTGGAGAGGTACAGGTTTCCCGTGTCGTTGCCGTGGCGGCTTTCGGGAGTGTGTCCGTTTGCAGCCTTAGATGCTCTTCCTGGATTTCTTTCCCATCACATAAAGTCAGGGCTCTTTCCAGAGTATTTTCCAGCTCCCTGACATTGCCTGGGTAGGTATATTGTTCCAGGGTTTTCATGGCAGAGGCGCTGACGATTGGCGGGGCGATTTCCCAGGCTTCGCTGAGGCGCTTGAGAATGTGGCCGACCAGAGCAGGAATATCTTCCTGGCGTTCGCGCAACGGGGGGACGTGCGCCTCGATGACATTCAGCCGATAGAAAAGATCTTGCCGGAAGCGCCCTTCCGCCATTTCTTGAGCCAGATCCTTGTGGGTAGCGCAGAGGATACGAAGATTGACCTGAAACTCCCGGGGCTCACCCACCGGGCGAACGGATTTTTCCTGAATGGCTCGCAACAGTTTAACTTGCATGTGCAAGGGCAGGTCGGCCACTTCATCCAGAAAAAGGGTGCCGCCATCGGCTTCGCGGAATAGCCCCTTGCGGTCTTCCACGGCCCCGGTGAATGCCCCTTTGCGATGGCCAAAGAATTCGCTTTCCATCAACTCCGACGGAATGGCCCCGCAGTTGACGGCGACAAAGGGTTTTTCCCGTCGAGAACCCAGGTTGTGTATCAGGCGGGCAATACGCTCCTTGCCGCTGCCGGATTCGCCGCTGATGTAGATTGGCGCCTGGCTGCGTGCCAGTTTGCGGACCTGGGCTTTCAGGGCGCGCATGCTCGGCGCTTCCCCGATCAGGTTGTCCTCTTCCTCGTGGTGGTCTTCCACTTCGTTGATGTCCAGCCCGTCTTCAATCAGCTGGCGAAGTCGATCCAGTGACACAGGCTTGGCAATAAAGTCATAGGCCCCGTACTTCATGGCATCGGTGGCGGTTTCCATGCTGCCATAAGCCGTAATGACGGCGGTGGGCATTTCCGGGCAATGCCTGGCAATAAACTGCAGCAGCTCGAGCCCGGTGCCATCACCCAGATTCATATCCGTCAGACAAAGGTTGAATCTGCCATCGGCAAGGGCCGCTTTGGCTGCGCCAAGCGATTCGGCAGCTGTGGCCTTGAGCTTCATGCGCCCAAGGGTGATGACAAGCAGTTCGCGCAGATCGGCTTCGTCGTCTACAACCAGTACGTGTGGGGTGTCAGCACTCATAATAATATCGTGTTATTGAAATTGTCGGTGCGGGTGGGCAAAGGTTATCACAAAGCTGGCCCCGTTCGGGGTGTCTTCCAGATCCAGGGCTGCCTGGTTGGCTTGGCAAAGCTCCCGGCAAAGATAAAGCCCCAGCCCATTGCCGTCATTGGCTGTTGTGTAGAAGGGCTCAAAAAGGTGCCGGGCGGTCTCGGCGGGTATGCCATTGCCGTTATCCCGGATTCTGAGCCAGGGGAGACCCGTTTGTTCATGACTGCCGCATTCCAGGTCAACCTTGCACTCTTCGCCTCCATGCTGAAAGGCATTGCGGATAAGGTTGTCGACGACCTGGGTCAACTGGTTGCGATCAAAGCGTACTTCTACATCGGACTGGCAGGCTTTTTTCAGGCTGTTGTTCGCGTAGCCCCGCAACGCCCATTGCTCACATAATTCGTTGAGAAAAGGCGCAAGGCCAAAGCGCTCGGCCTGTCCTTTGCCCCGGCGAGAGAGATCGAGCACGTCGTGAATGATGCCATTCACGCGGCCCACATGGTTGCGGATGATGCCGAGTAAATGCTGATCCTCCTCGCTGGCATTGCCGTCCAGGAGCAGCTCGGTGGCATGGTTGATCGCGCTTAACGGGTTGCGAATCTCATGGGCCAGGGTGGCGGACAGTCGTCCCAGTGATGCCAGGTTCATCTGTTGCGCTTCCTGAGCGACTCGGGCGCTGTCTTCAAGAAATAATAGAGTGAGTAGCTCATGGTCCGTCTCCAGCGGGGCAAACCGGGGACTGAGTACCGGCGACTGTTCCGAGGTTCTCAGCGTAGCGAGGGGCAGTAGAGGGTTGTCTTGCCAGCGTTGATAGCGGCTAACCAATTGTTTGGGTAACTGGTTGCCTAGCATGGGGGTGCCAAACAGGCTATTGGCTGCCTGGTTGGCCATCAGAATCCGGAAGGATTCATCAAACACCACCACGCCAGTGCGCATGCGCTGCACAATTTGCTGGTTAAGGGCTTCCAGGCGTTCGATGGCGACACGCTGTCGCTCAGCAATGCGCTCGCTTTGCTGCAGACGTTGGGTTATTTGCTGGATGATCAGCGACACCATGAAAAAGGCGATACCCAGCAGGCCGGATTCGGTTAGCAGGAAAGGGGAATCCGACATGGCCTGAATGGAAAAGTAGAACTGCTCGAACATCATGGCCAGGGTGGCCAGGGCGGCGATCAAAAAACCGAGACGTCCGCGTAGCAGGATGTTGCCGGCGGCCACTGTAACCAGAAGCAGTACCGCCAAGCCGCCCTCAAGACCACCGTTGGCGTGGACAACCAGGGAGAGCATGGTCAAATCGGTAATCAGCGAGGCGGGCTGAGCCCAGGCCGGATAGGCGCGTTTTTCGGCGCGAAAGTCCAGGGTGGCTGATGCCAGCGTGAGCCCCAGATAGACAAAAAGCGTGGTTTCAAACAATAACGGCAGATGGGTGCCGATAAGGGGCTGTTCCGGCCCAAAGTGGAGCAGCATCAGACTGCAAGCAATGGCAATCCGATAGACATTATAAATACGGGCGGGCGTCCATCCCTGGCTAGCGGTCATTGTGTTCCAGATACAGGCGTTGGTGCTTCTGGGAGCAAAAGTGCAGCCCATTGTGAGTGAAGGCTTCCGGGGCAGGAACGTGCACGCCACACTGGGCGCATTTGAGCATGGCCTGGGCGTCCTGACCGTTACCAGAGTCGGAACTGTCGCGACGGTTTGCCTGCGAGAGCAGGTTTTTCACTACCCGCCAGGCCAGGTAGACCAGGGCGGCAATAACCAGCAGGCGAATCAGGCCCATCTTGTTCTCCTTGTTTGTCATGATGCGTTCATCGATTGCCGGCTAAAGAGTACAATCAGCGCTCACTTGAGGAAAGGCCGGTTAATCATGCGGATTATTATGGCCCAGCAGAATGCGCTGGTGGGCGACATTGAGGGCAATGCCCAGCGGGTGATCGATGCGGCAGACGAGGCTCGCCGTCTGTTGGGCGCTGATCTGGTACTGTTTCCGGAATTGATGCTGACGGGGTATCCGCCAGAGGATCTGCTGTTGCGTCCCAGTCTCAACAGCCGTGTGGATGCCGCGCTGGAGACCATTGGTGAGAAGATCACGGTACCGGTGGTGATTGGCTACCCTGCCGTGCGCAATGGCCAGCGTCGCAACGCCGCCGGGGTAGTATTTCCTGGCGAAAACCGCCCTCGCCATGAATATTTCAAGCAACATCTACCCAATTACCGTGTGTTCGACGAAAAACGCTATTTTCAACCGGGTTCCGAGGCCTGCACCTTTGAGCTGGATGGCTGGACCCTGGGCCTGACGATCTGCGAGGACATCTGGCATAGCGGGCCCGCATCCCAGCTGCAGCAACAAGATGTGGATCTGGTTCTGAACCTGAATGCGTCGCCGTTCCGGGCCAACAAGTTTCAGGAGCGCCTGGAGCAGGTAGAAGCCCGCAGCCGCGAAACCGGCCTGCCGATTCTCTATTGCAACCTGGTAGGTGGCCAGGACGAGCTGGTTTTTGATGGTGCATCGTTTGTTTGTGACAGCCAGGGGCGCCGTTGTGTACAGGCTGCCAGCTTTACCGAGGCGTTGGTCCCGGTGGACCTGCAGTGCAGTGACGGACACTGCGAGCCGGTGGGGGAGCAGCTTCCGCTCCCCGGGCTGGAAGAAAGCCTCTATCAGGCGCTGGTGCTGGCAACCCGGGATTACGTGAACAAGAACGGTTTCAAGGGGGCGCTGCTGGGCTTGTCGGGTGGGATCGATTCGGCCCTGACTCTGGCGGTGGCCGTGGATGCCCTCGGTCCGGATCGGGTAGAAGCGGTGATGATGCCATTCCGCTATACCTCAGCCATGAGCCTGGAGGATGCCGAGAAGCAGGCCCTGACTCTGCGGGTCCATTACCGCGTGCTGCCCATCGAGTCTGCTTTCAATGGGTTTATGGATATTCTCAGTGAGTCATTTGCCGGGCAGGAGAAAGATACTACCGAGGAAAACCTGCAGGCGCGCTGCCGTGGGGTCCTGCTGATGGCGCTATCCAACAAAAACGGGTCTGTGGTGCTGACAACCGGCAACAAGAGTGAGATGGCAGTGGGTTATGCCACGCTCTACGGGGATATGGCAGGTGGCTTCTCGGTGCTGAAGGATGTGTTCAAGACCATGGTTTACCGCCTGGCCACGTGGCGCAACCAGCAGGCCGGCGTGGAAATTATCCCGGAACGGGTTATCACACGCCCGCCATCGGCGGAACTGGCACCCGACCAAGTGGACAGTGATTCCTTGCCGGGTTACGACGAACTGGATGCGATTCTCGAGCGCTATGTGGAGCAGGACATGAGCGCCGAAGCGGTAATCCGTGACGGTTTTGATCGCGAGAATGTCTACCGGGTCGTCAAGCTCACCGATCGCAACGAATACAAGCGCCGGCAGGCTGCGGTGGGTCCCCGCGTCAGCCGCCGGGCTTTCGGCAAGGATCGCCGTTACCCAATCACCAATGGCTGGCGACCGGGGGACTGAGAGCAGTTACAAGCTACAAGGAAAAGCAAAGTCAAAAAAAAGGTGGCTCCGAATATTAGTCGGTGCCACCCTTTTTTAGCTAGAAGCTAGAAGCTAGAAGCTAGAAGCTAGAAGCTTACAGAAGGTCAAACGTCAGCAAGCTCAGCAGCCCGTCATCCTCGTCCGGCCACCAAGCCAGATCGACTTGCTTGTCGTTGTCCAGAAATTTGCTGTCCGGCCAGTTCAGCGCCAGTACATCACGACTTTTCTCTGCCAGTTCCGGTTGCTTCAGGCGCTGGTAGCCTTTCGCCATGATGGCGAGGGCTTCGGGTACGGCAGGGGTCTGCTGGTAGTGCTTGACCACATACTGGGCCCGGTTGATGGAAGCGATGATGGCGCCGCGGCGCGCATAGTAGCGGGCCACATGGAGTTCCTGGCGGGCCAGCTGGTTACGAATGTGGACCATGCGTGAGCGGGCATCCGGCGCGTATTCACTGTCCGGGAAGCGGTTCACCAGGCGCTCGAAATCCCGAAACGCGTCCTTGGCGGCGCCCATGTCCTTGCTGGACTTGTCGGAGCTCACCATATTGTCGAACAGGCCCTTCTCCATATTGAAGTTGGCCAACCCGCGCATGTACAGCGCGTAGTCCATGCGCGGATGTGCCGGGTAATTGCGCATGAAACGCTGGGCCGCGACCACGGTGGCCGGGTAATCCACCGCCCGATACTGCGCGTAGATCAGATCCAGAGCTGCCTGCTCGGCAAAATCACCGTAGGGAAAGCGGGCTTCCAGCTCCTTGAGCTGATCGATAGCGGTCAGGTAATTCCTGGATTCCAGCGACTCGCTGGCTTCCCGGTACTGGTCCACCTCGGTAAGCTCCGGGCGCTCCTTGTTGCTGGCACAGCCGGCGAGTAGCAGCAGGCCAAGCAATGGCCATAAAAGACGTGGCATTCTTTCCTCGTTAAACGGTTACAATGACGGGCTAGGTATTTAGATACGGCATTTAAACACAGGTTGCACTATGGGACATCTTGGCGGCGAGAAAATTCAGCGCAGTGAGCAGGTCCGCGCAGATCAGACGGGACAGCGGGTCGACCAGGCCGCTGCCGAGCTGTTCGAGGGGTTTTCCCGCTCGCGGCTGCAGGGCTGGATCAAGGACGGGGTGCTGACGGTCAATGGTGCCAAGGTCAGGCCCAAGGACAAGCTGGTCGGCAATGAGAGCCTGACCCTGGAAGTGGAGATCGCGCCGGAACTGGACGATCAGCCCCAGTCCATTGAGCTTGATGTGGTCTACCAGGATGACGACCTGATCGTGATCAATAAACCCACCGGTTTGGTGGTGCACCCGGCAGCAGGGCATGCGGATGGCACCTTGCTGAATGGCCTGCTGCATCTCGACGAGCGTCTTAGCAGTCTGCCTCGAGCGGGTATCGTCCATCGGCTCGATCGGGATACCACCGGCCTGATGGTGGTGGCTCGCTCACTGGAAGCCCACCAGAGCCTGGTGGCCCAGCTGCAGGACAAAAGCTTGTTCCGTCAGTACGAAGCCATTGCTGTGGGGGTGATGACCGGCGGTGGCAAGGTGGATGCGCCCATGGGGCGCCACCCGGTGGATCGCAAGAAGCAGGCGGTGGTGAAAACCGGGGGCAAGAACGCGGTTACCCATTACCGCGTACTGGACCGTTACCGGGCCCACACTCGCATCAAGGTGCAGCTGGAAACCGGCCGTACCCATCAGATTCGGGTGCATATGGCCCATCGTAATTACCCCCTGGTGGGCGATCCGCTCTATGGCGGTCGTCTCAAACAGCCCGCTGGCGCCAGCGAAGCCCTGCGTGAGGCTCTGCGGCGTTTCCCCCGTCAGGCTCTGCATGCCCGCAAACTTGGCTTGATTCACCCGGCCACGGGCGAATACTGTGAATTCGAGGCACCGCTACCTGAGGATATGCAGGGGCTCATTCAGGTGCTGGAAGAAGACGCTAACTCGCAGAGCTGAAATCGCCGCAGGCGATATCCGCCACAAAGCAATAAATGGCGGATGTGCCTAGGGTATGTCTGCGTGACCCAATCAGGGCTGTACCAATGACTTTACCTAGCCGCTCCAAATGGATCTGGCCAGACTGGCAGCCGCACCCCCACGTGCGTGTGGCTGTGACCACCCGGGCCGGCAGCCATTCCCCGTCCCCCTGGAATGGCTTCAACCTGGGCATGAACTGCGGGGATCAGCCTGCGCGTGTGGAGCAGGCGAGGCATCACGTTGAAAAGCTGCTGCAGGCAGATCATCCGGTGGCCTGGCTGAAACAAGTCCACGGCAAGCGAGTGATTCGGGCGGGTGAATCCGATAACGAGGCGGATGGCGCCTGGACCGACCAGCAGCGCTGGCCTTGTGTGGTGCTTACCGCAGACTGCCTTCCGGTGCTGCTGGCGCGTACCGATGGCAGCGCTGTGGCAGCAGTGCATGCGGGCTGGCGTGGCTTGCAGGCGGGTATTGTCGCTGAAGGGGTGAAGAGTATTGCCCCGGCTGGCGAGCCTGTCAGTGCTTGGCTGGGCCCGGCTATCTGCGGGAAATGCTACCAGGTGGGCGACGAGGTTTACCGGGCCTTTGTGGCTGCCCACACTGATTTCAAAGGCGCCTTTCAGGCAGATGCCTCGCCCGGCCATTGGCGCTTTTCCGTCGCTCAGGCTGCCATGATAGAACTGGCTCGTCTGGGCGTAGAGGATGTTCAGGGTGGCGAGCTCTGTACCGCCTGTGATCTCACGCGCTTCTATTCCTTCCGCAAGGAAGGTGACACGGGCCGGTTTGCTTCTCTGATCTGGCTCGACGAAGAAGGCAATTGATAATTGAGAATGGATAATTGATAGCTGCGCGAGACAGGCTATCCGTTGTCTGGCGCTATGAGGCCGCGTCCAGTGATTGGGTGCGGCCTTTTTGCTGGAAGAACTCCGCTGCGCTTTTATTGAGCGTTATCAATTATCCATTCTCAATTATCCATTAGCCTTGAATCTGGCTCAATCGGACCCATTAAAAGGTCAGATGATTGATAACCGGTGATCGTGACTGGCTTGCCGACAGGGGGCCGGAATGCGGATCACAACCGGATAGGAGAGCCCAAATGCGAATGGATAAACTCACTGCCCGCCTGCAGCAAGCGCTGTCAGACGCGCAATCCCTGGCCGTGGGGCAGGGCAATAGCACGATTGAACCGGTCCACCTGATGCTGGCGCTGATGCAGCAGCAGGGTGGGGCGGCCCGCCCTTTGCTGGAAAAAACCGGCGCTAACAGTGGTGATGTGATCACCGCCTTGAATATGGCCGTGGATAAGCTGCCCACGGTGAGTGATTTCAATGGTGATGTGCAGATGGGGCAAGCCACAGGTCGCCTTCTTAACATGGCCGACCGCGAGGCCCAGCAGCGTGGTGACCAGTATCTGTCCACGGAAGTGGTATTGCTTGCAGCCTGTGACGATAACGGCGAGCTGGGCAAGCTGATGAAGCACGCCGGAGTCACCAAAAAGGTGCTGGCGGCGAAGATCGCCGAGGTGCGAGGTGGAGAGGCTGTGGACGACCCCAATGCGGAAGACAAGCGCGAGGCGCTGGACAAGTACACGGTGAATCTCACCGAACGGGCCGAGTCAGGCAAGCTGGACCCGGTGATCGGCCGTGACGACGAAATCCGCCGTACTATCCAGGTGTTGCAGCGCCGTACCAAGAACAATCCGGTACTTATTGGCGAGCCCGGGGTGGGCAAGACCGCCATCGTGGAAGGCCTGGCCCAGCGGATCGTCAACGGCGAAGTGCCGGAAGGTCTGAAGGACAAGCAGGTGTTGTCCCTGGACATGGCGGCACTGATTGCTGGCGCCAAATACCGGGGCGAATTCGAGGAGCGGCTCAAGGCTGTCCTCAACGAACTGTCCAAGCAGCAAGGTCGCATCATCCTGTTTATTGATGAGCTGCATACCATGGTCGGTGCCGGCAAGGGTGAAGGCTCCATGGATGCCGGCAATATGCTCAAGCCGGCACTGGCTCGCGGCGAGCTGCACTGCGTGGGTGCGACGACGCTGGATGAATACCGCAAGTACATCGAAAAGGACGCGGCCCTGGAACGTCGTTTCCAGAAGGTGCAGGTGGATGAGCCCACGGTGGAAGACACCATCGCCATCCTGCGTGGCCTCAAAGAACGCTATGAGGTCCACCACGGTGTAGACATCAGTGATAGCGCCATCATCGCGGCGGCAAGGCTCAGCCATCGCTACATTACCGATCGGCAATTGCCGGATAAGGCCATTGACCTGATTGATGAGGCAGGCAGTCGCATCCGCATGGAAATTGATTCCATGCCGGAGGAAATGGATCGACTGGACCGCCGCCTTATCCAGCTCAAGATGGAGCGCGAGGCACTGCGCAAGGAAGAGGATGAGGCCAGCAGGAAACGTCTGGAAAAGCTGGAAGACGATATCGACGAACTGGAAAAGCAATATGCGGATCTGGAGGAAATCTGGCAGGCCGAGAAAGCCGCGCTGCAGGGTGCTCAGGAGTACAAGGCAGAACTGGAGCAGGCCCGCGTCGAGCTGGAGCAGGCCCGCCGTGCCGGGGATCTGAGTCGCATGTCAGAGCTGCAGTATGGGGTGATTCCTGAACTGGAGAAAAAGGTTCAGGCTGCCCAGGATCAGGAAGAGCAGCACTCCCAGACCGAAAATCAGTTGCTGCGCAACAAGGTGACCGACGAGGAAATCGCCGAGGTGGTATCCAAGTGGACCGGAATTCCTGTTGCCAAGATGCTGGAAGGCGAGAAGGACAAGCTGCTGCGCATGGAAGAGGCCCTGCACCAGCGGGTAGTGGGTCAGGCGGAAGCGGTGGAAGCAGTGGCCAATGCGGTGCGCCGTTCCCGGGCTGGCCTGTCTGATCCCAATCGTCCCAATGGCAGTTTCCTGTTCCTCGGGCCCACCGGGGTGGGCAAGACCGAGCTCTGCAAGGCGCTGGCGAACTTCCTCTTCGATACCGAAGAGGCGATGGTGCGCATCGACATGTCCGAGTTCATGGAGAAGCACTCCGTGGCGCGGCTGGTGGGTGCGCCCCCGGGTTATGTGGGTTACGAAGAAGGCGGTTACCTGACCGAGGCCGTGCGCCGCAAGCCTTACTCTGTGGTGCTGCTGGATGAAGTGGAAAAGGCGCATCCGGATGTGTTCAACATCCTGTTGCAGGTGCTGGACGATGGCCGTCTCACGGATGGTCAGGGACGCACCGTGGACTTCCGCAACACTGTGGTGGTGATGACCTCGAATCTGGGCTCCGACCTGATCCAGAAACTGGCCGGAGACAACGATTATGAGGCCATGAAGGCGGCGGTCATGGAAGTGGTGGGTAACCACTTTCGCCCGGAATTCATCAACCGGGTGGACGAAACGGTGGTGTTCCATCCGCTGGCGAAGGATCAGCTCAAGGGTATTGCTGCCATTCAGCTGGATTATCTGCGCAAGCGGCTGGCTGAGCGGGAAATTCGCCTCGAGCTAAGTGATGCGGCCCTGGATAAACTGGTGGAAGCCGGCTTCGACCCGGTCTACGGTGCCCGACCGCTGAAGCGGGCCATTCAGCAGCAGCTGGAAAACCCGCTGGCCCAGTCCCTGCTCCGAGGGGAGTTCGGCCAGGGAGATACCATCTCGATAGATGTGGATGGAGATCGTTTCAGTTTTACGCGGTGAGGTGAGAATACAGGGTGCCCTGTCAATCAGGGCCTCCTGTATCCTTAATTCCGGGTGCAGTTTTCCAATGCCTTCTGGCTATTCTTGATCATCTTTTCTCTTTCTTCCTGGTCCAGGACTTCCATTTCTCCGGTTTCCGGATTCTTCCTACGAACAATGGGTTTGTTTTTCAGAGTTTCGAGATTCTTGCGGTGTTGCTCGCAGCGCTCCTGAGCGAGTTCATCCGGTTCTGATTTCAGGCGAGTTTCCTCTTCCGCTGCCTTTGCGGCTTCCTCTTTGGCGTTTTCGCGAGCGTTTCGTCTCGCATCCAGGGCTTCCAGCTCACGATCCTGATCCGAGCTGGCATTGGCGCGGGTGTTCACTTCTGAGGAGGTCGTGCCCTGCGGCGGGTTGGCACCGTAGTGAGTTACCCCCTGATCATCGACCCACTTATAAAACTTGGCTGCCGAGCTGGCGCTGGCGAGGATAAGCAGAAGGCTGCCAAGCAACAGGCTGAATTTGTTCATAATGTCGGTCTTCTTATTTGGGTTGTTTTCAACTCTCGTACTTTAGCATGACGGGTGAAGGGGATTTTCTGCAACCCAAACCCGACGGAGGGCTTTGATTCATCGCACATTTCTGACAAAATTAAACCTTTCCGGAGATCGGGACCCGCATTCGCTTACCGGCGTGTGTGAGGCCGGGACCCGGGGCACCGTTACCGCGATGTCCTGCCAGCAGTATCACTGCACTCTCGTCCCGCTGTGGGAGCCTCCGGAGGTTTCTCATTCCTATAAAGCGGGAGTAATCCCTCTTCAGGTCTGCATTGCCTCCGCGTTGCCCTCCCGGCCTGTGTTCGTGTCGGCCACCTCCGACAGGACCCCAGAGCACCCACATATGGTGCTTTATCCACAGGCAGCAAGTTGTAAACCCCGTCCCGCTGCATGGCAGTGGGTTGTATGCATTCTGATTTGAGGTAGCAACCGTGGAAATGTTATCCGGCGCGGAGATGGTGGTCCGTGCGCTGCAAGACGAGGGAGTGGAGTACATCTTCGGGTATCCCGGAGGGTCCGTACTGCACATTTATGATGCATTGTTCCAGCAGGACTCTGTCAGCCACATTCTGGTCCGTCACGAGCAGGCAGCCACTCATGCGGCCGATGGCTATGCCCGTGCTACCGGCAAACCGGGTGTGGTCATGGTGACCTCCGGCCCCGGTGCCACCAACGCTATTACCGGTCTTGCCACCGCCTTCATGGACTCCATTCCCATGATCGTGTTGTCTGGCCAGGTTCGCTCCGACTGGATTGGCGATGATGCCTTCCAGGAAACCGACATGATCGGTGTGTCCCGCCCGGTGGTGAAGCACAGCTTCATGGTCCGCGATGCCAAGGACATTCCCGAGATCATGAAGAAGGCGTTCTACATTGCCACCACCGGCCGTCCCGGCCCGGTCCTGATCGATATTCCCAAGGATCAGACCGCGCCGAACGTGAAGAACCCCTACGAATACCCGAAAAAGGTCAAGATGCGCTCCTACGCGCCGGTCAGCCGTGGTCATTCCGGCCAGATCCGCAAGGCGGTGGAAGAGCTGATGAAAGCCAAGCGTCCGGTGATCTATGCCGGCGGTGGTGTGATCCAGGGTGAGGGTAGCGAGCTACTCACCAAGCTGGCCCATCGGCTGAATTTTCCGGTGACCAATACCCTGATGGGATTGGGCTGTTTCCCGGGCACTGATCCGCAGAATGTGGGCATGCTGGGCATGCATGGCACCTATGAAGCCAACATGACCATGCATAGTTCCGACGTGATTCTTGCCGTGGGTGCCCGTCTGGATGACCGGGTCACCAACAACGTGAAGAAATTCTGCCCGGGCGCCAAGATCATCCATATCGATATCGACCCGGCGACGATTTCCAAGAACATCATGGCGCATATCCCCATTGTGGGGCCGGTGCATCAGGTGCTGGAAGAAATGCTGACGATGCTCGACGAACACGGTGGCGAGCCGGATCGCAAGGCTCTCGAGCGCTGGTGGGAAGAGATTGAAGGCTGGCGCAAGGTGCATGGCATGCGCTATGAGACCAATGAAAACGGTCCCATGAAGCCACAGCAGGTGGTGCAGGCGTTGTACAAGGCCACCAAGGGTGATGCCTATGTGACCTCGGACGTGGGTCAGCACCAGATGTTTGCTGCCCAGTACTACCAGTACGACAAGCCTCGTCGCTGGATCAACTCCGGGGGGCTGGGGACCATGGGCTTCGGTCTGCCTGCCGCCATGGGCGTGCAGTTTGCATTCCCTGACGCCACCGTGGCCTGTGTGACCGGGGAGGGCTCCATCCAGATGAATATTCAGGAGCTGTCCACCTGCCTGCAGTATGGTCTGCCGGTGAAGATCATCAATATCAATAACCAGGCCCTGGGCATGGTGCGTCAGTGGCAGGACATGCAATACGGTGGCCGTCATAGCCAGTCCTATATGGAGTCTTTGCCTGACTTTGTGGCCCTTGCCGAGGCCTATGGCCACGTGGGCATGAAAATCACCAAGTTCGAAGATCTGGAAGGCGCAATGGATGAAGCCTTTGCCCTTAAGGATCGTCTGGTGTTTATGGATATCTATGTCGACTCCACCGAGCACGTTTACCCGATGCAGATTGCAGACGGATCCATGCGTGATATGTGGCTGAGCAAGACGGAGCGGACCTGATGCGTCGAATTATCTCTATTCTGATGGAAAACGAGCCGGGCGCACTGAGCCGGGTGATTGGTCTGTTCTCCCAGCGTGGCTACAACATCGAAAGCCTGTCGGTGGCGCCCACCGAAGACAGCACCCTGTCACGGCTGACCCTGACCACCTTCGGTAATGATCTGAAGATCGAGCAGATCACCAAGCACCTCAACAAGCTGATCGAAGTGGTCAAGCTGGTTGATCTCACCGAGGGTGCTCACATTGAGCGCGAGCTGATGCTGATCAAGGTGAAAGCCACCGGCGCCCAGCGCGCTGAGGTGAAGCGCAGTGTGGATATCTTCCGTGGGCAGATCGTGGATGTGACCAGCACTGTTTACACCGTTCAGCTTACCGGTGCTTCCGACAAACTGGACGCCTTTATCGGTGCCATCGGGGAAACCCAGGTGCTGGAAGTCGTGCGTTCTGGGGTGTCCGGGATCTCCCGGGGCGAGAAGGTGCTGAGCCTGTAAAAACGCTCGACGCCTGCTGCTGGGTGCGAGACGAAAAAGCCGCTCTTCGGAGCGGCTTTTTTTGTGCCTTTTGTTTTGTCTGTAGAAGCGTCGCTGGCGCCGCGATAAGCGACTTCAGAGCAAAGACATTTTCACCACAGAGGGCACCGACAACACAGAGAAACCCCTTCCTTTTCCTCAGTGATCTCTGTGCCCTCTGTGGTAAATCGCTCTTGTTTGAGCTTTTGGCTATCGCTCCGCCTGTGCCGCCATCCCTTATTCCGGCAGTTGCGACCAGAATGCCTGAATCAGCGGCTCCTCCCGCCGTCGCTCCTGGGTAAACAGTCCCACCTCGTAGGCCGCCAGCGCAGGCTGTACATCCAGGGGGCGGGTGCGGCCGGCCAGGGGGCTGTTGTCCAGCACGATCTTCGGCACGATACCCACCCCGAACCCCAGGCTGACCATGCTGACGATGGCCTCATTGCCTCCCACCTGGGCGTAGATGTGCGGCTTCACTCCCAGTTGTCGAAACCAGCGGTCCACCCGTTCCCGGGCCAGGCCTTCTTCGGAAAGGATCATCGGTACATCCTCCCAGGCCGCTTTGCTGGCGGTGCCATTGAGTCGCTCCGCCAGCTGGGCTTGTCCGGCCTGGGCAATGAACAGTAGCGGGGAGCGGGCGATGGGTCGGAAGGCGATACCGGCGGGCAGGTGATCCGGCCGGGCACCGATGGCGATATCTTCCTCGCCGTGCTGGATGCGCTGTACTGCCTGTGCCGGGTCACCGGTGTGCAGTTTGAGTTCGATGCGCGGGTACTGGTGGCGAAAACTGCTGAGGATGTCGTAGAGGAAGCTGTAACTGGCGGTCACCGAGCAGTACAGGCTCAGCTCCCCCTGCAGCACGCGCCGGTCTTCCTGCAGGGCATGGCGCAGATTGTCCCAGCGCGTCAGCGTGTCGCGGGCGTATTCCTGAAAACGCTGGCCTTCCCGGGTCAGGGTGACGCTGCGATTATCCCGGTAGAACAGCGGCACGCCCAGCTCATCCTCCAGTTGCTGGATGGTGCGGCTGAGCGTGGACGGACTCACATGACACATGGTGCTGGTGCGGCCGAAGTGCAGGGTGTCCGCCAGGGTCAGGAACAGGCGCAGGGGTTTGGTATCCATGGCTCTCTCTTCGTTGCGATAATCGCAATGCTATGTTTCAAATATATCATTTTACGCAATGCGGCGGATAGCCTAGAGTGGCTGGCCTGTCCGGGCAGGCTCCCTAGGTGCCTGCCTGTCACCGATTTCCGTTATCTGAAAGAGCCAGAGCTATGAGCATGCAAGTGTATTACGACAAGGATTGCGATCTTTCCATCATCCAGGGCAAGAAAGTGGCCATCATTGGTTACGGCTCCCAGGGGCACGCCCACGCCTGCAACCTGAATGATTCCGGTGTAGACGTGACTGTCGGTCTGCGTGCCGGCTCTTCTTCCATCGCCAAGGCCGAAGCCCATGGCCTGAAAGTTAGCGATGTACCGGCTGCTGTGGCGGCTGCTGATGTGGTCATGATCCTGACCCCGGACGAATTCCAGTCCCAGTTGTACCGTGACGAAATCGAGCCGAACCTGAAAAAAGGCGCGACCCTGGCGTTCGCCCATGGTTTTGCCATCCATTACAACCAGATCGTGCCGCGCGCTGATCTGGACGTGATCATGATCGCTCCCAAAGCACCGGGTCACACCGTGCGCACCGAGTTCACCAAGGGCGGCGGTATTCCTGACCTGATCGCGATCTTCCAGGACGCGTCCGGCAATGCCAAGAACGTGGCTCTGTCCTATGCCTCTGGCGTTGGTGGTGGCCGTACCGGCATCATCGAGACCACCTTCAAGGACGAGACTGAAACCGACCTGTTCGGTGAGCAGGCGGTTCTGTGTGGCGGTGCAGTCGAGCTGGTGAAAGCCGGTTTCGAGACCCTGACCGAAGCGGGCTACGCGCCAGAAATGGCCTACTTCGAGTGTCTGCACGAACTGAAGCTGATCGTTGACCTGATGTACGAAGGCGGCATCGCCAACATGAACTACTCCATCTCCAACAATGCGGAGTACGGCGAGTACGTGACGGGCCCGGAAGTGATCAACGACGAATCCCGTGCGGCCATGCGCAATGCCCTGAAGCGTATCCAGAGCGGCGAGTACGCCAAGCAGTTCATCTCTGAAGGTGCCCTGAACTACCCCTCCATGACGGCAGCCCGTCGC